>CAJWLL010000064.1 GCA_913043275.1 uncultured Flavobacteriaceae bacterium | reverse complement strand
TTTTTTGGTTTTAAAAAGTTTATTTTTGAGATTATTGAAAAACTGAAATCTGCTAGCTGATTTCGGTTAGTTTTCAAATCGATATTATGATGAATCCTGTTACGTTTTTTAAAAATTGAAAAAAACAAATTTTGCAATATTTTCAAAAAACTTAACCAAATATTATGGTTCTCATTTGGCTTTAGAAAATTTAAATCTTGAAGTGAATAAGGGAGAGATATTTGGCTTTTTAGGTCCTAATGGAGCAGGTAAAACAACATTTATAAGAATACTTCTGGATTTAATTAGGCCTACTCAAGGTGAGATTTCTGTATTTGGTCTCAATCCCAGTAAGAATTCTGTCAAAATCCGGAGACTGTGTGGCTACCTTCCAGGAGAGCTTAGGCTAGATGAAAATGTTACTGTTAAATGGCTGATAAAGTATTTTACCGAATTAAGAGGTGATGATTCAAAAATCGCAAAAAAAGCTTACTTGTTATGTGAGCGCCTTAAACTAGATTTAAATCCAAAGATAAAGAACCTATCAAAGGGAAATAAACAGAAAATTGGGATTGTCGCAGCATTTATGCACTCGCCAGACCTTCTTTTGTTGGATGAACCTACAAGCGGACTTGATCCATTAATTCAAAAATCAGTCATAGAAATTGTCCATGAAGCTAAAAATGAAGGATCGACTATCTTTTTCTCTTCACACATTTTTTCAGAGATAAAATCAGTAACCGATCGCTTTGCTATAGTTCGTAATGGATCAATTGTTGATATTCAAAAAACTTCTGGCCTAACCAATGACTCCACCATATCCGTAAAAGCGTCTTTTAAAGGTAACATTCCAAATTCTAATGATTTGAAAGTGTTAACTAATGTCTTTCTAAAGCACTCTTTTAGTGATGAACAAACAATGATTTTTCAGGTTCAAGGATCTATGAGTAGCTTTTTAAAGTTCTTATCTAAGTACAATGTAGATAAATTGGAAACAACTAGTGAGGGAATTGAAGAATTATTTTTTTCCTACTACAGCACCTCACATTTACTATGTGATCAAAAAGATAATATATCTAAATAATGTTTGTCTTTATCGTATTTAAACATAGTTATTTAAGGTCTTTAAAACATATACTAGGTTGGGCTATACCATTATTAATTTTAGGGGTAATAACATTACCATTTTACGACCTTGTTGCTGAAAATGAGAAACAAATAAGACCAATCATACGTGGATTAAGTCCTATCATAAAAAGTTTTATCGGAGGTGAGCTGGCTGAAGAAATGCTTACTCCTCAGGGATATATTTCTCAAAGATACTTTTCATTTATACCTGTGATGTTGGGTCTTTTTGGGGCTATTGCGGGAAGCGGTATGTTAGTGGGTGATGAGGAAAAGGGGTATCTAGATCTATTGATGTCATACCCGACTAGCAGGACAACTTTGTTTATTGGTCGCCTTACTTCTATGATTTTAAGCATCTTCACCATCATATTATTTGGATGGCTCGGATTATTAATTGGTGTTCTAAAAAGTGACTCTCTTGACTTTTCCGGAGGACAACTCATTTTGCCGTATTATTCTGTTTTTGCAGTGACTCTTTTTTTTGCAACTTTTGCACTTTTTTTAAGTCTAATTATGCCTTCCAGATCATCCGCTGCTATGACTACTGGTATTTTGGTCTTAGCTGGATTCATTGTTACATCCTTGTCTGCAGCAATACCTGATTTGAAATCATTTGCAATGTTTTCACCGATTACATATTTCCAAGCCAATGCAATGAACGGTCTTAATATTCTGCCAGTGGTCGGTCTTTTGATGTGCTCAACTATGTTGAGCATTCTTGCATGTTTAAAATTCAAGGCTAGGGACTTGAGAATAATTGGAGAGAGCGGCTGGTCAATATGAAGCTATTTTAAAAAATAAACTTTGGATTTTAGGTCGAACGGCAAAAGCTATTCCGTCTTGAAATAATAATGATTACAGTTTATTGAAATTGTTATGTCTTATGTTGTTTTAATGGAGGCAAAAATAATTCCTGAAAAATTGGATGATTGCATCAAACTTTTGGTGGAAAATAGACTGAAGGACACAAAAGTTTTTGATGGGTGCGAAACTTG
>CAJWLL010000063.1 GCA_913043275.1 uncultured Flavobacteriaceae bacterium | reverse complement strand
AATAAATATGAGTTCTCAAGGTAGAAAATTTTATAAAACAGAGAGAAATAAAAAAGAGTATATTTGATAAAGCATTACCGGTATGAATACAAAAATAAAAATTTATTCATTTTTTCATAATATTTTTCAGCTTTTTTTGCTTCCAGTCATAAGTTGGCAAGGGAAAATACTTCGTGAACGTGCTCTAAAGCTTCCTGAAGCCTCAGGAGTAAGGAAAGGCACAGAGGGGTCGGGGCCTCATAACTTAAAAGTTTTAATAATTGGTGACTCCTCAGCTTGTGGCGTTGGGGTACAATATGTAAATGATTCACTCGCTGGACATTTAGTAAAGCTTCTCAGTAAGACCAACCAGTGCAATTGGAAAATTATTGCAAAGTCTGGATTAAGGACATCTGATCTGATTAGCTTACTTTATGTACAGAATACTCTTAAATTTGACATTGCAGTTGTCTCAATAGGAGTAAATGACATAACGTCCGGGGTATCATGTGAAAAATGGAATAGAGAATTAATTAAATTAAACTTCTTGCTAAGGACAAAATTTGAAATAAAAAAAATAATATTTTGTGGTATGCCACCTTTTGGCAGGTTGAGAATTATTCCAAATCCACTACGTCTCGTTTTATTTCTAAAGGCAAACCTATTTGAAGAACTTTTGTTCAATTTTTGTCGAGAGGACCCTCTATGTGAATATGTCAGAATTAATCTACCATTAGGAGAGGAGATGATTGCTGAAGACGGATTTCATCCAAGTAATCATTTTTACAAATTCTGGGCCTCTTTGATTAACAAAAAAATTTCAGAGAATTAATTAATGTCTAAAAATATAAGATCTATAGCCCTAACTAGTTATCCTTTGAATTCACTTTTTGTATTATCTTTTACATTTTTTTGCGGGGTACTTTATGCAGAAGAGTTCTCATTTAATCTATCTACAAAAGGTATTTCATTTGGTTCATTTGAGATGGTTTCAGAAGAGCAAAATCGAAAATATCAGGTTTCCTCAGTTTTTGAGAGTACTGGAATATTAGGTATGTTTACTAAGATCAAAGTGGTCAGTGGTGTGCATGGCAGGGTTTCAAGCTGGAATGATTTAAGACCTAAGGAAGTATTATCGAAATGGAAAAGCTTACTTAATAGTAAGCAATCCCGCATTCGTTATAAAAATAATCGATTGTCCCATTATGAAGTCCTTCCAAAACCTAGAGATAATCCTTTTGCGATAGATCCATATCAACTCCAAGGTTCTATCGATCCATTAACGGTGACCTATTGGATGCTGAAGAGACGGAAGTCAGGTCAACTTTGTTTAGGAACTAAAAAGGTTTCAGAGGGACAGTCCTTAATCTCAGTTGATTTCCAGAAAAAAAAGCTAATCGATGGTCATATGCATTGCCAAGGTCTGTTCACTTTTTTAGAAGGGTTTGACCCTAGTAAATTTAAAAATAGGAAGTTTAGCTTTAATTTGATTTACGAAAATACAAAAAGCATGCCGGATATTTGGAGTGTTAAATCTATGTCGTTCTACACTAGGATTGGTTTGATTACGGCAGTTAGGAATAATAGTAATTGAAGGATGATCCACGAAACTAAAGATACTATACTTGAGTATGAAACAAAAGGAAATGGCCCTCCTGTTGTGCTCATACACTCGACTGCGAGCTCATTACACCAATGGAAAGCCCTCATAGATAAATTAGAAAAGAGTTTTACCCTAATTTCAGTAAATTTATATGGCTATGGTTTAACCTCCAAATGGAGTAAGAAAAAAGGTCCCCAAGTCTTACTGGATCAGGTAAATTTATTCAAACCATTGCTCAAGAGGTTCGATGAACCAATTTCCTTTATTGGGCATTCATATGGTGGATCGGTAGCAATGCGAGCAGCTCTTGAATATCAAGATAAAATAAAAAACTTAATTTTATTGGAACCAAACCCATTTTTTTTATTTGACCGGGAAAAACAACCAAATGCATATTCAATGTCTAGAAATCTTGGTGAAACATTAAAAATTTGTCATAAGAACCATGATTGGGAAAGGTTTGCAGAAATTTTTCTTAAGTTTTGGATTGGAAATCAAGCGTGGCCATCAATGTCGGAAAAAAAACAACAAGGTTTCTTAAAGCTAATCCCAAATATTTACCATGAAGCGGAAGGGATTTTTTCTGAA
>CAJWLL010000062.1 GCA_913043275.1 uncultured Flavobacteriaceae bacterium | reverse complement strand
AATCCAAAAACAATCCAGATGAGCGGGATAACAGTCCATTCTCATAAAGAGAGCAAAAAGGATGTTGCCCCTTCTTCAATTTCAATGATTGGCAATAAATTAGAAAAAAATATAATTAGCGATCTTGCGACTACTTTATCTGGAGAGTCAGGTATAGGAATCAGATCTTCAGGCCAGGCAACACAAAGACCTATATTGAGAGGATATTCTGGTGATAGGTTTTTAATTACTAGTGATGGATTTGAACTTGGCGATATGTCCAACACTACTGCCGATCATGCTGTGAGTATGGAAATTTCTGCAGCAGATGGTGTTGAGGTTTTGAGAGGCCCAGAAACTCTCGCGTATGGTTCAAACACTATTGCTGGAATAATTAACATCATAACACCTTTTAATAACCACAAAAAATTGTCATCAACCAGCTATAGACTAATGTTTGGACATGAAAGTTCTAATCAGTCGGATTTGATAGGTTCTGATATCAATATTCCCCTGAATAGCTATCAACTATCAATATCTTTAAATAATAGATCAGCGAACAATCAGTCCTCTCCGTTAGGTACTCTGAAAAATACTGCGTTAGAAAAAAGTGACCTAACACTTGGTTTAACTAAGTTTAGAGAAAAAGATTTTCTCAGCTTAGAAATAAAAGATTTTGCAATGGACTATGGGATTCCAGGAAGCCCTGAAGGGCATATTAATGGCGTTGATCTTGATCTGAAAAATCAAACACAAAAACTAAAATATCATAGCGATATAAATTTTATGTCATTTAACATTCTTGATCTTGAACAGGGATATATTAGATATGGTCACAAAGAATTTGTGAAGGGCTCAAACTATGCTTCTGTGGACCTTCGCCAAAATATTATTTATTTCAATGCTCTACTTACAAGTAAAAATCTTAAAGTTGGTGCAAACTTTCAAAATAGGGATTATCTTACCAAAGGTTTTATATGGACTCCCAATACCAGCGAAACAAAATTATCTTTATTTGGAGTACACACTCTAAGTCTTACCAATAAAAAATTCCAATTTTCTGGTAGAGTAGAATATCGTTCAATCAATCCTAGCGCCGATGATACTTTCTTTTCAAATATTAATCCAGAGGATGTCGGAAAACGAAATTACTTACTAGCATCATTTGGAGCATCTACTCTAAAAAATTGGGATAACATTTCAATATACAACCATATCCTTTATACAAGCCGAGCGCCAAGGATCGAAGATCTTTATTCAGACGGTCCACACCTTGGTACCTATTCCTATGAGATTGGTGAGCCTAACCTTGAACAAGAAAATACAATAGGCTTTGAAAATACAACATCCTTTGTTGGTGGTAGCTATGAACTAAAACTAACTAGTTACATAAATTACAGTAATAACTTTCACGTACTTCAAAAAGAAGGAGATGGCTATGAACCAGGAGCAACCTGGATTGAATGGGGTAGCGGTTCTGCTGGATGGCTTTATAAGTACAAACTCTATGGCAAGGAGACATTAATCCAAGGGCTTGAGCCAAGTATTAGATTAAATCTAAAATATTTTGATTTATTGGGTAATGCATCAATTTGCAGAGGATTAGATTTAGAGAATGAAAAACCACTAGCATATATACCTCCCGACCTGCTTAGAATTCAGTTAGAAAAGAGAGTCCTATTTCTAAATAATACCTTGGAAACAATTTTAGTATCTGATCAAAATAAACTTGGGGAGTTTGAATATCCTACGGAGGGTTACAAGTTATTAAATTACAACTGCTCTTACACATTTAGCAAAAATGAAAATATTCATCAAATAATATTCCAGGTAACAAACATCTTAAATGAAACTTATTATAATCATTTATCGAAGATAAAAATGATTATGCCTGAGCCAGGGAGAGGAATAAACTTAAGGTATAAAATTAATTTTTAGATTATTTACTAAATTTTAATTAACAACAAGCACATCCGCCAGCACAACAACTACACCCACTATCTTCCCATGTACCGACTTGATCAATACTTAAACTATTAAAAACCCAATCAAATTTTTTACTTATCCAATCACTAACTTCATCAACTGTCCAACTTTTTGAACTCCATTGTAATTCAAATTCAGTTGGTAATTTTTCAATTTCATCATGATCTTTATCCCAATCTACATTAGTGACTTTTAAAACAGGGAATTCTTTTTCTTTCATATTATTAACCTTAAGTGTTTAAGCAGTTTCGCAACATTCATTACTCTCACATTGACAATATTTCATATTGTAAAGATGCAGACCAATAAGAAAAAATGCAGGAATAAACTTAGCATTTGGAGAGACGGTGATCCATG
>CAJWLL010000061.1 GCA_913043275.1 uncultured Flavobacteriaceae bacterium | reverse complement strand
GGTTTGGAAATAAAATTACTTGTGGAAGCTGGAAAGATATTTGGCTTAATGAAGGGTTTGCCACATATTTATCTGGCTTAGTTGTTGAAAATTTTGAGACAGATAATTCATTTACTAGCTGGAAACAATCTAGGATAAATTCAATTACTGCGCAACCTTCGGGTTCAGTGTACATCTCCAATAATGATACCACTGTAGCCAGAGTTTTCAGTAGTAGGCTTTCTTACAGTAAGGGAGCAATGGTTTTACACATGTTGAGAAAAAAATTAGGAGATGACCCTTTTTTCCAAGCTTTGAGAGACTATCTTTCTAACGAGGATTTATCTTTCAGTTATGCAAAAACTGATGATTTGAAAAGTATTATTGAAACATCCTCTGGAGAGGACGTTACAGAGTTTTTTGATGATTGGATCTTTGGAGAAGGTTATCCATCATATCAAATTAATTGGAGTCATAATTCTCAAGGGAATATTACTTTAGAGGTCTCACAATCACAAAGCCACTCATCTGTAGATTTTTTTGAAGGACCAATAACTATCAAATTAATTGGATTCGATGATCAGGAATCTCTGGCAAACTTTATCTTAACTCAAAATGATCAATCCTTTTCATTTCCAGTTTCCTTTGATGTTGAAAGTATAGAATTTGATCCGTTTAATGATATAATTTCAAAAAACAACTATGTTACATTGGGATTAAATACAAGTTTAATTCACGAAAAAGTAAGTATTTATCCAATACCGGCATCAAACGAATTTAAGATAATTAAACCTGAAAATCTTATAATTAAACAGTTAACAATCTATAATATTAATGGTAAAAAAATTTTAGAAATCCCATATTCAGATACTATTAAAATTTCAACTTTAAGCAAGGGAAAATATATTATACGTTTTGATAATTTTGAAGGATATATTTACAAGACCCTTTTGGTAAAATAATTTTGGTACAAGTTTTTATTAGACTACTTTTGTCAGCTATATCACAGAAAATTTTTTATGGAAATTTTTATTAAAACTGTACAATTCTTTTTAAGCCTTTCCTTAATAATTGTCCTACATGAGCTAGGCCATTATTTACCAGCAAAGTTTTTTAAAACCAAGGTTGAAAAGTTTTATCTATTTTTTGATGTCAAGTTCTCTCTTTTTAAAAAGAAAATTGGAGAAACAGTTTATGGGATTGGATGGCTTCCTTTAGGGGGTTATGTAAAAATAGCTGGGATGATAGATGAAAGCATGGATAAAGATCAAATGAAAGAAGATCCAAAACCATGGGAATTTAGGTCTAAACCGTCCTGGCAAAGATTGATTATTATGTTAGGTGGAGTTACGATTAACTTTATTCTTGCAATCGTCATATACATTGGACTAGCATATAATTATGGAAACACATCAATACCACTTAACTCAATTAAAGATGGTTTTCTAATTGAAAACCCATTATTAAATGAAATTGGATTTGAAACTGGTGATAGAATAATAAGTGTAGATGACAATGAGCTTTCAACATATTCTGAGTTAAGAAAATCCATTATTAGCGCGTCTGTTTACCAAGTTGAAAGAAGCGGAGAGTTTGTGGAAGTTTCTCTACCCAAAGATTTTCTTGGCAGGCTTTCATCTCAAGAAAACACAACAACATTTGAACTTAGAATGCCATTTGTAATACAAGATGTTTTGGATGGTTCTCTAAACAAAACATATGATATTCAAAAAGGGGATAGAATTACTTCAATTAATGATAAAAAAATTAATTATGTCGATGAAGTGATTCCTGTCTTATCAGAAAACAGAAACACGACCATTGAAGTAGAGTTATCACGTGGATCTTTTACAATACAAAAAACTTTAAATGTTGATGCTGAAGGAAAATTAGGAATCATGCATGGAGCATCAATGGCTGATAACATTAAATTAGGATTGCTTGAAGTTTCAACTATTCAATATTCATTTTTTCAAAGTATCGGAGTTGGGATAAATAACTTTGTGTCTTTTTTCGGTTTTTATTTGGAACAATTTATAGCAATTTTTAACCCGAGTACTGGAGCTTACAAGGGATTAGGAGGTTTTCTTGCAATTGGTAATATATTTCCACCTTCTTGGGATTGGGGGGCATTTTGGAATACTACAGCCATATTGTCTGTTATGTTGGGAGTTTTAAACTTGCTGCCAATTCCTGCATTAGACGGGGGTCATGCAATGTTTTTGATTTACGAAATGATTTCTGGAAGAAAACCGTCAGACAAATTTCTTGAGAGAGTTCAAATTATAGGTTTTATAATTCTCATGTCATTGGTTATTTTTGCAAATGGAAATGATATTTATAAACTATTTAATATTTTTATTTAAAGGTTTAGATCTATAAATAAAATTAAATTTTAAAAATATTATATATATTTGCCCACGATTAATAAATTCCTCCTTAGCTCAGTTGGTTAGAGCATCTGACTGTTAATCAGAGGGTC
>CAJWLL010000060.1 GCA_913043275.1 uncultured Flavobacteriaceae bacterium | reverse complement strand
CCAGAACCATACCTTACATTAAATTTTGATCTATCAAAAGTAAGTTTCGCGCTCGCAGAGTTGTTTTCTTCTAAGTTGAGAGAAAAACTTACCCTTTGTGACACTCCTTTTATGGTAAGTGTTCCTGAGACATCAAAGCTGCTAGGACCACTCTGTTTACCAGAGCTAATCGTTAGGCTTGATGTGGGGAAAGATTCAACTGAAAAAAAATCATCAGAATTTAGATGGCCTTCTAATGATTTTTTTCCACGGCCTTCAAGGTCATCTACACTCAGGCTCGTCATATCAACAACAAAAATACCAGATTCAACTACATTATTTTTTATCGTAATATTTCCTGTTTTGAATTTGAGACTTCCAAAGTGGCTCTTCCCGGAGATTTGTGATCCTGTCCATTTTATATTGCTAGCACTGACGTCTACTTTTTGCTGCCCAAAAATTAAGGAACAACTAAAAAGGAATAAAATTAAGCTAAGTTTTTTCATGATTTTTATTATAATTTAGACACAAAATCGTGCCAAATAAAATTTAGTCGGCAACTCTAACTTCCTTATGAAAAAATTTTCCAAGTATATACAATATTACAAATCTATTGCAGCAACTACTTTAGGGCTTATGTATATAACAGTCGGAATAAAGCACTTTACAGATCCTGAGACCTTTATCGCCATAACCCCTCCTTTTATTTACTTTAGGGAAGCGGCCGTTTATTTTACGGGGCTGGTTGAAATTACAGGAGGAGCCCTTTTGCTAGTAAAAAAATACAGAAGACAAGGAGGGGTATTGATTATAATTTTGCTTTTTCTTGTTTTTCCTGCAAATATTTATTTGGTTTTTTCACAAGAGGCTCAAGCAGCATTTCAAGGAACAAGGGGTGCCGCTTTAATTAGGCTTCCTTTTCAAATACCCTTGATTTTTCTCGCCTATTGGCATTCTAAGGAAAAAGCAAGCAGATGGATAGAGTTATTTTGTATTCTTTCTTTTCCTCCAACTATAATATATTTTTTAACCTTATAGTTTACTCTTTTGCTTCCCAAACATTATTCTCCCCATTAATGTCAGGATATTCAAAATCAGGATCTAAAACAACTTTTTTAATTTTCTCATTATAGTTAACCCCAAAGGACCACTCAGGCCCTTTCTTCCATATTTCTACAGGAAGGGTTTTTCTATTTACAACCCCACTCTCAGTAGTTATTTCAACAACTACAGGCATAGGAGCTTCTTTCATGTTCGCGATAGTAATGACAGCATCATTTTCAGCTGAATCGCCTAGATAGGAAACATCAATTACGGATTGATCTAAAGACCAATTGTTGTAGATCCACGATCTCCAAAACCAAGAAAGGTCTTCTCCAGAAACATCTTCAATGGTTCTAAAAAAATCATAAGGGGTAGGGTGTTTATAAGCCCACCTTTCAATATATTGTTTGAACGCATCATCAAACATTTCTTCACCAAGAACACTATTTCTTAACAAACCCAAAACCATTGCAGTTTTATAGTATTGAACACCCATATTACGTTCTACAAGATTGTCAGGATAAGTTATTAATGGCTCTATATCGCTAGAGGCTAAGTATTTTCCAAACATTCGAATTCGTGGTTTTCTTGACCGATACTCCCCATCATTAAACCTTTCGGTGCTAAGGTAATTAACCAAAGTGTTAAACCCTTCATCCATCCAGCCATAAAGCCTTTCGTTTGTCCCTACAATCATAGGAAACCAATTATGACCTATTTCGTGATCTGTTACTCCCCAAAGCCTACTTCCCTTTGACTGAAAGCTGCAAAAAGAAATTCCAGGGTATTCAATTCCAAGTACATTGCTAGCTACATTTATAGCATAAGGGTATGGGTACTCAAACCAATCTTCAGAGTAATATTCAACAGACGCTTTGGTATACTCTGTGGAGCGCTCCCAACCATTGTCTCCAATGCTCTCAACGGGATAAGCAGAAACAGCAGTAGATTTTTTACCACTTGGCAAGTTTATTTTAGCAGCATCTACAACAAACGCAGAAGAAGCAGCCCAGGAGACGTCTCTAGTATTCTCCATTTTAAATCGCCAAGTCAACATTTTTTTATTTTGTGGTCTTGATAAAGGGTCATTCACCTCTTCAGCAGACCTAATTACAACCGCGTCATCACTGCTTTCTGCCAAAACCCAACGGTCAAGCTGTTCTAGAGTATATGTTTCTAGGGGATTTAACAATTCTCCAGGGCAGAACACAATCTGGTTGGCTGGAACAGTAATATTAACGTTGAAATCACCGTATTCAAGATAAAACTCTCCCTGTCCTAAGTAGGGCAGGTTATCCCACCCCTTTACGTCATCATAAACACACATTCTAGGGTACCATTGTGCCATAGAGTATATCTTTCCGTTTTTAGTTTCAAGAATACCCATTCTGTCAGACCCATAGTTTGGGGAAATAAATGAGAAGTCAATTTTTAATGAAACGGTTCCACCTTTTGACTCTAAGCCATCAGGAAGACTCACCCTCATTCTTGTGTCATTAATTATAAACTTTGCATCAGTAATTTTTTTATTTCTCCCCTTTCCTGTGATAAGCTGAACGGCAGAAATCTTAAATCCAGCATCAAAAAACTGCCCTTTTGTTCCATTTCGACTGCCTTCTATAGGAATTAGTGCATTTCCCCTAGATTCCGCTATAAAAAGGTTTTGATCAAGATGAAGCCAAAGAAAATCAAGCTTGTCAGGACTATTATTTGTGTATTTGATTATTTCTTTTCCCATTACTACGTTAGACAAGGTGTCAAGCTCCACATCAATTATGTAGTCTGCCTTGTTTTGCCAGTAGGCATATCCAGGCTTGCCTGA
>CAJWLL010000059.1 GCA_913043275.1 uncultured Flavobacteriaceae bacterium | reverse complement strand
AACTTATGGAAATCATGAGGTAATGGCTACATTAAAATCTCAAATAAATACTAATTCTGAAACATTTTTACTTAATAAAAAGAGCAATCTTGAACTTTTTAAAAAAGTAGAAGTGACAGCATTAGAAATTGATAAAGGGGGAGGAGCTACCTCTAGAGAGAAGCACCTTTCTCGTGGAAAATTGTTACCTAGAGACCGTATAGCAAATTTATTAGATATGGGGTCACCTTTTCTTGAAGTAGGAAAGTTTGCAGGTGAAGCCCTTTACGATGAATCGGTGCCCAGCGGTGGTGTTATAGCAGGTGTAGGCAGGGTGAATGGTTGCGAGGCAATGGTAGTCTGTAATGATGCAACTGTTAAAGGAGGAACTTATTTTCCAATTTCTGTAAAGAAACATCTGAGGGCTCAGGAAATTGCTATGGAGAATAATCTCCCCTGCATCTATTTAGTAGATAGTGGAGGAGCCAATCTTCCTAGCCAAGATGAAGTTTTTCCTGACAGGGATCACTTTGGTAGAATCTTTTTTAATCAAGCTCAAATGAGTGCAGCAGGAATTCCTCAGATCTCAGTTGTAATGGGTTCATGTACAGCTGGAGGGGCATATGTTCCTGCCATGTCAGACGTGACTATAATAGTGAAAAATCAAGGAACTATTTTTCTTGGAGGACCACCGCTGGTTAAAGCTGCAACTGGTGAAGTAGTTTCAGCAGAAGAACTTGGCGGAGCCAAAGTCCATACGCATCACTCAGGGGTGGCTGATTATTTTGCTGAAAGTGACAGCCACGCTTTAGAAATTGCAAGAGAAGCAATGGGTAATATTAATAAAGTAAAAAAATATCAAATAAATAAAATTCCTTCGGAGGACCCTTTGTATGACCCAAGTGAACTTTATGGTGTTGTTCCCTTCGATTTGAAAGTCTCTTACGATGTCAGAGAAGTAATTGCCAGAGTAGTAGATGGATCAAGGTTTGACGAATTCAAAAAGCATTATGGAGAAACTTTAGTCTGTGGTTTTTCACATGTGCATGGCATTCCAGTCGGAATCATAGCGAACAATGGAATTTTATTTTCTGAAAGTTCATTAAAAGGTGCGCACTTCGTTGAATTATGTAGCAAAAGAAAAATCCCCTTGGTTTTCTTGCAAAACATCACGGGCTTTATGGTGGGGAAGAAGTATGAAACTCAAGGCATAGCAAAAGACGGGGCTAAATTAGTTACTGCAGTTGCCACAACTTCCGTTCCAAAAATTACTTTTATAATTGGAGGATCTTTTGGAGCAGGTAACTATGGAATGTGCGGGCGTGCGTATTCGCCACGTTTTTTATGGACTTGGCCTAATAGTCGAATTTCAGTTATGGGAGGTGAGCAAGCAGCTAGTGTTTTAGCTACTATTAAAAGAGATAACTATCTTAAAAATAAAATCGATTGGCCTAAAGAAGAGGAAGAGGATTTCAAAAAACCGATACTCGATATGTTTTCAAAACAAAGCGATCCAATATATGCATCAGCTCGCCTTTGGGATGATGGAATAATAGATTTGAAAAAAACCCGAGACATTCTTGGTTTAAGTTTAAGTGCTGCTCTGAATGCACCCATAGGGGAGACAAACTTTGGTATTTTTCGAATGTAGAGCGCTTACTGATGTTTAAAAAAATTCTAATAGCTAATCGGAGTGAAATCGCATGCAGAATAATATCTACATGTAAGCGTCTGGGGATTGAAACTGTTGCGGTACATTCAGAAGCAGATATTGGCTCAAAGCATACGAAAATGGCGGATAAGTCTGTTTTAATTGGTCCGGCTGACATTAAACAAAGTTATTTATCAATGGAAGCAATATTAAATGTAGCTATCGAAAATAATGTAGAGGCGATTCATCCGGGATATGGGTTTTTGTCGGAAAATCCTGAGTTTGCCAGCATGGTTTTAGAGAACGGGTTAAAATTTATTGGCCCAAAGCCTGAAACAATTAGGCTTATGGGTATGAAGGATCAGGCAAAAGATATGGCAATGGCATCTGAGATTCCTGTCATTCCAGGTTACCATGGGAATATTCAGTCGCATGACTTTCTATATTCAAAGGCTTTAGAAGTTGAATTCCCAATATTAATCAAACCTAGAGCGGGTGGAGGTGGAAAGGGAATGCGTTTGGTTACTTCCTCTGAAAATTTTTTGTCAGAATTGGAGGCTGCGAAGAGTGAAAGTTTGGCGGTGTTTGGAGACGATCAAATTATTTTAGAGAAATATTTCGAGGCACCGAGACACATAGAAGTTCAAGTTTTTGCAGATGATTTCGGCAATTGTATCCATACCTTCGAACGTGAATGTTCTATTCAAAGAAGATATCAAAAGCTCATCGAAGAGGCGCCAGCACCCTTTTTGTCAGGAGAGATAAAAGAGAGTCTCTACGAGACAGCTTTAAAAGTTGCAAAAGAAATTAATTATTCTGGGGCTGGAACAGTAGAATTTTTGGTAAGCTCTTCTTCTGAAGATAAGGAAGATGAATTTTTCTTCATGGAAATGAACACTAGGTTACAGGTGGAGCATCCAGTTTCCGAAGCCATTACAGGGTTAGATTTTGTGGAATTACAATTGGATATTGCTTCTGGAAATCCATTAAATATTAAGCAAACAGATATTCAATGTCTCGGCCATGCTATAGAAAGCAGGATCTATGCGGAGGACCCTCAAAATGATTTTTTGCCATCTATAGGAAAAATTTCTGAAATTAGTTTTCCAAAAAATGCAACGCATTTTGTTTCAGGTGAAACCCGTCTTGACCATGGGATCTATGAAGGTGCTGTCGTAACACCCTTTTATGATCCAATGATAGCAAAACTGATTATTCATGGAAAAGACAGAAATGAGGCCATCCGTAAAAAAATTAACTCATTAAATGAATTTAACGTACAGGGTATCGCTACTAACATCATATTTTTATTGAAGATACTGAATAATAATTCGTTTTCTAATGGAAAGATTGATACTGGGTTTTTGGCTAGTAATCTGGATCCTTTAGTTGAAAATGCTAAAATCATTGATGAAATATTGGTAGCTGCCGTAATAAAGTTTTTTAA
>CAJWLL010000058.1 GCA_913043275.1 uncultured Flavobacteriaceae bacterium | reverse complement strand
GTCGCTAATATCGTAATTTTTTGCCGAATACAACATAATTATATCAGAAGATCGGTCAAAAACAAAATCGTATTTTCTCTCCTTGGCAATATCTTGAACGATACTCAACACTTGGTCTTGGACTGGTTTTAAAAGTTGATTTTTTTGAATCATCATGTCACCATTTGGCCCAAATCTTTTCTCTTGTAGTAAAACCATTTCTGAGGCAAAATCTTTTATTTCTAATTCTCGGTCAGCGATAAGTTCGGTGGTCAATAAAATTTTTTCGCCTGAAAATTGATCTTCCATGCGTTTAAGTTGGATTTTTTTTAATTCAATTTCTTTTTTCCATTTGGCAATTTTTTCATCCAGTAACTGATTGGCAGTCCTAAATTCATTGTTTTTACTCAAGATAATATTCATATCAATATAGGCAATACGTGCTCCTCTTTGAGCTTGAACTGCTAGGGAAAAAATACAGAAAACTGTAGAAAAGAAAAATTTTATTTTCATGATGCTACGGGACTTAATTTATTCATATAAACGCTCAAATTTGCAGATTATTTTAAGCCCCATTGGGTTACTTTTTAAAATTGTTGTCCAATAATGAAATGCGTTTCCCAACCATTTGCAATATCATTGTTGGTGTTTGAGCTGTCAAATCCATATCCAAAATCGATGCCGAGTAATCCAAAGGCAGGCATAAAAATTCGTACTCCCATTCCAGCAGAGCGTTTGGAGTTGAAAGGATTAAAGTCTCTAAAGCTATTATATCCATTTCCGGACTCTAAAAAGGATAGCGCAAAAATGGAGGCACTTGGTTTTAAAGTAATTGGATACCGTAGTTCAAAGGTAAATTTGTTGTATAATAAAGATCCATCCCTACTGGAGAGAGATTGGTTTTTGTAACCCCTTAAGGCAATTGTTTCTCGACCATCCAGTGCATAACTTTGCATTCCGTCTCCACCGAGGTAGAATCTTTCAAATGGGATGCTTCCACGTTCTTGATTATAGGCCCCGATAAAACCAAAGTCAGTCTGGGCCTTAAAGACGAGCTTTCCAATTATACTGGTATACCACTCTCCACTGAATTTTAGTTTGTAGTACTCTAACCATCTGAATTTTTCTTGATCTATTTTGGCCGTATCTGGTTCTCCGTTGGGCAATTGAAACTCTTTACGGTTTTCTAAATTGCTAAAATCAATTCCATTGATCAGGGAGTATGGTGGGGTTAATTTTCCACTGATCGTAAATTTTGAACCTCCAACAGGAAAAATAGGATTGGTAAAAGTATTATTTCGAGACAAGGCTATTGTATATGTAAGGTTATTGGCACTCCCATCTCCAAAAGTAAATAAACCAGTGTAATAATTGTTCAGATCGTAATACTGATAGGCGATGGCCTGGGATAGGGTAAAGAAGTCATCTGGAACTTTTAATCTTTTGGCCAACCCAAGAGTTAAACCGCTTATTTGAAAATATTGGCTTTCATCTGCTCTACCGGTAAGATAATCGTAACGGTATTGAACGGTATGGGATAATGATGTAGAAAACTGAACCGGTTCACGACCACCCATCCAAGGTTCTGCAAAACTAAAACTATATGTGCTGTAAAACTGACTAGCCTGCAGCCTTAAACTCAGGTTTTGCCCATCTCCCATGGGCAGCGGTTTATAAGTGTCGATGTCAAAGATATTTTTGAGCGAAAAGTTGTTAAAGGAAAGGCCAAGAGTTCCAATGAATCCTCCACCTCCATATCCTCCCTGAAGTTCAATTTGGCTTGCTCCTGCCTCAGCCAATCCGTATTCTATATCAACTGTGCCAGCATTGGGATTTACATTTTTAAAATCAGGATTAATATTTTCTGCGTCAAAAAAGCCTAGCTGTCCAAGTTCCCTGACAGTTCTGACGACCATGTCCTTACTGTACAATTGCCCAGGTTTTGTCCTTAATTCCCTGTAAATCACATGATCGTTGGTTTTGGTATTTCCTACCACAGAAATTTTGTTAAAGCTCGCCAGCTTGCCCTCAGAAACCCTTATTTCAAAGTTTATGGTGTCATTTTCGGCACTGACCTCAACGGCATTGATGTTTGAAAATAAGTAACCATTATTTTGGTATAAATTTGTAAGATCATTTGCATCGGGTTTTTCGTCGGCAATTCGCTTTTTCAATAATACCCCATCATAAGTATCTCCTTTTTTGATTCCCAAAACCTGACTCAGTTGAAAATCAGTGTAAATAGAATTTCCCAAATAAGATATGTCTCCAAAGTAATATTGGTTTCCCTCCTCCATGTCAAAACTGATAGAGATAGTATTGTCTTCATTGGTCACTAATGTGTCTTGAACAATTCTGGCATCACGATAACCTCTCTCTTTGTAAAAGTCCAGTAGATTTTGTTTCCCTTCTTCAAAATCCTCCTTTATGAACTTGGACTTTTTCCAAAATCTCAAGGGAAATTTTTGTTTAGTTTTTTTGAGTTTTGATCTTAGCTTATTATCATTGAAAACTTCGTTTCCTTTAAAGTTTATTTCTCTAATTTTTACCCGCTCACCCAAATCAATATTGACCACCATTTTAAAATTATTCAAATTTATTGTGTCTTCGATGGTGTTAAAAGCTACTTTGGTATTGAGAAACCCTTCTTTTTGAAACTTGTTAGTGATGTAGTTTTTGGTATTCGCCAAGAAGCTTTCTGAGAGTTTTTTACCAGCTTTTAGCTCTGTTTCAGTGAGTAGCGCTTCAATTTTCCCCTTTTTTAATCCATTGATTTTCACTTCACTCAGTGAGGGCAATTCTTCAATTTCGATTTCCAAAGCAACTCGGTCTTCTTCAATTTTGTTAATGTAAAAATTTATATTACTAAAAAGCTGAAGGTTCCATAGCTTATTAATTATTGAACTGATCTTATCTCCGGGGATGTTAATTTTTTGTCCCTTTCTCAGCTCACTGTATGAAATAACCGTTTGATCGCTGAATGTTTTGATACCACTTACAGTGATTGTGTCGATTGTATAGAGCTTCCCTTTAACATATGTATCAAGGTTCTGTGCATGAGTGGTAAAACTACTCAAAAAGAAAATTGAGTTTATTAAGATGAAGAATGGGTTAAATAACTTATCCAAGAAGTTGCTTACTTGTCTTTCCAAATCTGCGCTCTCTTTTTTGGTAATTGGTTAATGCTTTGTGCAAGTGCTTTTTTGTAAAATCGGGCCATAGCACCTCAGAAAAATACAATTCCGCGTAGGCAATTTGCCACAATAAAAAATTACTAATTCTTTTTTCTCCACTAGTTCGAATCAGTAAATCTACATCAGGTAGATTCTGCGTATAAAGATGCTCATTTATAATGGATTGGTCAATTTTTTCTGGAGAAATTAAATTATTTTTAACTTTAAACGCCAGTTGTTTCAATACATTGGCGAGCTCTTCTCTACCCCCATAGCTCAACGCTAAGGTCAAAGTCATTTCAGTGTTATTTTGTGTTTGATCCACTACGAATTCCAATTCATTTCGAACAACCACTGGAAGTTGGTCAGTATTTCCTATCACGTTCAATTTAATTCGGTTTTCTAGAAGTTTTTCGAATTCACTTCTTAGGGTATTGACAAGTAACTTCATTAAAATGCCAATCTCTTCTTGAGGTCTACTCCAATTTTCAGTTGAAAAAGCATAGAGAGTTAGGTAATCAATCTTAAGTTGAATGGCCTCTTCTACAACTTCTTGAACCGCTTTTACACCATGAGAGTGTCCTTGAATTCTATTTTTTCCTCTACTTTCAGCCCAACGACCATTGCCATCCATAATTATGGCGAGGTGTTTTGGCATACCATTTTTAAAATTGCTCATGATCATTCTTTACAATAACACGGCAGATCGCCAAAGGTAAATGAAATTGTTAAACCAGTAAAAACATACCAGTCATTATTGT
>CAJWLL010000057.1 GCA_913043275.1 uncultured Flavobacteriaceae bacterium | reverse complement strand
TAATAAGGCTAAGAAAGGATAATATCCATTAGGCCTTCTAGATTGAGAGTTATTTGCAGCGTTTTGCTGTATCAGTATCACTGCGTACTTTTAAAATAACCTTTTTGGTAAAAAGTGAAATCAAGAAAGCCGTATCATATCTTTAATTGATTGAAACCAGAGATAAAATAAACCCTTCCAAGAATAAGAGAAAGTTCCACTCCCGGATAGCCTGAGTAGACCCTTATCAAGGTTGTGATCAACTTGATCACGCATTTCCTTTTCCGTAATTTTATCCAAGGATTCAGGATCTGAGTCTTCAAGGTCATTTTCCAAAATACCTTTACTTGCTAAAAATTTATTATGAATCTTTATCAATTCGCTGAAGGATTCAATATTACTAACTGAGTTAACGGTGCATTCTGGAGCTAATTTCATCGAATAACTGAATGGGTAATTCCATGTCATCAGAGTTTTACCATCTGTTGTTCTAGTACACACACTCATGTAAGCTACGGCCACATGACTCTGACTGTTAAAATTGATGGTTGCTTGTAGTCTTGCCTTTTTGTCGTAAAAAAAACGGATGAATTGATCGACACCACCCCATTCCCATCCTGAGTCTCGGACATGCTCAAAGCCTTCAACCTCAACATTATTTGTAAATTCTCTGAGTTGTGGGAAAATTTCACGGTTAGGAGGAAACCGGTTTTTCATTTTCTTTTCAAGTGGTAGGCGAAGTTTACGGATTCTTAGCAGTATATCTATACAGGGTATAAAAAACCAAACTGATCCAGCAATTGAACCAATTAATAAACTGTTACCACTTATGAAATAACCTCCCATAAAAGTTGTTGCTATGATGCATAAGGCACCAAATTTTCGAATTATTGAAAATTCAAATGAGCGGCATCCAATTGCTAAACAAAGCAAACTTAAACAAATGAGAAACTCGTACATGTTAATGATAAAAGGGAAAAATCTTGATCAGCTTATATGAACGACTGAAGAAATCATTTAGGATTTAAATTACCTTGGTCCAAAAATTGTACGGCGCTTTGGCTTTTCTACAGGGTTTTCGAGATTGGTATTATCTTTATAAAAAAGGATTCCATTTTTTCTTAAATTCGCAATGAAACCCTTAACGTCGTTCTTAATATCCTCATCCTTGATCAGCGATCTAAAAATACCTGATCCATTGTTAATTTTTTCAAAAACTTCATCTGCACCTTCAGCTGCGGCAGTCAGTTTTTTAAGTCCAGGCTCAATACTCGTGATTGCATCATTACCGCTTTCTAGGATAGGACCAAGTTTCTCAGCGGCATCGTCAACCTTCACGCTAGCATTTTTTAAATTTGCCAATAAATCTCTAAGATTTTTTGTGTTATCATCTCCAAGCACTTTATTATTGATGGCATCAAGTGCATCAGCTAATTCTGCTACTGCTCGATTAAAACTTTGGAGGTTTTCTTCTCTCAGAATATTTTGGTCTAATTTCTCAACTGCACTACCAATGTCAACTAGGGCTGTCCTTACATCTTCCAAAACAACCTGACCTTTATTTGATAATGACTCTGCTGAAGAGGCTAAAGCTCCCAGACCTGTGACGCGTTCCCCTTTAATAAGGGATTCTGGTTTGATGAATTTTCCATTTCGATCTTTTGGAACAACAATTTCGATCATTGAATCTCCAAGAAGACCACTGGTCCCTACTGAAAAAGTTGATCCCTGTGGAATTTGAAAATCGTTGTAAATATCTAGTTTAACAATTGCTCCTCCGTAATTATCTAGGTTCACTTTGGGTGAATCATTTACTCTACCGATTTTAACTCCTCCGAGACGTACATCTGTTCCTTTTAACAAACCACCGCCATCATCAAATGTGACCGTTAAAGGGTAGGTATTCTCAAATCTTTCACCAAAGTTTCCAAATTTGAGAACTAATGAGCCAAGAACAACAAGACCAATTAATAAGAAAACCCCAACAAAAAGTTCAGTACGACTCTCTTTCATTTTATTAATATTTAAGGGTTAAAGCGGTTCAGGTTCTAATCTTGAGCGAAGTAATATAACGCAGTTGGTGAAGATTACCAGATTTCCTATAAATGATTACCGGTAACAAATTTTTTGATGATAGGATCATCGGAATTTCCAAGTTCTTCGGGTTTTCCACAGAAGTAAACACGGCCATCACGAAGAAAAGCAATCCTGTCGGCAATAGTTTTTGCAGATTTCATATCATGCGTAACTACTATAGAAGTGACTCCGTAATTTTTTTGCATTTCCATTATAAGCGAATCAATGGAGCCAGTTGATACAGGATCCAAACCGGCCGTAGGCTCGTCGTAAAGAATAATATCCGGGCGTGCTATCATTGCTCTAGCAAGAGCAACTCTCTTTCTCATACCGCCACTAAGAGCACTAGGCATCTTATCAATGTGGTTTTCTAAACCGACAAGCTTTAAGGATTCAGTGACCTTTTCAACGAGTATAGAATAATTTTTTTCGCCTCTTTCACGTAGTGGAAAAGCCACGTTTTGACCAACACTCATTGAATCAAAAAGTGCACCATTTTGAAATAATACCCCGATTTTTTTTCGAATAGTTGCAAGATCATTTTCTTTGAGCTGACAGATATCAGTACCATTAATTATGACACGTCCAGTGTCTGGTCTCATTAAACCTGTGATATGTTTTAAAATCACACTCTTTCCGCCTCCGCTTTCTCCAATCAAAACAATTGTTTCACCGGAAAATATTTCGAGGTTTACCCCTTTTAAAACACTTTGGCTGCCAATGTTCTTGTGGATGTCTTCAACCTTTATTGAGACTGTTAAATCTGACTCAATTTTGTCATCATTCATTTGCAATTACTAAACGAATATTCCATGAAAACACTAAACGCAAATATATGACCAAAATGCTTTCGCTTTAGAAAATTAATTTAGATCTTAAATAAGAATTTTGCAGTATTAACAACATTCAATGATTACCACAAAAAGCGGAAAAAAAACGGGAAAATCTCGTAATTTGTCTTCTTGGAAAAGAGGCATGATTTCACTAAAAGGTGTTAGTCAAAATAACCTAAAGGATTTTGATATCGATTTACCATTGGGAAAATTAATAGTCGTTACTGGCCCTAGTGGAAGCGGCAAATCTTCTTTGGCATTTCAAACCCTTTATGCCGAGGGACAAAGAAGATATATAGAAACTTTTTCGCCTTACACACGTCAATTTTTTGACCGTATGGATAAACCAAACGTCAAAGACGTGCATGGTATTCCGCCATCAATAGCAATAGAACAGGGTAATAATGTTAGAACTACCCGATCTACCGTAGGAACGCTTACAGGTATAAATGACTATCTGAAGATTTTGTTCCCTCATGTTGCAGACCCTTACTGCCCCAGGTGCGAAGAAATAATAGTACAAGACTCACCAGATACTGTTCTCGAATTTGTTAACAATAATCTTTTAGAAAAATCAATTTTAGTATGTTTTAGAGTCCCTGTTCCTGAGGGTATGAAATCAGATGAAATTTTTCGATTTCTATCATCACAAGGTTACTTAAGAATTGCCGTTGGGGATAAAATATACCGTACAGACGAACCCGATAAACTATGTAATGAAATTGAATCGTCATTCGTCATTGTCATTCAAGACAGAATAAAAATTTCTAAAGGTAAAAAGAATCGTTCTAGGGTTTACGAAGCAATCGAGTCTGCCTTCACAATAGGGAAAGGAAAAATTTTAATTATCGAACAAAACTTTTCAAATGAGTGGTCTTTTTCAAAAGGGTTACACTGTCAGAAATGTGATTTGACCATTAAAGAGCCAACGCCAGGATTGTTTTCATTTAATAATCCTATAGGTGCTTGCCCTGAGTGTAGAGGTTTTGGTAGGACTTTGGGAATTGATCTGATCAGAGCACTACCAGACCAAGAGCTATCTATTCGTGAAGGAGTAGTAAAACCTTTTCAAGGGGAGAGGGGAGCTGAATGTCAAG
>CAJWLL010000056.1 GCA_913043275.1 uncultured Flavobacteriaceae bacterium | reverse complement strand
CAGAATATGTAAAACCAATTGGTGAAACTGCTGATATTAACTGGCACAGATTTGGTATTAAAGAAGCAGATTCTCTTATCAAAGAATTTGAAAAAACATCCGATACAAAAAAAATGAAAAACATCATCTACAAATTGCAACACTTGTTCATTGATAACGCGCCAGGTATCCCCCTTTTCACTGAACTGAGTTGGGCAGAATATAACTCAAAGTACTTCACAGGTTTTCCAAACACTGAAAACCCATATGGGCCTTTATCTCCAAATGAGTCGGGTTTTGTACTAACTCTTTTAAATGTAAAAAAACGATGAATAGTTCTGTATTATACATTGCAAGAAGATTTGGATTCTATCTTATAGCTGCATTTGCAGCTTTGACTTTGAATTTTATTATTCCAAGACTAATGCCGGGAGACCCTGCGTCAATTATTTTTGCACGTTTTAAGGGTAAATTAAAACCTGAGGCAATTGATGCAATGAGAGAAAGTTTTGGCTTAACAAATGATCCAATTTTTTTTCAATACATTTCCTATTTAAAAAGCATTTTAAAAGGCGATTTAGGCACTTCGATTGCATACTTTCCTGCGCCCGTTTCAGAAATCATTGGCGGTGGGCTCGTTTGGACAATCTTTTTAGCAGGAACCTCTATGATTATTGCATTTCTAATTGGAACAACGTTGGGTATAATTATTGCGTGGAATAGAACGGGAAAGTTGGATACTATTTTACCCCCCACATTGGCATTTTTTGGAGCATTCCCTTATTTTTGGTTGGCAATGGTCTTTCTTTACCTTTTTGGATTTTCTTTAAACTGGTTCCCAATTGGTCGTGCATATGGAAATGAAATCAGTCCTGGATATAATTTGCCATTTTTTATAAGCACCTTATACCATGCTTTCCTACCAGCTTTAACCCTTGTTTTTGTGAGCCTCGGTGGATGGATGCTTTCTATGAGAAACACGATGATTAGCACTTTGGGCTCAGATTATATTACTTTTGCACATGCGAAAGGTATCTCTTCTAGGTCAATTATGCTTCGCTATGCCGCTCGAAATGCCATTCTTCCAAACTTAACGGGATTTGGTATGGCTTTGGGGTTTATGTTAAGTGGAGCATTGTTAACAGAAATGATTTTTTCTTATCCTGGTCAAGGGTTCTTGTTATTACAAGCGGTCCAGACTCAAGACTATCCTCTTATGCAAGGAATTTTCATGACCATTACACTTGCAGTACTTGGTGCGAATTGGCTTGTTGATATTGCTATATTATTTTTTGACCCACGAACAAGAAAATGATCAGCAATAAGAATGTATATCAAAAAAGTATCCTTGCTCGTTGGATTTCTGGAATCATCGGTAATCAGAAAGCATTTATTGGAAGCTGTATCATTCTATTTTTTGGTGTTTCAGCAATATTTATTCCACCTTTTATCCAATCACCTACAGACTTTTTAAGCACACCACTTTTACCTCCTTCTTTTGAATATTTCTTTGGAACCAATGGTCAAGGACAGGATGTGTTTGCTCAAACAATATGCGGAGCAAGGCAGACACTTTTTGTAGGCTTTAGTGCAGGTATACTTGTTGTAATTATTGGTGCTTTAATCGGGGGAATCGCAGGTTATTATGGTGGGCGCATAGATGATATTTTATCTCTTTTAATAAATGTTTTTTTAGTTATGCCAGGGCTACCTCTTATGGTAATCCTTGCTAGCTGGCTTCCCCCTTCCCCAGGAACTCTATTAGGCGTTTTAGTACTTACAGGGTGGGCGTGGAATGCTCGTGTTATAAGATCTCAAATGATGACTTTTAAAAATCGTGATTTCGTTTCTGCTGCTATTGTAAGTGGCGAGTCAAATATTAGAATAATTATTATCGAAATAATGCCTAGAATGTTGTCCTTGCTTGCTTCATCATTCATAGGTGCATCAATTTATTCAATAGGAGCCCAAGTCGGGCTAGAGTTTTTAGGCCTTGGTGATGTGAGTACAGTTACATGGGGAACCAATCTTTATTGGGCGAGCAATAATCTTGCATTACTTACCGAATCGTGGTGGACATTTGTACCTACAGGCTTTTGTATTGCCTTAATCAGTTTCGCTCTTACTTTGATCAATTTTGGAATTGATGAAGTATCAAATCCACGACTTATTTCAGAAAAACTATGGCGAAATAAAGTTCCGGAAAACCTAATCACACACGGTATAACACCAGTATCAAATAGCAATGAATAAGCCTGTAATAAAAATAGAAAATTTGACTGTTGATTACATCACTGAGGAAAATCCAATAAAGGCAGTCCATGATGTAACATTTGAGATATTTTCGGGAGAAATATTCGGACTTGTGGGAGAATCTGGAAGTGGGAAAAGTACCGTAGTACAAGCAATGATGCGTATACTGCCCCCCCCTGCTCTTATAAGTAATGGGAAAGTAATTATTAACGATAAAGATATTCTGACTTCATCAGATTCAGATATTGTTGGATTTCGCTGGAAACAAATATCAATTGTAATGCAAAGTGCTCTTAATGCGCTTAACCCAGTTTTATCTGTTCGAGAACAAATTCAGGATGTTTTAAAAACCCATAAAAACCTAATTGGTATAGATGCAGATAAGAGAGCGAAAGAATTACTTTCTCTTGTAGAAATAGATCATGACAGGTTAGACAGCTTTCCCCACCAATTATCTGGAGGAATGAAACAAAGAATAGTAATTGCAATTGCACTTGCAATTATGCCTCCAATTATCATTATGGATGAACCCACAACAGCTCTTGATGTAATTGTAGAAAGAGAAATTATTGCAAAGGTTATTGACCTTAGAAAGAAACTTGGATTAACAATCTTATTTATAACTCATGATTTGAATTTGCTTTTAGAATTTGCTGATCGACTAGCAATCATGAAAAATGGAAAAATTGTTGAACTTGATACAGTGGAAAATATTTATGCCGGCGGGAAACATCACTATACAAAAAAACTAATAGGATCAATTCCTTCAGCATCGGGAAAACGCCAAAAAGGTTTATTATCAAAACCCAATTCATTAAATCTATCAAAAAGTCCTATACTAGAAGTCCGCAACCTAAAAAAGGTTTTCCAATCCCCTGGTTTTTTCAACAAAAATAAATTAGTAGCTGTCAACGATATATCTTTTAAAGTTCACAAAGGAGAAATAGTCGGCATTGTTGGAGAATCAGGTAGCGGTAAAAGTACGGTAGCTAAATTGGTAACTCGCTTGATTCGACCATCTGAGGGCTTTATTTATTTAAATGGTGAAAATAAAAAAGTTGCTGAATCTCGGGACGTTCCTCTTCAATATAGAAAGGATGTTCAAATGGTATTTCAAGATCCATTTGGATCTCTAAATTCTATTCATACAGTATATCACCATCTTTCAAGACCTCTGTTCAGACATAGGTTGAAAAATAAGGAAGAGATGTTATCTTATATAATAGACTTACTTGAAAAAGTCGGTTTAACTCCTGGAGAAAAATTTGCAGAAAAATTTCCTCACGAAATGTCGGGTGGAGAAAGACAGCGAGTAGCAATAGCCAGAGCATTAAGTTTAGAACCAAAAATAGTAGTAGCAGACGAACCAACTTCAATGCTAGATGTCTCAATAAGAATGGAGGTACTTGAAATTTTCGCAAAAATGCGAATTAAAAGTAATTTAACAGTGTTATTTATTACTCACGATTTAGCCTCTGCTAGATATTTAGCTGATAGAATCATTGTTCTGAAAGATGGATCAATAATTGAGGAAAATGATTCTGAAAAATTGATACAAAACCCGAAAGAAAATTACACAAAACAACTTATTAGGGCAGCTTCTCCAGGTTGGCTTAGTGAATTAACCAATTAAAATTTTGTAAAGAAAAAATTATGAATAATAATATCAAATCGAAACGCCCCTTTAATTGGGGAATTGCAACATCAAGTTATCAAATTGAAGGAGGACACGACCTTCATGGGCGTGGCCCATCAGTTTGGGATGTGTTTAGTCATTCAAAAGGAAGAGTTAAAAATGGAGATA
>CAJWLL010000055.1 GCA_913043275.1 uncultured Flavobacteriaceae bacterium | reverse complement strand
TGTAGCAATTGCAATCCAGTAAAAATATTTAGTATTCATTTTATTTTTTAATTAAGCTTTTAATTGATTGGTTCCGTAGGGATTTCTTTGGGGCCTTGCCAACAGGGCGTTGGCTTCATCGTCGTTGATAAATTTCTCTGCTTTTGAATCCCATTCAAGTTTACGAGGTATTTTCATTGAGATGTGACTGATCAAACAGACCACACATGCCATATGACCCATATCGACTGGGGAGATGGGAGCTTTTCTGGACTCAATGCAGTCGAGCCAGTTGCCGTGCTGGTCATCAATTTTATAGAGATGGGTTTCACTAGGTCCAATTTTTGAATCTAGGATTTTTGGATTGGAGGCGTTTAGAGCGTTTTTGCTTCTTTCCAATACGACAGGATCCGAGCTTGAAGCAACATAAGCGCCCCGTGACACAAAAATCCAACCTTCTGATCCTTCATATCTTACCCCATTGGGATATCCTCCACTAGTCAAGACAGTGATGCCATTGTCGTATTCCTGCTTGACCATGAAATCACCATGGACATTCCATAAACCTGATTTGGGAAAATCTGCAACAGCTTGAACAGATGAAGGCCCAACTAATTCGGTGTTCATACCCCAAGCAGCTGAGTCATAGTGGTGTTGTCCCCAACCCGTAATCATTCCTGCACCGTAATTCTCATGTCTGAGCCAACCCGGCCTACTGTATCCCTTCTGGGGATGAACCCCAATTTCAGTATAGGGTACTTCGGGAGTTGAGCCCAACCACATGTCAAAATTCAAATTTTCAGGAATGGGCATTTCGGGTGCCTCGGGCCCTCCCGGATCACCGGGAAGTCCAATTTTTACGGTATGTAATTTTCCAATTCTACCGTTTCTAACCAATTCAGCAGCAATTCTAAATTGAGGCATGGCCCTTTGCTGTGTTCCTACTTGAAGGATGATGTTGTTTTTTTGAACTTCATTGACTAGTTGTCTTCCCTCTTCGACGGTAAGGGAGGTGGGTTTCTGAAGATAAATGTCTTTTCCTGCTATGGCCGCTTCTATTGCCGGTTGGGAATGCCAGTGGTCGGGAGTAGAGATCAAGACCGCATCGATATCCTTGTCCATCAACATTTCACGGTAGTCTTCATATGTCTTTGTGCCCTTATAGTTGGGTTTTCCTTTTTTCTCTTGATAAAATTGGTCGACCAGCAGTTTTCCGTCTTTCTTCCTGTTGGAATCCACATCACAAACTGCCATAACATTGGCGGTGTCAAATGCCATGGTGTCAATCAGATCATGTTGACGAGCAATACGCCCACAACCTACTTGTCCTATATTAATTTTGTTACTGGGAGCATTTTTTCCAAGTACATTGGCTGGGACTATTGAGGGTAACCCAACCATAGCTGCTGTTCCTAGTGCGGTTTTACCTATAAATTTTCTTCTTTTCATTGGTCTGATTATTTTGATATTTCTATTAAGGGTTGAAAAGCAAATGCTTTCCAGTGTTTTTCAGCTTCTTCAGGGGTTACTTTTCCATCAAAAATAAGCATACGATAATTCAGTTTATAGGTCTTTTGGGGTTCAATTTTCCATTCTTTTTGACGAATGGGGCAAAATTCAAAAAACATATCTCCTCTTCCATTGTTGGAGCTCAAAGGCCAGACTCTCATGGGTTCCGGATGCGATTGATTATTGGGGTGACTCATAAAAAGGACACCTGTAATACCTTCTCCATCGCTGGAATCTCCATAAACCATACACCACTTTGCAGAGGTACCGTCGGCTTCAGCTCTATTTTTTTCCTCGGAAGTAATGACCTCACAATTATCTTTATCCCATTGTTCCTTAAAGCGGAAACCCAAACCACCTCCATATCGATAGGCTTCGAAAAGGATACCTTTTTCCAGCGGAGAATTGAAGTTGGAAGTGTAATCTATAAAGTACTGATTGGGATTATTATTTTTCCAAACTTTTACCATTAAGTTTTCGTTGAGTGCCAATTGTGGTCGATTTTTTTGGGTCAAATTGAAATGTTCTTGATGTGCATTAAAACCTCCATAAACACTTCCTGATTCGATGTTGTTAAAACTTTTAAATAAAACAGTGCCTTGTCCGTCCTTCAAATTCCAAAAGTCTACCCCAACATCGTCGATTCTGGTTCTGGTCCATGGGCCCCAAACTCCATAATGGTGATAATGATCGGGGGGTTGAATTCGTGTGAGGGTATCTCCTTTTGGAGAAACAATGGGGTGGATATAACCGGATTTTTGGTAAAGTTGATTGATGCCTTCGGGAGGTGATTTTATTTCATATCGATAATGGATCAATGATTGTTCTTTGAATTTTAACTTGAGATCACCATCCTTTTTTTTGGATTTAAATAGAGGAGTGTTGGTTGTTTCTTTTTTATTGGTAAAACAGTAAGTTGTTTTGAGTCCCGATTCACTGCTGTGTTTAAACCAAATTTGGTTATCCTCATTGAGGTCTACTTGGTAAGCAACAGGCTCCATTTGAGCTCCAGACTTTTTAATCAATACCATGTTTTGACTCCAACAGCTCTTTTTTTCTTTATCGAGTACAACCGAAATGGGTCTTTCCATGTCAATGACTTTCGTGTCTTCTACTGTTAAGCAAAGGCAGGACTGCTCATTTCCATTGGCAGATCCCAAAACCAGCAAGAACAATAGGTGAAAGTTTTTCATAGTAGCAGTGTAAATTAATAAAATTAGTGAATAGTATAATTATTTGTAACGTTAAAGCTTGTGATTATGGTTTGCAATTCAAAATTTTGGAAAGGCCTTTAATTTATTGATGCATGAGCAACAATTTTATTATCCTTTTTCCTCATTACATTTATTTATGATAATAGAATAAAATTAATTTTTTAAAACACTTTAACGTGCACGCACACGTTTGAGAAGTAAATTTAGTAAATTCAAAGATTATTTCTTAATTATAATTAGTAATCTTGTCTAATAATCAATCAATTTCAATGGCGCTAAAATCTAAATTATTATTAACTGTTGTATTACTTTCAACCTTTTCGTTAATGTATGGGCAAAGATTTCCATCCTTTGAATTAAATTCAGAGTGGAAGGTAAAAATTGAATCCATGGTGAAAGTTCAAAAACAAACATATACCAAAAAAAAGAAAAAATTGTTGATTTTTTCTCTTCATACTGGATACCAGCATTGGACTATACCCCATACAGAAGCGGTAATGCAAATCATTGCTCAAAATTCAGGTGCTTTTGAGGTGACTCTTTCAAAGGATTACACTGTTTTTTATAAAAATAAAATTTCACAATTTGATGTTATAATTCTTAATAATACAAATTCTCATGGTGAACGAAGAGATTTGTTTTGGGATATATTCAATAAGGATACTACATTAAGCAAACAACAAAAAATAAAGAAAGCCAATGAGTTGGAAGACAATATAATTCGATTTGTAAAGAAAGGAAAAGGACTTATGCTTCTGCACGGCGCGATTGTAATGCAGAATAATTCTATGGATTTTAGCGACATGACTGGAGGCAGTTTTGATTATCACCCGCCTCAGCAGGAGCTCCATGTAAAATTAGTTGACCCTAACCATCCTTTAGTTAGCAGTTTTGACCCCAAGGGCTTTGTCCATTATGACGAGCCATATTTTTTTAAAAACGCATACTACAGATATGATTTTAGACCATTATTGTATATTGAATTAGATAAAATCAAAATGAAGCGAGAGCGCCCCAAAGACAAAATAAAATATGTATCATGGATTAAACGTTATGGGCGTGGCAGGGTTTTTTATTCTTCTCCTTCTCATAACGCACAAAGCTATGAAAATCCAAAAATGCTTCAATTCCTAAACAATGGACTTTTATACACGGCAGGGCTCATTGAATGTGATGACTCACCCATTGAAAAAGTTGATTTCGGAAAATACACCTTAAAATAAGTGTATTCAAATTATATCTAATTTGTTAATCTATGGTGATAAAAACCGGAAGAAATTCGTTAAAAAACGATAGAACAGTAGGTTATCCATAATAAAAGTCGGGATGACAGGATTTGAACCTGCGACCCCACGCACCCCATGCGTGTGCGCTA
>CAJWLL010000054.1 GCA_913043275.1 uncultured Flavobacteriaceae bacterium | reverse complement strand
TGTGGCAATGAAACCATTAAAACTATTCAAAAAATATCCTTACATAGCTGCCTCTTTGGTCATTCCAATTGGTCAACTTTTATTTGTTGCTATTCCATCTGCTGCAGGCTTGGGTTTGTTATTGATGGCTTCTATGTTTCCAATCCTCGTCAATTTAGGAGTGAGTCGTTTATCTGCTGTTTCTGTCATTACGGCCACTACTGCTTTTGGAATTGGACCAGCGTCAGCAATTACGGCTAGCGCCACGGATATTGCTGAAGTAGATACCATCAGCTTTTTTTTAAAGTCTCAAATTCCAATGGTTATTCCTTTAAGCATCGTTATGATGGTTACTTATTATTTTGTGAACCGTCATTTTGATAAAAAAATAGCATCGGATACAGAAGTTTTAGTCAATGAGAAAAAAGAAATCAAAGTGCCACTTGTTTATGCATTTATTCCCATACTACCTATTGTCCTTTTGATTGTGTTTTCAAAAATCTTTAACCTTTTCAATACAGCGATTGTTTTAGACACCACCACTGCCATGTTTATAAGTGCTTTTGTCGCTTTATTATTTGAGTTTGCTCGTACCCAAAATATGAAAACAGTTTTAGAATCGCTGAAGACATTTTGGAATGGCATGGGTAATATTTTTAAAACTGTAGTGACGCTCATCATAGCTGCTGATATTTTTGCCAAAGGTTTGATCAGTCTTGGATTTATTGAAGGCCTGCTTGATGTCTCCCAAAACTTTGGGTTTGGAGTTGTAGGGATTGGCGTGGTAATGACTGTTATGATATTTTTAGCCTCTATGCTTATGGGCAGTGGAAACGCCTCCTTTTTTGCCTTTGGTCCTTTGGTCCCTAAAATCGCAGACAAATTGGGTGTTGAGACGGCAGAAATTATTTTACCTATGCAATTATCGGCCTCAATGGGACGTACGGTTTCGCCTATTTCAGGAGTGATGATTGCAACCGCTGAAATTGCAAAGGTTTCAACCCTTGCCATTGTAAAAAGAAATATCATTCCATTGGGAATGGCCTTGTTGGTTATGCTAATTTATCATTTCATTTAAGAATATGCTTACACTTATAAAGAATACAAATTTATATGCCCCTGCTTCTTTGGGCCAAAAAGACCTACTTGTCGCTGGGGGTAAAATTGTGAAAATTGCTGATAATCTGAAAACTTTTGAAAATGAAGCTGCTGTTTTTGATGCCAAAGGAAAAATTGTGACACCTGGACTCATAGATCAGCACATTCACATTACTGGTGCAGGGGGTAAGCATGGATTTTCATCTATGACGCCAGAAATTATGCTCAGTGAACTCATTGGTTGCGGCACTACCACAGTGGTTGGGCTTATGGGAACCGATGGAACTGCTAGGTCGATTCAAACACTTTATGCCAAAGCTAAATCTTTAGAAGAAGAAGGAATTTCTGCCTATATGTTGTGTGGCTATTACGGATTGGATTCTTTAACCCTAACTAATAATGTACAAAGTGATATGATTTTTATTGACAAGGTGCTGGGTTGTAAAATAGCTATCAGTGACGTCCGTTCTTCATATCCAACGCCTTTAGATTTGGTGCGCAAGCTCAAGGATATTATGGTGGGTGGATTTATCGCCAAGAAAAAAGGAATTTTGCACATACACTTAGGCAATCTTGAAACAAAAATGGATGTGCTTTTTAAGTTGGTGAACGAATATCAATTCCCAATTAAGCACATATCACCAACACATGTAGGTCGAACAAAAGCGCTTTTTGACCAGGCCATAGACTTTGCCAAATTAGGGGGTATGATTGACATCACCACTGGGGCTTCAAAATACACAGATCCCTATAAATCTGTTTTGTATGCAATGGAAAAAGGGGTTAAAATAGACCGATTAACCTTCAGCTCAGACGGAAATGCGGGTTTGACAAAATTTGATTCTAAGGGAAATCCTATTGGAATAACAAAAGCCCCAATTGATCAAAATCTTGCTCAAACAGTCGCCCTGATACAAAATGGAGGTGTTGCTATTGCGGATGCTTTTAAACTCATTACGCTCAATCCTGCAAATAATTTAGGATTGCAACACAAAGGCCGTATTGAAGTGGGGAGCGATGCAGATTTTTGCTGTTTTACAAACGATTTAAAACTAACGGATGTTTTTGCCAATGGCCAAAGAATGATGGCTGATGGAAACATCATTGCAGAAGGAAATTATGAAAATTAAAACGAATTATAAAAATATGAAGCTTTTTAAGCTAACAGTTATTTTGAGCGCTATAATATTAAGCTCTAATGTCTATGGACAAAACACCCAACTCGAAACATATAAACTAGGTGAAGGCTTAAATTTCTCTCATGAAAATGGGACAAAAATCAGATTTACTGGTTATCTACAGCCCTACATGGATAGTAAACATTATACAGATCTGGATGAGAATAGCACCCAGAACCGTTTTAGATTGCGCCGAGCAAGATTCCGTTTAGATGGGAATTTAAAAAATGAACGCTTCAAGTACAGATTTGCCTTTGATTTGAGTGGAACCTCAGAAGCTGGAGATGTAACCTCCAATTATTTGTTGGACGCTTTTGTTTCTTATGATGTTACAAGTAGAATCAAAGCCACTTTTGGGCAGCGATCAACCTATACCGATAACAGAGAGCTTTTTATGACTTCAAACACCTTGCAATTGGTGGAGCGCAGCCGTGTAACATCTGCTTTTGCAAGTATTCGAGAATTTGGGCTGTTTGTCCAAGGGAATTTTAGAACAGGACGTGGTTCTTACTTACGCCCATATTTTGTATTGACCAATGGAGACGGGGGTAATGTTTTAGGAAAAGACCATGGCGGTTTAAAAATTGGAGGCCGAATTGATTTCTTACCCTTTGGATTATTTACCAACAAAGGGCAGTTTAGACAAGCCGACGTGATGCGAGAAACTGCTCCAAAATTGGTTATTGGAGCCCATTTCAGTCAAAATAATGGTATGAGCAGCCGCCGCGGTCGTGGCAGTGGAGATATCATTTATTTAAATGAACTGGAAGAGGAATCTTTGCCTGATTACACAAAATTTGGTGTTGATTTGTTACTTAAATACAATGGGTTTTCTGTATTGGCTGAGTATATAAAAACAGCCGCTACTGTTCCAGATGACATAACGCAGCGCGTCAGAAATAATGGCACATATTCATCTACTTTTGATGTCAATGGCGTTCAAGATGTAGAAAACTATGTCAAAGGCCGCATGATGTTAGGGGAGGCCTACAACATTCAAATGGGTTATTTATTTAAGAATGGTTTTTCGATTGATGGGCGCTATACACATTTGATTGCCGATGAACACTCGTTTTTAAACAACGCCACTTTTTATAATAGACCTAATTATTATTCTATAGGGCTTAGTAAATACCTGTCTCGTAATTATGGTGCTAAGATTCAAGCCTCTTGGACCTATATTGATGGGAGTGATGGTATTAATAACCAGAACGGAGATGCCATCACTGGTAACGAAACCCTCACTAGAGTCATGTTAACGTTTGCATTTTAAAAAGGATGAAAAGACTGGTTTTTATATCTGCTTTCATGATATCTGCGACGCTATGGTCGCAGATAAGTCCGCAATCAAAAAAGGTGACAAAAACCTTTTTCCCAGATTATGAAGCCCTAGATAACACCACACCAGCACTCCAAAAAAAGAAAGGCTATACCAATTACAGTGAGTTGATGGCTTTTTTAAATAATTTAGTAGACCAACATCCCCATATTGCTCAGTTGCGCTACATAGGTGAAAGTCAAAAAGGAAAAAAAATTCCTTTGTTAAGTTTGAACAAAAAAAGCAGTACACCTAAAATAAAAGTTTGGATGATGGGTGGCCTTCACGGAAATGAACCTGCTAGTACAGAAGGTATCTTGTATTTCCTTGATAAAATTTTAAATGATATTGAGGTTTCATATTTGTTAGATAAAATTGAATTGGCAGTGGTTCCAATGGCTAATATTGACGGCTATTTAAAACAAAGTCGCTATGTGGCCAACGGTTTGGATCTAAATAGGGATCAAACAAAGTTAATGGCTCCAGAAAGTATTGTTATAAAACAAGCATTTTCAGATTTCA
>CAJWLL010000053.1 GCA_913043275.1 uncultured Flavobacteriaceae bacterium | reverse complement strand
TCCGTGAGATTTGTGATTCTGCTACATTAATCGAACGTGGAAAAACAGTTTGGACAGGTTCTGTGAAGAGGTTGGACTCACAAACCCTCGATAGATATGTAGGGGTGTCCTGAAGGGTGAAAGTTAAATTTGCTAGAAGAGTTTTACGTAAGTATTGAAACCCACAGCGAGTCATTTTTCCATAGTTTTTCAGAGTATTCTAAAAAGATTAGGTAAAATAAGTTCATGAAAAAAACAAACCATGTAAATCTTCAAGATAGGCATTGCTCAGATAGTATTTTGGTGTATGTCATTTTGTTAGGTAATAAAAAAAGTTTATCAGAGGAACTAAAATTGATATCTTATCAATTGTGAGGTCAGAGAATGGGTAATAAAATTGTGCAACCAGAAGGATGGGCTCCTGCTAAAGGCTACGCGAATGGTATTTTGACAGAGGGTAAAACACTTTATATTGGCGGTCAAATCGGATGGAATTCAGAAAAAATTTTTGAGGAAAAGGATTTTATCGGTCAAATGGAGCAGGTTCTCAAAAATATTAAAGAAATTATTGAGGCAGCAGGCGGCAGGGTTGAGAATATTGTTCGTTTAACGTGGTTCATCATTGATAAGGGTGACTACATGGCTAACCAGAGCGCTGTTGGTGCTGCTTACCGACGTGTCTTTGGGCGCCATTTCCCAGCCATGTCTGTGGTTGTAGTCAAAGAGCTTATTGAAGATGAGGCCTTGATTGAAATTGAAGCAACTGCCGAGCTTTAAGTCAGCCCAATTTTTTAAAATTTCTGGGACCCACTCCTTGAAATTAAGTTAATATTATATTTAGGCTTTTTAATCAGGAACCTCTCCCCCATTTTCTAACCAATATCGACAGTCAAAACTTACGGATTTTTTTGTTGCAGCTTCGTAAAGCTGTAATTCTTCCTCTGATAATAAATCTCTCCATCTACCATTTATTCCTTTATTTAAAAAAGTTTTGCCCCCCCCTTTCCAACTAATGCCGCCATCTGGTACATATGAGTCTGCATTAGCCCGCATTGCCTCAAAACTTATAGAGTTTTGCACGTTTGTTATTTCAGCTGATGTAATTTCAATCTCTAAAAAGGACGCTACTTTCTTTATACAAGAAAATAGATCCCTTTTCATATCAGCATAGTGAAGAAACAGGATATTAGGTAAATCTTTATAATCCCACCAAGATTGTACTCCGCTTAAATGAGACCAAAAAGGATAACCATCATTTTCCCAATCAAACCAACCTTTTGTGCACCAGTGTCTCCAAAAAATTTTAAATTTTCGTGGTGGCTTAGGAAATTTGTTACCTACTAAATTTGGCAGATTATTAATATTTTTGTAAACTTCATCTGTGTAGTTTAGGTAGTGGTTCCATATCGATAGAGCTACATCTCTCCCATCTCTACCTACATAAATATATTTTATTTCGGGGAAAAATCTTAAAGAATATAACGGTAGGTGGGTTTTAATAAACCTTCTGTGACTTTGAGTGTTTATTTCCTGTAAAACTGAAGTAATCGGTATACTTCTATCATCAATCCAAGGGCTTAGTTCTGAAACTTTTTTTGGAAATTTTTGATTTGGAAATAGAAGATTTGCAACAAGAGCTTGGGTCCAAGTTGTGCCAGTCTTCATAGTTGAAGCGATACAAACATCGGTTGCCCGCGGTTCAAATGCTACCCATCTTTCGCTGTCTATATGATGGTTTTGGTAGACTTTTTCTTTTCTTGGATACTGCATTTATTTTCATCAGATAATATAATAGACATGTATTCGTCTCATATTACTCATTCTATTTGTTTGCTATTTTATAAATAGTTCTGAGTCAGTCATTGTTTGGTATTTTTTTAAACCATCTTGTATAGCTGAGACATTTATAATAGCGCTTTCGCAATTAATGTGGCTAGTGGGCTGCCAGGCTCTTAAAAATATATTCATTTTATCTGTAAATGTGCCTGGGAAAACACCATATCTCTCACCTTTGTCTTCTATTTTTCTATAAAAGGCGTTTAACATTATAGTACCGCAGTCGCGGCAAAAAAGTCTTCCTATCCCACCGACCCTTGGGCTGTCGTCAAAAGTTCGATAATTAGGATTTCCAGGTCCACCTTTTACTTGTTGGAGATGGTCAAAGCCTTTCACAACAGTTATTTCAAAATTGCCAGATTTCTTTTTTCCCGTACGACAATCTATGTTTGCAGTGCAACAGTATATAACATGATACATTGGGGCTGAGTGAGCTCGTCTACACGACCAGCAATGACAAAAAGTGGACATTTCTGGTGATTGTGTTTTAATATTGATCTTTACGGCACCACATATGCACATGGCTTGAGCTTCAGATTTGTCGCCAGAGGGATAAATTTTTTCTGAGAGAGAAATGTCATCGTGAGGATTAATTTGGCTTTCCATATTTATATTTCTCACCCAAGCTTTGCATTTTTAGTAAGTGAATTTATGTAATGTAAGCTAACTTCACCTTGCATATGCCAGTGGTCTTTAAAAACATTGGGGAAACCATCTAGCATTCGTTGCCTTGCCTCCAATAATCTTTCAGCTGTTTCTTCGTCTTCATAAATAGCAACTGACATACCAGATGAAGGTCCTGTTCTTATCAATATATGGGCGTTAGCTTCTGGCAGAGCTTCAGGGCAAACAATTTTATATTCATCTTCAAATTTGTCAGCCACCTGCTCAGACATATACTCAACCATTGTTATTCTAGCTACAGTCATTTTTACTTTACCTATAAGATCATTTTCTATGATTTTAGCGCTGTTAAACTAAGATTATCATTAAGGATTTGAGAGTCAAAATTAATAAGCCAAATGAGCCAGGGTTATTTGTTTTTTCTCCATTAAAACCCAATTCAAATTTCACTTACTGATATTTACTGTATTCTAGGTTATTGCTGACAACTGATGAAACCTCCGCTTCTAGAATTGTTGTATGGACAATACTAGCTGACCATTCCTTAAAAACCTTATCGCGATCATCCGCCCCAATTTCAGCAGTTTTCTCATCCGGATATATTGTAAGACTCATTCCTGAAGATGGTGTGGTTTTAAGCACGTTGAATGAAACTGCAGATCCAAAAAGTTTCTTTCCATTTTGTGACAAAAACCTCAACATTTTTTCAGTCTCATTCTCATCGATAAAGTCAATCATTACGACTCTTCCCACTAACATTTAAAACTCCTATGGATATATTTTGGTTTAGTTTCTTATTTTTTAGTTGTTATGATATATTTTCAGAATAGCAGAGGATCAAATAAGAGAGAACTAAAATTCAATGTCCGGCTTTAATCTGGAAGATGCCCCCATTCGTCGTTATCAGCATTTGGACTGGGATTCAGGTCGCTGGACTGGTTTCAAACCTAGGTCGGGTGATATCTATATTTGCACTTGTTATAAATCAGGTACTACATGGACACAAATGATTGTAGCACTTCTCGTATTCCAAGAATTGGACTTTCCATTGCCTTTGAACGAATTATCTCCTTGGATTGATTTGGTGACAGATAGTATTGAAGAAATGCATAAAAGATTATCGGCTCAGAGGTATAGACGAATCTTGAAAACGCATACTCCCCTTGACGGGTTAAAGTGGCATGCTGATGCAAGATATCTATTTGTTGGTCGTGATCCACGAGATGTATTTGTTTCTATGATGAACCATCAAGATAATACGGATGTGCATGTTGAGCGTAAACTAGCTGCGGAAATGGGGAATCAGATAACGATCACTGATCTATTGGCAGATACGGAAGAGGAGCGGTTGAAGGATTGGTTGACTAGGGGTTACTTCGAATGGGATAAAGATGGTTATCCATATTGGTCCTTGTTTCATCACGGGGAAACCTTTTGGCAGCATCGCAATCAGGAAAACATTCTAGTCCTTCACTATGGTGAGATGAAATGTGATCTAGACCGTGAGATGCGAAAAATTGCTGCGCACCTTGCTATAGAGATCAACGAAGAAGTTTTTCCTAGTCTAGTTGAAGCTGCTAGTTTTGCATCAATGAAGACAAACGCGGATGATCTCGCACCTGCGGCAGATGCAAACTTATGGAAGAATAATTCTGAATTCTTTGCCAATGGTACTAATGGTCAGTGGCAGGATCGCTGGAG
>CAJWLL010000052.1 GCA_913043275.1 uncultured Flavobacteriaceae bacterium | reverse complement strand
AAAACATACGCCCCGTTTGATGGGTTTACTGGATAAAACCCAATAGATGAAAAAATATACCAAGCAGACATTTGTCCACAATCTTCATTTCCTGATAATCCATCAGGTTGATCGGTGTATAGTTCATTATTTATGTACCTTACTTTATCAGCAATTTTATAAGGTTGGCCTGAGTAGGCATACATGTAGGTAGTGTGATGACTAGGTTCATTTCCATGCGCATACTGTCCGATTAATCCCGTTATATCCATTGATGCTCCTATTTCTTGTTTTGAAGACATACTAAAAAGCTCATCTAGTTTTTTGTTAAACGCATCATCTCCGCCAAGTAATTCTATTAATCCTTCTGGGTCTTGAGGAACTAACCACAAGTATTGCCATGCGTTACCTTCACAGTAATCATTTACTCTATGTTGTGCTGAAACAGGATCAAATGGAGTTCTCCATGATCCGTCTGAAAGTTTGCCTCTCATGAATTTTGTTTCCTCATCAAAATATTCTTTATATAATTTTGATCTTTTTTTGAAATATTTATATTCTTCGTCTTTACCTAGTTTTTTTGCTAGCTGGGCAATTCCCCAATCACCAATAGCATATTCCATATTGCTCGCAACAGATTCCACCATCAAATCTCCTGGTATATAACCGTACTTCTTAAGTTCTTTTACTCCTGGTTCAAAATCTCCCATCGCACTTGTCTTAGCGGCATCATAAATTTTTTCAAGATCAATATTATCTAGGCCTTTTAGAGCTGCATCAATAACAACTGGAATTCCACTATAACCGGGCATTGTGTTTGTCTCATTTCCTCTAAGGTGCCATACAGGTAATTTTCCTTGATGTTCATATATTTTTACCATCGAATTAATAAAATCACTTGCTCTTTTCGGGTGTGTTATAGTATATAGAGGATGTGCTGCTCTGTAAGTATCCCATAAAGAAAACAATGTATAATTTGTGAATGAATTGTCTTTATAAACAACTTTGTTCGTTCCTCTGTACTCACCATTAATATCATGATATAAATTTGGAGCAATCATTGTGTGATACATTGCCGTATAAAAAATTCTTTTTTTCTTTAAATCTTTTGTTTCAATTTTTATTTTAGAAAGTTCTTTTTCCCATTTCTGTTCAGCATCTTTTTTTACTTTTTCAAAATCCCAAGCAGGCATTTCAGTTATTAGGTTTTCTAGTGCATTTTTTGTGCTGACAGTTGAAACTCCCATTTTGACATAAACCTCTTCGTTTCTTGTCGTGGAGAATTCCAAAAACCCCTTAACATAATCACCCTTTTTTTCATTTACATAAAATCTTTTATGTCTATCATAAACGAGAAATTCTTTTACTGGTTTTGAAATTACTAAACTAAAAAACTCCCATTGATCTTTTGCCCATCCAGAAGAAAATCTATGCCCTTCAAACAGGGTGTCGTTAATTTTTTTTATGTATGTTTCTGTTGGCCTATCGGCACTTCCTTCGCCTAAATCAATTATTACTCTTGATTTATCACTTTTTGGAAAAGTGTATTTGTGTAGCCCAACTCTTTCAGTTGCTGTTAACTCAACATCAATTCCATATCTCTCTAGAAAAACTTTATAATATCCAGGGCTCACAAACTCTTTATTTTTCCTATATAATGATGAATATCCAGCCATATGATTATTTTGTGTCCCCGCTCCTGTTTTTACCTTTCCAGTTGCTGGCATTATTGTTAATTCACCTAGATCTGACATGCCAGTTCCACTAACATTTAGGTGGCAAAATCCTTTTACAATACTGTCTGTGTAATGATAAGATGATGACCAATCCCACCCCTTATTAAAATTAGTTGGACCAACTTGAACTCCGCCAAAAGGAACATTTGCTCCAATAAAAACATGACCATGTCCGCCTGATCCAATAAAGGGATCTACATAATTAATAAGTTTATTTTTTCCATCCTTTTTAGTAACACTTGCTAGCATAATTATTACGGAAAAGATGAAAGAGATTTTTAGTATATTTTTTATTTTATTCATTTTTATATTATTTAAAACTTGGAGGTTCTTCAGTAAAATTATTTTTGATAGCAGAATTAGATGTAAAAAATTTCATTTTGCCTCCCAATTTGATTTTATTCCATGAGACCCAAGAAGACTCTAAAGGCACTTTATTAAGCTCTATTGTATTTAAAAAGTTGCCATTAATATTATCCTTGGAGATTTTTAAAATATTTCCGTTCCCAAGAATGATTTTACTTTCCATAAACTGTGGGATATTAGTTGAGAAACCACCAACTCCGGGAATTAATGGATAAATCCCCAAGGATGCAAATACGTACCAAGCCCCCATGGTTCCTAAATCATCATTTCCTGGAAGTCCATCTTCTTTGCTTGAGTACATTTCATTAATAATCCTATTGATTATATCATTCGTTTTTTGCTCATTTTCTACCCAATTGTATATCCATGGTACTTGAAAATCTGGTTCATTTCCTGCTGCAAACCAATCTTGATGGTAGTCAGCATCTAATCTTGTAAATAATCTGTCGAGTCTTTTTTCAGCAAACTTTTTTCCTCCGATAGTGTCAATTAAAGTGCTCAAGTTATGTGGAACCATCCAAAAGTAATTCTTATAAGTTCCTTCTCTCCAATCATGTGTTTTGTCTTTCCAAACTCCATTTGGATATCTAGAGTTTAGCCATTTGGTTTTCGGATTGTATAAATTTTTCCAGTTTTGAGACCTCTTTTTAAAAAACAAATAGTCATTGTTATTTGACATTGCATTTTTTGCAAATTGTGCAATTGCAAAATCAGATGAGCAATATTCTAATGCCATAGACGCAAAGGTGTGACCATCATTTATATATTCATTTAAATAAGGCCTAATTTCTTGTTTTTGTGATTTCAATCTAAGTTGTAAAGCACCTTTTTTCATATACTTATATGCTCTTTCTACATCAAAATTATCACCCCCAAAAGCAAAGGAATTTGAAATTAAGATTGGTGTAGGATCCCCTTGCATTATTCCAGTTTCAATATTTGCCAAAATCCATCTTCCATATCCACCCGCCTCTTTTGCAAAGTTTACCAATGATTGCATCATATCACTACTTTCTTTGGGAAACAACATTGCAACTAATTGTCCTTGAGTTCTGTATGTATCCCAAACACTAAATGAGCTGTAATGATCCCTTCCTTTTTCAACTCTTTTTCTAATGTAATCGGCACCCATATATTCTCCATTGATATCGCTTACAATGTTTGGATGAATCATTGAGTGATAAAGGTGTGTATAAAATTGGGTTAGTTTGTCCTTCGAGTTACTTTTTACAATAATTTTTGATAAATTTTTATCCCATGTTTTCTGGGTTTCTTTTTTGCAAATATCAAAGTCAGCAAATTGTTTTTCACTTCTAAGGTTTTCTTTTGCATTCTTAATAGAAACAAATGATATAGCAATTTGATAAGTAATCTCTTTGTCAATAGATGTGTTAAATGTAAAGTATGCTCCGGAGTTTTTTCCATTCATTAATTTATTTGGATACATTTTTTTATCTTTCCATGTACCACATTCAATTGCATCATTACTAAATTCAGCAGCGAAGAAAATTTTATAATTTGTTTCAGTTCCGCAAAAATCACCACCTTGTGTATATCCCTCAACAGATTTTGGAGAAGTTATTTTAATAGAAGCATCTTTAATTTTTGAAGATTCTGAAGAATTTATTCCGCTACCTACAATCAATGTTCCAATAGCTGATTCAGAAAAATTAAATTTTGCAACACCTGATCTTTTAGAAACCGTTAAATCAACGTCAATGTTTTCTTTCATTGATAATGAAAGATGTCCAGCGGTCGATTTTTTAATTTTTTCATATTTGTCATATCCATTCATATCATTGGGTGAGACATTTAGTTTACCATTAATTGGAAGAACAGGAAAGTTCCCCATGTTCGAGCATCCAGCTCCATTTAGCTGCGTTATTACAAAACCTCTATTTGGGGAGAAAAAGCTTGGAGTAAATTGAACCATCCCAAAAGGGTAAGTAGGTCCAATGAAATTATATCCACATGCTAAGCCACTACCTTTAGATCCAATTTTTGTATCTACATAGCCAGAATATTGCTGGCCAAAAGTTAAAGTGATAATAAATAAATTAAGTATAAATATTTTCGCTTTCATCGATGGTTTAGTTTTCAATAAAGGACCCAAAACCTAAAGCACCAATTTCAATAATTTGACAAGCACTTTCTCCAACTGTATTGACATATCTAATTTTTATAAATTTGGATGTTATTTCACTATTAATTTCTAATTCAGCATTGCTAATATTTTGTCCATCAAGATTTGATGAATGAATTAATGTCCAATTCGCTGCTATTAATTCCTCAGTGCTAGTTGGCTCAGAAATAACTTCATTATCCAAAATCTCAAAATTAGAACCTGTTTCTGCATTTTCAAGATCACTTCTGCTCCAAATCTCAATTTGAGTAGGTGTATTGCCGTTAAAACTCCATGTAGGTCTAAATTCAAAATTCAATTTCTGTAAATATGTGGATGTCCCCAAATCGATTGTAAAATGACCAGGC
>CAJWLL010000051.1 GCA_913043275.1 uncultured Flavobacteriaceae bacterium | reverse complement strand
ATTGATGGATTTACAAAGTTGATGGATTTAAAGAGTCAAATTATCATCAAGGGTGCCCGCCAGCATAACTTAAAAAATATTAATATTAAAATCCCAAGAGACCAACTGGTAGTTATCACAGGGTTGTCGGGGTCTGGAAAGTCATCCTTGGCTTTTGATACTATTTATGCAGAAGGGCAAAGAAGGTATGTTGAATCACTTTCATCTTATGCGAGGCAATTTTTAGGCTTAATGGAAAAACCAGATATGGATTCGATAGATGGTCTTTCTCCTGCAATATCGATTGAACAAAAATCTACTGCTAGAAATCCAAGGTCAACAGTTGGAACCGTTACAGAAATCCATGATTATTTTCGTCTACTTTATGCACATATTGGGAAGCCACATTGTTGGGAGTGTGGTAAAAAGATTGAAAAGCAGACTGTGCAACAGATTGTTGATACTATATTAAAAATTAAAAACGGCTCTAAAATTCATATCCTTTCGCCTTTAATCAGAGGCAGAAAAGGTGAGCATAAAAAACTTATTGAAAAAATACGCAAAGATGGTTTCTTGCGGCTGCGAATAGATAAAGAAATTTTTTCTATTGATCAAAAATTAAACCTGAATAAAAATAAAACCCATTCTATTGAAGTTGTAATAGATAGGTTAAAAATAAATGATAGCATCTATGATCGTCTTACAGAATCAGTCGAGCTTGCATTAAAAATTGGGAAAGGGTTGCTGATAATAAATCAATTACCGGATAAAGAATTTTTATTTTCAGAAGAGTTCTCTTGTCCTGATTGTGAGGTTTCTTTGGAAGAAATTGTCCCAAGAATATTTTCTTTTAATTCGCCATACGGGGCTTGTGAGGTATGTGATGGGCTTGGCTCACATATGGAAGTTGATCCCAATATGGTTGTTCCAGATAAATCAAAGAGTTTAATTCAAGGAGCACTCGTTCCTCTTGGTGAGCAGCCACGAGGAAATTGGTATGGTAATATTTTAAAAACTCTTTCCCAGCATTATAATTTTAATTTTACTACACCATGGTTCAAGTTAAATAAAAGTGTTCGTCAAATGCTGCTTTATGGTACTGGTGATAAAAAGTTTAATATGGAGTATACCTCTAGTAGGTGGAGCGGTACTTATTCTGGTGGATGGGAAGGTGCAGTGAATAATCTTATGAGGCGCTATACCCAAACAAAATCGTCAGGTATACGACAGTGGATAGAGCAATTTATGAGTATGAAATTGTGTTCAGCATGTAATGGTTCAAGATTAAAAAAGCAATCACGTGCAGTAACAATACAAAACATGAATATTGGTGAAATATCATCTATGTCAGTAAAAGAAATTTGGAAATTTTTTAATGAATTAAAACTTTCTAAGATGGAAAATGAAATCGCAAATCAAATTTTAAAAGAAATTTCGCAAAGATTAACCTTTTTGAATAATGTTGGTTTAGGTTATTTGACATTAGATCGATCCGCTGTAACTCTTTCTGGTGGCGAAGCACAAAGGATTAGGCTTGCTACCCAAATTGGTTCCCAGCTTATGGGAGTTTTATACATTTTAGATGAGCCTTCAATAGGTCTTCATCCTAGGGATAATAGTAGATTGTTAAACACTTTAAAATCTTTAAGAGACATTGGTAATTCCATCTTGGTAGTTGAACATGACCAAGAAACCATTGAATCTGCTGATTACGTTATAGATATTGGACCTGGGGCTGGTAAAAATGGTGGAGAAATAATATTTGCAGGACCACCTAGTGATATAACAAAATCTACTAAGTCCATAACGGGTAAATATTTATCAGGTTTAAAATTAATAGAAATTCCTAAAAAACGCCGAAATAGTGTTCAAAAAAACAAAATACTTATTAAAGGCGCATCAGGTAATAATTTGAAAGATATTGATATTGAAATTCCTTTAAGTTGTTTTATAGCAATCACAGGTGTATCCGGTAGTGGGAAAAGTACACTTATAAATGAAACTCTTTTTCCAATTTTATCTCAAGAATTAAATCGCTCCAGGCAGTATCCTTTACCATACGAGTCAATTGAGGGATTGCAATATTTAGATAAAATTGTTGAAATAAATCAAAAACCTATTGGGCGGACTCCAAGGTCGAACCCCGCTACTTATACTGGAGTTTTTACGCATATTCGTGATTTATTTGCAAAATTGCAAGAATCTAAAATAAAAGGATACAAACCCGGGAGATTCTCTTTCAATGTCAAAGGTGGTAGGTGTGAATCATGTAAGGGAGATGGGATTATAAAAATCGAAATGAATTTTCTTCCTGATGTTTATGTAACATGCGAGATTTGCGGTGGGAAAAGATATAATCGAGAGACTCTCGAAGTTAAATATAAAGGGAAGTCAATATCAGACATATTAGATATGCCAGTAATAGAAGCTCTAGATTTTTTTGATTCAATTCCAATTATCAGGAAAAAATTAAAAACTTTAAAAGATGTTGGACTTGGCTATATACATCTTGGTCAACAGGCAACTACTTTGTCAGGCGGGGAGGCTCAAAGAATAAAATTAGCAACCGAACTTTCTAAAACTTCTACATCAAAGACTTTTTATATACTGGATGAGCCAACAACAGGGCTTCATTTTGAAGATATTTGGATGCTATTAAAGGTATTGCAACGATTAGTAGATCAAAATAATACAGTTCTTGTTATTGAGCACAATTTAGATGTTATAAAAACTGTCGACTGGGTAATCGACCTTGGTCCTGAGGGAGGAGATGGCGGTGGTGAGGTAATTGGATTTGGTACCCCCGAACAAATTGCTTTAATTAAAGAGTCATATACTGGAACTTTTTTAAAAAAGATTTTAAATAAAAAGAGGTAGCGCAATGAAGTCACCTGATTTATTAAAAAATGATTATAAATATTGGGAAATAACAAAAGATTTAATTGATCAATGCATTGACATAATGCTTAATTTAAGACAGAGTGGACACCCGGGCGGCTCAAGGTCAAAAGTTCACTCAATGGTCGTTACATTATTATCTGGTGCCATGAGATGGGACATACGTGAAGCCGGAAAAACATATGCAGATAGATTTGTATTAGTTGCGGGGCATTGTAACCCTGTTGTATATGCAACCCTAGCTGTTTTAAATGAATCATTAAGAATTAAATATAAGCAAACAGGCCTAAGTAAATATCAAAACTACAAGGGTCCTGATTTCCAACTTTTGTGGGAAGATTTATTAACGTTGAGACAAAATGGAGGTCTTCCTGGACATGCAGAAATGGAAGGTAAAACTTTATTTTTTAAAGCAAATACAGGTCCAAGTGGGCATGGTTCACCATTTGCTGCAGGGGCATCTCTTGCTTTGAAATTTTCGGGGGCATCAGATGTTAAGGTTTTTGCTTTTGAAGGAGAAGGTGGTTTAACTACTGGAGCTAGTCATGAAACAATCAATTCTGCGTGGGGTCTTGGTTTGGGTAATCTGGTTTATTTTTTAGATTGGAATGATTTTGGAATAGATAATAGGCCTTTCAGTTCTATTGTCTATGGCAGCCCAAGGGATTGGTTTGGTTCTCATGGGTGGCATGTTGAAGGAGTAAATGACGGTGAAGACTGGGATATGATAACAAAAGCTTATTATAGGTTGTTAGTTCAAAATCATGATTCAAATATTCCTAAAGTAATTTATAGTAAGACTAGAAAAGGAAGGGGCTATCATATTTATGATAATCAAAGTCATGGAACTGCTCACAAAAGGAACTCTGATTTGTTTTGGAAAACAAAAAAAGACTTTTCAGATAAGTATAAAGTTGATTTTCAAGGATTTGGTGAAAGTGCAGCTAAAACACGGGAAGGTCAAATAGAGCAGGCCAAATTGATGTTTGATTCGGTTTTTAAAGTTATGTCAGATAACCAAGATTATGTTGATTATTTATCAGAAAGATTAATTGAAATTGGCGAATCTGTTCCTACGAAAATTGACGGTAGTAAAATTAAATCCACAACTCAAAATATAAAAAAATCTATTTTTAATTTAAATTCATTACCCGAAGATCTTTTTGTTCAACCAGGGGAATGCATCCCAAACCGTGTAGGTTTTTCAAAATATGCAAGTTATGTAAATACGATATATGAAAAGAAGTATGGTTATCCCCTGGTTATGGCAATGAGCGCAGATTTAGCAGACTCAACTAACCTTTCAGGTTTTTCAAAAAATTACGATAATGGTCATGATAAAGGTCTTTTTGATAAAAATAATAATATTGATAGTCCATTATTTCCTCAAGGTATTACGGAGTTCACGAATGCTGGGATGATGGCCGGAGCAACAACTGTTAATTTTTCAAACAACCCATACGAAGATTTCAATGGATTTTATGGTGCTGCAAGCACATATGGCTCATTTAGTTATTTAAAATACGGCCCATTAAGACTATTTAGTCAAATTGCCCAAGATTCTAATTTAAAAGTTGGAAAGTTTATTTGGGTTGTTGGACATTCTGGTCCTGAGACAGCAGAGGATAGTAGAACTCACTTTGGGATTTTTGCTCCTGGTGTTACCCAACTTTTTCCAAATGGGCATATTATAAATATTCATCCATGGGAGCATAATGAAGT
>CAJWLL010000050.1 GCA_913043275.1 uncultured Flavobacteriaceae bacterium | reverse complement strand
TAGCATTATCAGTTGTTTCCTGTGCATAGGGTTGTCGGTAACTCGCAGGAAAAAGTAAAACATCGGAAGGATTAAGTAAACGTTCAAAATCATTTAAAAAGTATGCTGCTTGTTCAGCATTTTCGTTTACTAATAGGAGTGAATTATCTTGTTTCTGGAAAGCCGCTGCTAATCTAAATGATAAACCCGAACCCACTAAACCTTTGATTTGGGCACATTGCTTCTCAGAAAAAGCTGATTGAAGTTTCTTCTGTGAAACAAGGTTATCAAAAGCGTTTAGTAACGGATTGATATTTTTTTTTGCAAATATAATCTCTTGACCTTAATTCTCCCCAATTTCTATCACTTCTTTACCTGTTGTTACGTATATCTTATCTTCCTTTTTGGGAATAAGTATATGTAAACCAGTAAAGGCGCCAAAAGCAGGTAGAATCATTTGGTAAGTTGAATTAAAAAAGCAGGGCATTTTAAGTTTTTGTAATCCACTCCCCTTGAGTTTAATTCCAGGATGCACGTGCCCACAAAAGGTAAAGTAACCTTCTTTTTTGGAAGGAAAATGACTAAAGCAAAAATATTCTTCGATTAATTCTTTGACTACAGTTATTCCTATTTTTTCAAATTTATATGCAGGAATTACATCATGATTACCTTCCACCAAAATTATTTTTGCCTTTTGATTCTTTACCCAAGAACGGAACATATACCACTCGTTATTTTGGTAACTATGAAAAAGATCTCCTAAAAATAGAAATCTTTTTATTTCAAATTGATCAACAATGCGAGCTACTTTATTATAAAAAACACCTTCAGCTTTCCTTGGAACAGCGATGCCATTTTTTCGGAAATGTGCAATTTTTCCAAGATGAGGATCTGCCAACATCAAGGTAGCTTTTTCGATCCAGTATATGGCGCCACTTGAATGTAAGACAAAATTCTGTTGCTGAATTTTTATTTGCTTCATTTCCCTAATTTTTCAAGTTGGAGATACATTTTTTTTATACGGTCTTCAACACTTTCAGAGGAAATTTTAGATCGGATTCGATCAGTGATTAAAGGAAAAGAAAATGGAGTGGGCTGGCTGCATTGTTTCCATTCGATTTTCTGAATAGAAATTTTTTCAAATACTCGATTCATACGTCCATGCTCCATTCCATGGTCAAATGTCTCTTCTAAAGCCTGTTGGTATAACAGATTTTTTGGTTCATAATCTTTGAAAACATCATAAAATAACTGGGAACCACTTTGTAAATGCTTTGTTTTAATTGGTTTATTTGGAAAACCCTGAAAAACCAACCCTGAAATGACAGCAATATCTCTAAATCGACGTCTTGCCATTTCAGATATATTTATACTTTTCTCCAAATCTTCATTTAGGTGATCTTTTGTTAATAGATTATTATCTAAAAAAGCTTCTTTCAAAAAAGGTTTATCAGATAAAAGCTCAAAACCATAGTCGTTAAACGACATGCTAAATGTTATTGGTAATAAAAGACTAATTCGATAGGCCATTAAACTTGCCATAGCCTCATGAATTGCATACCCTTCAAAAGGATAAAAAACTGTATGAAAACCTTCTTTTGTTTGAAAACGCTCAATTAAAAATTGATTTGACTTAGGAATAATGGATTCCAGCTGTTGTTGAAAAAATACTGGAGCTAAGGCTTTAAATTCAGGAGTATTATAACTATCTTTTTCATACAGAACTTTTTTTAATAATTCACTTAGATTTGCACTGAAGCTCATCCGTCCACCTATCCAAGACGGTATACGAGTTTTTTTTGATTTTGATTTCCGAACAATCACTTCCATATTATGTAAGCGAATCAATTCTAAGTTACGACCAGAGAAGGTAAAGACATCACCCTTTTTCAGTTTAGTTACAAACCACTCTTCAATAGAACCTAAGTAACCCCCTTTTTGATAACGAATTTTTAATGAAGAATCGCTTATTATAGTACCCATTGAAAGGCGGTGTCGCATAACAATACCTTTGTTTAGCACTTTTAATAAACCATTTTCAAGGATGGTTACTTTTTTATATTCATCATAATGTTCAAGGCTTTGACTTCCTTTCACAAGGAAATTAATAATCCATTTCCAGCGCTCTTTGTTTAATGTTTGAAAGCAAAAAGTGTTTTGAATTATTGGGAATAATTTTTGGGGATAAAAACCACAGCCAACAGCTAGGGTCATTAAAAATTGCAATAAGACATCATATGAATTTAAAAAAGGAATACGATCTTCGATTTGTTGTTGTTCAATTCCACGTTGTAATGCAACCGATTCAATCAATTCTATAGCATGTGTAGGTAGAAAATGAATCGTACTTCCAGCCTTAGGATTATGACCACTTCTGCCAGCTCTTTGAATAAAGCGCCCAACCCCTTTGGGGCTTCCAATTTGGATACAGTTTTCGACAGGACTAAAATCCACACCTAAATCAAGGCTAGAGGTACAAACTACTACTTTGAGTTTTTCATTACGTAATGCGTCTTCAACCCATAGACGAATTTTTTTGTCGATACTCCCATGATGCATAGCTATTTCTCCTGCTAATTTAGGATCAGAGTCTAGAATTTGATAGAACCAAATTTCACATTGCGCTCGGGTATTGGTAAAAATGAGGGTTGTCTTATTTTTTCTTATTAGTCTTAAAACTTGGGGTAATAGGTGAATTCCCAAATGTCCTCGCCAAGGGAAACTCTCCATGTTTTTTGGTAAAATAGACTTTACTTTAATCTTCTTTTTAATTTTTGCGTTTATTATAATGTAATTTTTAATTGATCCCAATAATATTTCTCTGGATAGATTTTTGTTTCCAAGGGTAGCAGAAATTCCCCAGACTTTAAGATTAGGCAGTAGGGCTCTTAAATAAGCTATAGCAAGCTCAATCTGAACACCTCTTTTTGTTCCTAATAGTTCATGCCATTCATCTACTACGATTACATTTAGGTGATTAAAGCTTTTCTGGTGATCCTTAGCACTTATTAGGACATGAAGACTTTCTGGAGTTGTAACTAGACCAAATGAAGGTTTTCGTTTTTGTTTTGCACGCTCACTTTGAGAGGTGTCTCCTGTGCGTAATGAAATTTTGAGATCAGTGTTGAGATCATCAGTAATGCTTTGAGTTGCCTGCTGAATCTCAACCGCTAATGCTCGAAGAGGAGTGATCCAAATTGCCTGGATACCCGCAGGATGTTTTTTTCTCAATCGAGCTTCGTTTAAGATTCCACCCCAAAGTGCAAATGTTTTTCCGCTTCCTGTTGGCGCATGAAGCATCCCGCTCTTTCCCTCAGAATAAGCCTTCCAGCACTTTTTTTGAAAATCTTGAGGTATCCATTTCTTATTTTTAAACCATTTCTGAACTGTTGTCATGGCAGTAACTGTTTAAGGTCTTCTAAGCTGTTAGCATCATTTGTTTTTTTATCGTGACGCCAACGTAATATTCTTGGAAACCGGACCGCTACTCCACTTTTGTGACGAGATGAAGGAGCAATACCTTCAAAAGCTATTTCAAATACAAGTTCAGGTTTGACCTGACGCACTGGACCAAATCTTTCTAAAGTATTTTGTTTTATAAACTGGTCTACTTTTTTGATTTCAGCATCAGTAAGTCCTGAGTAAGCTTTGGCAAAGGTAACTAGGTTGTTATCTTCCCATAGGCCAAATGTGTAATCAGTATACATATTAGTTCTTCTCCCATGTCCTCGCATGGCATAAGTCAAAACGGCATCGATTGTTTTTGGGTTTGATTTCCATTTCCACCAATTACCTTTTTTTCGTCCAACGCCGTAAGAAGATTTTTTGTCTTTTAGCATCAATCCTTCACTTCTCTTATCTTCAGACTTTTCTCGTTCGACAGCGACTTGCTCCCAAGAAGAAAACTTAAGCACCTCAGATAATAGGATTGGAATTTTTTCACCATCATATTTTTCAAAAAGTTGGGCCAATAAATCTTGGCGATCCATAAGTGGATAACTTCGAATATCTTTCCCTTCCCATTCTAAGATGTCATATAGCATTATGACAATCGGAATTTGCTGTTTTAGTTTTGCAGAGACACTTTTTCGACCAATACGTTTTTGTAGGTCATTAAAGTTTCCTATTTGCCCATCTTTATAAGGCAAGAGTTCCCCGTCTAATACAGTCCCGTTTGGAAGGATATTAGCTAGACAATCCAATTCAGGGAATTTATCAGTAATCAACTCTTCCCCTCTACTCCATAAAAAAGACTTTCTTTCTCGGATGATTAATTGAGCTCGCATACCATCCCATTTGTGTTCGATGTGCCAATTAATAACTTTTTCCTTTCCTTGAAAATCTTCTTCCAGAGCATAAGCTAAAAAGAAGGGGTAGGGCTGTGAAATCTGATCTTGAGGATTAGGATTTAGGATCAATTCCTCAAAGGTTATAGTTTTTGGTGACCATTGACCCATCAAACGATGTGCCAAGATGTTTTCGTTTATTTTTACTGCCTTTGACAATGCTCGAGTCATAAGTTTTTGACTTACTCCAATACGAAACCCCCCCGTAAGAATTTTATTGAAGACAAACCGTTCAAAATTATTTAAACTTTTCCAGCGTTTAAAAATGTATTCTTTCTTTTGACTTTCCTGTTTTGGTTTTAGATTTATTATTTCATCAATACATTGGGATAGAGAGGGGACTTTTCCTTTAGCTTCTTGACGGACCAAAAGGGCTATAGTTTCAGCTAAATCACCAACGATGTGGTAGGATTCTTCAAATAACCATTCAGGCAACTTAGTAATCTCTGAGGCCCAGGATCTCATTAATTTTGTAGTAACGGGTCTAGGTGGCCGGCGGTGGGATAAAAGCGCTACCGACCATAGAGCATCTTCTTTTGGTGCCTCTAAAAAATATTGAGTCAAGGCAGCAACCTTTTGATTGGTTTTATTTGTACTATCCAATTGTTCAATTAATTTGGCAAAACGTTTCATTGGTTACTGATCGTTTCGTGCATTTCAACCTCGTATTGAGTTTTTTCAGTCCTAGCATTCCATCCTTGTTCTCTAAGATATTGTGCAAATATTTCGGTATATCCATGAGTGGTA
>CAJWLL010000049.1 GCA_913043275.1 uncultured Flavobacteriaceae bacterium | reverse complement strand
TTGGAGAATGGAAGCAATATGGGTAGACGAACTTCCAAATTATGAAACCTTACAACTTAAGATTTTGATTCTAGCATTAATTGTATCATTTCCAGCATTTATAGTTTCCCTTGTGAAATCTTTTCCACAAAAAAACCCCAACTAAAGTTGAGCTTAAAAATGTGACCCAGGGAGGATTCGAACCCCCAACCCTCAGAGCCGAAATCTGATATTCTATCCAGTTGAACTACTGGGCCATTTATTAACACCGATAACAAATTATTTAGATTAAACATCCTGATTTTGATGTGTTAATTTCTTTCACTACAAATGTATTCAAATATTGCTTTTAACCTACTTCTCCATCCCTTGATTATCAGTCTACGATGTCTTATTTTTTTTAAGCAAGTGCATTAAAATAATGATAATTAAACATAATTTAGCTTGATTTAAATATTCTTTGAAACGTCATAACCTTATGAAAATTTGAAAAATTACTCCAAATATTAAAGCAGTCAATGGGAAAAAGTTAGCCCCCATGTATCTCCACAAATGAAGCTTTTACTATATTTATTATATGCGTTTGATCCACGTCCTTTTTCTTTTTTTGATGAGTATTTCTATTTCAGGACAGCAATTTTCTAAAAGAAAAATAGTGAGAATGCTCAAAAAATTACCAGTCTTTGATCAAGCTCATATCGCCCTCAGTGTTGAGCCTTTAAACACTTCAAAACCTGAAGTTTTTTATCAAGGTCGTAATTATATGACCCCAGCTTCAAACACCAAACTACTGACATTTCTTGCCGCCATTCAAACCTTTGATTCCCTCCCTGCACTTTACTTCAAAGAAAAGGATTCCATTATGCACTTTAAAGCCACCGGCTATCCTCTGCTGTTTCATCCTTTTTATCCCGACACGGAGCTAGCCTCCTTTTTTGATCAAAAACATGTATGGTGCTATCACCCCCCAAAATCTGCTTTAAATGCTCACGGCAAGGGTTGGTCCTGGGATGATTACGCATATTATTACGCTTCGGAAATTAGCCCTTTTCCAATTTTTGGTAATACAATTCAAGTCTTTGTAGCTCCAAACAACTCGAGATTGATTCCAAAGAACTTTGAACAGCATTTGTTTATAGATACCCTTGCACAAAAATTCCATCGCGAAAGATCCAAAAATCGTTTTTACCTCAATCCCCAAAAACTGAACGAAGGAGATACGTTGTATAAGCCCTTTATCACAAGTGATAGCCTTTTTACCAGTTTACTAGAAGATCGTATTGAACGTCCTGTTAAATTGGTTGAAAAACCCCAGATAGAACCAAATTGGAATTTATTGTATTCCGATCAAAAAGCCTTACTCTACAAAGCCTTACTTCAAGAGAGTGACAATGGAATAGCTGAGGCCTTATTGAACATGATCTCTCAAACTAAATTTAATGAAATGAATATTCAAAAAACGATTGACACCCTTAAGCTGAAATGGAATCAATGGTTACCAGACCCCATTGAATGGGTAGATGGCTCAGGGATTTCTCGTTATAATATGATTACACCTAGAACATTGATAGCTGTTCTTAAAAAAATATATCTGGAATTAGGTCTTAAAAATATCAAAAAATATTTTCCCAAAAGTGGAAATTCGGGAACTTTAAAAAACTATCAACTTCGAGAGATTTATGCCAAAACTGGCACTCTTCGGCACAACCACAACCTTTCTGGTTATTGGATAAGTGAAAAAGGAAATGTCTACGTCTTTTCCATTATGGCCAACCACTTTACCGGACCAACTGTAGAGATTCGAAAGGCAATCAGTGAGTTGTTAAGACAATTTCAAAAAAAGTTGAAATAGAATTGGAACAATTAAAACTAGAAATCAATCAAAAAACTCGACCACCCATCATCCAGGAATTTAGTGTTCATTGACCTCCTTAAATAAGGATTGCAAAAAATACTTTTTCCTGAACAATTCTAGAAAAAACTTTAGTTTTCTCTTTTTTTCTCTTTAAAAAAAGATATGATTATTCCTGTCAGGAAAATAGATAATGTTCCAATCACCGTTATAAGGTAGGAATGTGCCAAAGGTTCGCGTTCCGGAAATATAATTGAGTGTAATGTCAATATCAAAATGACTAATATCCCAAAAACAAGTCCAATTACGGCATTTGAATTGCGCTTTATATTTGAAAAAATCCCCAACAAAAAAAGACCAAGCATACCACCACTCAAGATAGAAGCGTATTTCCACCAAACATCAAGTATACTTTTTACATTGATCATTGCCATTGCAACCAAAATTGATATTAAACAAATTACAATCGTACTTCCGTATAAAAACCAAAGTTTTTGATTTTCACTGGTATTTTTCTTAAAATAGTCTGTCAACAAAACCGTGGAGGTACTGTTAAAACTGGTAGAAATGGTACTCATACCAGCAGCAAAAATAGAGGCAATCAATAAACCAGACACTCCGTGAGGAAGTTCGTTCACTATAAAATAAGGAAAAACTTTGTCGGGTTCATTAACCAGATTCTTAGGTAATACATTGTTTACCTTATAGTATGCATACAAAGCTGTTCCAATAAATAAGAAAATAGCCGATACAGGCAAGTACAATATCCCACCATAAAACGCAGATTTTTTGGCATTGGCATCAGAGGAAGACACCATATAGCGTTGAATATAGTTTTGATCAATTCCAAAATTTTGTAAGTTGATGAATATACCATAGATAAATACGACCCAAAAAGTAGGTTCAATGATTGACCCCCCAAAATCTCCCAAGCTGAATTTATGATCGTCTATGGCCACTTCAAAAATTTGACCAGGCCCTTCGGGCATACCTACAACCAAAATAGCAACACAAAATACGGCTCCCAAAATCAAAACTATGCCTTGGATGGCATCGGTCCACAAAACGGCTTCAATCCCTCCTATAATTGAATATACGGTAACGAATACCCCTGTAAAAACGATCACTGTAACCGTGTCCCAACCCAGTATCATGTTGATGGCCAATGCCAACAAATATATGATGGTACCTACACGCATCAGTTGGGTTGCAATGTAGCAGATTGACACATATATCTTGGCCCAAGGACCAAAGCGTTGTTCCATATAAGTGTAGGCAGAAGAACTATTAATTCTACGGTAAACAGGGATAAAATACCGCAGTGTAATTATTGCCGCGATAGGTATGGAAAGACTGAATACAAAGGCGTTCCAATTTGTAGCATATGCACTGCCCGGCAAAGCCAAATAGCTGATACTGCTAACAAAGGTTGCAAAAATGGAAAGGGTTACCACCCACTGGGGTGTTTTTCCAGATCCCAAAGTAAAAGACTTTGAAGTGCGTTTCTTGGAGAAAAAAATAACACTCAAATAAAGTGTACCCAAGAGATATCCTATAAAAACTATCAGATCAATACTACTCATCAACTCAAAGAATTAATTTAATTCCAGAATAACATGTTTGATGTTTCTTCTATTGTGGGTGTAACTGATGTGAATTTTTCCATCGGTCGATTCAATCACAGAAGGATAGCTAAATTCTCCCTTTTTTTCATTTTCCAAAGACAATACCTCCTCCCAATCCTTACCTGTTTTGAAAAGTGCCACTGATAATTTAGAACGTCCATTCTTCCCTCTTACCGTCGGATTATAAACCAATAAATGATATCCATTAGATAGGGTAATGGCATCTGTTCCGGAATTAGGGTTCGGAAGATCAGTTCGGGTCATGGGACCCCAACTATCACCATTGTCTTCGGAAAAAGCTTGAATGATCGAGTTCTCTCTACTCCTGCAAAGAATCTGAAGGCGTTGGTCTCCCAATAGCAAAAGACTGGGTTGGATTACATTAAATTCTGTTTGTGGATCGATGGGTATTTTAGTCCATGACTTACCATCATCATTACTTTTTTCTAGATGAGCTTTCCAATTCAAACCCTCAGAGGTTCTTGTTTCGGTACTTGAAGGAGAAAGGATGGTTCCATCGCTCAATTGTATGGGTTTATTCTTTATTGGGCCTAGAATATCCTGAGGTAACCTCTTTCCCTCTGACCATGTCTTTCCTTGGTCTTCGGAGGTTTTTACTATTCCCCACCATTCGCGGGGTGAGGGGCCTACTTTGTAAAATAAACTCAAAGTCCCAGCTTGAGATTGAAATAAGACCGGATTCCAACAAGGGTAGAGCTCTTTGTCAGCCGATTCACCGGAATCGATCAATTGAGGAGCCTGCCACTCACTTCCATGACCATGTGAAAGCCAAATGGAAACATCATCTTTACCCTCTTTCGATCCGCCAAAGGCAGCGATCAAAAATTTGTTATCAGAAACTTCTAAAATAGTAGAAGCATGGCATTCCTTAAATGGGGGGGCAAGATAGACCATAACATCACTTCTCTTTACCAAACTAAATTGAGAGGATAGAGTGGGTAAAAAAACAAAAGACAAGATCGGGACTAAAGCGAAGATGACTTTTAATGTTGGCATTTGTTATTATAATTGTTTAATGTAATATATAAAAATACAAATGCTCATGAATCTAACTTTAAGGATATCTTTTTAAAATACTTCAAAAGTATGTTAAAAGAGTTAAGGGTTTTCAGGGATAATTAATTTTTAGTGATTTTATTTCACCAAAACAGCTGTCCCATGCACAATGGGTTTTTATCCGTTTAATTTATTTTTTACAATGTTTGAAATGGTTTTACCGTCAGCCTTTCCCGCAATTTCTTTACTAGCAATACCCATGACCTTTCCCATATCCTTCATTCCCTCAGCACCTATTTTAGTAATGATTTTATGAATTATTTTTTCTATTGTTTCAGATGATAATTGTTCCGGCAAAAATTTGGCTATGACCTCGGCTTGAGCCTCTTCTGGAGCGGCAAGATCAACACGATTTTGTTCTTTAAAAATCGCTGCACTTTCTTTTCTTTGTTTAATCAGTTTTTGAAGTAACTTTACTTCTTCCTCTTCTGAGAGATCAACATCACCTGATGTCGCAGTTTTGGCTATAAGTAATGCAGATTTGATAGCTCTAAGTGCTTCAAGTTTTAAAGAATCTTTAGCCCGCATAGCAGATTTGATTTCCTCAGAAAGGGAGTTGAGTAAATACATAAATTATTAATCTACATTATCATGTAAGAAAGAGTTATTAGAT
>CAJWLL010000048.1 GCA_913043275.1 uncultured Flavobacteriaceae bacterium | reverse complement strand
CCGCGTTTTGGGGTGTTTTCCCTGATATGATCCAGAGATCATTTCATATCGGAATAATTTTGTTTTTGGTTTATCTCTCGCCAATTGAAAAATTGCCGTTTAGTCAATTAGTAAAGTCAAGCAAAGGTTATTTTCTGTTTATAGGAGCAGTTGCGAGTCTTTTAGTCATGTTTTATCAAATAATTTTTTTTGATGCTATAAACAATAGGTATGGCGATCTCACAGATTTAGAATTTTATCTTGGTTTGGCTGCCACTTGTTTTCTTTTAGATGCAACAAGGCGCACGATAGGTTGGCCTATCACCATTTTGGCGATAATTTTTCTGTTTTATGCCCTTTTGGGTAATTTTTTACCAGGCGAAGCTGGGCATCGGGGTTATAGCCTTTCTCGGGTCATGTCTCATTTATATTTGGGCGGTAGTGGAATATTTGGGACTCCCCTGGGTGTAACGGCTACCTTCGTAATTTTAATTGTTTTGTTTGGAGCTGTTTTGGAAAGCTCAGGAGCTGGCAAGGTATTAATGGATATTGCTAATTCTCTGACCGGAAGATCGCGAGGTGGGCCTGCAAAAGCCGCCGTTGTTGGCTCGAGTTTAATGGGAATGATCTCAGGAACCGCAGTTGCAAACGTTTTGACTACCGGAACCATTTCGATCCCTTTGATGAAGCGGACGGGCTACAGGTCTGAAACAGCTGGTGCTATCGAGGCGGTTGCATCGACCGGTGGCCAGTTAATGCCGCCTGTTATGGGTGCTGCTGCTTTTTTAATGTCTGACATGACCGGAATTGGTTATTTTGAAATTGCTAAAGCTGCTCTTCTTCCAGCTATCCTTTATTATATAGTTCTTTTTTCTGTAGTTCATTTAGAATCTATAAAAAGAAAAATTCCAATTGTTGAAACTGCCAATATTCCCTCTCTGAGGAGAACTTTTGTAGATGGGGGACATCTTCTTTTGTCTCTACCTGTTTTTATTTACATGATGTTAAATGGGTATTCAGTCATGTATTGTTCAGTTTGTGCTCTCATAATGGCGATAGTTTTAAGTTATATTAGACGCTCGACTTGGTTAACTCCATGGAAAATAATTAAGTCCATTGAGAGCGGTGTGGATGCTGTAATTCCGGTCGCTACGGCATGTGCGTGTGCTGGGATCATTATTGGGATTATTACGCTTACTGGTCTTGGACTGAAATTCTCTTCGCTTGTTATTTCGCTTTCCGGAGGAAATATATTTTTTGCTTTAATATTAACAATGATTTCTTCTTTAATCTTAGGAATGGGTTTGCCGACTGCAGCGGCTTATATTTTAGTGGCGACATTGGCAGCTCCAGCGCTCGAGCAATTAGGAATTCATAAACTTGCGGCACATCTATTTGTTTTTTATTCTGCTATGCTATCTTCTATAACTCCTCCTGTAGCGTTAGCTGCATATGCTGCGTCTGGCCTGGCGAATGCTAATCCGTTTAAAATAGCTATTGTCTCATGTCAATTTGGCTGCTCGGCATTTATTATTCCCTATTTTTTCGCTTATAATCCTGTTCTAATCGGAATCGATGCGTCAGCGTCAACTATAATTATAACATCTTTTTCAGCAATAATTGGGTCGTTATGCTTGTCGTTTTGTATTCAGGGTTGGTTTATTTTTAAATTATTATTAATTGAGAGGCTTGGATATATTGTGGTAACCTTCTGCCTGTTAAGCGCATCAGTAAAAACGGACCTTGTTGGATTTGTGTTGCTGGCAATTCTTATCTGTTTTCATTATTTTTCTAGAAATCAGGTTAGGAAGTCAGGATGAAGGCTGTATTCATTCTATTAGACTCACTAAATCGTAATGCGTTAAAGAGCTATTCAGAAAAATCGAGCATTTCAACTCCAAATTTTAAACGTTTTGAAGAACGATGTGTGACTTTTGACAATCATTATGTTGGCAGTTTGCCCTGTATTCCAGCCAGACGGGATATACATACAGGAAGAATAAATTTTCTTCATAGAAGTTGGGGGCCTCTGGAACCGTTTGATGATTCATTCCCCGAGATCTTAAAAAATAATGAGATTTACTCCCATATAATCACTGATCATCATCATTATTTTGCGGATGGTGGGGCAACCTATCATCAAAGGTATTCGTCTTGGGAATTAGTGCGTGGGCAGGCTATCGACCGATGGAAGGCAGAGGTCAACCCAAACACGGAATTTTTTCAGTCCGCTTACCACAAGGTTCAACTGCATCGAAAAAATTATATGATTAATAGACAGTATATGATTAATGAGGAGGATTATTGTACACCGCAAGTTTTTTCTGCAGCAAAGGATTTTTTAAATAAAAATAAAGATGAAGATTCCTGGTTACTCCAAATTGAATGTTTTGACCCTCACGAACCCTTTCATGCTCCAAAAAGATTTAGGAATTCTTATCCTACCAATTATGAAGGTCCAATTTTGGATTGGCCAATTTATGATCGCGTGAAAGAAACAGCTGACGAAATTTCTGAAATCAGAGCTAATTATGCCGCACTTGTAACAATGGTTGACGAGTATTTTGGACGCTTGCTTGATTATTTTGATGAATATAATTTGTGGGAAGACACTGCAATTATTGTTACGACTGATCATGGATTTTTGCTTGGAGAGCATGACTGGTGGGCAAAACTAAGAATGCCAATTTATAATGAAATAGCTCATATTCCTCTTATGGTCTATCATCCAGAGTTTGCATCTCAAGCAGGCTCACGAAGAAGCGCGCTTACCCAAACAATAGATATCATGCCAACAATACTTGATATGTTTAACCTAGCTCCGCCCAAAGATGTAATTGGTAAATCACTTTTACAAATTTTAAAATGTGATCACAAATTAAGAGACTCTCTCATTTTTGGATATTTTGGAGCTTCTTGTAACGTTACCGATGGAGAACATACTTATTTTTGTTATCCGGAGAACATGACGGCTGATGGTTTGTTTGAATATACTTTGATGCCCACTCGAATGACTTCGAGGTTTTCGATTGAAGAATTGGTAGGGGCTACCCTCTCGAATCCTTTTTCCTTTACGAAAGGATTACAATTACTAAAAGTTAGTCCACGAGTTTCTGATAACGGTAAGCCAATAGATGTGCAGGGTATGTCTTTCGAAGACACTGAGTCCCAACTTTTTAATGTTTTGAAGGATCCAAAACAAGAGCTTCCGTTAAAAGATGAAGCTATTGTTAACTATTTACTCAAAGAGATGCATAAAAATCTAAAACAAGCGGACGCTCCCGAAGAGATCTATTCTCGATTTAACATGAAAATCTAAAAGGAGGAAATCACGTGGTAAAAAAAACAAATATTTTGATTATCATGGCAGATCAATTGGCGGCAAACGCGCTCAGTATGTACGGGAATATAGTTTGCAAGACACCAAATCTTGATAAACTTGCAAGTGATGGAACCATTTTTGAAAATGCTTACAGTAATAATCCTGTTTGTGTTCCAAGTAGAGCATCAATGCTGAGTGGTCATTTGACCCCAGAAATTGCGGTCTACGATAATGCAAATGAGCTCGCGAGCTCGATGCCGACGATGGCCCATTATATGCGATCTTTGGGTTATGAGACTTTTCTATCTGGGAAAATGCATTTTATTGGCCCAGATCAATTGCATGGTTTTAACGAGAGATTAACGACTGATGTTTACCCTGCCAACTTTGATTGGATTGGAAATTGGAGTGCAGGCGCCTCATATGTCCCTTCAGGTACGGCTCTCAATGGAGTGGTAGAAGCAGGGCCTTGTATCAGAACTATGCAAGAGGACTATGACGATGAGGTAGAGTACCAAAGTTTGAAGAAAATTTATGATCTGGCAAGAAATATTAACCAAAATCCATTTTTTGGAATTGTGTCATTTACTAGTCCTCACACGCCTTTTAATGTCAGTCAAAAATATTGGGATTTGTACGAAAATAAGAATATTCTGCTACCTGAAGTTGGGCCTATCCCATTTGATGAACTTGATTACTTTTCAAAATCACTTTTTTTTGCTCATGGCAGACATCGCCATACTATAACTGACGAACATATTTTGAATACTCGCCGCGCTTACTATGGTATGATTTCATATATTGATGAAAAAATAGGGAGGATAGTTCAGCTATTGGAAGATACAAATCAAAAAGATAATACAGCAATTTTTTTTGTTTCTGATCATGGCGAAATGTTAGGTGAAAGAGGTATGTGGTTTAAGCAATGCTTTTGGGAATGGTCTGCTCATGTTCCCATGATTGCCTCGATTCCAGGTTTTCTGCAGGGTAATAAGAGCCGGGTTATTACATCCTTGGTTGATCTCCTCCCTACAATCATTGATATTGGAAATACTGATAGAGTGCCGGTGGAAGTAGAGAATCTGGCTGGTAAAAGTTTAATTCCTTTTTTTTCAGATGCAGGTCATAGTTTGGATAGTTTTGCAATCTCAGATTACTATCATATTGGCCCGTGTGTTCCGACCAGAATGGTAAGAAAGAATAATTTAAAACTTATTTACACGCATGGTCACCCTCATTTACTCTTTGATTTAAAGAATGATCCAAATGAATTAAAGAATATAAGCATTGATAAAAAATATGAACTTGAATTAAAGGATTTGCTACAGATTTGTATGCAGAATTGGGATCCTGATCAGTTAACACTTGATATCGTAAAGAGCCAGAAACGACGGCTTCTTATGAAAAATCTTCCAGGGGATCCACCCGAGTGGGATTTTATTGCACAAATGGGTGATGACAAAAGATATGTGAGGAGAGGCGGAGTGGATGCAACGAAAAGTAAATTGAGGATCCCTCCGGTGAAGACGATACCACCCGATTTACCGCCTCTTGATAAGAATACTATTGAACAAATTTTGGCGGGTAAACTAAAACATAATTTTAGAGTTGAATAATTAGATTAAATCGAACATTCTTTCAATAAGTTACTTAATGGTTATATTCAAATGTGATCACAAATTGCTTTTGGGAGTATTTTAATGAGCGAGAAGTTTTTCCAGCCGATATCTGGATTTGAATTACCACGGTTTGCAGGTGTAGCGACTTTCATGCGACTGCCAAACATATCACTTCAAGATCCAAAAATAGAAGCTGTAGATGTTGGTTTGGTAGGTATACCGTGGGATAGTGGAACGACGAACAGACCTGGACCAAGGCATGGACCACGACAGCTTCGTGATTTATCTACAAT
>CAJWLL010000047.1 GCA_913043275.1 uncultured Flavobacteriaceae bacterium | reverse complement strand
GGCTATGAAAATATTGATAGGCTACTTGGGATGTTGGAAGAATTTCCTAATCTTGTCGCTGATATTTCTTCTTTAACACAAGTGAATAAGAGAAAAAATTTAAGGAAAGTGATTACTGATAAGCGACTGTCTGGACGCCTGCTATATGGTACTGATTACCCCTTAATTAATACTCTTTTGGTCACTCCATTACAGTACTTTATGAACCTAACATTCAAACAAATGTGGGATATTCACAGAACTAAAAACCCATGGGACAGGGATGTGAAGTTAAAAAGTGCACTTGGATTTAGTGAAGAAGTTTTTAGCTCATCGGAAAAATATTTTTCATTGAGATAGCTTATTGTATCACTGTTAGTAGATGTAATAGAGCGTTATTCAATCAGCAATCAGGCGCTTGCAACGCTTTTTGGGGGGCGCTAGATTCAAATTTTCCGGATTAATTTTATTTCTTCGTCTACTTAAAACATTTCAAATCCAAAACAAGAATGGTCTCGTTATTTGGTTCATGAACGAAACTTCTTCTTCTACATTCAAGGCTCTTCAAGCGGGCCTTTCTACAGAGGGTATCACGCTGTACCTCTTCTGGTTGGGTATTGTTGGGATGGGAGCCGGTGCGATCTATTTATGGATGCTGCAAGGGACTCTTTCTGATAAGTACAAAAAAGTTGCAATCGTTGCGGGTATCATCTGCGCAGTTGCATGTTTTCATTATTATAGAATGGCATCAATTTACGCCGAGTCATTGGCCAACGCTATCACATTCGTAGATGGTAAGGCTGTTGTAGGTGAGTTGTCGGCCTTTCCTACCGCTTACAGGTACATAGACTGGCTTATAACTGTTCCTTTGATGGTTCTTGAGTTTCCGCTTCTTCTAGCACTTGGCAAAAAAAGTAAAGGTTTATTTTGGAATTTGGGTGCCCTTTCCCTTGGAATGCTAGTTTTCGCTTGGATTGCCGAAACAAGTCCTCTTGGTGGAGGTGTTTGGTGGAGTTTTTACATTGTTTCATGTATCTTTTGGGTGCTGATTGTAAAACAACTTTATGGTCAAGTAACGAGCGCTGCTTCTCATTTACCCGAGTCTTTCCAAGGTCAACTTGGTGTAATGAAAAAGTTCATCGCTATTGGATGGATAATTTATCCTATTGGTTTTCTACTTGCGCTTTCAAGTAATGAAAGTTTCAGAGAAATCGCTTACAATATAGCCGACGTAATCAACAAAGTAGGTTTCGGTGTGGCTTGTGTGATTGCTGCACAAATGCTTACAAAGTTTGAAGCTGAAGGAACAATACCTACCGCTGAGTAAGTGGTTGAGTTGGAAAATAATTCTAACAAAGCGCCCCGTGCAAACGGGGCGCTAACTTTTTTTATTCCATTATTATTTTTATTTTTTGTTTGGGTTGCGTACGTCTCGTTCTCATCCGCCGTAATTTTTACTCCATGGGTTTGGGTCATTTCATTAGCATTTATGGGGATGGCACATGGGAGTTTAGATCTTCACGTTCAAAGGTGGTCACAGACTGGAGAATTTAAGGCTAAAGGCTGGAACAAATTTGGATGGTACATTTCACTAATGGTTTTCACCTTTGGTTTGTTTTATTTTTTTCCTGTATTAACCACGTTATTATTCTTGGTATTAACAGCCATACACTTTGGAGAGGCTGATCGGGTGCACGCTATTGAATGTTTTGGAAATACTTCGTGCATTCCAAAATCCTGGGCATGGTTTAGAGGTTCTTTTGTGGTTGCTCTACCCTCAATATTTTTCACTCAGCAGACCTGGGAACCTTTTTATTACCTCAGCCAAGTATCATTCAATTCCACAATTAACAATGTCATCACTTCTTTTGGATTTGTACTCATTGCCGCCACTTTTGTAATTGCAATTTATGACTCTTTAAAAAATAAGATCAATTGGTCTTCAGGTTTGGTAATTGCGTTTCTGTTTGAATCAATTTTATGTTTTTTTTGGTTTGTCTATTTACCACCATTAATTGCAATTGGTGGATATTTTTTGGCAATGCATTCTACTAAACACATGTTTAGACTGTCGCGCTTCAAGCAGAAAAATTTCGATAACACGGCTACTTTTAAAGATGTCTTAAGACTTCATTTAGATGCGGCATGTTTGAGTGTTCCTGCTTATATAGTTGTAGTCTTGTGGTCAGTTTTCATTAAAGCTCCCATTGTGCCGTCTTTGGCATATGCGTCTATTGGGTTCTATCTTATTTCTACCCTTCCTCACCATATATTGGTAGCTAAGATTCCTGTCAGGCCATCTTCTAGAAAAGGGTTTTCAAAAAATAAACTCCCAAAATTTTTCACAATTATTCCAATTTTATCGAATTTTGGTGTCAAGGGATCGAGTCATAATGCTTTTACTACGGCACCAAATGATGGAGTGGTTGGCTCTAGTCAGATTGAATAAAAATATTTCTCAATCTGACATTTTATTTGTAAGAATTATTGTAGATAGTGTTATTGTCTCAGTGTATTAAAATTTTAAATTTTGCTGAGTTTCATGAGATTGCTATCCCAAATACTTTTAAGTTTTATATTTTTTCTATCCCTCATTAAAGGGGACGAAAAGAAAACGAATATTCTGTTTATCCTTGCTGACGATGTTGGTTATGAGGGTTTAGGTTGTTATGGCGGTGAATCTTACTCAACTCCCAAATTAGATGGGCTTGCTAAAAATGGTATTCAGGCGATGCATTGCTACAGCATGCCAGTCTGTCATCCAACAAGGATTGCTCTCCTGACTGGTAGTTATCCAAAGAATGTCGGTAGCCCTCGATGGGGAGACTTTCCAAAGGGTTTGGAAAAGAAAACTATAGCGCAAGCCCTTAAAGGAGGAGGCTATAGAACAGCTGTCTCGGGTAAGTGGCAATTGACGCTACTTAAAGATGATCCTAAGCAACCTTTTCGCATGGGCTTCGACGACTATTGTGTTTTCGGTTGGCACGAAGGCCCGAGGTATCATGATCCAATGATTTATGAAAATGGTTCAGTTAGAACGGGTACAAAAAATAAATTTGGTCCTGATATTTATCGTGAGTTCCTTGAGTCGTTCATGTCTAAGTCACTGAAAGAAGAGAAACCTTTCTTTGCTTTTTATTCAATGGCACTATGTCATGACGTTACTGATGATTTAAAAGAGCCCGTTCCAGTGTCACCAAGTGGTAAGTATTTAAATTATAAGGAAATGGTCGCTGAGATGGATCGCCAAGTTGGTTTACTCGTTTCATTTTTAGACAAGAACAAGATACGCGAGAATACCTTACTGATTTTTGTTGCTGATAATGGAACGCCCTCAAGGTTTATTTCTTATCCCAAAGGAAAAAAACTGATTAAAGAGCCAATATTCTCAAATTTAAATGGAAGAAAAATTCAAGGTGGTAAAGGCAAGCTAGATGACACAGGGACTCGAGTCCCAATGATAATCAATTGGCCTTCTGTTGTCAGTTCAGGGAAAAAGACTGATGCTCTAATCGATATGGCTGATTTTCATGCAACATTTAGTGAAGTTGCGGGGTTGAAAGTGAATAAAAATATTGATGGTATTAGTTTTCTACCCATTTTTGATGGGAAAGATTCTAAAAAATCTTGGGCATACAGTGAACGTAAAGGAAAGTGGTGGGTGAGAGATCAGAAATATAAATTATATAACGATGGGAAATTTGTGGAGGTTAGTTCTACCAACCCTGGGAACGAGATCTCGCTTAATGGTAAGTTGAATAAAAGTCAAAAAGCTGCATTTCTAGTATTAGACTCCGCTAGACAAAACCTCACTAATTGAGACCATAATAACTACTCTTCTGTATCAGGGACAAATGCTGAAATCATTTTCCTGAAGCCATCGACTTGTTTGCGGTAACTAGTGACTTGATCATCATTTAAGAACTCGGCTACGCCACTAATCCTTTTGTCCAGAGCGTCATCAATGACTCCCATGAATTGATCTCTAGTAATATTTGTCATGTCCATAGAACCTGGCTTTTCAGAGGCATTTATCTCAATAAAAAAGTCACGGGCCTGATCAATTTGCTCCTCAGTGATTCCAGCTATTTCCCTTAAACCTCCAAGATCCTCATTGGTCTTTTTTTCGATTCTCTCAATTTCACGTTCTTCGGTATAGGTCTCATATTCTGCCAGTTGATCTCCTGAGAGAAGTTCCTGCATCGCCTTATCTATTTCTGAATAGTTATCTTCATCTGATGCAATGAGGTCGGCTATTGAGGCCTTTCCTGTAAATAACTTCAAGCCGGCTTCCGATTGAGTTTTCGCTTTTGCTTCTAGAAGTTCCTGTAGTCTACTTTTCTGGCTGGCTGTGAGATTAAATCTTTCTGCCATTTTATCGACTTCGTCACTGACTTCTTCTTTTTGTTTGTCTTCACCAAGTGCCATAATGGTTTCCCAAATTTCCTTACCTTTTTCTTTATCGTCATCTTTTTCATCTTTATCAGATTCTATAGACGATGAGTCTTTTCGTGGACTTGAGTTAGCAATAGATAATCGCGAGGTCGTAGTTGATGGACCTGAATTCGTAATTCCGTTCGTAGATTTTTGAACAGTCGAAACCACTTGATCTTCATTGCTCTCCTTGAAAGTGTATTGTGCGAATAAAACGCCAAGGACTCCGGCCAATAGACCAATGACAAAACCCATGATCATTTTTGAAGAATTTTTGCTCTCTAGATTTTCCATTATATAAACTTAACATAGTTTTTTATAATTAGGAAAAATAATTCTAAACGTTCAGCACGCTTGTTAATACAGATTCTTTGGTGTTAACATCGGGCATGACACGGTTTTTATTTATTATTTGGTCAATTGCGATATCGGGTTATGCAGAGGATAAAAAATGGAACCCTGTTCTGGTTCCTGAAAAAAAAGAAGGGCTCATAAATAGTGACAGAAAGCTAGAGGTCTTCGAACATGGAATAAAAAAAGAATGGGGATACGAGGCGCCTCAGACTGACACATTTATAGTAATTCACCCTGAAAAACCAAAAAAAAGTGTTCCTTTATACGTCGTCTTACACTCTGCAGGTCATGATGTTTTTTCAGCAGTTGAGTGCACAAAACAAGTAGGGAATCATGATATCTACCACTCGCCCTCAAATTTCTATGCCCTTTACGTCGATTGTAGAGCCAACAAAGGAGATTGGTGGTGGGGTGGAATGCACGCTAAAGATGCTAGTTTAAAGAAAAAAAATTCGGGTATAGAAACTCGTCCAGTCGAGCGCCGTGTAATAGATACAATA
>CAJWLL010000046.1 GCA_913043275.1 uncultured Flavobacteriaceae bacterium | reverse complement strand
CTTAATAATTTCATTTTTAATATAAATATTACTTATTGGCATTTCCATATTGTCAATTTCCAATTGGTTGATTCGATCTACAACTTCCATGCCATCAATTACCTCTCCAAAAGCAGTATAATGCCCATCTAAATGATAAGCACCCGGTGATTGTTGAACGATAAAGAATTCATAAGGAGATGCTAGCTTATATGGATTGTCGACTTCGCTACTAGGCATTGAAACGACCCCGCGATGGTGAGGGTGTCTTTTTTTGTTGTCTGGAGGGAGCAGGTAGCGTCCAATCTCACGTCTTTTTTTCATTTTTTCCCTGCTGTCTGAGTTCCCCCCCTGTATTATAAAATTTGGAACTACACGGTGAAACATGGTACCGTCGAAATATTTTTGTTTAGTTAGATAAACAAAATTTGCACGATGATAAGGGGTGTTTTCGTATAACAAAATGTCTATCTTACCGTATTTCGTGATTATTCTCACTTTATTTTCCTTATTTTTTTGTGCGTATTCATAAAAAAATGGAATCGCATTTTTATCATTTAAATAAACTCCTTTTTCTTTTTTGGGTTCAACTTTTTTTAGTTGTTTTTTTTCAGGAACTTTGAAATTGATTGAATTTTTTATAGGTTTTTCTTGACAGCCAATTTGTAAAAAGATTAAACCTCCTAAAAACATTTTTAGATATTCCATGGACTTCACTTCTTTTTTATGTCTTTTGACAAAGTTAAAAGAAAACCGGCTCGATGGGAGAGTAGCTCATTCCCTTTTGGCACCTCCCAATCGTACAGAGCAATTAACGTCCTTGCCAATCACAAAGATGAAGCCTAAAAAAGCTGCGGTTATGTTGCTTTTATATCCCAATGCAGCGGGTGAAGTTAGTTTTGTTTTGACCCGTCGTAAAAAATACAAAGGTGCACATTCTGGTCAAATTAGCTTTCCAGGCGGAAAACCTGAACCTTCTGATGATGATCTCTGGGAAACTTCCCTTAGGGAGACCCATGAAGAGCTTGGGGTAGCATCAGATCAAATTAAATACGTAAGATCTCTCACTCAGCTCTATGTGCCACCTAGTAATTTTCTAATATTTCCATATATAGGTTATTTGGAAAACCCCTGTTTTTTTTCACCCGATCCATATGAAGTCGATGCAATATTAGAAATTTCATTACAGAGTCTGATCAAAAATGAACCAATACTCATACAACTTCCTCCTTCCTCCTTAACTTCTATTGAAGTTCCCGCCTATGTTTTTGATCAAAATACTGTTTGGGGGGCAACAGCGATGATCTTATCTGAATTTAAAATGTTGTTTACAGTCGTGCTATCCAAATAGTCTATATTTGTTTAGAACTATTTTATCTGGACGATGTTCAAAAAAAATCCATTTGGCCATTTTTTATTTTTAAAAAAATGGCTCATTCGAATTATGGGAGGTATGACCCATAGACGCTACAGGGGATTCAATCAATTGAAACTGGAGGGCTCTCAGGTTATCAGACAGCTACCCGAAAACAATGTTTTGATTGTTTCTAATCACCAAACCTATTTTGCCGACGTAGTGGCTATGTTCCACGTTTTTAATGCTAGCTTAAGTGGTCGTATTGATTCAATAAAAAATATTGGATACTTATGGAGTCCCAAGCTTAATATTTATTTTGTGGCAGCCAAAGAAACCATGAAGGCTGGTTTTCTACCTAGAATTTTAGCCTATGCAGGGTCAGTATCTATTGAGCGTACTTGGAGAGAAAAAGGAGTAGATGTCAATCGAAAATTGAAAATGAGTGACATTTCTAATATTGGAATGGCTTTGAACGATGGTTGGGTCATTACTTTTCCTCAGGGCACCACAACGCCCTTCAAGCCATTAAGAAAGGGCACTGCGCACATCATTAAGCGTTATAAGCCTATTGTTGTACCCATTGTAATTGACGGATTTAGACGTTCTTTTGACAAGAAAGGCATTAGGATAAAGAAAAGAGGAATTCTTCAGTCAATGGAAATCAAAGCTCCTTTGAAGATCGATTACGAAAATGAATCTGTGGAATCCATCATGAAAAAGATAGAATATGCCATTGAGCAGCATCCATCATTCCTTAAAGTTATTCCTAAAGATGAGTTAGAAAATGAGGAACAACTCAATAAAAAACGGGAGTGGTAATATGTTTTTGATGTTTATTGAATTATCCCTGCACAACTGACCCTTGAACCTGCAGCTCCTGAGGGTTGAGAGATTAAATCATCCACTCCTTGGTGAACAACAACGGCCTTATTAATAATATTCTTTTTGGAATCGTCACATTCAATACACCATAGGTCTGTAGAAAAATTAACCAATCCATGACCGTTTTCATCTGCATCAAAATTTCCTATATCACCTCTGTGAAAACCTGCTTTATTTTTCCAGGCACCATGCTGCTCAAAGGTTGGATTCCAATGTCCTCCTGTTGACTTTCCGTCGGATGATGAACAATCTGCCTTTTCATGCAAATGAATGGCATGGGTTCCTGGTTTCAAACCAAAGATATGGGCTTCGAGCCTTACTATTCCGCCTTTCTCGATGATTGTAACTTCACCATATGTATTGCTATTGCTTTTGGCATTTAAATTGATTTTAATTTTTTTAACAGTAGCTTTCTGACATCCCAAAATGCCAACTAGGATAATGATCAAAAAGCGAAAAAATACTTTATTCATGCCTGTAAATCTATTTGTTTAACCTTTTAAATTATAGTAAATATAGTAACTTTAGAGGATTGTATATATAAATTTTGCTCAACAAATCAATGAAAATTTCCTCTTTAAGATTCATTTTGCTTCTTTTAACATTTCTATTGTCAACAGCTTGTAAAACAGGATTCCAAAGCATGGCTTTTCAAGAAAAAAATCTTCCTGCAAAACCGAATTACTCAGAATCCAAAAGCTGGGCTGCAATTCCCGGTAAATATCCCTTAGTATTGAGGAGTTTTGATAAAATGAAAAATGTTAAAAAAGCAGATGTTTTTTACGTCTATCCCACGCTTTTAACAGACAAAAATATTAAGGATTGGAATGCTGATATCTGGACTTCTTCTATTCGAGAGAATGTTTTTAAAACGGCTCTAAAATATCAGGCATCTGCATGGCTCAAATCGGGTGACTTGTATGTGCCCTTTTACCGTCAGGCACATTACAGAGTTTTTGAAGAAGCCTATATAAAAGCTGGTGAGCCTGCTTGGGAAATCGCATATCAAGATGTAAAAAATGCTTTTCAGTATTTCTTAAAATATTACAACAAGGGTAAACCCATCATCATTGCTTCTCACAGTCAGGGAAGCATGCATGCCAAGAGATTGATCAAAGAATTTTTTGATCAAAAGCCCTTACAAAATCAATTAGTGGCGGCATTTCTTATCGGAACACGAATTTTTCCCGATGAGTTTGAATCCATTCTTCCTCTTGAGAGTGCAGAAGCAGTAGGTGGATTTGTTAGTTGGAATTCATACAAAATAGATAAGTTACCCAAAAATTACGGAAGCTGGTATAAAGGAGGCGTAACGACTAACCCTATAAGCTGGGATATTCAAATGAATTCAAAAGTAAGTGAACACAAAGGCTTATTGAATGAGGATTTAAAGACTTATCCCAGGTGCCTTAGGGTTAAAGTCATTGATGGGTTATTGTGGACTACTCTTCCTGAAATTCCAGGACGATTCTTTCTCTCTTTGATTCAAGATTATCATTTCGCTGATATTAATTTGTTTTGGAAGGATATTGAAGAAAATGCCATTACCAGGGTTAATGCGTGGTACCAAAAAAACTATCATGAAAAAAAATAAAAAAGTAGTTTGGATTACTGGAGCTTCATCGGGAATAGGGGCCTCATTGGCAAAGATTTACGCTGAAAGAGGAGCAAAACTGATTCTTTCCTCGAGGAGAGCACCTGATTTAGAGAAGGTCAAATCTGGGTGCCCAAATCCTGAAAAAATTAAAATTTTACCCATTAACCTAAACGATTTTGATAAAGCTGCTGCTGTGGTTCAAAAAGCATATGATTTTTTTGGAAGGATTGATGTTTTAATCAATAATGCGGGAGTAAGTCAAAGGTCTCTGATCGCTGACACCCAATTTGATGTTTTTAAAAAATTGATTGAAATTGATTATTTGGGAACCGTGGCACTCAGCCGAGCGTTGCTGCCTTTTTTCTTAAAACAAGCGGGTGGACATTATGTCGTAGTAAGCAGTGTTATGGGGAAATATGGCTCTCCTTTTCGGTCGGGATATGCTGCTGCCAAGCATGCCTTACATGGCTTTTTTGATGTGATGAGGATGGAACATCAAAAAGACAATATCGATGTGACCATGATTTGTCCGGGTTTTGTCAGTACTCCCATTGCAATGAATTCCTTGAGGGGGGATGGTTCTGTTTTGGGTTTTGATGACCTTGCCACACGAAAAGGAATGAAAGTAGAAGATTTTGCCCGTAAAATGGTCCGATCGGTGGAAAAGAAAAAATGGGAGGTTTCTTTTGGAGGGAAAGAAAGATTGGGAGTATATTTAAAGAGATTGTCAAATAAATTACTGCACAGTATAATTATTAGAAGTCAGGTGAGATAAATCTATGAAAAAGAAATTCAATACAAATAGAAGGGAAGTACTAAAACAAATGATTCTAACCTCATTTGGCTTGCCCATGATCGATCAATCTAAATTATACGATTCAAAATACAGAAATGACTTTAATCAGATCAATATGAATGGAAAAATCAATCACTCAGTATGTAAATGGTGCTATAGTCAAATATCGCTGGAGGAATTTGCTTCAGGGGTCAAATCAATAGGAATAACGGGGATTGACCTTATAGGACCTGATGAATGGTCTATTTTAAAAAAATATGGTTTGACTTCCTCCATGTGCAACGGGGCTGAAATTAGTCTTACAGAAGGGTGGAACGATAAACAATATCATGCGACTTTGGTTGAGAGCTATCTTAAACATATTGATTTGGTAGCTGCTGCCGGATATACAAATTTGATATGTTTTTCTGGAAACAGAAGAGCTATAGATGACGAAACTGGAATGGACAATTGTGTGGATGGAATTAAGAAAATTATAAGTCACGCCGAAAAAAAAAGGGTCATTATTCATATGGAATTACTTAACTCAAAAGAAGACCATAAAGATTATATGTGTGATAATTCATCATGGGGGTTTGAGTTGTGCCGAAGAATTGGGTCCAGTAACTTTAAATTACTGTATGACATATACCATATGCAAATTAATGAAGGGGATATCATAAGGACCATTAGTAAAAATCATCATTTTATTGGACATTACCACACCGCAGGGGTTCCGGGCAGAAATGAGATTGACCAAACTCAAGAATTATTTTATCCGGCAATAATGAAAGCGATTGTGGCTACAGGCTTTAATGGTTTCGTTGCTCAAGAGTTTATCCCTAAAGAAAAAGAATTTATGCAATCCCTAGAAAATGCTATAAAAATTTGTGATGTATAAGTTTGTATTATATATTGTTTTTTAATTTAAAAATATGATAATTATT
>CAJWLL010000045.1 GCA_913043275.1 uncultured Flavobacteriaceae bacterium | reverse complement strand
AGCAGGGGCGGTTTCTTCAGTTGAAGGTTTACCTTCAGGAGCTTCCTCATTTTTTACTTCCTCAGCAGGAGCATCCTCTTCTGCAGTTTCAGTTTCAGTAGATTCCTCAGACTTAGGGGCCGCAGCCAGGTCAGCAATTCTTTTTTGATTAACTGCTTTTTCAGCCTCTAGTCTTTGGGCCAGATCAGTGGCTTTATTTTTGTCTAAACCGTCTATTTTGGCTTGAACTTTAGCCTGTTTTTCCTTGAGCCAATCCATAAAGCGTTTGTCAGCTTCTTCTTGAGAAAATGCTCCTTTTTTAACACCTCCATTTAAATGGTGTTTTATCATGGCACCTCGGTAGGACAATAAAGTTCTAGCAGTATCTGAGGGTTGGGCTCCATTTTCTAACCACTTTACAGCCTGATCTATGTCCAATTCGACTGTGGCAGGATTCGTGTTTGGGTTATAGGTTCCAATTTTTTCCAAGTAACGACCGTCTCTTTTGGCACGGCCATCAGCCACTACGATCCAATAAAAAGGTTTGCCTTTTTTTCCATGTCTTTGAAGTCTTATTCTTACAGGCATATCATATCACATTAATTTGTGAAGGTTCCCGACCTCCAAATTATTAATTCTAGGGCTGCAAATTTAGCACATTATTTTAAAAACAAAGCATCACCAATCAATTTCTCTTCATTTAAAACTGAAATTCTTGAATTAGATTATAGTATGTGACTCAAACTACTTGCCAAACAAGTATAAATAATGTAATTTTGCACGCATATTTTTACTAATTCATATGAAGATTTCTCGAAAAGACAAGGATTCCCTAAACTCCCTTATTACTATCAATATCGAACGGAACGATTTCAAAGATAAAGTTGAAAATGTACTCACTGATTACCGAAAAAAAGCTAATATTCCAGGCTTTAGAAAAGGTCAAGTGCCCATGGGCATGATCAAAAAAAAACATGAAACAGCTGTCACTGCTGATGAGGTAAATAAATTGTTACAACAAAATCTTGATCAATACCTAAAGGATGAAAAAATAAATATCTTAGGAAACCCCTTACCATTGATACCAGAGAACTTGGATTGGAATGCTCCTGAGCTTTTATTTAGCTTTGAATTGGGATTGTCTCCAGAATTTGAAATAAAACTTGCCGAAAAGAACAAATTAACTCACTATCAGATCACGGCTTCTGATGAAATGATTGATGACCAAATGAATCATTACCGGAAACAATTCGGCAAATTGATTGCGCATAAAAATCCCAAAGATGGCTTTGAAATCACTGCAGTAATAAAAAACGAAGCAGCCCAAATAGAGACCACCCAAATTTTCGACTTGAGTCAAATCAAAGGAAAGGAAAATTTGGCTACTTTGTTAAAAGTGACCGTAGGGGATGAAATCAAGTTGAAGTATAAAAAACTTTTTAAAGATGAATCCGTAGCTTTAAAGATCTTGGGTGTTCCTGTTGATAAGCTCAAAGAAATCGAAGGAGAAATCAGCTTTGCTATTAAAGAAATTAACGAACGTGTTTTGGCCGAAGTGAACCAAAATTTTTTTGATAAAATCTATGTGCCTAATTCAGTAAAATCTGAAAAGGAAATGAAATCCAAGATTACTGAAGGGATGGAAAAGCAATTCGAACAACAGTCCGACCAAAAGTTACTCAATGACGTAACAGAGTATCTGGTGGCCAAAACAAAATTCGATTTACCTGCTGATTTTTTGAAAAAATGGATGAAAAACTCTGGTGAGCAAACCCTTTCAGCTGAGGCTGCTGTTGAGGAATATCAACGATCTGAAAAAGGTATTCGATACCAATTGATAGAGGGAAAAATCATTGCCGATCACGATTTGAAAATCAAATTTGAAGAGCTAAAAGAATTTGCAAATCAAATGGTGGTCAAGCAAATGGTTCAATATGGTCAAGCAGGATTGCCTAATGAAGAACTTGAAGGGATTGTTGCTAGGATAATATCAAATAAAGATGAGGCACGCAAACTTTCGGATCAATTGATGAGTAAAAAGCTTTTGGAATTTTATAAAAAGAACCTTTCATTTAAAAAGAAAAAATTGTCTTTTGATGCTTTTGTCAAAGAGGCTTATGGTCAGGGCTAATTTTTTTGATTAATTTTATATAAAGAAATTTAAAAAATGGATTACGGAAAAGAGTTTAAGGAGTTCGCAACAAAACACCATGGGATCAATTCCATGTACTACGATAAGATCGTCAGCAGCATGACTCCCTATATCATTGAGGAGCGTCAGTTAAATGTGGCTCAGATGGATGTTTTTTCAAGATTGATGATGGATAGGATTATGTTTTTGGGAACAGCAATCAATGATAGTGTGGCCAATGTAATCCAAGCACAGCTTCTATTTTTACAAAGCACTGACGCTAAGCGGGACATTCAGATGTATATAAACTCTCCAGGTGGAGGCGTATATGCAGGCTTAGGAATTTATGATACTATGCAATTTATTACCCCAGATGTTGCCACCATTTGTACAGGAATGGCCGCTTCTATGGGAGCAGTGCTACTCTGTGCTGGAGAAAAAGGTAAACGCTCAGCATTAACTCATTCTAGAGTAATGATTCACCAACCAATTGGGGGAGCACAAGGTCAAGCTTCCGACATCGAAATTACCGCAAGAGAAATCCTTAAGTTGAAAGACGAGTTGTATCAGATAATTGCCAAACAATCTGGGCAAAGTATAGAAAAGGTCAATCAGGACAGTGACCGTGATTATTGGATGAAGGCTGTAGAGGCCAAAAAATATGGTATGGTCGATGAAGTTTTGGGAGTTGTAAAATAAAATGCTATGGGTAAAGAAGAATTAAACTGTTCCTTCTGTGGCTTAGCCAAGCCTCAAACTCAATTGCTTATTGCAGGTTTGGATGCGCATATTTGCGACAAGTGTATTCTTCAGGCCCATGGAATTGTCAAAGAAGAAATCACTGAAGAGGAGTTCGAGTATAAATTAGATCTAGAACTCTACCCCCCCAAAAAAATTAAGGCTTTTCTCGATGATTACGTTATCGGTCAGGAATCAGCTAAAAAAAAACTCTCAGTAGCGGTTTACAACCACTATAAACGCATCAACCATTCCAGAGGAAAAAGTGATTTTGAAATCCAAAAAAGCAATATCATTTTGGTAGGTCAAACTGGAACGGGAAAAACCCTTTTGGCTCAAACCATTTCCAAACTGCTCAGAGTGCCTTTGGCAATTGTAGATGCAACTGTTTTGACAGAGGCAGGCTATGTGGGAGAAGACGTTGAAAGCATCCTTTCCCGATTACTTCAAGCTGCTGATTATGATTTGGACAAAGCCCAAAATGGCATTGTATTTATAGACGAAATAGACAAAATTGCCCGTAAGGGAGACAATCCTTCTATTACAAGAGATGTCTCTGGTGAAGGGGTACAACAAGCCCTTCTCAAATTATTGGAAGGGACCATTGTAAATGTTCCTCCTAAAGGAGGAAGAAAGCATCCCGATCAAAAGTTTATTGAGGTAGATACTTCCAATATACTGTTCATCGCAGGAGGGGCATTTGATGGGATCGAACTTGCAATCAACAAACGTTTGAATCTTCAAGCTATAGGATACAACACCAACAAGGAATTAGATAAAGTAGATTCAGAGAATATCCTACAATATATAACCCCTCAAGATATTAAGTCTTTTGGATTGATTCCAGAAATCATAGGAAGACTACCTGTATTGACATATATGAATCCTTTGGATAAAGAAACTTTGAGCGCCATTTTAACCACTCCTAAAAATGCATTGATAAAGCAGTATTTTCAATTGTTTGAAATGGACGGCATCGATTTATCATTTACCCAAGGTGCATTGGACTTTATTGTGGAAAAAGCATTGGAGTATAAGCTGGGAGCTAGAGGTTTGCGTTCTCTTTGTGAGGCCGTTTTAAACGACGCCATGTTTGAATTACCGGAATCGGAGGTTAAAATATTGAAAGTAACTAAAAGTTATGCAGAAGAAAGAATTGCCAAGATTGAACTGCCCGCATTGAAAGTAGTTTCTTAAATCACTCCCTATTTATTTTCAATAGTTCCTCCAATATATCTCTTTTATTGGAGAGTCTTGGGACCTTGTGTTGTCCTCCCAATTTCTTTTTTTTAGACATCCAAGTGTAGAACAGGTTTTTTTTGGCAATCTCCAACTTTGGTATTGACAGTGTTATGTCTTTATGCCTTTTGGCCTCATAGTCAGAGTTTACTTCCTTTAAAAATTGATCAAGAAGTTTGATAAATTGACCGCTGTTTTTTGGGGGGGTTTTAAACTCAACCAACCATTGATGACTTCCCTTTTGGTTTGTTTCCATAAAAATTGGGCCTGCAGTATAGTCCACAATATTTAGATTCATTGCTTTTGCAGCATTGCTAAGTGCTACTTCAGCATTTTCGATCATCAACTCTTCGCCAAACACATTAATGTGATTTTTTGTCCTGCCCGTAATTTGAATTCGGTAGGGACTTAAACAAGTAAACTTTAAGGTATCCCCAATTTTGTATCGCCATAAGCCAGCATTGGTGGAGATAACCATGGCGTAGTTTTTTTCCAATTCAACCTCACTGAGTGGAATGATGACTTCAGTTTCATTTCTATCTATTTGATCCATAGGGACAAACTCGTAAAAAATTCCGTAATCCAGCATCAGTAATAGTTCTTTGGATGCCTTGAGGTCTTGCATTCCAAAAAATCCCTCAGAGGCATTGAAAATTTCAAAAAAGTTGAGATCATTACCTTGAAATAAATTTCTAAACTGTTCTCTATATGGATGAAAACTGACTCCCCCATGGAAGTAGACCTCTATCATAGGCCAAACTTCTGTAATGGTTGTCTTTTTTGTTTTTTTCAATACATTTTGGAGTAATACCAACATCCAAGAGGGCATCCCGGCCAAACTAGTAACTTTTTCGTCTAGTGTTTCGTTTATAATAGCTTCCATCTTGGCTTCCCATTCTGACATGAGAGAGACTTTTTGACTGGGCGTGCTTCCCAATTCTGCCCAAAAAGGAAGGTTGTCAATGATTATAGCCGACAAATCCCCAAAATAAGTGTTTGTGTTTTGATATAACTCACTGCTCCCTCCTAAACGCAAACATTTTCCTGCCAAAATCTGAGCATTTTCATTATTATTGTAATAAATTGAAAGCATGTCTTTTCCAGCCTTGTAATGACAATCTTCCAATGATTCGTTACTGATGGGGATGAATTTACTTTTGGCATTGGTAGTTCCACTAGATTTGGCAAACCACTTAATGGGTGAAGACCAAAATATATTTTGCTCTCCTTTTCTACAGCGTTCAATTTGATCTACAATATCTTCATATCCAACAATGGGCAAGCGATTTTTAAAATCGTTGTAGTTTTTAATGGAATCAAAATCGTTTGATTTTCCCACTTCTGTTTTATTGGCGCCGTTTAGAAGATTATGTAATAATTCCTGTTGCACTTCATTAGGATATTTCATAAACAATTCCATCTGATGAATTCGTTTTTTGAGAAACCAAGAAGCCACGGAATTGAATAGCGGAATTGGCATAAGAATGATGTATATTTAATACAAAAATATAAACTTTCGTTTAAATATGTTCAAAGGGGTTTTGAAGAAAATGATTTCGGAAATAGGAGACCCCATTCGTTATTTTCTAAACTTGGAAAATGATTTTTTGGAGATGAACCAATTTCTAGAACAAACGATCAAAATTGATTATGCAGGTACGCAGTGTTTGAGCTGTTATGCCTCAAAACCTATTTTTAGACAAGGCTTTTGCAAGAATTGTTTTTTTGAAATTCCTTCCGCAGGGGATTGGATTATGCGACCGGAATTGAGTAAAGCCCACCTTGGAGAGGAAGATCGAGATCTGGAATACGAAAAAAAAATTCAGTTACAGCCCCACAGTGTATATCTGGCATTGACTAGTCATCT
>CAJWLL010000044.1 GCA_913043275.1 uncultured Flavobacteriaceae bacterium | reverse complement strand
CCCGCCAAAGTGGATTACCGTTCTGCGCTCCTTCCAACCTTTTGGAAGTGTAAAACAAGAACGGTAAACGCCTGTGGGATTTTGTTCAGGGACTGTTGGAGGTTGATGGATAAAGGGCATTTGCACATTCGTGTAGTGAGGCGAATCATATCCCTGCATCGTCCAATTACCCGGCACTTTGATACTGTCCCAGTCTGAATCTTTCCAATCAGGCTTTAAACATCCTTCCTCCACGTCTGCAGGTTTTTGATAAAGACAAAATCGCCAGTTACCATCTAGATTTAGATGCCAATGTGAATCAAGAGTCCCCGCAGTTAAGGCCTCTGCTTCATTTGTATATCCATGCAGATGAGTTCTTGGTGGCAGAGCATTAATACCAACACATTCTGGATTCATCCACGGGATATCAGGTCCCCCATAGAGATAATTTGGACAGATACTCATATTGTTTAATTGTAGTTAATCAAAATTTGACCATCTAATTTTTTTACAGCATGTTCCAGGATTAGACCAAACCTTGATTCAGTAGTTCTAGAGGAAATATTTATTTTTAACATCGAGAAACCGTCATTTTTGAAATTATTCTTTAACCGCACCCATAGTAAGACCCGCAATAAAGTGTTTCTGAAGCATAAAAAACATAAACACTGGAGGAAGAGCTGCTACTATTGAGCCTGCAGATATAAGGTGCCAGAAAGATGTCCACCTACCTCTGAGAGCCTGAATACCCAATGTAATAGGACGAGCTTCATCTCCCTGAACTAATACAAGTGCCCAAAAATAATCATTCCAGATAAAGGTAAACTCTAGAACTGCTAGTGCAGCTAGTGCAGGACGAATAAGGGGTAAAATGATATTCCAGAATACACGTAATTCAGATGCTCCATCAATCCTAGCACTTTCAACAATTTCGTGTGGCAGTTCCTTAATAAATCCTCGAAGGAAAAAGGTACAAAAACCGGTTTGAAAAGCTGTGTGAAAAAGAATCAGGCCCATTTTTGTATCATAAACACCAAGAGATAAAGTCAAATTTCTGACAGGTATCATAAGAATTTGGGCAGGTACAAAATTACCAGCGATGAATAACGCAAAGATTAGAAAATTACCACGAAAATTATGTTTGGCAAGAGAGTAGCCTGCAAGAGAGCTTAATGCAAGGGTTCCTATAACAGTGGGTATTGTGATCACTAGGCTGTTAAAAAAATACTTTAGCATTGGTGTCACAGTAAATATTTGGGTATAGTTTTCAACAAGCGCAAATTCAGTCGGCCAACCCCAATAATTTCCTGAGTTAATATCTGCTAGTGAACGAAATGACGTAAGGAAAACAGCTGCCAATGGGAGCAACCAAACTATAATCGCAAAGTAAAGTACTATACGGTAACTTCCGCGTGAAAAAAAAGTGGCTTTTTGTATAGGTTCTGGGAACATATCAAAGCCTCCCCTTTTCGTTTAACCAGACCCTGATCAGGAACCATGCAATATAAATATCAAGAATCAAAAAAAGAATCGTTGCTAAAGCCGCCCCATAGCCCATTCTATAATTAAAAATCGCCTGTTCTACCATTTCATAGGCAAGTACGGTTGAACTACCCCACGGGCCACCACGAGTCATTATCGCAACCAGGTCAAAACTGCGTAAGGCCCCCAGCACAGAGACAATAACAGCAATAAACGTTGCAGGTCTTAATTGTGGCAGAATAACATTCCAGAACATACTCCAACCTTTTGCTCCGTCAATTTTCGCGGCTTCTACAATCTCTTTATTCAATCCTGCAAGTCCGGTTAAATATAAAATTAGACAATAGGCTATTTGAGGCCAAAGAGCCGCTATTATGATTCCGAAAGTAACAATGTTTTCATTCGAAAGAACTGCTAAGGAATTAAGTCCAATAAATTCAAGAAAAGAATCTAAAAGTCCATATTTGGGATTGTAAAACCATGAAAAAATAAGGCCTACTACCACAGGGCTAACAACAAATGGGAAAAAGAATAGAGATTTTATAAATTTAAGCTCAGTGAGGTTCTGATTAAGAAAAATCCCTAAGGCAAGACTGAGTGGCGGTGCCAAAAGAAAGCATATTAACCATATAAAATTATTCTTAATTGCTGTATGGACTCGATCATCCTCCCACATTTCAATGTAGTTACCAAATCCTATCCATATCATTTCTCCCACTCCATCCCATTCGAAAAAGCTGATCCTGAGACTAGAGAAAATAGGGTAAAGGACATAAACTGCAAAGAGCAGCATTGCTGGAGCCAAAAAAAAGACCGGAGCCAGTTTTAGTTGATTCCGGTCCCAAAAATTTGCTTGCATGGAAGGTGGGCAGGGGTTCCCTGCCCAATTGAGAGATTACTTCTTGAAAATACGCTTACGTACTTTTTCAATACGTTTGCGGATTTGTTTTTCTCGATCTGGTTTTACCATAAATTCCTGAAATCCCTTCATGCCTTCTTTGGCCATTTCAGGATTGGTATCGCGATCATAAAACTGAGCTAAGCCAGCAGACTCACTGAGCACCTTGAAGCCAATTTTCAAGAACTCATCACTTGGTGCTGGAGACTGATTATTAGTAGGCAACATCCCTTCAACTTCTGCAACCATTGATTGAATATCAGGCCGTGCAAGAAATGCCAAAAATTTTCGCGCATCAGCTTTGTTTTTAGCCTTTGAAGGTATATGTACTGAGTCAGTGGGTGCTTCTTCCCAAGTCCTAACATTTCCATCTATCACAGGAAATTGAAAGTAACCAATCTTCCCAGTAAGGCCGCCTTCCTGAAGATTACCCACTACAAAGTTACCCATTAGGTACATTGCAGCATCCCCATTAAGCATAGGAGCTTGTCCCTCCTGCCAAGATAAAGATGCATGGTTTTCAATAAAATATCCCTTTCTAGCCAAGTCTCCCCATATATCGAAAACTTTATCCAAACGTTTATCTTCATAAGAGATATTTCCATCCATCAAGCCCATATGGAAGTCGTAACCATTAACACGCAGATTTAGAAAATCAAACCAGCCTGCAGCCGTCCAGAGATACTTTGTCCCTATGGTGAATGGAGTAATTCCATTCTTCTTGAGGGTAGCACAAATATGCATCAAATCAGCAATGCTCCTGGGTTCCCCTAGTCCATATTTTTTAAATATATCTGTCCTGTAATATACTCCCCATTGGTAGTATGTTAGAGGTACTCCCCACTGCTTACCATTGACGGTCATAGTTGAACGCGCAGCTGATAATTGACTATTTAACCCATGCTTTTTCCAAACATCACTAACGTCTTCAAAAAGCCCCTGATCAACAAAAAATTTCATCCTATTTCCAGAAAACCAATTTACAACATCAGGTGGTTCAGCTTGCAGGAAATTACGGATAGCAGTTTTATATGCTTCATGGTCGTAAATTGTCATTTCAACATTAATACCCGGATTTTCCTTCTCAAACATCGGAATCACCTTTTCTTTCCAAAGTTTATGGGTATTTGCGTTTGAACTATTTTGCGTTATTTTAAGCGTTCCAGCCATTGCAGTTGTGGTAAACAGGAATGCAGTAATTAAAATACTTAATTTCTTCATTTTACTCCTTTAAATTAAGACTAAGAAAAAACAAAATAGAAATCGTCGAAGATCGACGCCCTAAACTTTTACAAAAGAAGAACTTCTGCACTAAGTTTAAAATTTTCAGTGCATTTGATCGAATTTAATTTTATTGAAATTTTCTATAGTCAAATATTAATGTTGCCATGAAAACAATTCATCATGAGATTTCATGACCTCTCTCTGATGAGCTCATTCCCAACAGAGAATTCTCAAAATAACATTCATCTTAATAGATGTAAACTTTTTTTTCAAAAAACAGGATTTTTTGATCTAAGGATTTTTTTCAGTTTAATTTTGGAATCATTTCACCATGAGCTTCCAAAAGATCGTCAACAAGATGCCATATTTCATCTACTGACAATTCTGCTGCAGTATGAGGGTCAAGCATAGCTGCATGATAAACATGCTCTTTTTTCCCAGAAAGTGATGCTTCAACAGTCAATTGCTGGACATTGATATTTGTCATCATTAACGCCGCTAAATGAGTTGGCAGTGCTCCAACCCTAACAGGCTGAATTCCATTTGTATTTATAAGACATGGTACCTCAACAGAAATATTGCCAGGCAGATTATCAATCAAACCTTCATTAGAGACGTTGCCGTTGATTGTTACCTCCTTGCCGTTCTCTAATCCATTAATAATCGAAGCTGCATATTCATGACTCTGGCAAACCTCAATTGACTGGTTTTTATTTTCAAGACTGACCCTCTGTTCATCCCATTCGGAAATCTGTTTTTCACATCGTGTGATATATTCATCCAAAGGGATATTAAATTTCTCGATCAGATCGGGCCGGTCTCTTTTTATGAACCAAGGAGTGTATTCAGAAAAATGTTCACTTGATTCGGTAACAAAAAACCCGAGTCGTTTGAGCATCTCGTAACGTACTAGATTGTCTTTGGGCATTGACCCCTGCTCTGCAATTTCCCTGAGTCTAGGGTAGAGATCTTGTTTTATTCCATTTTGTTTTTTTTCAAAACGCAGATAAAAAGACATATGATTAATTCCTGCACAAAAATAATCAACATCTTCGATATTTTCGTTAAGATCATTTGCTAACTGTTCTGCAGTACCCTGTACACTGTGACATAGGCCTACCATTTTCATTCCAGGCGATATTTGATTAATCGCCATGCATAGCATCGCCATAGGGTTGACATAATTTAGTATAATTGCATGAGGGCAAACTTCTTCCATATCCCTGAGGATATCCCTAATCACGGGGATGGTTCTCAGGGCACGCATTATTCCTCCAACTCCCAAGGTATCTGCGATAGTTTGACGAAGCCCATATTTCTTTGGAATCTCAAAATCAATTACCGTTGATGGTTTATAACCACCTACCTGCATCATAAATATGACGTAATCGCTCCCTGCTAAAACTTCCCTGCGATCTGTAGATGAAAAAACCAAAGTCTTTAATCCCAGTTTTTCCGTAATTCTTCTAGTAACAATCTCTGAAGTCCGCAGCCTATCCTCATCAATATCATGTAATGCGATTTGTGTGTCTTTGGCAAGCTCCGGCGTAAGCAAAATGTCACCGATAAGACGTTGGGCAAAAATAGTGCTTCCTGCACCGATTAAAGCAATTTTTGACATAATTAAAACTTTATTGTTTGAATTAATTGATCCTAAGTTACATCCAGAGTAAAATACTTTCTCAAAACTTTTAACAATTCATTATGATGGTTTTTATCTAAATTAGATAATATATTTTCTCTCTTACACTATTCATTTCTGACAATTTAGAATAGCGTCTTAAGAAAATTAATTAAATTGAATTATCAATTAATTGGGCTTACTTTGTAGATCTTATTAGTTTGAAATTGAGAAAAGTAGGCAAACATTTTTTGGAATACTACATTACAAAACAAAAATGATTCAAGAGAAGCAAATAATAAAAATAGTACCACCAAGGGAAAAACATTGGGTCGGAGATGGGTTTTATGTAAGTTCGATTTTTTCAATGCACTCTGAGGAAAATAAACATATCAGCCCTTTTTTATTGTTGGATCATGCTGCTCCAAAATACTACCCCCCTACAGATCAAAAATTGGGTGTAGGTGAGCACCCGCATCGAGGTTTTGAAACAGTTACTATGGCCATCAAAGGCGAAGTGGAGCATAGAGACTCAAGCGGCGGCGGAGGTAAGATAAACACCGGCGGAGTTCAATGGATGACTGCAGGCTCTGGAGTTGTTCACGATGAATTCCATTCCAGAGATTTTGCAGAAAAAGGTGGTGAATTTGAGATGGTTCAACTTTGGGTAAACCTCCCAGCAAAACATAAAATGACAAAACCCAGATATCAATCTCTTGATAAAAAAGATTTACCAATTGTTCTTCTTCAGGATGGAAAAACTAAAGTAAAGATTATTGCTGGTAGTTTTGGAAGTTCACTTTCACCTGCCAATACTTTTACAAAAATAAATATTTATGAGGTGGAGGGTCATCAAAATTCTGAAGTTAATCTAAGTTTTGATGATGGAACAAACACTTTAATTCTTCAATTGGCAGGAAGCTCATTTATTGGGGATCATAATCTAGAGAAAGGGTCTCTTGGAATATTTGATAGAAATGGAATTTCAATAAATTTAAAAACTTCTGAGGGTTCCAAAATTCTAATCTTAAATGGTGAACCAATTGACGAACCTATAGCGGCACATGGTCCTTTTGTGATGAATACAAGAGATGAATTGTTTGAAGCCTTCAGGGATTTTCAGGAAGGAAAAATGGGAAGCTTACCAGATTAGAACTTCTTTTAAATACAATCTATCACCACAAATAAAACCAATAATTTTATATTTTTGAGCTACATTAAAGATTTCTGTACCCTCCTCAAGTTTCTTATCGGCACAGGCATTAAGTCAGCTTTTAAATATAGAGGATGTGCGGGCTCACCTGACTTATTCATTTTTATACAATATAAATTTAAAAGTTTAGCCATTATTTCTTCAGAACGGTTTAAGTAACTTCCATCATTACCCCAAGCTGCAACGATAATAGCAGCTTCATTTGCTAATTTATAAAGCCATACATCATTCTCTTTACCTATTGGGTCCTTGGATGCCATCATTTCTATAGGCAGTGTTGCACGAAAAGCAAATAGATTAGCCATACAAACACCGCCATAACCCCATGATTTCGCAAAGTTAATGCATCGAACAATTGTTGGGTCATTTTCTTTTTCATCAGCTGTTGATGGATTCAGACCAATAATCATTACGCATGGCTTTGTTTCATCCCAATTTCGCCAGAGCGCATATCTATATTTCCTACAAGATGAAAATATTGCTCCCGATTTCAAATTACACTCCATATCATTATTTTGTATATTTTTTTGAAGGATTTTACGATCGTAAAAAAATAATAGTTTAACAGAAATCTATTCAAACAACTGAAGTAATACTGTACACTAA
>CAJWLL010000043.1 GCA_913043275.1 uncultured Flavobacteriaceae bacterium | reverse complement strand
GGATGGTATTTCAGATGATATGATTTTTATTAGAGCTACACATGCACTTGCTAATCACTATGGATTTGACGTAAAGGCAGATGATGATGCATTTTATATAATTAGTGGAAAGAAAGGTTCCGCTATAATTAGTACTAATACCGATTTTGGAAACGCGACTTTTATAATTGATGACACCAATGTAGAAGATCATACCTCTTCTATTTTTGAAGTGAGATCTAAAAAATCTGTTTTTAAAATTGATCAAATAAAATCCATAAAAAAGGGACAAAAAAAAATAAACCTTAAAATTGATGAAGCCGGTTTAATAATTGCGAACGATACTAATGTAAGAAGGTATATTAGATATGGGTTAAATCAAAATAATGGAAAAGAACAAACGGATATTTTTTTGGTTGATAAAAATGGTATCATAGACGAAAACACTCCTGTTCTATGGGATTTTAATAATATTTCAGAAATGACTTGTCTTTTGATTGACAAGGAAAAATTAAATATTAAAGGTGGTAAATTTATCACGATAGCTAATCAAGAGGAGGAGGAAAGCCATCCTTACTATAGTAGAAATTTATTGATCAATAGGTCAAACGTTGAGGTATATAATTTAAAACATTTTGTCAAAGGGGAGGGAAAACATGGCGCTCCCTATCAAGGTTTTATAAGTATTAAAGATGCTTCAGATGTTCAGGTAAAAAATTGTTTACTGACGGGACACAAAACCTATCAAAAGATAGGAAATGCTGGTAAAATCGTATCAAGGGGTTCTTATGATTTGTCTGTAACACGCTCCATCAATGTGTTGTTTGAAAATTGCCGACAGACCAATGATGTGAATGATGAAACTTATTGGGGTATTTTTGGATCTAATTTTTCAAAAAATTTAACTTTTGAAAACTGTAGTCTATCTAGGTTTGATGCACATATGGGGGTATACAATGCAACCATTCGAAATTCTACTTTAGGATATATGGGGGTAAAATTGATTGGTTTTGGTCAATTTTTAATTGAAAACTCAACCATTGGAGGAGAAAATCTGGTCAGCCTCCGTCAAGATTACGGAAGTACTTGGAAAGGTGTTTTTAAGATTAAAAATTGTGTTTTTATCCCATCAAAAACCAAATCCTCAACCCTTAGTCTTTTTTCTGGAAAGAATTCAGGTCTCCACGACTTTGGATATACATGTAATATGCCCAACAAAATAGAAATAGATCAACTTCTCATTAAAGATTCACATCTTAAAGATTATGATTCACTATTTATCTTCTCAGATTTCAACCCTAAAATGAAGAATGAGAAATTCAAAGAAACATTTCCCTACGTTAAAACTAATTTAGTAAAAATGAAAGGGGTTAAAATTATCAGTGATAAAAAACTTGAATTAAGCAAAAACCCCTTTATGTTCAAGGATGTTAAAATTGAGATAGTTAAAGAATAAATCTCCGGAATACAACTACCAAATAACTGAGATTAATAAAAGACTATCTAAAAGCAAAGCAGCGAAGGTTTTCAATTCGGGTTCTAGCTTATTATTTCTCAGTTATCAGATTTAGACCTATTTTCTTAATTATATATGGAAGATTATTCCACATTTTAGGGTTTATTTCAGAATTATTATATTTTAAGGTTATGAAAAAATTATTGTGGTTACTTATTTCCTTTTTAGGAATATCATCATCAGTCCAATCTCAAATTTCGCCCGAAGAAATACAATTTATACGGCAAGGCGTTCAAAGATTGATATTTGATGAAGAGCAGTCCATCACTATGGCAAAACTTGAACCAAAAAATATTATTGGACTATCAACCATGCACCCTCAAAAGCATTACGGTGAAATGCATCCTGAAATACAATTAACTCAAGATAAATTAAAGATCAAATCTGAGGGTAAAATCCAAACTAATATTTGGTTTGGGGGCTTTAATCCTTTTGTAAGTTATACAATCGATATAGAATCCAGTAATGGAAATGGAGGACTTGGCATTGAATTTTCTGACGCTGAAGGAAAGGAGAGATTTATTGTTAAAATACTATTTGAAGACGATATATTGAATGGAGTTCAATTTAATTTAATTAGAAACAAAAAAGAAGTGATCAATAAAAACATTGACTTAAACCTTGATAGGGATCAACTTACCAAAGGGAAAATTACCCTCCAAATGTTGGGGAGTGGATTTACCCTTTTTCATCGAGATAATGGATTGCCGAAGGTTATTGGTCAATGTGATTTTAATAAGTACATTGATTTAAGAGAAAAAAAATATCTCAAGAATTTTAAATCGCACCTTTTTGTACTACTCAACAAAGGGGAGATCCAGATCAATGGTGTTCATATGGCAATCAATACAGGCATTGGTTTGGCTGACATCAGGGCAATTAGTTACGAAGATGGATCTCCTTTTCTGGAAAACGGCAGATTATGGTACACCATGTCTATTAGAGGTCGGGCTTTGCCTCATCACATTCAGGGGGTTTTTAGTTTGAATCCGTCTGTTTTTGATCTTAAGCTAGAGGGAATTGTTGTGTTTGATAGGGAAGATGGTTTGCTTAGGAATGAGATTGCCTCACACCTATTTTATGATAGGAATAAAAATCTATGGCGTGGACTTACGACAGGTTTCAGTGCATTTGCAAATCCTGAAAAGGAAAAAAAGCAGCTCTTCGCCGTTGAAAGCAAAACAGACCCCAGATTTGGTTTTTCAATAATGAAAGCGCAACCTTTGGGAATGGTTGGAGATATAGAGGACCCCCATATATTATTTGATAGATCTGTAAACAAATGGAGAATGCTGACCTGTGAAAATATCAACGGGTATAAAGCAGTAGTTTTAGAATCTGATTATTGGAATAGAGGTTATGTGAGGATTTTTGGGCCTGTAATCCATAACTCTACTGGCACATCAATTCAAAAAATTGGTGAAAAGAGGTATTGTTTTTCTGGTAGTTCAGAGCGCAAAATATTTATATATACCTACCCCGATTTAAAAGAGGTAGGGAGTTTAAAAATGGATTTACCTCCTTGGGATAAAACTTCAGGCACGAGGGTTTGGCCAAATGTTGTTCAGTTACCTGAGGGTTACCCGTTTAGATATTTGGCACTGATGATGGACAGGTATAAATTTCCTGATCAATACGGAAAACACTGGTCTTATGGCGCCGTTTACCTTTACCATGGGTATGAATAATTTGTTATGAAAAATAAGCTTTTTCTGTTTCTGACCCTTTTCTTGACAAGTGCCGTAGTTTTTGGACAAAATAAAGAAGTCCTCACAAAAAAATTCATTGCATCAATAGGTAAAGAGGTAAACGACTATCGTCAGGAAAACCCATGGAAAGAAAAGGATGATAATTGGATTAGAGGTACTTATTATACAGGTGTAATGTCGATGTATCATGCCACAGGAGATAAGGGGTATTTAAATCAAAGTGAAGCGTTCTGTAAATCAATAAATTGGACATTACCTTCAAAATTAGGATATGAAGGGGCAAGCGGAGCCAATTTGCTAACCTGTGGCCAGACCATGCTCGAATGTTATATGGCAGAAAAGGAAAATTATAAAATAATTAATGTATTGACCCACCTTGAAAATCCAGAGATTCTTAACCCAGTTTCCAGTCCTTTAAAATGGTATTATGAATCAGGTATGCGTTATGTAGATGGCATTTTCACCGGTCCTCCTACGCTAGCAATGTTATATAAAATAACAGGAGACGATAAATATTTGCAGTGGATGGATACCATGGTTTGGGATATTTATGGGGCACTTTACGATAATGAAGAAGGATTGTTTTACAGAGATATCAAATTCAAATCTGGATATAGCGGAAAGGTTCCTGAAAGTTGGATTCGCCCCGACAGTATCAAATTTCAAGACGCACGTCGTTCTTACGTGTACCAAAAGACTACAAATGGGAAAAAAGTTATATGGTCTAGGGGTAATGGGTGGGCAATAGCAGGCTTAGCCAGAATTCTAAAATACTTACCCGTCAAGCATGCTAGTTTTGAACGCTATAAAGCCGTTTTCATTAAAATGGCAGAAGAATTAAAGCTACGACAACAAGAAAATGGTTTTTGGTATCCTAACCTTGAAGATGATAAAGATTTTGGATATAAGGAAAGTAGTGGGACTGGTTTTTTTACATATGGTTTAGCTTGGGGAGTAAATAATGGTATCCTTTCTCAAGAGGAATATATACCAGTAATTCAAAAATCATGGGAGGCTTTAGTCTCTACGGTTGATGAAAAAGGAAAAGTGAAATGGGGGCAATTGGTTGGGGGATCTCCGTATAAGATTTTAGAGGAAGATTCGCATGAATATGTTTCAGGTATTTTTCTTTTAGCTGCAAGTGAGATGTATAAATTAAATCAACAAGATATAATTTACTGAGTAGGATATGTCTGTGGTTTAGTTGGTAGTAACATATCCTAATTCTCCCCCTTCATAGGAATCTTTAACTATCATTATGAATGGATCGCTTTTGCAAATTTCCCAACTATTAATTACATCGATAATTTCAAAAGAACCATAATTTATATCTACAATTATATCTTCTTCATCTTTGTAAAAGTAAAACCAATCATCATAATATTCTTTAATGAACTTTAAAATCCTACTATTGGATTCAGGATCTTTTCTCACCGAGAAACTTTGGGTTAAAGACGATCAACAAACAACACAACAACATGCTTGCCGAGGGGAGTGTAGGGAGAATTCCATCGGAAATGCTGATGTGGAAATAAACGGCTCCGATCATGAACAAGGACATCACAGCCGCCGAGGGTTTGATCAAGACAGGGAATTTTAACCCTCCTACCAAAAGTAAAAGCGACAAAATTATCTTGACTATACCTACAGAAATCATTACAGAATCGCTAAGCCCATAGATGGCAAATTCTTCAGACATATTTACGGTATCTCCCCCTCTAAATACAGAAGGCTGATTTAATCGGAAACTCCAGGCACTCAAAACTACAAGGGAAACCAGGAGAGATAAATATTTAGAAAGCTTCATTTTTTTTTAAATCTAGTTTCCTAAAGTTATAGATAAAATTTCAATTATGGAAAATGGTCAATTAAAACAAGAAGGGAACTACAAAGATGGAGTTTTAATATGAAATTAAATAAGATAGATTACAACAGCCTTAATGTTCGTCAGAAAGAGAACTATAACTGCTAACTGGATACCGTTCTTTTCTTGTTAGTTTTTTTCATCCTAATTAATGATAGGGTTTTATAGTGGTTGAAATTAGTGGTTAGTATTTAAAAATCAATATGCCTAACAAAACACAAACACCAATCATTAAAACTGAAAATGCAATTTGGTTCACATAAAATGAAATAGGTTTATCAGAACTTTTCTCTATTGGCTTTTGAAACTCAATAAGTGAAATAAACATAACTAACAAAACTGGTGCAAATAACACACAACCTATTATAAATAATTGTAAATCTGTCATTTTTTTTGCATTGTATTAATGAAAATTCCAAAAACCACTATAGAAGGGACCCAAATTGAAACATATTGTCCCATTTCTTTTTCTCCAGAAAACCATAAATAAACAGACAAAACAAAGCTTAGGAAAGCGGATAATAAAACGATTAAATCTCTTTTTCTCATTAGTTATTTTTTTTTAAGATAATAAATTGATTTGATTATTTTGTATCAAATTCTTTGTAAGGTAACTAAGATTGAAAAAGGGGAATCTATAATGAAAAACTGCTATCACCGACTAAATTAACCAATCCTCACTTGCATTACTTCATCCCCTAATTCTCCAGAACAAATATTAACTAATTATGAAATCACAAATTTTATATATATATTGTTTAAAATCAACAACTTGTAATAGATTTTTCTTATATAATGATAGACAAAAGAAGGTGTTACTAAAAAGTTTTATATCTCAGGGCAATTAGATGAATACGCTGTATGGAAAAATGATAAAAAAAATGGTCCTCTGAAAGCATATTATGAAAACGGTCAATTAGAACAAGAAGGAAAATGGAAAGATGATAAACTAGAAGGATTATGGAAATACTATCACGAAAATGGTCAATTAAAACAAGAAGGGAACTACAAAGATGATAAACGAGAAGGATTATGGATGAAATCAAATGAATACGAGCAGACAAAGGCATGGCTCAAAGCCAACCAAGCCTCGGATGATAATAGCCGTCATAGCTTATTTAATGACCATCGACACGCTATTGTTGCCTCTAGCGACCCTTATGGTTTATTAGCTGAGGTTATCTCAGAGGGTAAGGAATATCACTACTGCAATGGGAGCTACATATCATATATGATGAAAAAGGGAATGAAATTTTTAGGCGGGGAACCGATTTCATAAATAAGAAGATAATGTAGTATGGAGCTAACAGTTAATCAAAATGGCTATGGAAGCATCATTTAAAGTTTATTCATAATACTATATTCAAAATCAATAAAAAATTTATTTTTGAGAGTGTCAAAAATCTCTCAATTAGCTCCCGACTGGCAACCCGAACTCCCGGGTGCTAAATTGCGCTATTATCAAACATTTTTATCGGTTGATCGTGCAAATTACTATTACAAAAAACTCTTAGAAACCATTCCATGGCAACAAGAAGATGTTAAAGTTTTTGGTAAAGTATATGCCCAACCCCGTCTGACATCACTACACAGTGACTCCCTTAGCAGCTATACCTATTCGGGTTTAACCCTCCAACCAAACCCTATGACGAAAGCACTTTTTGAACTCTTAAACCTAATCCAGACTGTATGCCATCATGATTTTAACTGTGTTTTACTCAACTTATACCGAAACGGTTCTGACAGTAACGGTTGGCATGCTGACAATGAAAAGGAACTTGGAAAGTATCCAAAGATCGCCTCCTTCAGTTTTGGTGCTGCTCGTTTTTTTCATTTCAAACATCGAAAGATTAAGGAGCAACGTTACAAAATGGATCTCCATCACGGAAGTTTATTATTGATGGAGGGTGAAATGCAAAAACATTGGCTGCATCAGGTTCCTAAAACCAAAAGACAATCGGAGCCAAGGATCAATATTACCTTCCGAAAAATCATTTAAAGATTAACTTCAACTAGTCCACCAAACAAATCCCGACTCATCTATAAATGTTAGTTTGACTTATTTGAGAGGCTTAGAAGTGCCTGAGCTAACTGAAGGGGATATGCCTATGATTTAAACTTTACAAGTATTAGCTCCAAAGAATCGGTAAATAATACACATTCCAGAAAAAGCATTAAAAATTAAAATACTTCCAACAATAGCTTGGGCAATTGCAAATGGATTATTATTGTAAACTAATGGGGCAGGTAATAAAAAAATAGCAACAATAAATCTAACTACTCTCTCAGCTTTATTTTGGTTTGTTATGAAAAATTTCATTTTGATTTGATTAATAGTTAATTTGTTTCAAAAATAACAAAACCCTCAAAATGGGTTTATATTCTGCTTTTCCAAGTACCACCATACTTGTAATGGATATTATTTCTTTTGACTTTTAGCAAACACTTTCTACAAGCAAACACCCATTCTTTTTTTGCATTATGTTGCTGTAAATGGCGAATCCGATACAGCGTGTTAAACTGAATACTACACTCACTGCAATTCTTTTCTGCTGGCATACATTCATTTTACATTTTATTTATTACTGGCACAGCTACAAGAATTATATATAGACCAACCACTATGAGTTGAACTAACATAATAGCTACAATTAATTTTACACCTTTTTTTATTGATTTTACTTCTTGAGCTATAGATTCATTCATTTGAGTTAATTTTTGAGTTTAGTCAAAGATAAGTAACATAGAAAATAACAAAACTTACAAAAGGCTATGGGGCACTCATCTATAAACGTAAGTTTGACTTATCTAAGAGGCTTAGAAGTGCCAGAGCTAACTGAGGGGGATATGCCGATGATTTCTTCAATTATAATACTCTATTTCTCTTGTTATTACTTTCAAACGCTTATCATCTAAGTAACTAATCTGCTTAATCCAATTCTTATTATCATCATAT
>CAJWLL010000042.1 GCA_913043275.1 uncultured Flavobacteriaceae bacterium | reverse complement strand
GAGTAAAGCCCACCTTGGAGAGGAAGATCGAGCTCTGGAATACGAAAAAAAATTCAGTTACAGCCCCACAGTGTATATCTGGCATTGACTAGTCATCTCAAGGTTGGAGTTACTCGAACGAGTCAGATTCCCACGCGTTGGATTGACCAGGGTGCACATCAGGCCGTTAGAATTCTGGAAGTTCCCAATCGTTACTTGGCTGGGATGGCTGAGGTTTGTCTGAAAGAACATTTTTCTGATAAGACCAACTGGCGTAAGATGTTACAGAACGATCGTGAGGGAGTATCGTGGGATGAAGCCATTAAACTAGCCATAGAAGGCATACCCAAAGATTTAAAAATCTACCTAATGAGTGACCATATTCTGACCGAATTACATTTTCCGGTTTTACAATTTCCCGATAAGGTAAAAAGCTTGAACTTAGAGAAAGAAAACAGCTACACAGGACTTCTCAGTGGTATCAAAGGACAGTATTTACTTTTCGAAGATCAGACCGTTTACAATATCCGTTCCAATGAAGGAACAGCTGTAGAAATCACCATTAAATAATTGTCTCTTATAAAGTCTAAAATGTATTAATATTCTTTTTCACCCAATACATTCTCTCTCCTGTATCCAACAACTTTCTTCGATTATTTTTAGGAATACTAGACTATTAATTTACAAAAAAGTATTTTTTTGCTTTATTAAGTTAAATTAACCCGCAGTTTTTGAGGATTGACTCAGGAGTTTATTCAACGTTTTTAGCTCCTCTGGTTTGAAGTGTCGCCATTTTCCCACTTTCAGATCCATTTTTATATTCATAATTCTCATCCTTTTTAGTACTAAAACTCTATAGTCTAAATGTTCACACATCCGCCTAATTTGACGGTTCAAACCTTGAGTTAAGATGATTTTGAATTGGTTTTTGTGGATTTGTTTTACAAAGCACTTTTTGGTTACGGTATCCAAAACGGGAACTCCAATGCTCATTTTATGAATAAAATCTTTGGTAATGGGTTTGTTAACCGTTACGATATATTCTTTTTCGTGATGATTTCGGGCACGCAGTATTTTATTGACAATATCTCCGTCGTTGGTCAAAAAAATCAGCCCTTCACTTGATTTGTCCAATCTGCCAACAGGGAAAATCCTCTTGGGGTAATTGATGAAGTCAATGATGTTGTCTTTTTCTACACCGGTATCGGTAGTGCAAACAATCCCTTTGGGCTTGTTAAAGGCCAGATAAATATTTTTTTTTTGGGGATGATTCAAAACTTCACCATTGACTGAAACCTTGTCGCCTGGGCTAATCTTAATACCCATTTCTGCCTTTTTACCATTGACCATAATCCTCCCGGAATTGATTAATCTATCTGCTTCTCTACGAGAGCAATAGCCAATTTCACTTAGGTATTTGTTGATTCGGGTAAGGTTTTCCTCCCCCATTTTATAATTTAATTTCTTCACCCAATTTCAAATCAAATTTTTTTCTAAACATCCAAACAAACAAATAGAGCAGTGGAGTATCCAAGGCGGCTACAATAATTTTAAAAATAAATCCGGACAGTACCAATCCAATAAATAGATCCCATGATAAAACCCCAAAAAGGCAAAGCAAGAATACTACTGAAAAGGTATCCAAAAACTGTGAAGCAAAAGTAGAAAAGTTATTTCGCAACCATAGCATTTTGCCTTGGGTTAGTTTTTTCCAAAAATGATATATCCTTATATCAACGAACTGAGCTAACAGATAGGCAATCATGGAAGCCAAAACCGCCAAAGGGGAAAGGGAAAATACTTTGGTAAAGGTGGCATCTTCTAACGGAGAGCTTTCCATGGCTGGAACATAGTCCGCAATTAACAATATTACCATCGAAAAGAATGATGCGAATATACCGGACGTTACTACGCGGTTTGCGGCTTTTTTTCCATAAACTTCTGAGATCAAATCGGTAATCAAAAAGGTGAGGGGATATGGCAAAATTCCCACGGATAATTCGAACAAACGACTGCCAAAAATTTCTATTTCAAAGGGATACCAATAAAAGAACTTTTGAAAAATAAGATTAGATACTACCAGTGAAGTAATGAATAATGCGGCAAGATACAAGTAGATCTTGGCTGCAGATTGATGCTGTTGTGGTTTCATTTATTTCATTTTTATCGAATAAGGAATACGGGTTTGAATTCCTTCCAGCCGGCTAAGTTCGATAAATTCTGAAGTATATTTTTCGAGGGGGTGTTGTAAAAGTTTTGTTTTGACTTTGCTGAAAGCATTGAATAAGATGCTCTCTAAATCGTTATCATATTTGGGATAATCCACCAGATTGTATGCCTTCAGTCCTGCCAAGTCTGAGGCAGCAGCAATGGCTTCTTGAAGCCCTCCAAGTGAATCCACCAATCCAATATGAAGAGCATCTTTTCCTGACCAAACCCTCCCTTGTGCAATTTGCTCGACCTTTTCCATGCTAAGGGTTCTTCCTTCAGCAACTCGTGACTTGAAGGTGTGGTATATTTTTTCTATAGAAGTTTTCACACTTTTTCGAAACCCTCCGCTTAGGGGTTCAAAAACACTGTAACCCATTGAATTATTATGGGTAGTCACCTGTTCTGCATTGATCCCTATTTTGTCAGTCATGCCTCTGATGTTGGGAAAAGCAGCCAATACACCAATGGAACCGGTAATGGTCATGGGGTTAGCAAAAATTATATCAGCCAAACAGGAGATGTAATAGCCTCCTGATGCAGCGACATTGCCCATTGAAACCACAAAGGGTTTTTTGTCTTTTAAGGCTCTGGAGGCATTAAGTATGATTTCGGAGGTCAAGGCATCACCACCTGGAGAGTCAATGCGCAAGACCGCCGCTTTGATATTTTTATTCTCCAAGACTTCTTGAAAGGCTTTATTGATGGCTTCTTTACCTATTATATTTTCGCTCCCCTCAGAATAGAGTATAGGGCCTTGGGCATAGATGATGGCAATCCGGTCAGTGATTTCTTTGTCGTATTCTTGAATACGGACATTTATTTTATTGAAATTGACTACTTTTAATTCCTTCTCTGCATCAAAATCTAAGGCGGCTTTGATTTTATTTTCAAATTCGTCTTCATAGACCAATCCATCTATAATGCCATTTGTTAATGCGTTCTCGGCATCAGTGACGACCAATTTGTCAACTAATGCATCCAGGGAGGCGGTTTCTATTCCTCGGCTTTCAGCCAACTCATCTCTAAGGGTTTCCCATGCTGCATCCAGCAGGCCTTGGATTTGTATACGATTTTCTTCACTCATTTGATCTTGTAAATAAGGCTCTACTGCGCTTTTATATTTTCCATGACGAATTACTTCCATTTTTACACCATATTGGTTTTGGAAATCTTCGTAATAAAGTACTTCTGAGGAGAGTCCTTTGAGTTCCACCATTCCAACAGGATTCATAAAGATGCTGTCGGCTATAGAACTTACATAGTAACCCTTCTGTGACATATAGTCGGAGTATGCGAAGATGAACTTCCCAGTGTCCTTAAATTCTTGAAGTGCTTTTCTTATTTCTCGAGCTTGTGCCCATCCTGCATTGATATTACCCGAGTGAATCTTGATTCCCTTGATCTTATCACTTTTCTTTGCTTTGTAGATGCTGCCCAGAATTTTGTCCATCCCTGTTAGTCTAGGGCCCGTATCTGAAAAGCTCTCAAGTGGGTTGAAGGCAGGTCCCCGATCCACTATCGAAGTGTTAAGATCTAAATTCAACACACTGTTTTCTCTGATCCAAGTAGCCTCAGTATTTTCAAAGTTGACAGATGTTGCAATGGCAGCTATACCGATAAAAAAGAATAGGGCTAACAATCCCATTGCGACAAAGGTTCCCAAAAAGGAGGCTAATAAACTTTTAAAGAATTTCATGTAATCTTATTTTGTTTCAAATATAGGGTTTGTGGAATTGTTTTACGAAATTTATCCGAAGGATTAAAATGAACAAAGTATACATTTCACTGGGATCCAATGTGGGGGATCGTCTAAAAGAAATTCGCGAGGCAATTGTTCGAATTCAAAAAAATATTGGAATTTTAACTGATTTGTCTTCCCTTTATGAGAACCAGGCTTGGGGTTTTGAGGGGCCTGATTTCCTCAATGCTTGCATTGGAGTTCAAACCGATTTTACGCCCCATGAGCTATTAAAAAAGCTTTTGAAAATTGAGCATCAAATGGGAAGGATAAGGTCTTTAAAGATAGGCTATAAGTCCAGAAATATAGATTTAGACTTGTTGTTTTTTGAGGACCAAGTAATTAATAATGAAGGCTTAGTCTTGCCTCACCCCCGTTTGGAATTGAGAAAATTTATTTTGTCTCCCATGTGTGAAATTGCTCCTGATTTTTTACATCCCCGTCTGGGTAAAAGTTTGTTTAATTTGTCAAGGCTTTGCATGGACAAGTTACAAGTCCGAAAAATACCTCTAAAGGAGTGGTCTAAGGATTTGTTGATTAAAGAACAAATACTTGTTTTTGAAGGGAATATTGGTGTGGGAAAAACCTCACTAGCCCAAAAAATTGCTTCTGATTATCAATTACCAATATTGTTAGAAAACTATAGTCAAAATCCTTATTTGGAAAAATTTTACGATCAACCTGAGCGTTTTGCTTTTCCCTTGGAAAACTATTTTTTGGAGGATCGATTTCGTCAGTTCAATCAATTTTTAAAAGCTGCAGCAGGGGAAAAAAAAGCGGTTGCCGATCACTCCCTTTTAAAATCTTTGGTCTTTGCCAAAATTAATCTTTCTTCTATTCATTTTGAGGCTTTTATAAAAGATTTCGAGCGCTTATCAGCAGAATTGGTATTTAAGCAAAAGGTAATTTTTCTATACAAACCTATTGAAAAGTTAATTGAACAAATCAAAAATAGGGGAAGGAATTATGAACAAAAGATCACACAAGATTATTTGGAAAAAATTGAAATGGGTTATAAAAATTTACAAAAGGAAGGTTTTTCATCTTCACAACAAAGTATTGATTTGTCTGATCTGGATTTTGTCCATGATGAAATGGCCTACCAGATTATACTCCAACGCATCAAAGCGTTTTAAACTTTTGGTAAAAATCCCACAGAGCCACAGCTGTTGCAGCAGCAATATTTAGAGAATGTTTTGTGCCTTCTTGTGGAATTTCAATTACCTCATCACATTGATTTAAAGTCTCTTGGGATACTCCTTTGACCTCGTTACCCAAAACAAAAGCGCTAGTTTTATATTTGATGACTTCAAATTTTTCAAGAGATATTGATTCATCCGCCTGTTCGATGGCATATACTTTTACACCATCTGCTTGGAGTTGTTTTACTACTCTGGATGCTTTATTTTGATATTCCCAGTCAACAGATTCCGTAGCACCCAGGGCAGTTTTGTGAATATCTTTGTTGGGTGGTGTAGCCGTAATGCCACAGAGGTAGATTTTTTTTACCAAAAAAGCATCGGCTGTTCTAAAAACAGAGCCAATATTGTTCAAGCTCCGAACATTGTCAAGGATTAAGATCAAAGGGGTTTTACTAGCCTCTTTAAAAGCCTCTATCGTTTTGCGGTTCAGTTCGTTGTTTTTTAATTTTCGCATGGTCATAAAATTAGTAAATTATGAGCTGTACAGCCTTGTTAACAAATTTTTAAAATCCAATTCCTACAAGAATTTTTTAATAATTACATTAGTAAAAACCCTTAACCAAAGTGGCCAAGTTGAGTAAGGAAACCCCTCTAATGAAGCAGTACAACCAGATCAAGGTAAAGTATCCTGATGCTTTGCTGTTGTTTAGGGTGGGTGATTTTTATGAAACCTTTGGTTCCGATGCGGTAAGGGCTGCCAAGATACTGGGAATTATTTTGACTAAAAGAGGGGCAGGTAGTACCAGTGAAACCGAATTGGCTGGATTCCCATATCATTCCTTAAATACTTATTTACCCAAACTTGTAAGGGCGGGTTGCAGGGTAGCGATATGCGATCAATTGGAAGACCCAAAAATGACAAAAAAAATTGTAAAAAGAGGCGTCACTGAATTGGTTACGCCAGGTGTTTCACTAAACGAGGAGGTGTTGGAACATAAAAAAAACAACTTTTTAGCGGCAATATATTTTGGCAAAACCAAAACGGGGGTTTCTTTTTTAGATATCTCTACGGGAGACTATTGGGTCTCTGAAGGAAACGAAGCTCAAATCGAACAATTGTTGAATAATTTTGCCCCTGCTGAGGTGCTGGTGCCCAAACCATCAAAAAAAACTTTTGCAGATCAGATGGGTGGACAATTCAATGTCTTTTATCTAGAGGATTGGATTTTTGAATCCAGTTATGCCCTGGAGAGATTAACAGCTCATTTTAAGACCTTAGGACTGAAAGGTTTTGGTGTAGAAAATATGGAAACTGGAGTAATTGCTGCTGGAGCTATATTGCATTACCTCTCTGAAGCGCATCACAATCAAATACCTCACATCACCTCTATCAGGAGGATATTTGAAGAGGAATATGTATGGATGGATCGTTTTACTATGCGGAATTTGGAATTGTTCCAATCCACAAGTCCCAATGGGGTGGCCTTGATCGATGTATTGGATCATACCCTTACTGCTATGGGGGGCAGAATGCTAAAACACGGATTGGCTTTTCCCGAAAGGAACCTAAGTGTGATAGAACAACGCTTGGACTTCGTGGCCGCTTTGTTAACAGATACAGATGCCTACGACAAAATCGCTCATCATCTAGACGCTATGGTGGACATTGAAAGGATTGTTGCTAAAATTGCAACCCAAAAAATTAGTCCTCGAGCTCTTGTTCAATTGGCTAAATCATTGGATAAAATTGACCAAATCAAGACTTATTTATCCGACCATTCAAGTAGGGTGTTAAAAGAAAGGGCCAAAGTTTTCTTGGGAGGGAAGGCCATTAGTAGCCTGATTCAGTCGACATTAAAACCGGAGGCACCCGTTTTGCTTAGCAAAGGCAAAGTTATTGCCGATGGAGTCAACAGTGAACTGGATGAACTGAGGGAACTATTACGATCGGGTAAAGATCACTTGGACAAAATGCTGAAAAGGGAAAGTGAAATCACTCAGATTCCTTCATTAAAAATTGCCTTTAACAATGTGTTTGGCTATTACATTGAGGTCAGAAACACCCACAAGGACAAAGTCCCGGAGGGCTGGATTAGAAAGCAAACCTTGGTCAGTGCAGAGCGTTATATTACCGAGGAGTTAAAGGAATACGAAACCAAAATATTGGGTGCAGAGGAAAAGATCAAGTCAATAGAAAGTAGGTTATACATGGAATTGTTAATCCAACTACAAGGTCACATAGAACCATTAAAAGTAAATGCCCGCCAGGTGGCACGCTTGGATGTGTTGTGGTGTTTTGCTGCTTTGGCGATCAAGCACAATTACACCCGACCGGAATTTTCAGACAGTACGATATTGGAGGTCAAAGAGGGGAGGCATCCTGTAATCGAAAACCAATTGCCTGCTGGAACTCCTTTTATTGCCAACGATCTTCTGCTCGATCCGAAGACCCAACAAATTATTATGATTACGGGCCCCAATATGTCGGGAAAGTCCGCAATACTGCGTCAAACCGCCCTACTGGTTTTAATGGCGCAGATGGGCAGCTTTGTCCCTGCTGCATCACTAAAAACGGGAGTGATGGACAAGATCTTTACCCGAGTAGGTGCCAGTGACAATATCTCTATGGGGGAATCGACATTTATGGTGGAAATGAACGAAACGGCTTCGATACTTAATAATATAACCGAAAACAGCTTAGTGTTATTGGATGAAATAGGTAGAGGAACCAGTACTTATGATGGTATTTCTATCGCTTGGGCCATTGCGGAATTTTTACACGAGTACCCGGTTAAAGCCAAAGTCTTGTTTGCAACCCACTATCATGAGTTAAATGAGATGACCCACGATTTTCCTAGGATCAAAAACTTTAATGTATCAATCAAGGAGTTGGAGGACAAAGTTTTGTTTTTACGGAAATTAGTACCTGGTGGGAGTGCCCATAGTTTCGGAATTCATGTTGCCAAAATGGCGGGGATGCCAGAATTTGTAATCCACAGGGCTAGTCAAAAACTCAAAGGACTAGAAAAGTCGAATACCTTAGAAACCAATGCTGAAAGCCTTAAAGTTGGAAAGGACGAGATGCAATTGAGTTTTTTTAATTTGGATGACCCTCTACTGGAAACCTTGAGAGAGCAAATCAAGGGTTTAGACATAGACACCCTTACCCCCATTGAAGCATTGATGAAACTCAATGAAATCAAGAGGCAATTAAAGCAATAGGGTTTCTATTATTCAGATTTTAACAAACTTCCTATTTTCTTATAGACTGATAAAATTCCTCCAGATTTTTACTGTTATTGAAGAAGGGAATTTCTTTATCCAAGTCACTATAGAAAATAAGCCTAATTAAGATAACCTTTGTCCAGGTCGTCAATTAAAAAAAACTTTGATTACAGTGGGTAATTATTAAGATGGTACTTTTAAGGGTTCGATTTCTCCAACTTTTGAATATAATTCTTTTTCTTTTATTTTAAAGATTTTGTCTTTTACAGAAAAGTTAGGACAAATTTTGATCAGAAATGTTGGATTTTACTATTTTTGCAGACTACATGCGAAAGTAGCTCAGGGGTAGAGCATCACCTTGCCAAGGTGAGGGTCGCGGG
>CAJWLL010000041.1 GCA_913043275.1 uncultured Flavobacteriaceae bacterium | reverse complement strand
CTGGTCATTCCTAGTAAGCTAGCTTATGGATCCCAAGGGGCTGGAGGTGTTATTGCACCCAATGCTACTTTGATTTTTGAGGTAAAGTTGATCGATTTTTAGTTAGAAAACCACTCTTTGGGTTTGTGATTGTTTCCATCTTTCCATTTGATTCCACACCCTAAGCTAGGAATTTGATTGATTTCTTGTGGCAAGCCATTTGATAACTTTTGGCAAGCCTCACTTAAATCATGCCCTGTAATGGGATTGTTGTTTTTGGGACGAGCATTGTCGAAACGACCTCGATAAACAAGCTTTAAATCGTAATCAAAAAGATAAAAATCAGGAGTACAAGTGGCTTTATAGGCCAAGGCAACTTCCTGGGTTTGGTCATATAGATAGGGGAAGTTAAATGATTTTTCTAAAGCCAACTTTTTCATGAGCTCAGGTCGATCATCAGGGTAATTTTCTACATCATTACTTGATATTGCTACGGTGTTAATACCACTTTCTTTAATTTCACGGCTTATCTCTACCATTTTGTCAATTAGATGCAATACATAAGGACAATGGTTACACATAAAAATAATCAATGTACCCGATACTCCTTTAACTTGGTCCAACGAAATTATACTTTGATCAACAGTGTTTGGAAGAGAAAAGTCATGAGCTTTAGTATTTAATGGGAGCATAAAGGATTCATTTCTAGCCATTTGGTTTTTTTGCTTTTCTAATTAAAATCTTTAGCCTGCAAAACAAATAGGTCATTCAAAATTAGTATGAATTCGGACTATATGTCTTCAAAATTAAGATCGGTGAAGTTTTTCCCTAAAACTCCTGCTGAGTCAATTTTTTTTTCTTTATCGTAATTTTTTTGATGCCTTTCACTGATGACTTCCTCTCCTCTTTCTTTAATAATGAAATCAACCATTTCAGATAAAATTGAACTGAAGTCTTTAAAATCCTCTTTGTAAAGATAAATTTTGTGTTTTTTGTAGTGGAACGTTCCATCATCATTAGTAAACTTTTTACTTTCCGTAATGGTCAAGTAGTAATCACTTGCCTTGGTCTCACGAACGTCGAAAAAATAAGTTCTTCTCCCCGCCCTCAGGACTTTGGAAAATATCTCTTCCTGATCCTTTTCATTGTTGTTGTCCATTGAACTTTTGTTTAAATTAACTTAGTTATCAATTCAAAAATCTTAAAAAAAATGAAACAAAACAAATTAAAATTCTTTTTCGTTCTGTTGTTTGTTGAAAAGGTCGAAATAGAACCCTTTGAGGTCGATTAGTTTTTGATGCTTCCCTTCCTCAATAATTTTACCTTGATCCAAAACAATAATATGGTCCGAGTCTTTGACTGAGGAAATACGATGGCTTACAATTACTGTGGTTTTGTTTTTACAAAAATCCTTTAGATTTTTTAGAATTTTTTCCTCGGTATCCATGTCTACTGCAGAAAGACAGTCGTCGAAAAGCAGTATTTTAGGGTCTTTGATTAATGCCCTTGCAATAGATATTCTTTGTATTTGCCCCCCTGACAAGGTAAGTCCTCTTTCGCCCAATAGGGTTTTATAAGCATTTTTAAATTTTTTGATGCTTTTGTGTATGGCTGATTTTTTGGAAGCTTCAATGATCTCTTCTAGAGTGGCTCCTTCTTTGCCCAATCTTATATTCTCCTCAATACTTTGAGAAAATAAAAATGCATTTTGGGGAACATTTCCAATGTGACTCCTCAATTTTTGCAACTTAAAGGTCCTAATATCATGTCCATCCAATAAAACTTTCCCTGAATCAGGATCATAAAGACGATTGATTAGATGTAGGATAGATGATTTCCCAGAGCCTACCTTTCCGATTATGCCCAGAGATTCTCCACTTTTAACTTTTAAACTTATGTGATCCAAGGCCTTAATTTGCGTTTCAGGGTAAACCAATAATACGTTTTCAAATCTGATTTCTCCTTGAATAGAAATATCTACTCCTAGTCCATCTTGAATTTCGATGGGTTCATTCAAAAAAGCATTGATTCTATTTTGGGAGGCTTCCGCTTGTTGGACGATAGAGGTTACCCAACCCACTACAGCTACTGGCCAGGTTAGCATGTTGATGTAAATAATAAATTCTGCCAGTACTCCGATTTCAATTGTACCATTAATGTATTGTTGCCCACCAATGAAAATCACAATTAGGTTGCTCAAGCCGATCAAAAGGAGCATCAATGGGAAAAACCAGGCCTGTATTTTGACCAAGTTCATGTTCTTCTCTCTACTCTCAAGAGCTAAAGCCTTAAATTTTTTGTGGGTGATGTTCTCTAATCTATAGGATTTTATGACTGAAATTCCGCTAAATGTCTCTTGGGCAAAGGATGATAACTTTGATAATATTTCCTGTACCAGAGTGCTTTTCGCATTGATCACCCTGCTTAGTTTATATATTGTGAATGACAAAAGGGGAAGGGGAATAAGGGTATAAACCGATAATTTGGGGGCAATGCTAAACATAATAGTGATTACACAAAAAAACAGGCTTACCGTATTGATGCTGTACATGATTGCAGGACCTACATACATTCTGACCTTACTCACATCTTCACTAATTCTGCTCATCAGGTCGCCGGTACGATTGTTTTTATAAAAACGCTGGGTTAACCTTTGGTAATGAGAAAAAATCTCATTTTTAAGATCGAATTCAATGTGTCGGGACACATTAATGATCGTTTGACGCATAAGAAAGGTAAAAAAACCGGAGAGTAATGTTGCTCCTATAATTATCAAGATATTGTTAAGCAGGAAAGATTTGAGAGTTGCCAAGTCTCCTTGATGACTAACCAGATAATTTTCAACTGCTGTGAGTGATTCTCCAATCAGACGAGGGGCGAATAATGAAAAAACTCTAGAAATGACTGTAATTAGAACTCCCAGCAGGAGTTTTAAGAAGTATTTTTTTAGGTATTTATTGAGATATTTAAGAGCTCTCATTCATCCATTTCGCTATGGTTCATTTGATAAAAATTCAAAGTTAATCAAATGCTTTTGTTCTCAAATTCAAAAAGCTTTTTTAGTTCATTATAATTAAAACTAAAGTCCTATTTTTGAGGCAAATATTGGTTATTTATAATGCTAACCCGAAGACATCTGCGTATCAAAGTAATGCAGTCTTTGTATTCCTTTTTGCAAAATAGGGAGGGCAATTTGGCAAATGAAGTCAATTTTTTCAAAAAGAGCTATCTCAATACTTTTTCTCTGTATCTGGCGCTTTTGGCTTTTCTTAAATCGATTTACGAACATGCCCTTGATCAAACAGATTTACAAAAAGGTTTAAGGAGCATCTCGACTCCATTCAATTCTGCTCCTCTGGCAGGGAACAAAATTTTGCAATTCATCGCCAATCACCCAACATTAATCAACTACATCAAAAAAAGAAAAATCAAATTTTGGGAGTTGGATTTTGATTATGTCAAATCTAATTTTAAAGCACTAATGGAGAGCGAAAAATTTCAAGCATATGCTCAGAAAGAATCCCCTTCATTAGATGAGGATAGAGAAATCATCACCTTTTTTTTTAAAGAAATTGTTGCTCCCTCTGACAATTTTTACGATTACATTGAAGATAAAGAACTGACTTGGATTGATGATCTGCCCGTGGTCAATACTTTCCTATTAAAAATCCTCCATAAAGTAGACCCTCAAGACATTAATAGTCTTTATTTCTCAGAAATGAACTTCGGCGAAGAGGATCCTCAATTTGCCATTGAACTATTGGAAAAGGTTGTGGAGAATAACGACACCTTACAAGAGGAAATAGTAGGAAGAACACCAAACTGGGACAGTGACAGGATTGCACTTTTGGACGCCATTATGATTAAGATGGCCATAGCCGAATTACTTTTCTTTCCCTCTATCCCTCCTAAGGTTACCATGAATGAATACATTGAAATATCCAAAGATTACTCTACACCAAAAAGTAATATTTTTATTAATGGAATCTTGGATAAAACGATCAAAGATTTTCAAGATTCTGGTAGATTAAATAAAAGTGGAAGGGGATTGATTTAATGTTTTTTTGCTAAATTTGGTAATCATAAACTATTAAAAAAAAATAATGAAAAGAATAACCTGGATTTTCGCTTGTACTGTGATGTTATGTGCTACAGCCTGTAACGAAAGTGCCTCTAAAAAAGTAGACCCAGAGAAAGCATCTTTGAATGCCTCTGAAACCCCTAATGCTACTACAACAATGTCGTTTAATAAAACTTTACACGACTTTGGGACTATCAAAGAAGGCGAAACTGTTCAAACTACATTTACCTTTACCAATACAGGTAAAGCAGATTTAATTATTGTAGACGCTCGAGGAAGTTGTGGGTGTACTGTTCCCAATTATCCCAAAAACACACCTATAGCTCCTGGTGGAACCGGGGAGATTCTGGTTAGTTTCGATTCCAGTAATAAGCCTAACATGCAACAAAAATCTGTTACTATCAATGCTAATACTTCCAGTGGGCGTGAAACTTTAAGGATTAAGGCCATGGTGTCTCCCGACCCAGTTAAACAGAAACAACGTGATGATGCTGCCAAAGCTCGTGAGCAAAATAGTAATTAATTAAATTTAACCTATGGAGGGATTTTCCGGCCAAATGCCTTTTTTACTTTTAATGCTTGTGGTTTTTTTATTCTTTATAATCTTGCCTCAGCAGCGGAGACAAAAGAAAGAAAAGAACTTTATCAAAAACCTGACCAAAGGTGATCGGGTTATCACTAAAAGTGGTATTCATGCCAAAGTAATGGAAGTTAATGAAAAAGACAATACATGTGTCATTGAGACTATGGCAGGAAAATTAAAAATAGAGCGATCTGCCCTTTCGTTGGAGATGAGTCAAAAACTCAACCCTACTAAATAATAATTCAATCCCGCTGCAGCGGGATTTTTTAAATTTGTTTATGTACCGCCATCTGATTAAACCGATACTATTTCTCGGTGACCCCGAGTGGGTACATTATTTTGTATTTGAATTGATTCGAAGGATAAATAGGCTTCCAGGTGTCCCTTTTTTGATTCGAAGCCTTTACCAGGTTAAACATACTAAACTCGAGAGAAAACTCTTTGGGATTACATTTAAAAACCCTGTAGGCTTGGCAGCAGGTTTTGACAAGGACGCAAGGCTTTACAGAGAGCTTTCCAATTTTGGATTTGGATTTATTGAGATTGGAACCCTAACCCCAAAACCCCAGCCAGGCAAACCCAAAAAACGCTTGTTTAGACTGCCACAGGATGAGGCATTGATTAATAGAATGGGGTTTAACAATCAAGGTTTAGAAGCAGCCATTCCTCGACTCCAAAAAAACAAAAACATCATAATTGGAGGTAACATTGGTAAAAATAAAATCACCCCCAATAAAAATGCGGTAGAAGATTATATCCTTTGCTTTAATGCACTTTACCCCTATGTGGATTATTTTGTAGTAAATGTAAGTTCTCCCAACACACCTGACCTGAGGGCACTACAAGAAAAAAAGCCGCTTACCGATTTGTTAAACAGCTTGCAAAACCTTAATAAATCAAAGGAAAAGCCCAAACCCATCCTTCTGAAAATTGCTCCTGACCTGTCGGATGAACAATTACTAGACATTATCGAAATTGTCAAAACAACCGAAACCTCTGGGGTCATTGCTACAAATACCTCGCTTAGCCGAGAAGGATTAAAATCTAACAACAAGAGTGAAAGCGGAGGCTTAAGTGGGAAACCACTAACAAAACGAAGTACTGAAGTGATTAGTTTTCTATCCAAAAAGAGCCGAAAAGCTTTCCCAATAATAGGAGTGGGAGGGATTCATAGCCCTGAGGACGCGCTTGAGAAACTTAATGCAGGTGCAGATTTGATTCAACTATATACTGGATTTGTTTATGAAGGGCCAGGATTGGTTCAGCGGATCAATAATACTTTGATTAATAAATAATTTTCTTTTTTTACTTTTAGGGTAAGATATAAAGTTCAACTCCATTTATCAGTCAGCAATAATTTGCTAATTAAATTATTAGATATGATTACCAATATTCAAAACACTCCTTATTATGCAGTAATTTTCACCTCTATTCTCGATCAACCCGATCCGGAATATTTTAGAATGAACGATAGGCTAAGGGAGCAAGCTGAGAAGTTAGAAGGTTTTTTAGGAGAGGATAGTGTAAGGAATGATTATGGGATATCGATTAGCTATTGGAAGGATTTGGATTCAATAGAGTTATGGAGGAAAAAAACAGAACACCAATGGGCCATAGAAAAAGGAAAAAAAGATTTTTACAAAGAATATAAGATCAGGATTGCAAGAGTTGAAAGGGAATATGAGTTTAAAAAACCCATCCCAAATTAGTGATAGAATATAAGTTCAATTTTTTAAATAATTTATCTTTGTTAATACGAATAACATTAAAGTTATTTACCATTTGCTTATTATAAAAACGCAGTCTTTTTAAGCTTATCAAATTTATGATTTTCAACATTAATCAAAGTAGCTAAACCCCTTTTTAGGCTCAATGGTTTGCAAGGTTTCGTATATCAAACTGATAACATTTATCACATCCTCTTGATGTACCATCTCTACTGTAGTATGCATGTATCTTAAAGGTAAGGAAATCAAAGCCGATGCGACACCACCATTACTGTAAGCAAAAGCGTCAGTATCTGTTCCGGTATATCTGGAAGAAGCCAGGCGTTGGAATGGAATTTTTTTGGTATTTGCTGTTTCAATAATTTGTTCTCTTAATTTATTTTGTACTGCAGGAGCATACGACACCACTGGACCTTTACCCATTTCGATATAACCTTGTTCCTTTTGGTTGATCATTGGAGTGCTAGTGTCATGACAAACATCCGTTACAATCGCCACATCGGGTTTTAGGGTATTGGTGATCATCTCAGCACCATGAAGTCCTACTTCCTCTTGAACGGCATTGGTAATATAAAGTCCAAAAGGTAGTTTTACTTTGTTTTCGTGTATCAAACGACCTACTTCCGCTATCATAAAACCTCCAACGCGGTTATCGATGGCACGACAGACAAATTTATTTTTGTTTATGATCTGAAAACTATCGGGATAAGTAATGACACATCCTACATGTACACCCATCTTTTCAACTTCCTTTTTATCTTTGGCTCCTACATCAACAAAAATATTATTCAATTTTGGAGTCTCTTCTTTGCCACTTTTTCTAGTATGAATGGCTGGCCATCCAAATACGCCTTTAACGATTCCCTTTTTGGTGTGAATGTTTACCCATTTGGAGGGTGCAATTTGGTGATCACTACCACCGTTGCGAACAACATAAATTAAGCCCTTATCGGTAATGAAATTGACATACCATGAAATCTCGTCTGAATGTCCTTCAATGACAACCTTATATTGAGCATTAGGATTGATAACACCCACTGCTGTGCCGTAGGTGTCTGTGATAAAATGATCTACGTAGGATCGAAGGTAATCCATCCATATTTTTTGCCCTTCCCATTCGTAACCGGTTGGGGAGGGATTGTTTAGGTAGGCCTCCAAAAAAGACATGGATTTTTTATTCAAGAGTTTCATTTTTTAATTTTTGAAAATAGAAAAGCTAAAATAAGCATAAGTCCCCAATCAAAATGATTATCCCTGCTTTTATTCCTAAATTTGTAAAACATGAAAAAACTCGCATTAATGACTGCTTTTTTGGTTATTTTATGGGGAAATGCACAAACCCAAAGTTCACCATCACCTCCGGAAGACTATTTTGTAGTAAAAGGAGATACCATCATCAATTCTAGTATAGAACTCAAGGAAGTAGTTTTGTTTCAACCTTTACGATTTTACAATTACGATGAGGCCAAACGATATGTCATTCTCAGAGAACGTACTTATAAGGTCTATCCCTATGCAAAAATGGCGGCAGATCGATTGAATGTCCTTACGGGGCGTTTAGAGCAAATTAGATCCAAAAGAAAAAGAAGAGAATACCTCAAACGCTTAGAGCACTTTATATACAATGAATTTGAAAAGGAACTTGAAAAGCTTTCACGCTCACAGGGGCGTATATTGATCAAATTGGTGCATCGCCAAACAGGAGAAACCACTCATCAACTATTAAAGGATCTGCGCAATGGGTGGCGGGCATTTATATACCAAACCACTGCATCACTCTTCAAACTCTCTTTAAAAGAAACTTATGCTCCTGAGTCGGTATACGAGGATTATATGATCGAAGACATATTACAAAGGGCTTTTTCGGTGGATCGATTGGAGCTGCAAGGTACTGCATTGGATTATGATTTGGATAGTTTGTACCAATTTTGGAATGAAAACAAACCAAAATCCATCTCTCAACAAAAGCCTTAAACCCTTTTTGAATAATAGTTAATGGTTGATTTTTTTTTTTTTTCAGCCTTTTAAAATATTTTAAAAAAAGACAAAAAAGGTATTGTGTAGAAGAAAAAGGGTTTTATATTTGCAGCCGCTACAAGGAAAATCGATAAATCTATATTTTTTTTTAAGCGATAAGTTCATTGAGATTTAGAATAAAGAATGACAGCGCGTATCAATTGATACGAAGCGAATTAGAAACCATTTTGAGACCAAAGTCAATTAGTTGTTGGTTCGTTAATATTATTAAAAAACAACAACGAAGAGTTTGATCCTGGCTCAGGATGAACGCTAGCGGCAGGCTTAACACATGCAAGTCGAGGGGTAACAGGGATTGCTTGCAATCCGCTGACGACCGGCGCACGGGTGCGTAACGCGTATGCAACCTACCTTTTACTGGGGGATAGTCAAGAGAAATTTTGAATAATACCCCATACGATCTGATTCACTCCTGTGAAACAGAAGAAAATTTCGATGGTAAAAGATGGGCATGCGTCCTATTAGTTTGTTGGTGAGGTAACGGCTTACCAAGACTACGATAGGTAGGGGTCCTGAGAGGGAGATCCCCC
>CAJWLL010000040.1 GCA_913043275.1 uncultured Flavobacteriaceae bacterium | reverse complement strand
ATTTTAGTTGATTTACAGTGCTATTTTGTGCCTGCTCTATCGCTTTTACATAACGCCCAACCCTAATACTGGTCTAAATAAAATTTCCTTCATTTAAATTGAATTATAATTCTATGTGACTAACCTAAAGAGACTCAAAATTAATTAGAAACTTTGTTGATATAATTATGCTTAATTGAAATTTACGGTTGCTTTAATCACTCCTGTTTCTGATTTTAGCCAGCTATCGAAATGGTTTATCATATCTAAAAATGAGACATTATGGGTTATAAAAGATTCCGTTGGAAATTGGTCTAACACGCTAATAACATACTCAAAATCTTCACTAGTGGCATTTCGGCTACACATCAAGGTCATTTCTTTAGCATGTAGTTTAGGATGTATATAGGTAAGCTCTCCTTTAGATAACCCTACCACTACAAAACATCCGCCGTGAGACATATAATCGGGGCAAGACTCTAATGCAAACTTATTTCCAGAGGCATCAAACACCACAGTACACAAATCGCCATTAGTTATCTCTGAAACTTTATCTACAGCGTTTTCACCAGCTTTAACTATATAATCTACCCCTATTTTTTCTTTGGCATATGTTAGTCGATGTTCATTCATATCAATAGCAATAACTTTTGCACCAGCAATTTGAGCAAATTTCATAATTCCAATACCAATAGGGCCACTACCTACAACTGCTACAGTTTCATCTGGTTTAATATTTGCTCTTCTAACTGCATGGGCACCAATAGACAATGGTTCTACTATTGTCATTTGATTATCTGATAAATTATTGGCCGGTAATAAAATTTCTGCAGGAACAGTGATTTGTTCCTGCATACCACCATCTCCATGTACACCTAAAACCGTAAGATTTGTACAACAATTTGTTTTTCCGTTTCTGCATGCAATACATTTGCCACAGCTTATGTAAGGCATTACAACAACATTATCTCCATCATTAATACCTTTTGTATTTTCACCTATTTCCAAAACAGTAGAAGCTAGTTCATGCCCCAAAATTCTAGGGTAAGTAAAAAAAGGCTGATTCCCAGCATAGGCATGCAAATCTGTACCACAAATTCCAACCTTATTGATTTTCAATAAAGCCTCATTTTCTTTTCTAACCAGAGCTTTTTTTTCTTTTAAAAGAAACTTTCCTGGTTTTTCACAGACTATGTATTTCATGTCTTTATATTTATCGTTTTATAATTTTTTTCATATGTAATTTTGATAGAATAGGCTTTTCTCCTGACAAGTCTAAAGCAATTGCATAAACCACATTTGTTTAAATTACTTAACTCATTAAATTACCTAACTTGTCTTGAATTCAATATTATTTGATTAAAAAAAAGCAGCGTATCTAAAATATGTTCTCCCCAATATTTCCAGTTGTGTCCTCCATTAAATTCTTTATATAAATGAGGTATGGAATATCCTTGTAATTGCTCATGTAATTTTCTATTTTCTTGAAGTAAATTATCGGAGAGGCCACAATCAAAACGGAATTGGGGTAGGTCGGTACGACATGATAGCAGTATATCAATAAGCGATTCATCTATTGCTTTTTCTTGGCGAAGACTGGATAGATTCTCTTCAGTAAACTGATCCATTTGGTTCAAATGTGTCAAGGAAGATAAGCCTGAAATTCCTCTGAATTTGTTATTATAACGAGCTCCTATTCTAAGGGCACCAAAGCCACCCATCGATAACCCTGAAATAAACAAATCTGATTTGTCATTAACTTGTGGTATCATTTCAAAGACAGCATCTACTACGTTCTCAGCAATCCATTTCTCATAGTTTGCTGATTTATGTGGCACGTAACCGCTTCCATCTCCCCATAGTCCATCAGATGGCATGACCAAGATCATTGGCGTCAGTTTACCTTCTTCTACCCATCGATTCATTTTTAAATGGATGCCCGTACGATTCGCCCAAGACCAATGGCTTCCATAAACTCCGTGAAGGAGGATAACCATGGGAAGTTGTGCCTGATTTTCTCCGGGAGGAACATATACTGAAATATCGCCCCTACCACCAAGGTTTTCACTTTTTACAATAATATACCTCAAATTGCCCAACTCATATCGGGGATCTGAAATTTCAATGGTCTTAAATTTTGACATTGTTTAATCCTTATCAAAAATTATAACTCCTTTGGCATTTTTACCGGCCAACATATCTTCAAAAGCCTTGGATAAATCTTCAAACACGTATGTTTTAGTGACCATTTCATCCAATAATAGATTGCCTTCTTCGTATAGATTTAATAAAATAGGAAAATCAATCTGTGGTCTGCACTTTCCATATAGTGGGTTTATATAAATCTTATCCCATTGAAAAAGTTCCATATCGATAGTAATTTTTTCAGAAATACCACTTACTTGCACGGCGGTACCCGCATTGCGAATCATTGCTAAAGGCGCTGCTCCTAAAGCAGGAATTGCTGTACACTCAAAAGCATAATCGGCGCCCTGTCCATTTGTCATTTTTTTTACTTTCTTTGATGCAGCCAATAAATTTTTATCAGATCTATCTGCTTTCAATACATGGGTCGCTCCAAATTGAGTTGCCATTTCAAGTCGTTGATCTTTGATATCAATAGCTATAATTTTATTTGCTCCTGAAACTCGGGCGCCTTGTATCACATTAAGACCTACACCTCCTGTCCCTAGAACAACAACTGTGGATCCTGATTTAATTTGAGCGACATTTACTGCCGATCCGTAACCTGTCATAACACCGCAACCAATAATGGCCGCCGATCCATAAGAAATATCAGTATCAAATTTTACCACAGCCTGCTCTTTTACAACAGTGTGGGTTGAAAGTGTTCCTATATTAAAAGATCGTCGAATTCCCGATTCATTGTATATTGTTCTTTCTAGAGGCACATGTCCTTCAGATAGTTTTACGCCTCCTGTTTGGTCTCCAGAGATTACGGGTGAATGATTTTCGCAGATATGCTGATTATTTTCAAGGCATTGGAAACACTTTCCACAAGGAATGGCCCAGTTTAAAATAACCCTATCACCAATTTTAACGGTCGTTACATGTTCACCTACTTCTTGAACTACACCGGCTCCTTCATGCCCCAAAACCATAGGAACACCCCATTTTAAAGAATCATAATCAGTATGGCAAACTCCTGCAGCCTTTAGTTTGATCAATACTTCATCTTTTTGCGGTAAAGCAACTTCAATATCTTCTATAGCATAGTGTCCTTTTCCATCAGTAATAGTTGCCTTTGCTTTCATAAAAGCTAATTTTTAAATTTTCAATCAATGATTTTAGTCTTCTTGATTTCCTATTACTTTATTTTTTTTATTAGTAAGGAGGTTTTTTATGCTTATAAATTAGGTCTGAGGTAAGTAATAAGTGAGTAAAAGAAAATAAAAAAATAAAAAAGACTCAATTACGTGAACCCCTATAAAAAATAGTGGAGTCGGCGGGAATCGAACCCGCGTCCAAACAAGTCACAACTGAGCTTTCTACAGGTTTAGTTATCGTTTGTTTTTCGAAATATCAGTGACCGAAAACCGCCCTAGATACCCTTATCATCTTTATTGAAAAACACTAGCGATGCAATAGTGTTTCGATGTTGACATTTATGGTGCCTCAATACCGATCGCCGTCAACAAGGGCTATCGAGAGACATCTGGCTTCCCGACCTGGTCAGGATAAAGCAAAGACTTACTATAATTCAGTCAATTATGCAGCTAGAGCGTAGTTATTCTCGCCATTTAAAATGTTAAAACATAAGATTAACGAGCTGTGTTTCAGTGCTCGACCTGCTTACTCCGTCATGGGAACCTGTTGTCAAAACCAGTCGACCCCATACTTTCAATGAACTTCATTTTAGGAAAAGCAAATATACAAATTTCAAGCCTTTAATGGTTTACTATTTTGAAGTCTATTAAAATGTATAATATTAGCGATGGTTTGCAGATAATACTGGATTCAGAATTTAATCTCAAACCAGTTGACATTGATATTTAAAAGAATGATTCAATTAAGAATTGTGCTATAAGCTTTCGACTACAAAAGATCTTAATCTTGATAAACGGTCCAAAAGGGCTTCCAGATATTGTAGATTTAGCATATTAGCTCCATCGCTTTTGGAGATGGAGGGGTCAAAATGTGTTTCGAGAAAAAGACCATCCACACCCGTGGCTATTCCTGCTCGGGCTATGGTTTCAATACTTTCCGGCCTGCCTCCTGTAATCCCATTGCTTTGGTTGGGTTGTTGAAGAGAGTGTGTAATGTCAAGTATGGTAGGTGCAAATTTTTTCATCACTGGAATGCCTCTAAAATCTACTATCAAATCCTGATAACCAAATTGTGTGCCACGGTCTGTAATCCAAACATTTTGGTTGCCACTGTCGAAAATTTTCTGAACTGCAAACTGCATACTTTCAGGACTCATGAATTGGCCTTTTTTCAGATTGACAAATTTGTTGGTTTTTGCTGCTGCTGTTAACAAATCGGTTTGTCTAACCAAAAAAGCTGGAATTTGCAATACATCTGTATAGGCAGCAGCCATTTCAGCATCTTTTTCGTTGTGAATGTCAGTAAGTGTTGGAACTTCAAAAGTCTTACTCACTTTTTCCAAAACCCTAAGAGCTTTTTCATCTCCGATCCCTGTAAAGCTGTCAACTCTACTACGGTTAGCTTTTTTAAAACTTCCTTTAAAAACAAAGGGGATTGACAGGTTATCGGTTACAGACTTTATCTTTTCTGCAATCCTCATAGCCATTTCCTCTCCTTCAATAGCACAGGGACCGGCCAATAGAAAAAACTGATGACTTTGGGCATGTGCAATTTGAGGAAGGTCACTAAGCGGCATATTGTTTTTTCGTAAAATTACTAAAGCGATTGGATACTAAAGTAGTGATGGATCAAAAATTATGTTTTGGCAATGACCTCGAACACTTTTCCGTCCTCACATTTGAAAATTTTACCTGGGAATTTAACGATCATTTGATAATCGTGGGTGGCCATTAGCAGAGTCATTCCTTTTTGGTGCAGTGACTTGAAGAGCTGCATGATTTCTTGGCTGGTTTGAGGATCCAGATTTCCTGTGGGTTCATCAGCAATGATCAATTTAGGATCATTCAAAAGGGCACGAGCTATGGCAATTCTTTGTTGCTCTCCACCAGATAATTCAAATGGAAATTTTTTCTTGTTGATTGCTATACCCACCATGTCTAAAACCTGATCAATTCTTTGGCTAATTTCATTTTTATCACGCCAACCAGTAGCTTTTAGGACAAACTTGAGATTGTCATCGATACTGCGATCGGGTAGAAGTTTAAAATCTTGAAATACTACCCCCAGAGTTCTTCTCAATGAAGGGATTTGTTTGCTTTTGAGCCTAGTAAGGTCAAAATCCCCAACACTCCCTATGCCTCCTGCCAGTTCCAAGTCACCGTAAATTGTTTTAATCAGACTGCTTTTTCCGCTACCTGTTCGACCAATCAAAAAAACAAAACTTCCTTCGGGGACATCAATGGAAACATCAGACAAAATGATTTTCTCATTTTGAGATATTGTGGCATCACTAAAAGAAAGAATGTTTTTGGACATTTTTTTGAATGTTCTTCAAATGTAAAGGGTTTTAATTGGCAAATAAAATTTGTTGATAAATTATACGCAAGCAAAAATAATTCCGTTTAAATAAGAGAGGTTTCTATCTAAATTTGAATATGATTGATATAAAAAAAAATAGCTTATTGCCAATTTTGTTGTTTTTTTTTATATCCCATAGTTGGTCACAAGTTTTTGACAAGATTTCTTTGAAAATGAAAGCCACTGATTTGTACTACCAAGGGGCTTTCCCCAATGTAGATCAAGCTTTTGCAATCTACGAAGATTTTAATCTCAATGATGCCGAATTAGAGGAGATCAATTATTTTAAAATGGTAACGTCCTTGCGGCTTAATGATCCAGGTGCTGCTAAATTAATCGAAACCTTCAGACGTGATTACCCCAATACGAATATTTTAAATAGAGTTTATTTGGATTTGGCCAACTATTATTTTAACAATGAAAAATATTCCTACGCTCACAAATGGTTTACCAAAGTAAAAGCTACTGATGTTCCCAAAGCAGCCCTTCCTGAGTTTTTTTTTAACAAGGGATATACACTTTTTAACAAAAAAAAGTATCCCCAAGCTAAAACATTTTTGGAAAAAGTTAAATTCAATCTGAAATATGAATCTGACGCACACTATTACTTGGGTCATATTGCCTATCAGTTAGAGGATTACTCCGCCGCATCTAAATCTTTCAATCAGGTGTCTAAAAAAAATCAACAGGATAACTTGGGTTATTTCAAAGTAGAAATGAATTTTAAACTGGGACGCTTTGAAAAGGCCATTGCTTTAGGTGAAAAAGAAATTCAAAATCAAGATGGAGACAACTTTTCAGAACTCTCAAAAATCATAGGAGAAAGTTATTTCAACACCAAGCAATACAATAAGGCTTTAAAACATTTAAAAAATTACAAAGGAAAAACGGGCAAATGGACCCATGCCGATTTTTATCAGTTGGGATACGCCTATTATAAATCAAGTAATTACAGCCAAGCTATAGATCAATTCAATAAGATCATAGGTAAAAAAGACAAACTGGCACAGAGCACATACTACAACTTGGCAGAATGTTATTTCAAAAAAGAAAGAAAAACCTCTGCTCTCAATGCATACAGGAGTGCAGCTTCAATGACCTTTAATCCGGACATTACACAAATGGCCTTACTCAACTACGCCCGTTTAAGTTATGAGATCGGAAACCCTTATGAAAGAGTCCCACAAGTTATCATCAGATATCTAGAAGCCTATCCCAAAACATCTCAAGAACAAGAGCTCACTGCCCTTTTGTTAAGCTCCTATACCAATAGCGGAGATTATGATGGTGTCTTGTCCATACTCTCTTCAAAAAACGACTATAAAGACGACCGTTTACTGCAAAAGGTAACCTTCCTGAAAGCCATTCAACTATTCAATTCCGGTGAGTACGCAAAGGCAGGGGAGTATTTCCAGAAGGCTGTAAACAACAACAAAGACAAAACCATTTCAGCACAATCCCTTTTTTGGTTGGCTCAGACACATTACGAACGCAATCGATTTGAGGACGCTGTAGATGGATTTTTTGCTTTTGAAAACAATCTCCCTAGAAAGGCAATGCTTAATGAACTTGAATACAACTATCACTTGGGATACACCTATTTCAAGATGGGTGATTATGAATTGGCATTGAGTTCCTTCCAAAAAGTAGTTGATCAACCAAAATACTATCCCCGTACCAAAGTACGTGATGCTTATATTCGAATGGGGGATGCTGAGTTTGCCATGAGTCGTTTTTGGCCAGCTATGGAGCAATACAACAAGGGCATTTTCATGTCCCCGGCTCAATCCGACTACGCCTTGTATCAAAAGTCCATTAGTTATGGTTTTGTAGATCGTAACAAGCAAAAAATAAGCACTCTCAAGGAACTTATCGATAAGCACCCACGCTCTGCTTATTTAGATGATGCCTTCTTCGAGTTGAGTAGTGCCTATGCGGTTTCAGGTTCTTTTGAAACGGCTATTAATACCTACGATGAAATGATTGGTCGCTATCCCAAAAGCCCCTACATTCCCAAAGCTATTCTCAACAAAGGTTTAATTCTTTACAATCAGGAAAAACTAAATAGTTCAGAAAGTGTACTGAAGAACTTGGTGGTAGATTTTACCAAAGATGCTGTGGCACAACAGGCCTTGGGAACTCTTAAAGAGATTGCGGTTGACTTGGACAAGGTTCCCCAGTTCACACAATGGCTTAAATCAATGAATATTAACACATTCTCTAACAATGAGCTTGAGCAAACCGCTTTTTCGGCTGCCGAAAAACAATTCTTAAGTGACCGTAAGAAACAGGCTAAAAAATCCTTTCTTTCCTATTTGAAAATTTATCCACAGGGACGCAATGCTTTGAGTGCCCATTTTGCCTTGGCTGAGATTTATTATGATGAATCTGAACCTGAAGCCGCTCTCAAGCATTTCAAAAAATTGATTGATGATAAACCTAATGAATTCTATGAACAAGCATTGGTACGTGCTACACAGATTTTGGTTAAACAGGAAAAACAAGAAAAAGCAGTACCTCTTTGGAAGCAATTGGAAGCGGTAGCTGTTTATACTGAAAACAAACGTTATGCAATGTTTAATTTGATGCGTTCTTGTTACGAATTTCAAGAATTGGAGTATGCACAAGGCAAAGCTGAAGCCGTTCTGGCATTGAAAAATATAGAAGTGAAAATAAAGTGGGACGCCTACGAAATATTGGCCCAAACATCAATAGCCTTGGGAGACTCCCTTAAGGCTCAATTGGCTTTTAAGATTTTGGAAAAAGCTCCTATCGACGCACTTGCTGCAGAAGCTTATTATTTCAGAGCTCATCAAAACCATTTGAATAAAGATTATGAAAAGTCCAATAAGGTTATCGCTCTTCTATCCCAAAAATTTAGCAGCCAGCCTTTTTGGGCAGCAAAAAGTCTATTGCTAATGGCCCAAAACTTCTATGCTGTAAAAGATGCTTTTCAAGCCACTTATATTTTGGAATCCCTGATCGAAAATTACAAGCAGTTTCCCAAAATTTTAAAAGAAGGAGAGACCCTACTTAATCAAATCAAACAAAAACAGGCTGAGCAAAATGCCAGTTTGTCCCAACACGATATAAAAAATGAAGTGCAATAAGGTTTTTTTTGGTTTTTGTTTGTCCCTGTCCTTTCTCACTCATGCTCTTGCGCAGGAAGAAACAACCGACGACCTGGGCACTCAAGAAATTACTGTTGTCAAATCGTATAGCCCTAGCCTGAAAAATGTTTTTAAAATCCGAACCAATCCCGAAATTGACGATTCATTGGTTCAAAAAAAAATAAAGGTAGATTATACATTTAAACCCATTCCCGCCGTTT
>CAJWLL010000039.1 GCA_913043275.1 uncultured Flavobacteriaceae bacterium | reverse complement strand
TTGTTAGGGGGAGTTGTAGCAGGCTTGTTAGGTCTCCGAAACAAAGTCACCTATGGGGAAATGTTGCGCAAGGTTGGGGAAAACTTAAAATCGGTCACGGGTCCCATTTTGATTTTACTTTTGGTAGGAGCTTTGTCAGGGACATGGCTGTTAAGTGGTATCATTCCCGCCATGATTGATTATGGTTTACAAATTGCCAACCCTCGTTTTTTCTTACCGGCATGTGTACTGATCTCCGCATTGGTTTCTTTGGCCACGGGGAGCAGTTGGTCCACCTCAGCGACCATCGGGATTGCCTTGATTGGTATAGGGAGGGCTTTGGAATTACCAGCTAGCATGGTGGCCGGTGCTGTAATTTCCGGATCCTATTTTGGGGATAAACTCTCCCCCTTGAGTGATACCACCAACTTGGCTCCTGCCATGGCAGGAGGCGAGCTCTTTGCCCATATCCGTTATATGCTTTACACCACTCTACCCAGTATTGTGATTACCCTTCTGTTGTTTATTTTTTTCGGATGGAGTTTTTCAAGTTCAGGGGAAGTAGATACTTCCTTACTAAATGAATCCATTAGAGAAAAATTTAACATAAGCCCATGGTTATTTTTGGTGCCTCTATTCGTTATAATGATGATTGTCAAAAAAACTCCACCACTTTTGGCACTGTTTGTTGGAACACTTTTGGGAGGTCTTTTTGCGCTGATTTTTCAACCTCAATTGCTGATGGATTTATCCGAAAGTTCAGTGTTGAATTTTAAAACCATTTATAAAAGTATTTTTAATGCCATTACTGTTGATACCCAAATCGAAACCAATGACCCCCTTTTTAACGAATTATTTTCATCGGGAGGAATGCAAGGGATGTTGGGTACGGTTTGGTTGATTATATGTGCTATGGTTTTTGGTGGGGTAATGGACGCGATTGGTGCCTTACAGGCCATAAGCAATGCTTTTTTAAAATGGGCTCAAACCACTTTTCAACTCATTGCCGGTACAGCAGCGTCCAGTCTGACGGTCAACCTTACCGCCTCAGACCAATACTTGGCCATCGTGGTGCCGGGAAAGATGTTTGCAAAAGCCTACCGGGATCGAAAGCTGGCTCCTGAGAATCTGAGTAGAACATTGGAGGATGCCGGAACGGTAACCTCTGTATTGGTGCCTTGGAATACCTGTGGAGCTTATCAATCAGGGGTATTGGGTGTTGGGGTAGCAGAATATTTTTTCTACGCCTTTTTTAATTGGATCAGTCCTTTAATGACTTTGGTTTACGCCTATTTTAAAATTAAAATCAAAAAGTTAAAAGTTGATTAATATCATCTTTTGAATGATTAAAAATTCTTATACTAGTAAAGAAATTAACTATTCTCACTTTTAAATTTTAATTTTAAATAATTTAATTTTAAAAACTCAATAAAATTATTAACTCATTAAGTATGGACAATCACATAAATGGAAAAGAAAAAATCGCAAAATGCCCATACCTTGGAGGGGTCTTAAAAGAAGTTGCCGGTGGAGGATCGGTTAACCGTGACTGGTGGCCTAACCAGCTGAATTTAAATATTCTGCGTCAGCACTCTTCTCTTTCTGATCCAATGGATCCTGGCTTTAATTATGCGGAAGAATTTAAAAAACTTGACTTAGCAGCTGTCAAAGAGGATTTGCATGAACTGATGACCAATTCTCAGGATTGGTGGCCTGCCGACTATGGACACTATGGACCATTCTTCATCCGTATGGCATGGCATGCAGCCGGTACATACCGAATTGCTGATGGACGAGGTGGTGCCGGAGCGGGTACCCTTCGTTTTGCACCACTGAACAGTTGGCCTGACAATGCCAACTTAGAAAAGGCAAGATTGCTTTTATGGCCCATCAAACAGAAGTATGGAAAAAAACTGTCTTGGGCAGACTTAATGGTATTGACAGGGAATGTTGCTATGGAGTCCATGGGATTTAAAACTTTTGGTTTTGGAGGGGGCCGTATAGATGTGTGGGAACCTGAAGAGGACGTTTACTGGGGACCCGAAGCAGAATGGCTGGGTGATAATAGATATACAGGTGAGCGCGAATTGGAAAATCCACTCGGTGCGGTACAGATGGGATTGATCTATGTAAACCCAGAGGGCCCCAATGGCAATCCAGATCCACTAAAATCGGCGCATGACATCCGCGAAACTTTTGGCCGAATGGCCATGAACGATTATGAAACGGTAGCTTTGATTGCTGGAGGACATACTTTTGGAAAAACACATGGTGCGGCTGACGCTGACCAATATGTTGAGGCCGAACCTGCAGGAGCAAGAATTGAACAAATGAGCAAGGGATGGAAAAATAATTTTGGCTCTGGAAAAGGAGAACACACGATCACCAGTGGTTTGGAGGGAGCTTGGACAACCACACCCATCCAATGGAGTAATAATTATTTTGAAAACCTTTTTGGTTTTGAATGGGAGTTAACCAAAAGTCCCGGAGGAGCCCAACAGTGGACTCCCAAAGGTGGTGCCGGTGCAGGATCGGTTCCCGATGCTCACAATGCTGAAAAGCGTCATGCACCCATGATGCTGACTACAGACATCGCCTTAAGGATGGATCCCGCATATGAACCCATCTCTAGACATTTTTACGAAAATCCCGATGAGTTTGCCGATGCATTTGCCAAAGCTTGGTATAAGTTGACCCACAGAGATATGGGGCCGATTGAGCGTTATTTGGGATCTGAGGTACCTCAGGAAACTTTGATCTGGCAAGATCCAATTCCAAAAGTAGATCACGCACTTATTGACGATAAGGATGAAGCAGCCCTAAAAGCTAAGATTTTGAATTCCGGATTGAGTGTTGGTCAACTGGTAAGTGCCTCTTGGGCCTCTGCTGCAACCTACAGAAACTCTGATAAGCGAGGTGGTGCCAATGGAGCACGCATTAGCCTTTCGCCTCAAAAATACTGGGATGTCAATCAACCTATTCAACTGGGCAAGGTATTAGATGTTTTGACGGATTTAAAAAATGAATTCAACGGTATCAATCAAGACAAAAAGGTTTCATTGGCCGATCTGATTGTTTTGGCCGGAAGTGCGGGAATCGAAAAAGCCGCTGCCGATGCCGGACATGACGTTAAAGTACCTTTTACAGCTGGAAGAACAGACGCTACACAGGACTTAACCGATGTAGAATCTTTCTCTGTATTGGAACCATTGGCGGATGGATTCAGAAACTACATGAAAAAGCAGTATGATATCGATGCGGAAAAACTATTGATTGACAAAGCGCAACTGATGACTTTGACCGCACCCGAAATGACTGCTTTGGTCGGAGGTATGCGTGTGTTGAACACCAACTTTGGTGGTTCCAAGCACGGTGTGTTGACCGATCGCCCTGGAACCTTAACTAACGATTTCTTTGTCAACCTACTTGACATGAATACCACCTGGGAAGCTACTGACGATAACGAAAGTGAATTTGAATGTCTTGATTTGACGACAGGCGAGATCAAATGGAGCGGAACAAGAGTTGATTTGATCTTTGGCTCCAACAGTGAGTTGCGTGCCATTACCGAAGTTTACGGTTGTGCCGATGGTGAAGAAAAATTTGTCAAAGATTTTGTTGCCGCATGGAGCAAAGTGATGAAGCTCGATCGATTTGATTTGGCCTAAAACATTGTAAACATTTCATAAAGTAAAAACCCCGAGCCAATTGTGGTCTCGGTTTTTTTTTAGACCGGGGATTGAGGATGAATTTGTATTTTTGTTAAAGAAGCATCATTCATGGCCAAAAAGCGTTCCCATCCAAGCGTTCCTGAATTTTCGGAAGAAAAGAAACAACGTATCAGAAAAAGGCAAATTCTTTTGGGGAGCTTTTTAGTATTGTTGGGGCTATTGATGACCGTATCATTTGTTTCTTTTTTGTTCCACCACGAATCAGATCAAAGCACATTAGAGGTCTTTTTTGAAAAGGAAATTCAATCCAAAAACCTTTTGAATAAAGTTGGGGCTTTGGTAAGCCACTTTTTTATATACCAACTATTTGGAATAGCCTCCTTTATCTTCCCTTTTTTACTTGGGTATGCAGGGTATTTACTTTTTTTTGCCCGTGATAGAAAAAAACTGCTTAACAATTTGAGTTGGGCATTGCTATATTTAATGTGTTTGTCTCTTTTTTTTGGATTTTATCATATGAATTCCCCTTTGTTGGGGGGACTGGTTGGCTATGAAATAAATAGTTTTTTAGTCGCTTATATGGGCAATGTTGGAGTAGTAGGTTTACTTATATTTTTAATGATTTCCATATTGGTCATTCAATGGCGATTAACACCCGAAAAAGTCTTGTTGTTTTTTAGTTCGTTTTTCAAAAAAGAGAAGTCTAATAAAGAGGTTGATATAGAAATTGGTTTGGATTTGAAAATAGATAATCTGGAAAAGAAAATCGCTCCTGAGGCTGAAGTAGGGAAAGTGGATAACATTGAAGCTGAAAAACTATCGGAAAAGGAAGAAATTACTATGGAGGTGGAAACATATAAAGAAGAGGAACATTTGACAGACAATTTGGCGCAATCTTTGGTTAAGAAACATGGTTTTTTTGACCCTAAATTGGAACTGAGTAATTTCCGCTTTCCTATCAATGACCTACTTAAAGATTATGGAGAAAGCTCCATCACTATCGATCAGGAAGAGTTAGATTTGAACAAAGACAAAATCGTAGATACTCTAAAGAATTACAATATCGGTATCTCAAAAATTAAAGCAACTGTAGGTCCAACTGTAACACTTTATGAGATAGTCCCCGAAGCGGGTATTAGAATTTCCAAAATTAAAAACTTGGAGGATGATATTGCCCTTTCCCTTTCGGCATTGGGCATTAGAATCATTGCTCCTATTCCGGGGAAAGGAACAATCGGTATTGAAGTCCCCAACCAGAAACCTAGTATTGTTTCCATGCGATCAGTTATTACTTCCAATAAATTTCAGACTGCTGCAATGGAACTTCCCTTGGCCTTGGGTAAGAATATCAGTAACGAAACCTTTGTAGTGGATTTGACCAAGATGCCCCACCTGCTTATGGCTGGAGCAACAGGTCAAGGAAAATCAGTAGGACTCAATGCTGTGCTGACTTCTTTACTTTACAAAAAACATCCCGCTGAAATCAAATTTGTATTGGTTGATCCAAAAAAGGTAGAGCTTAACATATATAGTAAAATTGAACGCCACTACTTGGCTAAATTGCCTGACACGAAAGAAGCCATCATCACAGATAATACAAAAGTGATTCATACCCTTAATTCGCTCTGTATAGAAATGGACAATCGATATGAGTTACTCAAAAACGGAATGTGTCGTAACATAAAGGAATACAATCAAAAGTACCGAGAGCGAAAATTAAATCCGGAAGATGGGCACACATTTTTACCATATATTGTATTGCTAGTGGATGAGTTCGCAGACTTGATTATGACTGCAGGTAAGGAGGTAGAGACTCCCATCGCACGTTTGGCACAATTGGCAAGAGCAGTAGGAATTCACCTTATCATAGCCACCCAAAGGCCCTCTGTCAATGTAATTACTGGAATCATCAAGGCTAACTTTCCTGCTAGAATTGCTTTTAGGGTGACTTCAAAAATAGATTCACGTACCATTTTGGATTCTGGAGGAGCAGACCAATTGATTGGTCGTGGGGACATGCTCTATACTCAAGGCAACGATTTGACTCGAATTCAATGTGCTTTTGTAGATACACCTGAAGTTCAGAAGATTTCTGATTATATCGGTTCTCAAATGGGCTACACTAGTGCTTATGAATTACCCGAATACGTGGAGGAAAATTCGATTAGTTTAGACCTAGATCCTTCGGAGAGAGATGACCTCTTTAGAGAAGCCGCAGAAGTAATTGTTACGGCCCAACAAGGATCTGCATCTCTCTTACAAAGAAAACTCAAACTAGGTTACAATCGTGCAGGAAGAATCATTGACCAAATGGAAGTTGCAGGAATCGTAGGTCCATTTGAAGGAAGTAAAGCAAGGCAAGTACTCATCTCTGATTTAATCGCATTGGATAAGCTTTTGAAAAATGAAGAAACATAAATTTGCAATATGAAATCTAAAAATCTTTTTCTGCTTTTTTTTATTGGAACCATACTACCTATTTGTTCTCAAACCTCGGTAGAGGCTCAAAGCTTGTTGGAGTTGGCATCCAATAAAATGGAAAGTTATAAAAATATTGAGTTAGAATTTAGTTATGAACTCAATAACCGTTTGGAACAAATTAATCAAGAGAGTTCTGGAGAAGTCACTATAGCAAACGAAAAATATAAACTTAAATTTTTGGATGCAATCCAGCTATTTGATGGAAAAAAAATTTATACAATAGTTTCTGAAAATGAAGAAATTACTATTACTAATGCAGAAGAAGGAGATGATTTTAGCATCAATCCCAAAGAATTATTACAGTTTTATAAAGAGGGTTACGATTACCATTGGGACATTAGTCAAAGGATAAAAGGAAAAAACATTCAATTCGTAAAATTAATTCCTACACAAGAAAATGTGGAAATGAAATTCTTATTGGTGGGAATCGATACTCTACAAAACCATCTTTACAAATTGATTGAAGTAGGAAACAATGGAACTGTAACAACACTTACAATCAACAAAATGAGAGTGGACAGTTCCCTGCCAGAGGACTTCTTCGTCTTTAACGAAGTCGCATATCCCAATTATTACATCAACAATTAGTGTATTGAAAATTCTAGATAGCTATATTATTATTCAATATTTAATTCGCCTATTAAGTGTTTTTACGATTTGTATGCTGATTTTTGTGGTGCAAACCTTTTGGTTGTATATTGATGATCTAGCTGGAAAAGGGTTAGATTTTGAAACTATTTTTAAATTTTTGATCTACTTTACACCAAAGCTAATCCCCATTGTTCTTCCCCTTTCGATATTATTGGCCTCTTTAATGACCTTCGGTAATCTTGCTGAAAATTCTGAATTTACTGCAATGAAATCTACGGGAATTTCTCTAATTCGTTGTATGACGGGTTTATTTTTGGTTCATATTTTAATTGGTGTGGGAAGTTTTTATTTTTCCAATTACCTAATTCCCTATGGGGAATTAAAATCCTATAACCTAAGAAGGAACTTGGCCAAGTTAAAACCTGCCATTGCTATAAGAGAAGGTGTCTTTAATGACTTGGGTCAAATGAGCATCAAAGTAAAACGAAAATATGGTGAGGATAAAAGGTTACTCGAAGATGTAATCATTCATGAGAAAACTGATGATTATAAAAATCGAATTGTTATCAAGGCCAAAAACGGAGAATTAAAAAGTAAGACTACTGATGCAACCCTACAGCTGGTTTTGTATGATGGAAATCGTTACGAAGAAATTCCAGGAAAAGATTACAAGGAAAGAATGAGGTTTCCTCACGCCAAAGTTCATTTCGAAGAGTATATAATGAATATAGATTTGTCCCAGTTCAACAATGTGGATCTGAGTGAGGAAAATTACACCAGCACATTCAAAATGCAAAAAGTTAATCAACTTAAAGTAAGCATTGACACATTGGAGCGTGACTTTAGTTATCAAAGAAAAATATTTAGTGAAAACTTTAATAAAAAACACTATAGCAACCAGATAAAACCAATGAAAGAAACAGACGGTTATTTTTCTGATTCACTAATAAATGCCAATATTATGAATATCATAAAAACATCTGATGATTGGAGAGCCAGTCAAATTATAAATCGATCAGAAAGTGATGTAAGAGGAATCTTAAGGAGTCTGGAGAATAAGAAGCGAACGTTTTTTGTCTTTCAAAAATTAATCAACCTACACAAAATGATCATGCTGGATAAATTTTCATTGATTTTCTCCTGTATCTTTCTTTTCTTGATTGGAGCTTCTCTGGGAGCAATTATAAAAAAAGGTGGATTGGGCTTGCCATTGGTATTATCGGTCTTGATTTTTTTATCCTACCATTACATCGGAATCTTTTCAAAGAACGCAGCTGAAGACAACAGTATTAATCCAATTTTGGCAAGTTGGATATCCACGATTGTATTGGCTCCATTTGCTTTTTATTTGACCAAAAGAGCATCCTCTGATGAGGGATTTGTAAATCTGGATTTTATAATAGTTCCAATTCAAAAAATTTATGCCAAATTCATGGAGCCAAAATCTTAAATAATTTATGTCGAAAACATCACTAAATAAAATAGAAGAAGCGATCGAATCTATCAAGAGAGGAGAAATCATAATAGTAGTAGACGATGAAAATCGTGAGAATGAAGGCGATTTTGTAGCTGCAGCAGAAGTAATTACACCAGAGAAAATAAATTTTATGGCGACCCACGGAAGAGGCCTGATATGTACTCCGTTGACGGAGAAAAAATGCAAAAAATTAAAATTAGATAGAATGGTGAGCTCAACTTCAGATCCCATGGAAACAGCTTTTACGGTGTCGGTAGACTACCGAGGTAGCGAAATTACCACAGGTATTTCTGTTTCAGATCGATCTAAAACAATCCGTGCAATGATTGACAAAAAAACTCGAGCTATTGACCTTACTCGACCGGGTCATGTGTTTCCTTTAATTGCTAAGGACGGTGGTGTTTTGCGTCGCACCGGACATACTGAAGCAGCAATTGATTTTGCACGTTTGGCGGGATTCGATCCTGCAGGTGTAATTGTTGAAATAATGAATGAAGATGGATCAATGGCACGTCTTCCTGAACTGCTAAGAGTTGCTCAAAAATTCGATCTGAAGATTGTTTCAATTGAAGATCTGGTAGCTTACAGAATGAAGCATGACAGTTTGATTGAAAAAAAAAGTGATTTTCAAGTTCAAACCCGCTTTGGTCCTTTCAGATTAAGGACATATCAACAAACCACAAATCAACAGATTCATCTTGCTCTATCAAAAGGCAGTTGGGAAGAGGACGAAGCTGTTTTGACACGAATCAACTCACTGAGGATCAGTAATGATGTTTTAAATATGTTGACAGGACAAGTCACCCAAGGATTGGATGATATTTTTGAGTTAATCAACCAAGCCGAAAAAGGGGCAATTATTTTTATCAACCAACAACAATCATCAGAAAACATGCTATCTAGAATCCAAAAACTTAAAGGAATGCAGCAAAAAGGTGAGATTGATAAAGCACCACCAATAGTTATGGACAGTAGAGATTTTGGAATTGGAGCACAAATTTTACACAATCTTAAAATAAAAAAAATGAACTTGATCAGTAATTCCAATAAAATGCCCAGAGTTGGAATTACGGGTTATGGTCTTGAAATAGTTGGCTATGTCAATTATTAAACTGGATAATGATTATCCAATATTTTATATAAAAAATCAATAGATTGAAAATCAATAAATATTATATTTGCACCCCAAGGAGAAATGGCAGAGTGGTCGAATGCGGCAGTCTTGAAAACTGTTGAGGGTCA
>CAJWLL010000038.1 GCA_913043275.1 uncultured Flavobacteriaceae bacterium | reverse complement strand
TTTCTCTACTAATTGAAATTCAACATCCCATCCATCTTCTCCATACTTATTCATCACTTCTTCCATTTTCATTAAAGGCATTTTGCTTGAACCAAAAAAAATTGTTCCCAAAGCACCTTCTTTTACAACCTCAACTTTGTATTCTTTTTTCATTTTATTGATTTATACCACAAGATACCCATTTCTCAAAACACCTGTAAGCCTTATAAATCAAAAAGGGTTTGTTATGAGATTCAATGCTTTAAAATTAAAAATTATTACATTTAGTGAGAGAATTGGTTAATTAAAACTCAGAATTTAAACAATGAAACTATTTTTAGTCCTATCCCTACTTATTTTTTCTTGCAGTTGCGATAAAAAAACTGATTCAGGTCAACTTTTTCTACCAAATGGTTTTTCTTCTACAGTTTTCGTGGACAGTCTAAAACAAAACATAAGACACATTGCAGTCAACTCTAATGGAGACCTTTATGCAAAATATAGAAGCTTAATTAATGATAAGTCTTTGGTAGCAATAAGAGACTTTAATGGTGATGGCATAGCTGATACAATTTCTAATTTTGGAGAAAATAATTTAGCAACTAATTCCCAAGATTATGAATGGGCTGGATCACTTGAAACCGGTGCTAGGATTAGAAATGGATATATTTATTACAGTTCGGAACTGGTGGTTTATAGAGTAAAACTGGATGAAAATCTTGTACCCTCATCAAAACCAGAAATAATTGTAGTAGATGATCATGAGCATGGAAGTCATGAACATATAGCGAAACCTATTACTTTTGATGGAAAAGGTGGGCTCTATGTTCCTTTCGGTGCACCTTCAAATGCCTGTGTAAGTCCAAAAAGGACTCCTCTAACCCCTGGAGTTGATCCTTGCATCCAACTAGAGCAACATGCTGGAATATGGAAGTTTGACGAAAACAAGCTCAACCAAACACAAAAAGATGGAGTTAAATATGCAAGTGGTATAAGAAGCGTTGTGGGTTTGGATTGGAATTTTGAAAATGACTGCCTTTATGCAGTAGTGCATGGAAGAGATAATCTCTTTAGGTTGTGGCCACAAAAATATACTCGCTGGCAAAGTGCTATGCTCCCATCTGAGGAATTTATAAAAATTGAAAAAGGGGATAATTTTGGTTGGCCTTATTGTTACTATGATCAAATTAAAGGCAAAAAAGTATTAGGCCCAGAATATGGTGGTGATGGTGATATTATAGGCAGGTGTGATCAATATAAAGATCCTGAAATTGGGTTTCCTGGCCATTGGGCTCCAAATGATTTAGTTTTTTACACTGGTGATGATTTTCCCTCCAGATACAAAAATGGAGCTTTTATTGCTTTTCATGGATCAACCAATAGAGCTCCTTATCCACAATCAAGTTATTTTGTCGCTTTTATACCTTTTAAGGGGGGCAAACCAAGTGGAGAATATGAAGTTTTTGCAGATGGATTTGCACAAATTGATCCAATCGCTAGTGTAGATGATGCAGTTTATAGACCTATGGGGCTTGCATTTTCTCCAAAAGGAGGTATGTTCATTGGAGATACTGAAAAAGGAAGGATTTGGAAAATAGAATTTAATGGAAATAGAGACCGATTTAGTTCTATAGATTTGTTCAAAATGGAAAAAAGAAAACTTAATTCAAACATAAGAACGCCAGACAAAGAAAAAGACAAAATTGAGATAGGAACTGACTATGAATATAGAGATGGGATTTTATTTAAACTTAATAGTCCAAAGGAAGTTTCTGTAGGCCAGGAGCTTTATAATATTTACTGTATTTCATGTCATCAAGGAGATGGGAAAGGTGCTAAAGGAAGATTTCCTACTTTAGTTGGGACCGATTGGGTGATTGGTGACAAAAAAAGATTAATTAACGTTCTTTTAAATGGATTAGAGGGAGAAATTAATGTAAATGGCGAGTCATGGAATGGATATATGCCTCAACATAGTTTTTTGTCTGACAAACAGATAGCCGATATTTTAAATTACATTAGAACAAGTTTTGGTAATAAGGCTTCTAAACTTGAAATAGGAGAAGTAAGAAAACTTAGAAATGAAAAATCAATAACAATGAAATAACAAATAAAATGAAGAAAATTTTTAAAACTGCAAACTTGATAGTTCTTCTGCTAATTTTTAATTTAAATTACAGTCAAGAATACGATTTAATTGTCAAAAATGGTTTCCTTATTGATGCTAAAAATAAAATCAATAAGATAATGGATGTTGCAATTAAAGATGGAAGGATAGCATCTGTTCAAAGAAAAATTGATGCCAATCTTGCCAAAAAAATAATAAATGCAAAAGGTCTAATTGTAACTCCAGGCTTAATTGATATTCACACCCATAATTTTTATGGAACAGTTCCTAACAGTGCTTATAGTAATGGTTTTAATTCTGTTCCACCAGATGGATTTACTTTCAGAGCCGGTGTTACAACAGTAGTTGACTGCGGGGGTGCTGGATGGAGAAATTTTATAACATTCAAAGAACAAGTAATAGACCGATCAAATACAAGGGTTCTCGCACTAATAAATATTGTAGGTAGGGGTATGAGTGGAAACCCAAATGAACAAGATATAAGCGATATGAATCCAAAACTAACATCTATGATGGCAGAACAGTTTAAAGACCATATTGTAGGTGTTAAACTTGCACATTTTCTAGGTTATAATTGGAAACCCACAGAGCTAGCCGTTGAAGCGGGTGAAATGTCCAAAATCCCTGTAGTAATTGATTTTGGAGCAAGTGATCCTGTTTTACCACTAAATACCTTATTAAATGAAAAGCTCAGACCAGGAGACATATTAACTCACTGTTATTCTGATGTTAAAGGAAGAACTGCTATTTTGGATGAGAATGGAAAAGTGAGGGACTACGTTTTTGAAGCCCAAAAAAGAGGTGTTGTTTTCGATGTGGGCCACGGAGGTGGAAGTTTTTATTTTCATCAAGCAGTTCCTGCTGTTAGTCAAGGTTTGAAACCTAATTCTATTAGTACTGATTTACATATTTATAGCATGAATGGAGGTGCAAAAAATATGACAAATGTCATGTCAAAATTTCTTAATATGGATATGAACCTCCAAGAAGTCATCGAGGCGTCAACTTGGAAACCAGCTCAGTACATTCAAAGAACAGAATTAGGTCATATCTCCGAGGGAGCTATTGCTGATTTATCTATTCTAAAAATTCAACAAGGTGATTTTGGCTTTTTGGATGTACTATTTAAAAGAATGAAAGGTGATAAAAAAATTGTCTGTGAATTAACTCTTAAAGATGGGGAGGTAGTTTATGATTTAAATGGAATTGCTAGCTTCGATTGGGACAAATAGTTTTATAAATATTTTATTAATATCCAAAAAAATGAACAGAAGAAAATTACTTAAATCATTTGCATCACTTCCCTTTATTGGAAGCTTATTAAACTCTGATTTTGTTTATTCAAAGCATAATTTAGAATCTAATTTAAGTTCTACTCAAAAAGATCTTTATAAAGATCTTGGGGTTAGAACTTTTATTAATTGTGCGGGCACCTATACTGCCCTAACAGGCTCATTAATGCCCAAAGAGGTTACAGATGCAATTACATTTGGAACTAGTCAGTATGTTGAGTTAGATGAGTTACAAGATAGAGTTGGAGAGAGAATTGCCGAACTTTTAGGTTGTGAATATGCAACTGTTTCTTCTGGATGTTTTGGAGCAATGAGTATAGGTACTGCGGGAGTTATGAGTGGAATGGACAATGACAAGGTTACTCAACTTCCTAATTCTAAAGGAATGAAAAATGAGGTAATACTCCAAGATTCACACTTTATGGGGTATTGTCAAGCTATTACAAATGTTGGTGCGAAACTCATCAAAATCAAGTCTTCAAAAGAATTAGAAAAATCAATTAATAGTAAAACAGCTATGTTATGGTTTTTGAATTCAGGTAATGATAGAGGTGAAATTAAGTGGCAGGAATTTGTTGACTTAGGAAAAAAATATAATATACCAACATTCATTGATTGTGCGGCTGATGTTCCTCCTGTTGAAAATTTATTTAAGTTTACAAAAATGGGTTTTGACCTTGTTGCTTTTTCCGGTGGTAAGGGCTTAAGAGGTCCCCAAAGTGCTGGACTTTTATTGGGGAAAAGAAAATTAATAGAAGCTGCACGACTTCATACCCCACCAAGAGGAGTTACAATTGGTAGGGGCATGAAAGTTAACAAAGAGGAAGTTCTAGGGATGCTTACTGCACTTGAAATCTATCTTAAAAAAGACCATGAGAAAGAATGGAAAATGTGGGAGGGTCAGATAAAAATGATTAGTGATTCAGCAAAATCAGTAGATGGTGTCCAATCAGAAATATTTGTGCCTAAATATGCTAATCATGTTCCAAGTCTAAGAATTTATTGGGACACTAAAAAAATTAAAATTTATCCAAATCAATTAAGGCATGAATTGAGAGTCGGTCACCCTTCAATTGAAACAACTGGTGATAACGAATCTGTAGGTATAACAACCTGGATGATGGAGCCAGGTCAGGAGAGGACAGTAGCGAGAAGGATAAGAGAAATTTTGCAATCAGCAACCAGTGGCTATGAAGGATCTAAAAACGTAGATAGTGATTGGATGGGTTATATGAAAAAAGAGAAAGCTTAAAGAAATATGTTTACATTGAAAAATCTAAACTTATTCTTAATATTTTTCTGGATCTCGTTTTGTGATGCTCAAATTTACGATCTAATCATAAAAAATGGACATGTAATTGATCCAAAAAATAATATAGATTCAAAACTTGATATTGGAATTGCTGATGGTATAATCAAAAAAGTTTCAAATCATATTCCCTCTGAAAACTCAAAAAAAACAATTAATGCAGAGGACATGTATGTTGTTCCTGGTTTGATTGACATTCACACACATGTTTTTGTAGGCGGAACTCCAGATGTTTTTGCTAACGGAAGAAATAGCGTGGCTGCTGACAATTTTAGTTTCAGATCTGGTATAACAACTATGGTTGATGCTGGAACATCAGGATGGAGAAATTTTCCAACTTTTAAAAAAAATGTTATTGATAAATCTGAAACAAGAATTCTGGTTTTTTTGAATATTGCCGGAAATGGAATGAGTGGAAATCCTATTTTGACTGGACTTGTTGATGAAGAATATATAACAAATATAACTTCTGACAAAAAGTACAACCAACAGGATATAGTAGACATGGATGCCAAAAAAACTGCATCAGTAATAAAAGAAAATAATGATGTAATTATAGGGGTTAAAATAGGACATTATGAAGGGAAAGAAATAATTCCATTCGAGAGAGCAATCGAGGCAGCTAACATTGCCAATGTTCCTGTAATTGTTGAATGTCATCTCCCCGAATTATCACTTGAAAATCAATTAAATATGATGAGAATGGGTGATATTTTATCCCACACATATGAAAACGTTGATGAAAGGGAAACGGTTATTGATGAAGATGGTAAAGTAAGAGACTATGTAATTAAGGCAAAAAAAAGAGGTGTCCTTTTTGATGTTAGTCATGGGGGATATGGATTTTGGTTCAATCAGGCACTACCCGCATTAAAAAAAGGATTTAAACCCGATACATTTGGCTCAGATTTACATAAATTCAGTATGAATAAAGGAATGAAAAGTATACTAAATATTATGTCTAAATATTTAAATATGGGAATGAGCATGAATGATGTAATACTTAGGGCCACATGGAATCCTGCTAAAATTATTAAAAGGAAAGACATAGGTTCACTTAGTGTCGGAAATGATGCAGACATTTCTGTACTTAGTTTACTCAATGGAAATTTTGGTTTTGTGGATGCTGCAGGCTACAAGATTATAGGGGACAAAAAACTTCAGACTGAATTAACCCTAAAAGAAGGTGTTATTAAATGGGATCTCAATGGCTTAGGCGCAAAAAAAATTAAATAAATTGAAAAAATATTTTGTGACATTTACTTTAAGTCATTCTCAATAAAAACTTGAATCCTTCTTCGTAAAACATATTGTATTTGTTGACTCAATTGAAATATTATTTCCTTCTATTTTTAATTAGTGTTGTTATATTTATCTACAATATTTTGGGCCCAAATCATTTACAATATGGCCGTTATAATATATCTTCCAAAATCAGGTTGGGACTCAGAAGATAATGAAGAACAAGGAATACAATTTCTAATAGGCCTGTTTGAGGAACTTTTCCATAGCTTAAAGTTTAATTCTGCTATTTTATAAATTGAAATAAAGGGAAATTTGAGTACAATTAATGTTGATAATGAAACTCCACCAGCCAAAACAGGAGAAGTTTTCTAATCTGATTTTAACTCATATACGTAAGACAAACTATATTGTTTAAACTATTTTATTTAGGAATCTAATCAAAACTTTTATAATTGAATAGTAGGTTATACTTACATCTCTTTTTTAAAATAAATTCAATTGGATTTTTAAATGCAGGATTCTCTTCAACAAAATACCCTCATAGAGAGCCATGAGAAATTACTTTTTTCTTCTTATTTTGTTGCGACAACTATTAATCTTTCTTGAATGAGTACCCTCAAAAAAAATCACATCGCCTTTTTGATATTATGCTGCATATCAATATACAGCTCAATATTTTCACAAAGTGCAAGTTCTGAACAACCCAATTTCATAATAATCTATTGTGATAATTTGGGATATGGAGATATCGAACCATTCGGGTCCAAATTAAACCGAACACCCAACTTAAATCGAATGGAGGCAGAAGGTCGTAAATTCGAACAGTTCTATGTAACTGCAGGGGTCTGCACTGCTTCAAGAGCCTCTCTAATTACGGGGTGCTATGCACAACGGATTGGCATGCACAAAAACGACCGAGACGGTCTTGTTTTAAGGCCTATCTCCCCTTATGGACTTAATCCGAGTGAAACTACTATTGCGGAAGTTTTAAAATCCGCTGGATATAAAACTGGGATTGTAGGAAAATGGCATCTAGGAGATCAGGGACCTTTTCTTCCAACCGAGCAGGGCTTCGATTATTTTTATGGCATTCCCTACAGCGATGATATGACACAGGCCGTGGGCCATTCTTTGGGGAATGAATTCGATGGACATCTATGGCCACCGTTACCATTAATGCTAAATAACAAAGTGATAAAATCAGGAGTAGACAGAAATCTTCTAACACAAGATTACACCAAAAAAGCTTTAGACTTTATTACTGAATCTAAAGATCAACCTTTTTTTCTTTATTTTCCTCAGGCAATGCCTGGAAGCACCTCAAAACCCTTTGCAAGTGAGGCCTTTCGGGGGAAAAGCAAAAGCGGTCCATGGGGCGATAGTGTAGAGGAGTTGGATTGGTCCACAGGACAGATTATGAAAAAGTTAGAAGAATTGGGCATTGCCAAAAACACTCTATTAATTTTTACCTCAGATAATGGATCCCCTATGGGAGCTGATATGAATAGCCTTGACAGAGGCACAAATAAACCGTTGCACGGTAGAGGTTATACAACTTCAGAGGGTGGGTTTCGTGTGCCCACTTTAATGTGGTGGCCTGGAACGATCCAAGCTAATACAGTTTGCCGAGAACTGGCAAGTACGATGGACTTATTACCTACTTTTGCCGCTATGGGAGGTATAGAAACACCAAATGTCAAACAAATTGATGGCCATAATATACAGTCGCTTATTTCTGGAAAAACTTTTACCAAATCTCCATATAAAGTATTTTATTATTATGAACAAGATCAATTGCAAGCTGTACGTCGTGGACCATGGAAACTATTTGTCCCCTTGAAAACCTTTCGAAGTCATCCACATTTTAAGGAGGGAGGAGGCAAACAAGCAATATTATTTAATGTAATTGAAGATATCGCCTCTTTGCACAATCTAGCGAACGTCAATCCAAAGATAGTCAAGGATATGATGCATTTGGCTGAAGAAGGAAGGAAAAAATTGGGAGATTACAACAAAAAAGGAGAAGGGCAAAGGTCCCCAGGTATAATAGCAAATCCAGTTCCCATGATAATGAAATAAACAAATTTTATGACATTCAAATGAAAAAGCTAATACTTCTTTTACTTATGGTTTCGATGATTTCCGTTGCGCAGGAAAAAATACAAATTCCTGCAAAAGGGGAAGTTTTGAAGACCTTAAAGGAACAACATCCCCGTCTGATATCAGTAGAAAGGGTGAAAAAAATTAAACAGCTGATTAAGGAAGATAAGCTCGCTAAACAAATTTGGATATCCAATCTGGAGTCTACTGAAGAATTATTGGATAAGAAACCATTGATTTACGATAAACCAGATGGACGAAGACTGCTCAGTGTAAGCCGTGCAGCACTTAACCGAATTCGCTCTTTGAGTTTGGCTTATCTGATTTTGAGTGAAAAAAGATATGCAGAACGGGCATGGCAGGAACTCGAAGCTGTAGCTTCATTCAACGATTGGAATCCATCGCATTTCCTTGATTGTGCCGAAATGACTCATGCTGTTGCCCTTGGTTACGACTGGTTATACAATTTTTGGAATGCAAATCAAAGAAAAATTCTTCAGGATGCAATCTTACAAAAAGGTTTGAACCCTGCTTTAGAAGTATATAGCAAAGAAGTAGGTTGGCATAAGGGAAATATTAACTGGAACCAGGTATGTAATGGCGGCATTTCTATAGGTGCGCTTGCTATTGCTGAGCATATTCCTGATGTCGCTTCAAAAATTTTGTGTACTGCGATTGAAAGTGTTCTGTTGCCCATGAAAGCTTATGAACCGGATGGTGGTGGCTATGAAGGGCCAACATATTGGGATTATGGCAGCCTTTATAATGTGCTCTTTCTGGATGCCTTGGACAATAGTTTAGGCACTGACTTTGGATTGAGCTCAATGGAGGGATTTCGCCGCAGCGGGGATTTTCAAATTCATTTATCCGCAACTAATCTTATGTGTTTTAATTTTAGTGATAGTCCTCTCAAAGCAATGTCTACTGCACAACATTTATGGATGGGAAAAAAGTATAACCAACCGCGGTATTCTGGGTTCAGGTATATGGCGCTCAAAAGAGGTGTCGAACCAAATATTTTGGATCTGTTGTGGTTTGATGATCGTTTCAAAGACTTTGATTTGAATAGTATGCCTTTAGATAAATATTTTCGTGTAGCTGAGATAGTTACCATGCGTGATTCATGGGATAAAGGAAAAGGTTTTGCTATTGCAATGAAAGGTGGTTCAAGTACTCGTGTTCACAGTCATATGGATTTGGGATCGTTTATTCTTGAATACGATGGAGTACGCTGGTTTACTGACCTCGGAAAGGATGCACAAACCTATCAGCGTCATATAAATAAAGCCGGTCGTTGGGATTTTTACAGGACACGTGCTGAAGGGCACAACACATTGGTCATTAATCCTGAATTTAGGGGTAGTCAGAAAAGAACAGAAGATGGAATTGCTGAGTTTATTAAGTTTGAATCGAGAAAAGAATCTGCAATAGCAGTATTGGATGTTTCAAAATCCTATTATAATGATGTATCATTTAAACGAACTTTTACCCTAACCAGAGGAATAGAATTTCGGATCGCAGATGAAATAAAATGCAAAGAGCCTTCAGAACTGTTCCTGTTTTATCACACAGAAGCTGAAATAGAACTCACTAAAAATAATCGCCAGGCAATTCTTAAACAGGATGGAAAATCTATGGTGGTAAACTTGGTTAAGCCTTTAGAAGCCCAGTTTAAGGTTTTGCCTGCCGAACCAATGCCTGAATCACCAACCCTGCCATTTCAGGAAAAGAATGAAGGAACTAGAAAGCTGTCGATTAATTTTATAGATACCGAAGCCGTTAACGTTGAGATTAATTTAAAGGTATTTAACTGAAACTGAGTTGATCATTACTGATTATTTCTTGAGGGGTGGGCATTATAGGACCAAAGCCAAAAACCTTCTGTTCTTGATCAATAGATTTGGGAATTGTCCTTAGGGCTAACTATGCTAAGGCATATAGTGCTGAAAGTGGACTTAATTATTTGTACAGAATTTCCTCATGTCCATTCCCAGTCGATATAGGCGAATGGCTACGGATCGATTTACAATTCAACTTCGTTTGGGGAGAATATTTTAATCATTAATAACGATGGCTAACTGGACATCCTTTTTTCCTTACTAGGTTGAGTTCAGAAACTACTTAACGTTTTTTTTTTTGTAGATTTAAAATATTAAAACCTAATTTTTTTTTAACCATTATTAAAGTTGGAAAAATGAAGAAAAACATTCTCTATTTATTTTTTGTTCTTTTTTTAATAAAAGTAGACGCTCAAAATAAATTACAATTACAAAAAATCCATTCAGAAAATAAGCCATGGACTTATGAAAGAGTAAATGATCACAAAAATAAATTTAATTTTGTAGTTGTTACTGATAGAACTGGAGGTGAAAGAAAAGGGGTTTGGCAAAAAGGAATAGAAAAAATCAATCTAATGCAACCAGCTTTTGTTGTTAGTGTAGGAGATTTAATTAATGGTAACACTGAAGATCTTAAAAAAATTGACGCTGAGTGGAAAGAATTTAATTCGTTTGTAAAAAATCTTGAAATGCCCTTTTTTTATGTTGCAGGAAACCATGACTACACTAATGAAGTAATGGA
>CAJWLL010000037.1 GCA_913043275.1 uncultured Flavobacteriaceae bacterium | reverse complement strand
GCTCAACAAAAAAAGAAAACTCGAAAGTAAAATTGATGACCCTCGACCCCGGTCATTTTCATGCGGCTTTGATCCAAAAAACTTCCTATGAAGACATCGACACAACAGTTGATGTCTATGCACCTGAAGGACCAGAGGTCAAAGACTTTTTAAACAAAATAGAAGGCTATAACAGCAGGGATGAAAACCCCACAAGCTGGGTTGTAAAGACACACTTCAGCAAGGATTACCTCGATGAAATGATTGATGAAAAACCTGGAAATGTAATGGTGGTTTCTGGTAAAAACTCCAAAAAAATCGATTACATATTGGCGGCAGTAAATGCCGGATTGAATGTGTATGCCGACAAGCCGCTTGTTGTGAATCAAGAAGGTTTTGAAAAACTCAAAAAAGTATTTGAAATCGCAAAAGATAAAAATCTTTTGGTTTACGACATCATGACTGAGCGATTTGAGGTTACCACAGGTATACAAAAAGCCCTTTCCATGAAACCCGAAGTATTTGGAATGCTTTTAGATGGCTCACCATCAGAACCTTCAATCAGTAAAGAAAGTGTTCACCATTTGTCAAAAATCGTTTCCGGAAAGCCATTAGTTAGGCCTGCATGGTTTCTAGACACAAGCCAACAAGGAGAGGGCGTTGTAGACGTCACTACCCACTTGGTAGATTTGGTACAATGGGAAGCCTTTCCAAATCAAATTATTGACCGATCGGATATTGAAATCATTTCCTCCAAAAGGTGGACTACCTCACTGGCTCCTGAGCAGTTTAAAAACATTACTGGCTTAGACACTTACCCCGAATACCTTCAGAAAGATGTGAAGTCAGACACCCTCAAGGTTTACTGTAATGGAGAAATCAACTATACCATTAAGGGAAAGCACGCAAAGGTTTCCGTAATATGGAATTATAAAGCACCTGAGGGAACAGGAGACACTCACCAAAGCTCCATGCGTGGATCAAAAAGCGATCTCATCATCAAACAAGGTGAAGCCGAAAATTTCAAACCCACACTTTATGTCTCAGCTAAGCAAGGTGAAAACTTTGAGTCGCACTTAAATCAAGCCCTTCAATCACTTCAATCAGATTATACAGGGATTGAGGCATATAAAATCTCAGAATTACAATGGAGAATTGTAATTCCCCCAGTGCTCAAAATTGGACATGAGGCTCATTTTGGTCAAGTTACAGACAACTTCTTGAAGTACTACAAAGATGGCAAATTACCGGGATGGGAAGTCCCCAACATGATTAGTAAATATTATACAACTACACAAGCTTATAAAAAAGCGATTGAAAAATAATTATTTGTGTAAATTCAAATTAATATGACAAAAAACTTTTTTGCACCATTATTCATAGGCGTATTCTTTATAATCTCTTGTATTTCTCAAGAAAATCCGCCTGAGGTCAAAACACCGGACCAATCAAAATTTAGCACTGAAACTTTAGTTGATGGTATTGACATTCCTTGGGGTATGGATTTTATCAGTGAAAATGAAATTTTGGTAACTGAGAAAAAAGGGGTTCTTTATAGGGTTTCAAATGGAGAAAAAGCAAAAGTTTCTGGACTTCCTGAAATCTACCAAAGAGGTCAAGGAGGACTTATGGATATTGCTTTACATCCTGATTTTAAAAACAATAAAGTCATCTATTTCACTGCTGCAGTTCACTTAGAAGGTGAAGCTGGAGGGAATACTGCCCTTTACTGCGGTGAATTGAATGGCACCAGCCTTTCCAAATTAAAGCTTCTCTACAAGGGTAAGCCCAATACAAAAAAGGGGCAGCACTGGGGATCAAGAATTGTTTTTGACGATAAGGGATATTTATTTTTTACCATAGGAGATCGTGGAAATCGCGATTTAAACCCTCAAGACCTAAAGCGTGATGGTGGCAAAATATACCGTTTAAATCTCGATGGTACTATTCCAATAGACAACCCATTCGCTAATCAAGAAGGAGCCTTAAAAGCAATATACTCCTACGGTCACAGAAACCCTCAAGGCATGACTATTCATCCCAAAACTGGTGAGATATGGGAAAATGAGCACGGCCCAAAAGGAGGGGATGAAATAAACATTATTCACAAAGGGAAAAACTACGGATGGCCCGTCATTACCTATGGCATAAACTACAGTGGCACCTCCATAACTGAAAAAAGATCCATGCCAGGAATGGAACAACCTTTATATTATTGGGTGCCATCTATTGCACCCAGCGGAATGGCTTTTTCCAGTTCAAATGTCTATAAAAAATGTAAAGGAAACCTTTTTGTAGGATCACTAAAATATAAATATTTAGAACGTTTGGTCATCAAAAGAGGAAAAGTAATTAAACGCGAAAAAATCCTTGATGATGTCGGACGGGTAAGAAACGTCAAAGAGGGTCCTGACGGTTATCTCTATTTGGGGGTAGAAGGAAAGGGAGTTCTTAAGGTTGTTCAGAGGTAATGAAAATACTTTTTGGTATAATGGGTTTGTTCATCCTTTTTGAGGTGACAACGCTATACCAAAAAAAACCCCTTAAGCAAAGCATGACTGATGGAGAAGAAATTTATCAAGACTTTTGCATTCAATGTCATTTAGACACTGGCGAGGGTGTTTCCGGAGTTTTTCCTCCTTTGGCAGAATCAGATTACTTGCTCAACAATATTGAAATGAGTATAAGAGGTATTAAATATGGATTGAGTGGTCCTATAGAAGTCAATGGAGAGGAATACAATGGCATCATGGAAGAACAAGGGCTTGAAAATGAAGAAATTGCAGATGTCATGAATTACATTCTCAATAACTGGGGGAATGAATTTGAGGAAATAATTACTAAAGAAAAAGTTGCCAGCATTAATAAATAATATATTACATTTTGGGTAAAATTTACCGTTATCTCTACCTCATTATTTTTTTGATTTTTTTAGCATGGATGACCTTTCTCGACACTCACTCGTTGAAGATACACCATGAATTAAACCAAGAGTTAGATAAGCTTGAAGCACAAAAAAAGGAACTCATCCATTTGATTGAAAAGGATCAAAAAAACATTCAACAGTTAAAAAGTAAAGATAGTTTAGAGCGATTTGCTCGTGAAAATTATGGACATAAAAAAGAAGACGAAACCATTTTCTATATTGAGTTCGAGGATAGTTTGGATCCCAAATAAATTAACTCCATTTTTATCAAATCTAATTTGCAATAATTTTTTTAAGCCATAATTTTAATTGTATTTTTATCAAAATTTCAACCTTAAAATGGCTAAAATTATCGCGATTGCAAATCAAAAAGGAGGCGTAGGAAAAACTACGACGGCTGTAAACTTAGCTTCTGCAATGGCAATCTTGGAAAAAAAAATTTTGTTGGTTGATGCAGATCCACAAGCCAATGCCACTTCAGGACTAGGTATTGATGTTAAAAATCAAAAACTAGGGACCTATCAATTGTTGGAGCATACGGCTATTGCAGAAAAAACCATCATCCCTTCCAGTACACCAAATCTAGATTTGATTCCTTCACATATCGACCTTGTGGCAACCGAAATCGAATTGGTCGATAAAAAAAATCGCGAATACATGCTGAAAAAAGCCCTTGTTACAATTGATGATAATTATGAATATATTATTATAGATTGTGCGCCCTCCCTAGGCTTAATTACCTTGAATGCGCTGGTAAGCGCAGATTCATTGATCATACCTATCCAATGCGAATATTTTGCTTTAGAGGGGTTGGGTAAGCTTTTGAATACTATTAAAAGTGTACAAAAAATACATAACAAAAACCTAGACATCGAAGGATTGCTGCTAACCATGTATGATCCACGTTTGAGACTCTCAAATCAGGTGGTAGAAGAAGTTCAAAAGCACTTTGGTAAAATGGTTTTTAAAACCATTATCCATAGGAATATTCGTTTGAGTGAAGCTCCTAGCTTCGGTGAAAATATTGTAGACTATGATGCCACTAGTAAAGGAGCTAAGAACTACCTTTCCCTTGCCAATGAAATTATAAAAAAGACGAAAAAAAACAATTAATGGCTAAGAAAAATAAAAAACAGGCTTTGGGGAGAGGGCTTTCAGCACTCTTAGATGATCCTGAAAGAGAGATTAGCTCAGTCAGTGATGTCAATTCAAACCAAGTAGTAGGCAACGTCATCGATCTCGAAATTGATAAAATAGAAGTCAATCCATTTCAACCGAGAACACACTTCAATGAGGAGGCCATTGAAGAACTTGCAGAATCAATAAAAAACCTAGGAATTATTCAACCTGTGACCGTGAGAAAAATTGGTAGAAATCAATATCAATTGGTCGCGGGAGAACGTCGTTATCGAGCTGCAAAATCTTTAGATTTTGATTCCATTCCTGCCTTTGTCAGAATCGCCAATGACCAAGAAACACTTGAAATGGCCTTGGTAGAAAATATCCAAAGAAGAGACCTAGACCCTATAGAAATTGCTATTTCCTATCAACGATTGATTGATGAAATCCAACTCACTCAAAACCAATTGAGCGAAAGAGTTGGAAAAAAAAGATCTACTGTAGCCAATTATATGCGTTTGCTCAAATTAGATCCAATCGTCCAAACAGGAATTAGGGATGGATTTCTTTCCATGGGACATGGAAGGGCCTTGATAAATTTTGAGGAAAGTGAAAAGCAATTGGAAATTTATGAAAAAATTATTGCTCGATCCCTATCCGTAAGAGAGACAGAATTACTGGTTCAAAAAATTAAAAAAGGACATTCCACTGAAAAAAAAATAGCCTCCAAACCGATTTTTTATGACAAGGCTACAGAGGAACTTAAAAATTATTTTAACACCTCAATCTCCATTAAAGGAAACGAAAAGGGAAAAGGTAGTATTCAAATTCAATTTAATTCTCAAAAAGACCTCAACGATATAATCAAAAAAATCAAACGTGAAGACTAGAGTCTTTATCCTAATCCTTATCCTTCTCAACCTCCAAGTTTATGCTCAACAACTCCCTAAAGAAGAGCAAAAAACTCGAAAACAAAGACTAATCGAAAGTCCTTTGACACCCTCTCGGGCAGCATTTTATTCTGCTGTACTGCCGGGTTTGGGACAGATCTATATTGGTAAAACTTGGAAAGTACCTTTTGTTTATGCTGCTATCGGTTCATCAGTTTATGGATACGTTTATAATCAAAAAGAATTAGACCGCTATAGGACAGCCTACAAAAAGAGGAATAGTGGTTATACCGATGATGAATTCATCAAACTGATTCCAGACAAAAATAAATTGCTCCAGGGAATGAAGTTTCATAAAAACTACAGGGATATGTCATTTCTTTTTATATTAGGAACCTATATGTTAAACATCTTGGATGCTAACGTAAGTGCCCATTTGATGCAATTTAACATAAAAGACAACTTAAGTGTCAAACCTAAATTTGAACCTGACTTGTTCGAAATGGATGCCAATGTTGGTTTAAAGGTCTTGGTCAAACTTTAAAAAAAGATATGAAGTTAGCATTATTAGGATATGGAAGAATGGGCAAATCGATAGAGCAAATTGCTCTGAAAAGAGGTCACGAAATCGTTTGTAAAGTAGATAAAAATATGAGCGAGGGGAAACTACAAGAGGCTGATGTAGCAGTTAACTTTAGCATCCCTGATGCTGCAGTAGAAAACATAACGAATGCATTAGACCAAGCTGTCCCGGTCATTTGTGGTACCACCGGCTGGCTGGATGCTTATCAGCAAGTAACCCAATCGGCTCGTGAAAACAACACTGCTTTTCTTTACGCATCCAATTTTAGCGTGGGTGTCAACCTCTTTTTTAAATTGAATAAGGTCTTGGCCCAAATTATGCAACCCCACAAAGAATACAAGATTTCCATGGAGGAAACTCACCACATTCACAAATTGGATGCACCTAGTGGAACCGCTATTTCGCTTGCTGAAGGTATTATCGAAAACAGTGATATTTCCCAGTGGAAGTTGGATGAAGAGGCAAAAGATAGCGTGTCCATTCAATCATTAAGGGAGGGGGAGGTGCCTGGAACCCACAGCATTATGTACAAGTCCCCCATCGATGATATCACCATCGAACACAAAGCCCATAACCGAAAAGGATTTGCTATTGGTGCAGTCGTCGCAGCAGAATGGATTGTTGGTAAAAAAGGGGTTTTTAAAATGGATGACGTTCTAAACCTAGAATCAAATGAGTGAAATTCAATGGATTGTTTTCGCCTTGGTAATACAAGTCGTTCACTTTTTAGGAACATGGAAATTGTATAAGTCAGCCGGAGAAGCTCCTTGGAAGGCAATAGTGCCAATATATAATGTCATTATTTTACTCAAAATCATTCACCGTCCCAAATGGTGGGTGTTCTTATTGTTTCTTCCGGTCATTAACCTAATGATTTTTATGGTCTTATGGATTGATATAGTGAAATTTTTTGGAAAAAATAAAATAATAGATGAAGTTTTGGCTGTTGCAAGTTTTGGGTTTTACATCTATACCATAAATTATCAAAAAACACCAAAATATATTTCCGATAAAAAACTAATTTCAAGATCCATTTTTAGTGAAACGATCGGCTCTATTGTCTTTGCTATAGTGGCCGCTACTTTTGTTCATAATTATTTTTTTCAACCCTATATCATTCCCACTGGGTCTCTGGAAAAATCTCTACTGATCGGTGACTTTTTATTTGTCAGTAAATTCCATTATGGTGCTAGAATTCCTACAACTCCATTATCATTTCCTATGGTTCATGACACAATTCCCTTACTCAAGACTAGGTCATACTTGAATTATCCTCAATTGCCTTATTTAAGACTGCCAAGATTTCAAAAAATCAAAAGAAATGATATTGTTGTATTCAATTGGCCTGCTGATACTGTGAGAAGATTTTTCGTCAAAGAGACCGGGGTCAAAAAACCATTGGATAAAAAGTCAAATTACGTCAAAAGATGTTTGGGTATAGCAGGTGACACGCTAGAAATCATCGATGGTTTTGTACACATCAATGGAGTGAAAAATATTTTACCTGAAAGAGCAAAAGTGCAATACAATTTTAAAGCTCATAGCAATAAAGGTGTCTCTTCCAGAAAACTCATAGATCTAGGAATTAAAGATTTTTATAGAACGTTCAGAATCGAAAACATCACACAAAGCAGCTACGAAAAAATCGCCCCCTATTTGGTTGGCTCGCAAAGAGGTAGGCAAGACAACTTTTTAGCTATCACCCGCCATACGGGATTGCCTATTGATTTGGTTAGGTCTTTGGGATTAAGAGTCAGAGAAATTCTTGAAAAAACAAAAGATTTAAATTTGACTATAAATGAGGCGGAAAAAATCGAAAAACAAAACTGGATAGACAGTATTGTTCAGAGAAACCAAAAAAACAAAACTCCCAATTCCTTTGTTTTTCCAAATAAAATTCCATTCGACTGGAACCAAGATAATTTAGGGCCAATTGTCATACCTAAAGCAGGAGTAACTGTTAATTTAGATTTAAACAACCTACCCCTTTACAAAAAAATCATAACGGATTATGAAAAAAACAAGCTTAATGCCGATGATAATAACATACTGATCAACGGAAAAAAAAGTACTCAATACACATTTGAAATGGACTATTACTGGATGATGGGAGACAACCGTCATCGTTCGGAGGACAGCCGTTTTTGGGGATTTGTTCCCGAAAATCATATCGTTGGAAAACCCGTTTTGATTTGGTTCAGTATCGATGGAATAAATGATGGGATTCGAAATTGGAAAGTTCGCTGGGATAGGGTCTTTTCTACTGTTGGGGGATCAGGAAAAAGAGTGTCCTACTTCCCCTACTTTGTCATTATAATTTTGATCTGGCAAGGCAATGTTTATTACCGAAAGAGAAAAAGTAAAAAACAAGGCTAATGATTGCTGGTGTTTGTCCCGCATACCTACCCAATATTCACTACATGGCTTGGTTGGTTTCCCAAAAAGAAATCTCATTAATTACTGATAACCCCTACCAAAAACAAACCTTCCGAAATCGTACAGAAATATACGGACCCAATGGAAAGCTGAAATTAACCATACCGATCGCCCACAACAAAACTAAAGAGCGTCAAATCGATAAGAAGGTATCCATTCACTATGAAAATGGTTGGCAAAAGAATCACTGGAAATCTTTGGAAGCCGCCTATCGCTCATCACCTTTTTTTGAATTTTACGAAGATGATTTTTATCCTTTTTACCATCAAAAATTTGAAAAACTGATGGATTATAACATCGCTTTGATTGAAAAGATTCTCTCTCTTATAGATGCCGAAGTGAAACTCATTTTAAAAGGAAAAGCGGCCTATGAGTTTAATGATCTTATTATCGCAAAGAATGATGATAAAAGAGAAAACACGAACTACAATCAGGTATTTCAATCCAAGCACGGGTTTATAAGCAACCTTAGTATATTAGACTTATTATTCAATCTAGGGCCTCAAAGTTTAGAATATCTAAAGCAAGTCAAAAACTGATTTTATTTCCATTGGAGCAATGCTGAAATGGGCTTATGATCCGATAATTTAAGATCATGAGTCTTAAAATTAATCACTTTAAATTTTTGATCCGTAAAAATAAAATCAATTCGAAAGGGAAAATATGCAAGTTTATAGGTCGCTCCCAAACCACCACCGGATAGATCAAAAGCATCTAAACGATCAGCTTTTAAACGTTTGTAAACTCTGGAAAAAGCATTGTTGTTAAGATCTGTACAAATGATGGTTGGGTGTTTGTTTTTTTGGTCAACTTTTACGAATTGATCAATTTGTAGCTCCTGTTTCTGAATTACAGACTGAATTCTTTCTACAAATTTTAGAAAATGTTCTTGGATTAAAAGGGAGTCTTTTAAGTTAATACTCAATGATTCCAGATGAACATTATAAATTCTAATACTATCTCTTTTATAATAAAAGTTGGCATAAAGAGCACTATTATTGGAATCCTCAAAGTCCAATCTACCTCTATTCTTAAGTGGGTATTTCGATAAAATACAGAGTCCATTTTGGTTATTATTTTTTGAAGATACTATATATTGATAGGGATAATTTTTAAACTTTGGATTGAATTCCTTTGAGTGCTCCTGTAAGCAAACCAGATCTGGATTTTCTTTATTGATAAAGGTTTCGATGGATTGGGGAACTGATTTGGAGTCAATCCATTTAAAGCTATTGAACAATCTAACATTAAAGCTCATCACTTTTATTCCATTGGAAATGGGTATGGCGTTGTTTGGCAGTTTATAGAGTTTTCCCCACTCCTTGAATCCAATCATAAGAGAAAAAATGAAAAGAAGAAAGGGCCATTTTAATTTAATAATCCAAAAAATAAAAAAAATAACGTTTATCACTGAGATTACAGGAACCATCAAATTAAGAAATGGATACTGGTGAAAATCCCAAAAAGTATTCATCAATAAAAGCTGAAACGCTATCAAAAATACATTGATCAAGAGTAAAATTTTGGACACAAAATTAAATTTCATACTATAGGGTTTATTTAATTTTATACTTCGTGCTATTCTTTCCCAGCTCTAAATAAAAAATCTTTTTCCTCTTTGCTTAGACTGTCATAACCAGACTTACTGATTTTGTCCAAAATGGCATCAATTTTATTTTGACAACTACTTTTATTAGATGGTACTGATTTGTTTTCAGGGGCACGGTAAACCGTTTTTAGCTTTTTTGTTTCAAAAACAGTCTGCCAAGCTTTTTGAAACCCTTCACCTATGTCTCTACCTAGGCAAAGTTGCCTGGCATAAAAAAACCCCAATATAGCTCCACCAATATGAGCCAAATGACCTCCTGCGTTACCATAAGGAATTTGAATCAAATCAAGGGAAAAAAACGCAAGACCTAGGTGTTTTAATTTTAGTTTTACAAAAAAAAACCTAATATCCTGATTGGGAGTATAAGTACATATAAAAATAAATACAGCCATCACTCCAGCAGAGGATCCAATCATTGGTGGATAAGTCCCATCGAATACCGGAAACAAAGCATAACTACAAATAAAAATTAAGCCACCGGAAATGACTCCTAAAAAATAGTTATTTATAAATATACTATCCTTAAATAAATTTAGAAGAAAGCGTCCGGCATAAAAAAGAAGAACCATGTTCCAAATTAAATGAAAAATACCACTATGAATAAAACTATAGGTAAGCAGAGTCCAAGGTCTTGTTAAAAAGGTTTCAAGATTGGGAGAAAGCTGAAGCCAGTCTATGTAAGTATTGGTTGGAATTTTGAACAAAAAGAATAGAACATTGAGAATTAGGGGTAGAACAAAACAAATAGCATTGATTAAAATAATTTTTTCTACAATGGAAAAAGCAGTAAACCTATATTTGATATTACCCATAATACTCATAAATCCCAACGATTGTTATTGAACTCTTTTTTCTTCCAATACCACATCATGGCCAAACCGGTAATGGCTCCACCCACATGGGCAAAGTGAGCAATAGGACCAATAGAATAGGATGAGAACCCAAAGAAAAGGTCAGCTAAAATCAGAAACGGAACCAAAAACTTAGCTTTAACTGGAATAGGAGGAAATAAAAGCATCAATTGTGCATTGGGAAATAGCATAGCAAAGCCTACTAAAACCCCATATAGCGCTCCTGAAGCGCCAACCATTACGGAACGAAAGGAATTAAATGCACTCGACAATTCACCCTCTCCAATCATATTAATAGCAGCAGGAGGTAATTCAGCGGTTTGATAAAAAATACTGATTTGAGGGGCTGAAAGACCAAAATCACTTAGGGCATTATTAACATGATCCACTTGATAGTAATACAATAAAAGCTGAAATGCTGCAGCACCAAAACCGGTTGACAAATAAAAGAAAATAAACTTTTGCTTGCCCCACATTTGTTCTAAAGGTACTCCAAACATCCACAACCCAAACATATTGAAGAAAATATGAGAAATATCCCCATGCATAAACATATGAGTTAAGGGCTGCCAGATCTGAAATTTAGAATTTTCGGGATAGTGTAATGCGAACCAATCATATACCTGATTTCCAAGAATAATGGTAGCTAGGAAAAAAATTCCATTGATGATAAGTAAGTGTTTTACAGTTTCAGTAAGATTCCGCATTAAACCAATTTCTTTTCTAATTCTTCTTTATCTAAATTAATAAAAATCTTACGATTAAAGGGGGAGGTTAAAGCATCTTTACAAGCAAAAAGATCATCTACCAATGCTTGTTGCTCCAAGACAGAAAGCGTGAAATTTCCTTTTATAGAAAGGGATTTAGATAATATTTTAGCCATGTAGTCTGATTGACTGAAACTCGAAACCTGCTCGGAATCATCGGGAGGAGAAAATATATCTTCAAAAAGCTTTCCCAGCTTTTTGTCATCACAAATCGAAGGTACACCAGTGATTTTAAGAATTTTATCTTGTAGTTTAACAACAAATCCCATTGAATTTAAATTGGCCTCCAATTCGCCAAACAAAGCAATTTGTTGTTGTGTCAATTCAACTTCTTTGGGAAAGATCAATTGTTGACTGACCATATTTCTTTTGGTAATACTGGTAAGAAATTTTTCATACAAGACCCTTTGATGTGCTCTTTGTTGATCAATAACCAAAAGGCCTGATCGAGTTGTGGTAACAATAAACTTTCTCAGTAACTGAAATACCTTAGGAGCTTGCTCAATGGCAAGTTTTAAATCCTCATCAGCATTTTTTTCATTTGGAACCTCTAATCCAGAGTACAGGCTTTCCAATTTTATTTTTGGGGCTTTGGGGATGTCTCTCTCAGAATTTATAAAAGGATTAAAACTCGAGTCTACCTCAATCGAAGGCATTTTTAAAGAAGCCTTTTGTTGAAAATAATAGGGAATATCCATGCTAGGTTCACGTTCAAAATCCAAAACAGGAGACGCTTGAAACATTCCCAAACTGTGTTTGATCATAGATTTGATTATTGCATAAAGGTTTTGCTCCTCTTCAAACTTGATCTCCGTTTTTGTAGGGTGAATATTAATATCAATTGTTTTTGGATCAATTTGCATATAGATAAAATAACCCGGATAAAATTGATCTCTCAACAAACCATGGAAGGCAGAAGTAACAGCATGGTTTAAAAAAGGGCTCTTGATAAAACGTTTGTTGACAAAAAAGAACTGCTGACCTCTAGATTTTTTAGCAAATTCAGGTTTTACAACAAACCCTTCAATCCCAGCCACAGTAGTCATTTCCTCTACAGGAATTAATTTTTCTTCTATTTTATTTCCAAAAATATTGGCAATTCTTTTTCTAAAATTTAC
>CAJWLL010000036.1 GCA_913043275.1 uncultured Flavobacteriaceae bacterium | reverse complement strand
ATTAATGAAAAAATATTTTTTACTGGTACTGATTTTCGTTATACCTGGACCCCTTTTGGGTCAATCAGTTTTTGAACTTTACCAAAATAATAAGGAGGTAACGACAATTAATATTAGCCCCAAAATGTTTCAATTATTAGGGAGCATGTCTTTGTCCTCTGGTGATCCAGAAGCAGATGCACTGTTAGAAATGATTAAGGGGATTAAAAGTTTCAGGGCTTTAATAACTAGGAAAGAATTAATAAGTGACGAAATTGATTTGTGGGTAAAGCAGGAGGCTAGTGACAAGGGTCTCGATTTGATGGTGTCAATGCAAGATTCGGATACTGATGTAAGTGTATATGTGAAGGAAGGTAAAACGGATGGTGAACTTGAAAGTCTTATGATGTTTTCAAAAGGGGTGCCTAATGCCATTCCAAAAGCCGGATTCCAGGGTAAAAATATAGAAGCTGTGGTTTTATTGATTGAAGGGAAAATCGAAATTAATAATATATCCAAATTGATAACTAAAATGAATTTACCAGGAGGTGATCAATTGAAAAGGTCAGGGATTTAGACCATGTTTTATTAGGCGATTCCAGTATAGTTGGAAGGAGTTATTTCTTTGAGTTCTTGTTTTATTTCATCCTCTAACTCAAGACTTTCTATAAATTCGTGTATGATTTTTTTATTAATTACCCCATGAGTTCTGGTTAATTCCTTAAGTGCTTCATAAGGGTTGGGAAATTTTTCCCTCCGCAAAATGGTCTGAATGGCCTCAGCTATTATAGACCAATTTTTATTTAAGTCGGCATCGATTTTAACAGGGTTGACATTCAATTTTTTTACACCTTTGAGCATTGATTTTAAGGCGATTAACATATGTCCAAAGGGAACACCTAAATTTCTCAATACGGTGCTGTCAGTCAAATCTCTTTGCAACCTCGAGATGGGCAGTTTTGTGGAAAAGAAATTTAGAAGGGCATTAGCTATTCCTAAATTCCCCTCAGCATTTTCAAAATCGATAGGGTTGACCTTGTGTGGCATTGCAGAAGAACCTACCTCGTCTTCTTGTATAATTTGTTTGAAATAATCCATAGATATATAAGTCCAAATGTCTCTGTTAAAGTCGATAAAAATGGTATTGATCCTTTTGAGTGCATCACAAAGTGCGGCAATGCTGTCATAGTGTTCAATTTGAGTTGTGGGAAATGAGTAATCGAGTCCCAATATTTCTTCGACAAATTTTTTCGCAAAATTTTTCCAATTGATCTCGGAGTATGCTACTTGATGGGCATTAAAGTTGCCGGTAGCCCCAGCAAATTTTGCAGCGTTTTGCACTTTTATTAAACAGACCTTTTGTATTTCCAATCGATGTGAAAAAACCGCAATCTCCTTGCCAAGTAGGGTAGGTGAGGCTGGTTGACCATGTGTTCTGGACAACATTGGAATATTGGAGCATGCTTCCGAGAGTTCCGATAAGGCTTCTAGAACTTCTTCTAAATGAGGAAGGTATACTTTGTGAAGGGCTTCCTTAATAGACAAAGGAATGGCAGTATTATTTATGTCTTGGGAGGTCAATCCAAAATGGATAAACTCTTTGTCTTTACCTAAATCTAATTTGTCGAATTCTTTTTTGATAAAGTATTCAATAGCTTTGACATCGTGATTGGTGGTTTTTTCAATTTCCTTTATTTCTTTGGCGTCCTCCTCTGAAAAATGTTTATAAATACTTCGTAAATCTTTATAAATACTTGGGTTCAGGTGCCCCAGTTGGGGGAGTGGAATTTCACAGAGTGCAATAAAATACTCAATTTCGATCCTCACCCTGTATTGGATCAAAGCTTCTTCAGAAAAATAATTGGATAAACTTTTGACCTTCCCACGATATCGACCGTCTATCGGAGAAATTGCATTTAATGGACTAAGTTTCATATTGCTGTTAATAGTAACAAAGATAAAGCTTCTTCTCTTAAAGTAAGTTCAAAATTCATTAGATTTCTCTTACGAAGGATCTAAATACGTTTCTTAATACTATGGGCTTTTTTTCAAAATATGCTTGTATTTACTTTTTTCAATCTTTTGCTATAAAGCATCTTCTAAAAAACTTTAAAATCAGAGTAAAGACATTTTTATTTATCAATAGCGTTTATTTAAATATCCAAGTAGCAGGAATGTTTTCTCATTTCTCTTAGCGAGTTGATGGTAGTTTTAGTTATGAAGAGAAGTATTTGGTGATTTTGTTTATAAGGACAGTGATGTGGTCACTATCTACAATAATGGAATAATGTGTCAATATCAGGTCTTTTATATCCATTTTTTTAGAATTGTAAAACACGGTATTCTTCATAACACCCGCTAATTGCCTCTAGAATTTGAAGATCATTAGATTCCTTGATAAAAACATCCGAATAATTGCAGTTTCGGAGAATCTCATCGAGATCAAGAGGATTAAGATTTAACAATTGGTTGATGATTTCACGATCAAATTTTGAAGCCAAAAGATTTTTAAGTTCATCACTTTCCCTCATTTTCTTTAATTTTTGCATTTGAACTCCTTTTTTACCAAAAAGGTTATGCAAAAAATCAGCTGGATTAAAAAGTGCAGCAAAAGTTTTAGAAATTGCATTAGGGTTCCTATTTCCTCCTTCGTATCCCGAACTTGGTAAACCTTGTATCCTGTACCTACCGGAAGAATTGATGGGTGCATTTCTGACATCAATATCTAAATAACCAGTCAATTGATAGGGCCGTAAGATGATTTCTTCGAGTGCATAGGCCAATTGTGTGATTCGAAACTTGGAATTTCCAAACTTTATCATGTCTTTGGTAACAGCAACTTTAAGTGATTTATAACCCAAATATGAGAAATAAATGGTGTCGTTGGGTTGGGCACGAATTTCAAACCCCCCTTTTTTGTCAGTAGTTGTCCCCTCTACCATATTGAGGTTAAGTACATGAACACTCTCCATTGGGAATCCTGTTGTATCATTTTCTACTATACCATTAAGGTATTGTATTTGCTCTTGGCCCATTATCACCACTCCATAAATTAAGAATAAAATTAGATTGAGCCGTTTTGTCATCTTTCTAAATACATTGGTTTTATAAAGATTAAAATTAATAAATTAGAGATCAAATCGAATTTTAACTTTTCAGAAATTCTACCAATTTTTGAAAAGCTCTGGAACGGTGACTGATTTTAATTTTTTCAGAGAGTGTTAATTGAGAAAATGTGAGCGTCTCTTTTTCGGGTATAAAAATGGGATCATAGCCAAAACCATTCTGACCAAGTGGTGTTTCTGAAATCTTCCCCTTTATGATGCCTTCAAAAAGATATTCAGTTTTATTGTAAACCATTGCAATTACTGTTCTGAATTGAGCTTCACGATTATTCAGTCCCTGTAATTCATGAAGTATTTTATTAGTGTTGTCCTCTGATTTTTTCTGATTTCCAGCATATCGAGCTGAATATACACCTGGTTTTCCTCCAAGAGCATATACTTCCAATCCACTATCGTCGGCAAAACAATTTTCTTTAAAGGCATTGAAAATAGTCCTGGCTTTGATCAATGCATTTTCCTCCAATGTTGACCCCGATTCTTCAATTTTGGCATCGTACTTTAAGTCTGTTAAACTTTTGACTAAATAGCCTGGGGGTAAAAGTTTATTGATTTCTTTTACTTTATTTTCGTTGTGGGTTGCAAAGATTAGTTCCATTAATAATATTTGTGATGATAGGGTTCATTGCTTAACAGCTTGTTGTCTAGTAAAATTGTTCCAGAAAAAAAACCGAACCATTTGATGTGAAAATGTGAAGCTAGATAATGTACTTTTTTTTGTTCTATGTTATAGATTTACTCAGAAAAATTATATGGTACCTCTGTGACTAAAACTATGCTTTTATTTGAGTTGCATCAATTTTCCAATGAATTGTCTTTTTCATCAACAAGGATAATAAGATCTTCTGTTTTAAATTTTTGAATAATAAACTATTTCTCTTTTTATTTTAAAAGGTTTTTCATCATTTCCCATTGTTTTTTAAAAGAGATAATTTGAATATCTAAAGGGTCATTTCTGATGACTAGTTTGGCGCAGTCTTCCAATAACCAAATCATTTTAGAGTCTTTTATTCCTCCAACTAAAACCAGTAGCATATCCATATCTCAAATTTACAAATACAAACAGATTTGTTTTATATTTGATTAAAGGAAACTTTTTTGAAAGAAAAATTAAAAACAATTCCCGCTGTCAAAAATCTAGTTGGTTTTTTAGAGGCGCTTAAAATTCCTGGATTCGTTGGTTTTTCATTTTACGATCTCACAGAAATGTACATTTCAGGAATTGTAAAAGGAGCTTTGTCTTCTCGTGCAGGAAGCATTTCTTTCAGTTTTTTTATGGCGCTTTTTCCTTTTTTACTTTTTATTTTAAACTTGATTGCTTTTATTCCCATTGATAATTTTGATGCTGTCCTTTTTAATTTTATAGAGCTTTTATTGCCTCAGGAAAGTCAAATTTTTTTTACTGATATCTTTAATGACATAAGACAAAAACAGCGAGCTGGGCTCCTCTCCTCGGTGTTTTTACTTTCCGTTTTTCTTACAGCCAACGGGGTAAGTTCTATTTTTTCGAGTTTTGAAGGATCTTATCACGTCGAACTGTCGCGTTCATTTATTCGTCAATATTTGTATTCTATGATGGTTGGTGTTTTACTTGCTTTATTGCTCTTGTTTGGTGTAATGGCATTTGTTTTTTTCGAATTTTTTATTTTAAGCAATCTTCATGAATTGATTCCCAGCGAGATTAATTGGATCAGAATAGGACAATTATTTTTTTATACCATTCTAATATATATTACGGTAGCAATATTATACTATTTTGGAACCATAGAGGGTAAAAAAACACACTTTTTCTCTCCCGGTGCTTTAATGAGTTGTCTGTTGATTCTTCTGACAACCTATTTATTCGGGATTTACATTGAAAATTTTTCAACATACAACCAGCTTTATGGTTCCATAGGTGCATTATTGATTTTTTTGTTTTACATATGGCTCAATTCAAGCTTATTACTCCTTGGTTTTGAATTAAATGCAACTCTCAATCGACTCAAAAACTCTGAGAAAGAGAGCTCATGATAATGAGCAAAAGTTGTATTTTTAAAAAATGCAGTATTTCGCTGATGTTATTCTTCCCTTATCACTAAATAAACCCTTCACATATGCAGTTAGGTATGAGGATTATACTGTTTTAAAACCAGGTTTTCGTGTAGCTGTTTCTTTTGGTAAATCAAAAGTTTATTCTGCTGTTGTGTTAAAACTCCATTGCAAAGTACCCCAAAGGTATACGCCTAAATTTATTGAACTGATTCTAGATAAATCCCCCTCTGTGACAACAAAACAGCTTGAGTTTTGGCATTGGATGTCGGATTACTACCAGAGTAAACTTGGAGATATTCTTCGCGCTTCATTGCCCACAACTTTTTTACTAGAGAGCGAGACAGTTGTTGTTAAAAAAGAAATTTCAAAAGAAGACAAAAACTCACTCAGTGATGATGCTTTTTTGGTATATGAAGCTTTGGAAATCAAAGCTTTAAGTATAAAGGAGATTATTGAAATTTTGGGAAAGAAAAGTGTGTTGGGACTTCTACAGGATTTGTTTTCCAAAGGATTAGTGGACATCCACCAAAAATTGACTGAAAAATATAAACCTAAACTTATACGACATGTTCGATTGTCCCAATCGATTTTGGAAACTCAAAATTTAGAGCAGGTTTTTGATTCACTAAAAAATGCTCCAAAACAAAAGGAATTAATTATGGGGGTTATTGATAAAAACCCCCATGGAGATGAATGGAGAAATTCCAAGGATCTACTTAATAAAACTAGTTCTACGTCTTCTGTATTGAGGTCTCTCATTACTAAAGGTTTGTTGGAAGAAAAATCTTTTCAGGTGGATCGCCTGTTATATGATTTTAAAAAAAGAGAGTTAGAAAGGACTCTATCTAATGCACAGCAGAAGGTATTCAACCAAATCACCAATTACTTCGAAAAAAAAGCTGTTGTATTATTTCAAGGGGTGACAGGTTCGGGGAAAACAGAAGTTTATGTTGAGTTGATTTCTGATGTCATAGCGAAAGGAAAACAGGTTTTATATCTCTTGCCGGAAATTTCATTGACGCCACAAATGGTGCAACGATTACAAGAAAGTTTTGGAAGTGAGGTAACCGTATATCACTCCAAATTTTCTATTCATGAGCGGACAGAGGTCTGGAACAATATTCTTGAAAATAATGCCAAAGCCAAAATTATTGTTGGAACCCGTTCTGCTCTTTTTCTTCCATTTCATCATTTAGGTTTAGTGGTTGTTGATGAGGAACATGAATTATCTTTCAAACAATTTGATCCTTCTCCTCGTTACCATGCCAGAGATAGTGCAATAGTATTGGCTGGAATTCATCAGGCCAAAGTTTTATTGGGTTCAGCTACACCTTCTATAGAAAGCTCATTTAATCAGGTGTCTGGAAAATACGGCTGGGTTCAACTCCATGAAAGGTATGGTAAGGTAGAATTGCCGAAGATTGTTACTATCGATTTAAAGTCAGCCTATAAAAAAAAGGAGGTTAAGGGAGTTTTTTCCCAAATTTTGATTCAAGAGATGGAACGAACACTGGCTATGGATAAGCAAATTATATTATTTCAGAATCAAAGGGGTTACGCCCCCTTAATGGAGTGTTTAGACTGCGGTCATATGCCCAACTGTCACCAGTGTGATGTAACTCTAACCTATCATCAGTATACAGATCAACTAAAATGTCACTATTGTGGTTATCAGATTGCTATTCCTGAAAAGTGTCATGCTTGTGGTTTGCCTAACCTCTCAACTAAGGGAATGGGAACGCAGCAAATACAGGAACAAGTGGCTGTTCTATTTCCAGAAGTCAGAGTGGCCAGGATGGATTGGGATACCACTAGAGGGAAATGGGCTTTCGATAAATTAATTCATTCTTTTGCTACTCAAGAAGTGAAAATTTTAGTGGGGACTCAAATGATTGTTAAAGGGTTAGATTTTGAGAATGTCCATTTGGTGGGAGTTTTGAATGCTGATCATCTGATTAATTTCCCTGATTTCAGGGCCCACGAAAGGACCTATCAAATGCTAAGTCAGGTTGCCGGTAGAGCCGGAAGAAAAGAATTAAGGGGAAAAGTTTTGATTCAAACATACCGACCTAATCACCCAATCATTAAACAAGTGATTGAAGGAAATTATGGTCAGATGTTAAATAATCAATTGGAAGAAAGAAAAGAATATCATTATCCCCCATACACTAGACTAATAAGAATAGTGGTTAACCACAGTGATATGGAAATTGTAAAAAAGGCAAGTAATTGGATTGCTAATGTATTGCTTCAATCAGACTATGGTCAAATATTAGGCCCTGTTTTTCCATCTATAGCTCGACTGCGGAATAGATATAGAATGCAAATTTTGGTGAAAATTTCCAATGATGAGTCTCGGAGTCTTGTAAAACAAATCATTAAAAGAACATTGGATCGTTTTGAGTCAATTGCAATATTTAGATCCTGTAAAGTTATTCTAGACGTTGATCCCTATTGAAAATTGATAAAATTATCTTTGAAATCTCCTTTTTGTTTTCGGCTTAGTGGTAGTAATTTTCCATCAGTATTAACATTTCTGGTTGTGTAATTGATTACTTTTTTGAGATTGACAATATAGGATTTATGAATTCTGAAAAACTGGTTTTTAGGAAGTTTATTTAAAAAAGATTTCATAGTTGACAGCACCAAGTAGTTTTTGTTTTTGGTCACTACCTTCACATAATCCCCCATGGCTTCCACCCATCTAATATTGTTTATCTGAACCTTTTCAGACTTAAAATTACATTTGAAATGAATCATATGGATGTTCTTTTTACAAATTACTTTTAGAGATTCTATTTTGTGGGCTACTCGTTCAATCGAGCTTCTGAAACGATCTTTACTCACGGGCTTGAGTAAACAATCTATAAAACCCACTTCATAGGACTTGATGGCGTCCATTGGAGTTTTGGTAAGAAGGATAATTTCAATATCATCTTTGAGTTGATCCACAAATTCAAAAACGTTGAAAACAGGTAGATCTGAGGAAATAACAACAAAATCAACAGAATTATAATTCAGATACTCTTTGGCATTAACAGAATCAGAAAATTCAGCATTTAGAATAATTTCTGGAAAATGTTTTAAAACTTGAAGGAAGAGGAGACGATCAACTGGATTGGGGTCAATTAATATGTAGTTTAGTTTCAAAATGGGGCTAAATGATTTACTATATCTAATCAAATCTAAAAAAATATTTCTTAAAAAACAATGATTCTCTTGGTGTAATTTAATGATTCACCTATTTTTGCAATTCCTTAAAATAATTATATATGAACCATTATGAAACTGTCTTCATTTTAAATCCCGTTCTGTCTGAGAAGCAGATAGAGGAGGCAGTCAAAAAGTACGAGACACTTTTGAAATCTCAAAAGTGTAAAATTATTAACAAAGAAGATTGGGGGCTTAAGAAGCTTGCATTCTCTATCCAAAATAAAAACAGTGGTTTTTACCATTTATTTCAGTTCGAAGGTGAGGGTGGAATAATAAATTCTTTAGAAGTTGAATTTCGTAGAGACGAAAGAATAATGCGTTCTTTAACTGTTAAACTTGATGTTTACGCTCAGCAGTGGGCTGATAAAAGAAGAAAAAAAAATCAATCTAAAGTTAAAGCTTAATTAAGATGTCAAAAATTGATGAACAATCCAGTGGTAAAAAAGAAGGGGAAATCCGATATCTAACACCACTTAATATAGACACCAATACCAAAAAGAAATATTGTAGATTCAAAAGATCAGGCATTAAGTATATAGATTATAAAGACCCTGATTTTCTTTTAAAATTTGTAAACGAACAAGGCAAAATTTTACCTAGACGTCTTACTGGAACTTCTCTTAAATACCAAAGAAAAATTTCAGTAGCAGTCAAAAGAGCACGCCATTTGGCATTGATGCCTTATGTAGGTGATCTTCTCAAATAAAATCTATAAGTCATGCAAGTTATATTGAAAGAAAACGTTGAAAATCTTGGCTTTAAGGATGATTTGGTAAAAGTCAAAAACGGATATGGGAGAAATTATCTTATCCCACATGGAAAGGCTGTTTTGGCCACAACTTCATCCAAAAAAGTATTAGCAGAAAACTTAAGGCAAAAAGCTTTCAAAGAAAAAAAGATCATTGATGACGCTATGGCTTTGGGAGAAAAGATTATGACTCTTGTACTCAAAATCCCTTCTAAGGTTGGTATTGGAGATAAATTATTTGGTTCCGTCTCTGCTCCAGATTTAGTAAAAGCTTTTGAAGCAAATGGACATGAAATTAAAAAAAACGCCATAGCTATCCCTGGAAAAAATATTAAGCGTTTGGGAAGTTATGAGGCAAAAATTAGACTTCATAGAGAGGTTTCTATTCAATTTCCTTTCGAAATCATTCCAGAGAAAAGATAAGTTTCTTAAAATTTTAAAACCCATCTTGTGAGGTTTTTTTAGCTTTCATAAAATATTCCCGATTGATGAAGGAACAATTTGAAACCCTTCATGAGGATTTTTCACTATTTTAACCACTCAATCTATAGATAAAAATCAATGGGATCAAATCAAAACTGAAAACCTTATACTCACAGATGAACTATTAAATCTTTTTAGTGATATAGTATGGGATCAATCTCTTGAAAAAATTACTTACCTCGAAAACAGAAGTGATTCTCATTTGTTTTTATTCAAACGTAAAAATGTTTCTATTGATTTAATTTTAATAAGGTTAGAGGATGATTGTCCATCACTTATGAGGAAGGATTATAAGCAATGGTTGTCGAATAATTTGTTAAATCGAAGGGTCATCATTTTTGAATCTAGTCGGTCATTCCAAGAGAATTTTATAGAGTAAAAGTTTAAATTGATTAATCATGGTGCTTTTGTTTCAGATGGAGAAACCTTTGAATACTTAAAAAGTTTTCTTTTAAAATAATTAGAATTGTCCCATCTTTGCTATATACCATGTGTATATGTCAAGTGTAAAACCAACTATTCCAAAAGGTACTCGTGATTTTTCTCCAGCGGTTTTATCAAAGAGAAATTTTTTGAAAGCCAAGCTTATAGCTGCCTTTGAAAGCTTTGGATTTCAACCAATAGAAACTCCAGCTTTTGAGCGCTCTGAGACTTTATTGGGTAAATATGGTGAGGAGGGAGATCGCTTGATTTTTAAAATATTAAATTCCGGAGAAAAGTTAAAAAATGCTGATTTTGAGGCATTTAAAAAAGGGAAATTGGGAAAGTTTTCTGATTCGCTTTCTCAAAAAGCACTTCGTTATGACCTCACCGTTCCATTTGCACGCTACGTTGCTCAATATCAAAATGACATAGTATTTCCTTTTCGAAGGTATCAAATACAAACGGTTTGGCGAGCCGATCGCCCTCAGTACGGTAGATTTCAAGAATTTTTACAATGCGATGCTGATGTGTTGGGTGAACCTTCACTTTGGCAAGAGGTCGAAGGAGTTTTGCTCTATGATCGTTTATTTTCAAACCTTGATCTGAAAGGTGTTCAAATTCATCTCAACCATCGAAAAATACTTGAAGGTATTGCTCACTTAATTGGTGCAGAATCTCAATTGATTAATTTTACAGTGGCACTGGATAAGCTGAGTAAAATTGGTATAGATGGGGTTGTCAATGAACTCCGATCCAAAGGATTTAAAGATGATGCCATCGAGCGTTTGCAACCATTTCTCTCTTTAAAAGGTGATTTTAAAACCAAATTACTAACGATTACCGAAGCTTTGGAGGGAATTGAAAGTGCAAAAGATGGGGTTAAGGAATTAAAATTTATTTATAAGCAATTGAATCGACAATCTCTAAATGCAGTGTCGCTTAAACTTGATATTACCTTGGCAAGAGGCTTGAATTACTATACCGGCCTTATACTTGAAGTTATGCCGCCGGGTGGAATTCAAATTGGTTCTATAGGAGGAGGGGGCAGGTACGATAAGCTTACAGATTTGTTTGGACTTAAGAATACTAGTGGATTTGGAATCTCTTTTGGATTTGATCGCATATTCTTGGTTTTAGAGGAATTGAATTTATTTCCAACTCCAGTCGACCATATGACCAAACTTCTGTTTTTGAATTTTGGAGATGATTCGGCCAGTTTTTGTTTTGATCAACTTACAAAACTTAGAGATCTAAAATTTCCTTGTGAACTTTACCCAAAACCCGTTAAATTAAAAAAACAGTTGAATTATGCTAATCAATGTTCGATTCCTCATGTTTTGATCCTAGGGTCGGAAGAAATACAAAAACAAGTTTTTGTATTGAAAAATATGGTGAGTGGAACTCAGAAAGAACATCCAATTGAACAGATGTTAGAAGTTTTACAGAAATTGAATTAGTTGATTTCTTGCATAGTTGGCCTTTGATATTTTTCAAAAGGTTGTTTAAGCAGACTTCCAATTTGAGTGTTTTTTGCTGCATCGGGAAAAACATCAACCCCATAAATAATCTTTTCCCTTTCAAAATAGCTGAAGGTTCCTAATAGCCTATCCCAAATGGAAAAAATATTACCATAATTAGTATCGGTGTAAGGCAAACGGTAGTGGTGGTGAATTTTATGCATGTCTGGAGAAATCAAAAAATAACTAATCCACCGATCTACCTTTTTGGGTAATTTAATATTTGCGTGATTGAACTGTGAAGATACTACTGAAAAGGCTTGGTAGAGCATGATAATCCCAATTGAAGTTCCCAAGAGAAAAACGCCCAATAGGGTAAATAAAAATCTCACTATACTTTCAAGTGGGTGATGTCTATTTGCAGTAGTTGTGTCTACATTGGGGTCACTATGGTGAACAAGATGAATCATCCATAAGGGTTTGATTCGATGTTCGATATAGTGGGGGAGATAAGCACCAACAAAATCCAAAAGCAAAATACCTAAAATCACTTCAACCCAAAGCGGTAAATTAGAAATCCATTGTAAAATTCCAAAATTATTTTTGAGTGTCCAATCTGATATATTTAAAAGTAAAAAAGCCATTAATAAATTTATGAGAATAGTAGTGATGGTAAAAAAGAAATTAGGAAGGGCATGTCGCCACTTTTTATAGGTGAATTGAACCAATGGAAAGAGCCCCTCTAAAAACCAAAAAAAACTGATCCCCCCAACAATAATAAAACTGCGGTGTAATGAAGGAATGTTTTCAAAATAATTGATGATTTCGTTCATTCAATTGCTTTTTAATGTAAAGCTAATTATTTTTTTAAACATTATGGATGGGTACTCAACAGAGACGAGTATTATGTTTTTTTTAAAATAAATTATTCCTCAGCGCTGACTTCATTTTCGGTTTTTTCGGAAACTTCACCAATGTTAAACCGGATTGCTAATTCATGTCCATTTAGTTTAAGACCCGATAGTGTAGAGCTTCTATAAGTATCATATGCATAACCAATGTTTATGTTTTCTCCCAAATCTACGGATGCGAGAAATGAGAAAACAGAACCTGATTTAAATGAAATTCCAAAATCAAATTTATTGAGATATGAAACCCAACTACTAAAATCAATTGCATTGGGAAGTCCTTTTCCTTTTCTGTACATTAGATTTGGTATGATTGCAAAATCTTCGCTGATTTTGAAGTGCGCTCCCCCGGCAAGGTATATATGAATCCTATCTCTAGATTGAATTTCAATATCTTCATCCCTTTTTGTGTTGAATAACCTAGGCATTGAACCGGACAACCAAACTCCACCCATTTTAAACAAAAAACCTACACCCATATTGGGGTTAAATCTACTCAAAGACTTTTGTGCTGGATCAGGAATTCCAGAAAAACCAATTAGAGGTGTTGGGTCAGCACTGTATGAATTTCCACCTCCTTTTATCCCTAAAAATATAGCACCATCGTTACTTAAAGTGAGTTTGTAAGAAAAATCAATGGTTAACATAGTTTGATTTTCTATAAAAATCTTGTCAGAAATGACGGAGATTCCAAGTCCCACGTTATTGCTTCTCGAAATTGAATATGAGAGTCCAGTTGTTTTTGGACTGTCTTTAATGGTATTCCATTGATTTCGAGATGTAAGTGAAAAGACATGACTTCCTTCAGATCCAGCATAAGCAGGATTAATTAAATTCATATTGAAATTGTAAAGGGATAAGTATCCATCTTGTTGCCCAAGTAGTATTATAGGGAATAAATAAAACAGAAAACGTAAAATCATTTATTATCTAGCTAAATAGATAATACCTTGATAATCAGGATTACCATTCCTATTAAAATCGATTAAATAATAATAACTCCCTTCAGGTAGATCTTCATTATTGAATTGTCCTGTCCAATTATTTTGGTAATTTGCCTGATTAAAGATCAATTGACCTGATCTAGAATAAATCCAGACTTCATTGTCAGGGTATCTATTAAATGATTCATCTGCCCACTGGTCGTTTATTCCGTCTCCATTAGGTGAGAAAAAGTCTGTTATTGTAAGACCAATTGATGCAAAGTCTTCACACTGGCTGGCTGGATTACTTGGATCAACCCCACAACTGATTTCATCAATATTTGCAAATCCATCACCGTCACTGTCGTTATATGGATTACAGTTTTCAGCATCTTTCTCATCAAAGACTCCATCCTCATCACAGTCTG
>CAJWLL010000035.1 GCA_913043275.1 uncultured Flavobacteriaceae bacterium | reverse complement strand
CTGCTCTAACCATCACGTTAGCTGTTAAGCCCACAAAAAGGCCTTCTTTTCGGGTTACCTCGCGAGCCATATGAGCACTATCCTCATCTGTAACCTTGATGAAGGTGTCTATGATGTCAAAGTCAGTTGCACTTGGGATGAGGTTTTTACCAAGTCCTTCTATGCGGTAAGGATAAATTTCGTTGGTGTCAAGCTCATTGGTCTCATGATATTTTTTGAGAACAGATCCGTAAGCATCTACACCGATAATTTGAATATTGGAGTTCTGTTCTTTTAGATATTTGGCACAACCAGAAATCGTTCCTCCTGTTCCTGAACATGCCACCAAATGAGTGATTTTACCATCGGTTTGTTCCCAAATTTCTGGGCCAGTGTTTTTGTAATGAGCCTCAATGTTTAAGTTGTTAAAATATTGGTTAATATAGATAGAATCTTTGGTTTCATTGTGCAAGGTCTTGGCTACTTGATAGTAGGATCTAGAATCTTCTGCCGAGACATTGGCGGGGCAGACGTATACTTTAGCACCCATTGCATGCAACATATTAATTTTATCTTTCGAACACTTCGAACTTACAGCCAAAATACACTCGTAACCCCTAATCAAGGAGACCATTGCTAAGCTAAAACCGGTGTTTCCAGAAGTCGTCTCAATAATGGTGTCACCGGGATTAAGAATCCCTTTTTTTTCTGCCTCTTCGATAATATGGAGTGCAATTCTGTCTTTATTGGAGTGCCCAGGATTGAAAGCCTCAAATTTGGTGAAAAAATTTCCGGCAAATCCTTTAACTACTTTTTCTAATCGAATTAAGGGAGTACTTCCGATTAAGGAAAGTACATTTTCTTCAACATCCATACATTTGTTGGATTTATTTTTTTTCATCTTTACCGATGTAAAAATAATACTTTTTTTTAAAGACTATTTTTCTTCTAAATCAATTAAAAAAGCAAATTTTTTAGCTAATTCCTTTAGGCTATCAAAACGTCTCGAAACCCCACTGTGTCCGGATTTCATGTTAGTATCTAAAAAGAGTAGATTTTGGTCTGTTTTTGTGGCCCTCAGTCGAGCTACCCATTTGGTAGGCTCAAAATACTGTACTTGAGAATCATGAAAGCCGGAAGTCACAAAGAGGTTCGGGTAATCTTGAACCTTTATTTGGTCGTAGGGAGAATAAGATAACATATAGCAATAATCTTCTTTCTCATTGGGGTTTCCCCATTCATCATACTCAGAAGTGGTCAGAGGAATGGTCTCGTCCAACATAGTAGTGACCAGGTCTACAAAAGGAACATCAGCGACCACCCCATTGTATAAGCCAGGAGATAGATTGATGATTACGCCCATTAACAAACCTCCGGCAGAGGCTCCACTGGCATAGAGGTGATCGGGAGAAGTATATTTTTTATTGATTAAAAATTTAGAACAATCTATAAAATCGTAAAACGTATTTTTTTTCTTCAATAGTTTGCCATTTTCATACCAATTTCTGCCCAAATACTCTCCTCCCCTTATATGTGAGATAGCATAAACAAAACCCCGATCCAACAAGCTTAAACGATTAGAGGAAAACGAGGGGTCAATAGTATGACCATAGGAGCCGTAGGCGTATTGTAAGATCGGAGTAGATTGCGACAATTGGGTGTCCTTATGATGGATTAGTGATATTGGAATTTTGGAGCCGTCCCTGGCATCAGCCCACAATCTTTTTGAAATATAATGACTAGGATCAAAATCACCCCCCAGTACCTCTTGGGTTTTTAAAATGGTCCCTTCTTGGGAAGCCATGTCAAATTCTATCACTGAAGTGGGGGTGGTCAAAGAATTAAAAACATACCGCAATTGAGTTGACTTAAAATCGGGGTTAAACGAAATGAAAAGCGAATAGGTTTCTTCTTCAATGGGAAGGTAATAGTCTGCTGAATTGTCCCAACTCATGATCCTCAGTCTTGAAAGGCCGTTTTCTCTTTCGTTAACCACCCAATACTGGTCAAACAATTCTATATCCTCTATCAAAACATCATCGCGGTGTGGCAACAAAGGCTCCCAGAACTTAGAATTGGTCTGTTCAACAGCAGTTCTCATAATCTGAAAATTTATGGCTTGGTTGAGGTTGGTGAGAAGGTAAAAATGATTACCAAAGTGTGCAACATCATACTCCAAACCAGTGGTTCGTGGATGAATCACCATAAAAGCTGTCTCAGGTTGATCGGATTTTATAAAACGATACTCGCTAGTGGTTGTGTTGTGAGAGGATATAAAAATATATTCTCTGGATTTAGAAGTACTAACATTTACAGTGAAGGTTTCGTCAGCTTCTTCATATACCAATTGATCTTCTTGCTCAGGGAAATTTAAATGATGTTTATAAACCGAATCTGAACGCAAGGTTTGTTCATCTTTTTTATTGTAAAAAAGTGATGCATTATCGGCTGCCCAAACACTACCTCCCGTGGTGTTATTTATGGAGTTTTTTAATATTTCACCACTTATTAGGTCTTTAACTTTGATGGTATACTGCCTTCGCGAGACATTGTCAATGCCAAAGGCGGCTTTAGTGTTGTCCGGACTTACTGAAATTCCAACCAGTTGAAAATAATCCAAACCTTGAGCCATGACATTACAATCGAACAATATCTCCTCTGGGGCAGTCAGCACTTCTTTTTTTCGAATGTAAATTGGATAGTCTTTTCCCTCCTCGTAGCGGGTAATGTACCAGTAGCCATTGTAAAAATATGGAACAGAGCTATCTTCCTCTTTCATCCGTGCCCGCATTTCTTTATAAAGTTCCTGTTGTAGCGTCTGGGTGTGGGCGGTCATTTTTTGATAGTAATCGTTTTCACGATCAAGGTAATCCAAGACCTTAGGATTGTCCCTTTCGTTAAGCCAATAATAAGGATCAATACGAATATGGTCATGGATCTTGAGTTGATAAGGAACTAGATCAGCTACTGGAGGGCTTATATTGAAACTGGACATGCTTTTTTATAGTTATAATTACATCAAAAGGTAAAAGTAATTGAGAAATGAGTGCAAAAAAAATCTGAGGGTAAAGTTTACTAATTTTATATTAAGTCGCTTTTTTTTGCTTTGACTTAATTATAAATTATGTTTTGAGTTTGAAATTTAAAATTAAATTTGTAAAAAATTAATTCAAAAAAGTATAAAATGATTTCTTCAGAAAAGGAAAAAGAACTTTATGATCGCCTGGTTGCCTTAAGGAGGTATCTTTGACATTGATGCCAAAAAAACAGAAATCACTAATCTGGAGGAAAAAACACTGGCTCCAAGTTTTTGGGATAACGCACAGCATGCGGAAAAACTAATGCGCGAAATTAGAAACCTAAAAAAATGGGTAGAGGACTATGAAGTTGTTAGACAAAAACAAGAAGACCTTAAGGTTTTGTTGGAGTTTCAAAAAGTAGGTGAAATTTCAGATACAGAGCTAGAGGACCACTACCTTCATACCCTGAGTCTACTAGAAGAAATTGAATTCCTAAACATGTTATCCGACGAAGGAGACGACCTAAGTGCAGTCATTCAGATTACTGCAGGAGCGGGAGGAACAGAAAGTTGTGATTGGGCCGAAATGCTGATGCGGATGTATTTGATGTGGGCCGAAAAAAACAATATCAAGGTTAGGGAGCTCAACCACCAAGGTGGAGATATAGTGGGAATAAAAACCGTAACCTTAGAATTCAACGGAGAATTTGCTTTTGGGTGGCTTAAAGGAGAAAACGGAGTTCATAGGCTGGTTCGAATCTCTCCTTTTGATAGTAATGCAAAAAGGCATACTTCTTTTGCTTCGGTATACATTTATCCTTTGGTGGATAACACCATAGAAGTCGTAGTCAATCCCTCTGAGTTTACATGGGAAACCATGCGTTCCAGTGGTGCCGGAGGACAGAACGTAAACAAGGTTGAGACTGCAGTTCGATTGAGACACCATCCTACGGGCATCATCATTGAAAATTCAGAGACCCGATCGCAATTGGAAAACAAAAATAAAGCCATGCAATTATTAAAGTCACAGCTTTATGAAATCGAATTGCAAAAAAGATTATCGGCCCGAAATGAAATTGAAGCCTCCAAAAAGAAAATTGAATGGGGATCCCAGATAAGAAACTATGTCATGCATCCATACAAACTGGTAAAAGACGTCCGGACCCAGACCGAAACCAATGATGTGGACAATGTTATGAATGGAGGTATAGATGATTTTCTCAAGAGTTATCTGATGTTAATGGGACAAAAAGAAACTTAATTAAAAAATTATGAGTGAGATTAAAAACATCATTTTTGATTTAGGTGGGGTGCTCATTGATTGGAATCCTGAATATCTCTATTTGAAAGTATTTGAAGGTGATCGAAAAAAAATGCAATGGTTTTTTGAAGAAATCTGCACCATGGATTGGAATGAAAACCAGGATGCGGGCTATCCCATTGAACAGGCCACAGAGGAGCGGGTGAGAATGTTTCCCCAATACGAGGATTGGATTAGAATGTATTACGGACGTTGGGAGGAAATGCTGGGAGAACCAATTGCAGAAACAGTTGAAATCCTAAATCAACTGTTAAAAAATACCGATTATAGGGTAGCAGCTTTGTCCAACTGGAGTGAAGAGACCTTTCCTATTGCCTTGGAGCGATTTGAGTTTCTTCACCGCTTTGAAGGCATTGTGGTTTCGGGTTCTGAAAAAATGCGCAAACCATTCCATGAGATCTACCAATTGTCATTGGATCGTTTTGGTTTTAAGGCTAAAGAAACTCTGTTTATTGATGACAATCTCAGAAACATAGAGGGAGCGGCAGACATGGGCATCCAAACTATTCAGTTTAGGAGTATCGATGACTTAAAATTAAATCTTAAGGCAAAAGCAATCAGACTCTAGAATGGGATATCATCACTTTCTTCTGGGGGAAGGTCGAAAGCATCGTCTGGCCCAATCAAACCTTCAATAGTAGAATTACTGGAATCGTTTTTATTCATTTTGGACTGGAATTCGTTGGGAAAAATGTTAGATTGTAAATCTTCAAATTTACCCAAATGCCCAATAAATTTCATACGAATATTGTCCAGTCCTCCATTTCGATGTTTGGCCACAATAAACTCAGCTTGACCAACAGATGAAGTGCGTTCCTCATCGTCCCACTCGTCAATACCATAATACTCTGGTCGGTAGATAAAAGAAACGATATCGGCATCTTGTTCAATCGCTCCAGATTCCCTAAGGTCAGAAAGTTGAGGTCGCTTTGTACCTCCTCTAGTTTCTACAGCTCTAGAGAGCTGAGAAAGAGCAATTACAGGAATGTCCAATTCTTTAGCCAATGACTTCAAATTTCTAGAAATGGTAGAGATTTCCTGTTCCCGATTACCTGCCTTACTACTGGCACCAGCAGTCATCAACTGCAAGTAATCTACAATGATAAGCTTAATGTCATGTTGTGATGATAATCTTCTGGCTTTTGCACGAAGATCGAAAATAGAAAGTGCAGGGGTGTCGTCTATAAATAAGGGGGCTTTTTCCAAATCTCCAACCTTTACGTTGAGTTGTTTCCACTCGTGATCAGCTAATTTTCCAGTCCTCAGTTTCTCAGAAGAAAGGCCTGTTTCGGAAGAAATTAATCGGGTAATCAGCTGAACGGAAGACATTTCTAGGGAGAAAAAAGCAACAGGAGTTTGCTTGGTAACTGCAATGTTTCGAGCCATGGAAAGCGTAAGCGCGGTTTTACCCATGCCCGGTCGAGCAGCAATTATAATCAAATCACTTGACTGCCATCCAGATGTCAGAATATCCAGCTTTTCGAAACCTGTAGTCACACCACTCAATCCTTCCTTATTAGCAATTTCTTCGATTTTTTCCTTCGCCAACTTAACCAAGTTTTGAGCGGTGTCAGATGATTTCTTTATATTTCCCTGTGCCACATCATACAGCTTGGATTCCGCCTCATCCAAAAGATCAAAAACATCTATGGACTCCTTGTACGAAGATTCAATTATTTCGTTAGAAATTCTGATCAAACTTCTTTGAATGAATTTCTGTAAAATAATTCGTGCATGAAATTCGATATGAGCAGAAGAAGCAACTTTCTGAGTGAGTTGAACCAAATAATAATCCCCTCCAATACTTTCCAACTTTCCTTTTTTTCTCAAATCTGCAGAGACCGTTAATAAGTCTATAGGTTGAGAGTTCTGAAATAAATTAAAAATTGAATTGAAAATGTTTTGATGAGCTGATTTGTAAAAAGCTTCAGGCTCTAGTAGATCGATGACCTCGTCTACTCCTTTTTTATCGATAAGCATAGCGCCTAAAACAGCCTCTTCAAGTTCGATGGCTTGAGGGGGTAGTTTTCCTTGCTGAAGAGTTATTACTGTTCCTGAAGATTGTTTATTGACTTGAATTGGTTTGCTTTTTTCCATGTCTACTAATGTAAAGGGTTTACTTGGTATAGTATTCAAATAAATACAGCATTTATCTTACATGGGTAAACAAATTGGTTGTTGATAAAAAAAAAAACTTGTTAATAAGACCAAAAGTGAGTGAGTCCTAGCCAAGGAAAGTCCCCATATTCGAAAATTTCAACCTTCTTGTTTTTATCAGTTGATTACTGTCAATTTTGTCAAGTGCTCTAAAAGCATCAATAATTTGTTTTTTGACTGTTTGAAACACCTTATTTCGGTCATATTGAGCACCACCTAGGGGTTCTTCTATGATTTTATCAATCAAATTAGATTTTAACATGTCATCTGCCGTTAACTTTAAAGCCTCAGCTGCGCTTTCTTTGTATTCCCAGCTTCTCCAAAGGATAGAGGAACAAGATTCCGGAGAAATTACAGAGTACCAAGTATTTTCCAACATATAAATCATATCTCCAACGCCGATCCCTAAAGCTCCCCCAGAAGCACCCTCACCTATTATGGTGACAATAATGGGTGTTTTGATGGAGAGCATCTGAAAAATATTGTTGGCGATGGCTTGACCTTGACCCCGCTCCTCAGCACCCAAACCGGGATAAGCTCCGGGAGTATCGATAAAGGAGATGATGGGAATTCCAAATTTTTCGGCCGCCTTCATCAATCGGAGTGCCTTGCGGTAGCCCTCAGGTTTGGCCATCCCAAAGTTTCGGTATTGTCTTGTTTTGGTATTGTATCCTTTTTGTGTTCCAATAAACATAAAAGTCTGATTGTCAATTTTTCCAAATCCACCCACCATGGCCTTGTCGTCTGCAAAGTTTCTGTCTCCATGCAACTCTAAAAAGCTATTACCACAAAGAGCATTAATGTAATCTAAGGCATAGGGTCGAGAAGGATGACGGGACATCTGTACTCGCTGCCATGCTGAAAGGTTGCCATATATTTTTTTCTTGGTATCATCCAGTTTTTCTGTCAGTTTTTTACAAGTTTCAGTAACATCAACACTACTCTCGTCACCTATGGCTTGACATTTGGCAATTTGTTCTTGAAGTTCTTTTATAGGAAACTCGAAATCTAAATATTCCATTAAAACGTATCTCTAGTTACAAAATTAAAAATATTAGTGGATCAGTTATAAAAATTTAGGTTTTAGTTGACCTCTTACCTTATAGCTCTTCTAAGCAATAATATGCCCAGAACACTAAAGAGTAAAATGGGAAGCCAAGCACCTAGAAAAGGAGAAAAATTCGACTTGTTGACTAAGACTGAAAAAACTTTATCAAAAAAGATAAAAAGAAATCCCAAAGAGATGCCAAAGGCCAAGTTAACTCCCATCCCTCCTCTTCTTTTAAAAGAGGATACCGAGACACCTATCAGAGTCAAGACAAAAACCGAAAAAGGCAAGCTCCATCTCTTGTGTCTAACCAATAAGTGACTATTAATCCTGACAGAACCACCATCTCGTTCTTTTTTTATGAAATCATTGAGAGGAGAAAAAGTAAGAGTTTCTGCTTTGTAATTAACGGGAGCCAAGTCATCAATTTTAAAATCAAAAAGCGTATCCAATCGACTTTTTCTTTCATATGTTTCTCGATCCCCCAAGAAGGATCTTTTAACATAAGCAGAAAGCCTGAAAACACTGTCTCTCTGTACCCATCGAATACTGTTAGCTTGAATCTTAAAAGTCATCAAATTCTCTTCAAAATGCTCCAGAGTGAAATTATTTGCATTTTGGCGTATAGGATCATAACTGCTAACAAAAATGTACTCTTTCGGATTGATTTGTTTAAAGAGATTTTTGGTTTGACGTTCACTTTTTTTATCAATGTATTTGTAATTAAACGCATTGAAGCTAGAATTGGATCTGGGAACGATAAACATTCCAGTAAAAAAAGCAAAAAGGGCTATAATTCCTGCCGAGATAAGATAAGGTCTTAAAAACCGATAAAAAGAAATACCCGAGCTCAAAAGGGCTATAATTTCAGTATTATTGGCTAGTTTTGAGGTGAACCATATTACAGCCAAAAAAAGAAATATGGGAAAGAGCAGATTACCAAAGTACCAAGTAAAATCCAAGTAATAATTTATAATCGCTTGACTAGGGACTTCATTTTCCTTAAACTTATCGATCTTTTCTGCAATGTCAACCATGATCCCAATCGGTATAAAAAGTAAGATCATTACCACAAAGGTAGATAGGTATTTTTTGATGATATACCAGTCGATAATTTTCATACTACAATCGATTGTCCATTTGACTACACATTAAGTTTTTCCAGTAAATAAAATCGCCAGCTAAGATATGCTTTCTGGATTCCCTTACCAACCAAATGTAAAAACTAAGATTGTGGAGGGTAGCTATCTGCTTACCCAATATTTCATTCACTGTAAATAAGTGCCGTAAATAAGCTTTTGAATAATCTGTATCTACATAACAATAGTTTGCAGTATCGATAGGTGAAAAATCATTTTTCCATTTTTTGTTTTTGATATTAAGTGTACCATTTGCAGTGAATAACATCCCATTTCTGGCATTTCTTGTCGGCATAACACAATCAAACATATCAATGCCTAAAGCTATATTTTCCAATATATTGATGGGCGTCCCTACCCCCATTAAATATCTTGGTTTATCCTCCGGCAAACGTTCGCATACCACCTCGATCATAGCATACATTTCTGGAGAGGGTTCGCCTACCGATAAGCCTCCAATAGCATTGCCCGGGGCATCCTTGGCAGCTATATAGTCTGCCGATTCCTGCCTTAAATCTTTGTAAACACTGCCTTGGACAATGGGAAATAGAAACTGACGGTAATTGTATTCAAAAGAGGTTTTTTTGTGATGTTCAAGGCATCGATCCAACCATCTGTGGGTCATTTGCATTGAATCTTTTGCATAAGAGTAGTTACAGGGATATGGGGTACATTCGTCAAATGCCATGATGATATCTCCTCCAATTTTTCGTTGAACGTCTATTGCCTTCTCTGGAGAAAAAAAATGTTTGGAACCGTCTATATGTGATTTAAAAGTAACCCCTTCTTCTTTTATTTTCCTGTTGTCAGATAGTGAATAGACCTGATAGCCGCCGGAATCAGTCAGTATTGGAGATTTCCAATTCATAAATTGGTGTATCCCCCCTGCTTGCTGAAGAATCTCTATACCAGGTCTGAGGTAAAGGTGATAAGTATTCCCCAAGATTATATCTGGTTTGATGTCCTGCCTCAATTCCCTTTGATGTACTCCCTTTACGTTAGCAGCTGTACCCACCGGCATAAAAATAGGTGTTTCAATATTTCCGTGTTCGGTAGATAAAGTGGCAGCTCTAGCTGATGAGGAAGGATCTGTTTGAATTAAATTGAATTTCATGCCTAAAAGTAGCTGCAAATATAAGATACTGGGAAATGATTCTGCTTCATCTGCGATCTAAAACCTCCAAAATAATTATTTTTAAACAAAATGATTCTGACTACTTTGTGGCTAAAGGTTGAAAGCTTACTTTTACCTTGAAAAATTTATCACAATGCCAGACTTTAATTTTTTGGGGAAACTCATTTCTCAAGTCCGTAGAGACATTTTACGAATGGTTCACAATGTGAATTCAGGGCATCCTGGGGGATCACTTGGGTGTACAGAGTTTTTTATTGCGCTCTATTACGAAGTAATGGAACTCAAAGACGATTTTGATATGAATGGGGCCAACGAAGATTTGTTTTTTCTTTCAAATGGACACATCTCTCCAGTTTTTTACAGTGTTTTGGCACGCAAAGGCTATTTCCCTGTTGAGGAGCTTCAAACTTTCCGTTTGATTGATTCCAGATTACAAGGGCACCCCACCACCCACGAGGGGCTTCCCGGTATAAGAGTTGCCTCAGGATCTTTGGGCCAAGGCTTGTCAGTTGCTATTGGGGCAGCAATTGCCAAAAAATTAAACAATGACGATAAAATCGTTTTTACACTTATGGGGGATGGTGAATTACAAGAGGGTCAAAATTGGGAGGCAATCATGTATGCGGCAGGAAGAAAAGTAGATAATTTAATTGCAACAGTTGATCTCAACGGAAAACAGATCGACGGAGCGACAGAAGATGTTTTGCCTATGGGGGACATTTCTAAAAAATTTGCAGCATTCGGCTGGGAAGTCTTAATACTTAAAGAAGGAAATAACCTTAAATATATCATAGAGACATTAAAATTAGCGCAATCTAAAACAGGAAAAGGCAAACCTCTAGTCATCATCATGCACACAGAAATGGGTAATGGTGTAGATTATATGATGCACACCCACGCTTGGCATGGAAAGGCTCCCAATGATGAACTATTGGAAGTTGCATTATCTCAAAACCCGGAGACATTAGGGGATTATTAATTCAGGAACAACAAAAATTAATGAAAAAATATACGGATCAAGGTAAGGCAGATACTCGCTCGGGTTTTGGTGCAGGTTTGGCTGAGCTAGGGAGAACTAATCCCGAGGTAGTTGTCCTTTGTGCTGACCTGATAGGGTCACTTAAAATACAAGAATTTATCGACGAAAATCCGGAACGGTTTTTTCAAATAGGAGTTGCCGAAGCTAACATGATGGGTATTGCTGCAGGTTTGACCATTGGAGGCAAAATACCTTTTACAGGTACATTTGCCAACTTTTCTACTGGAAGGGTTTACGATCAAATTAGGCAATCCATTGCCTATTCAGGAAAAAATGTAAAAATATGTGCCTCGCATGCGGGAATAACACTTGGAGAAGATGGTGCTACACACCAGATTTTGGAAGATATCGGCCTGATGAAAATGTTGCCTGGAATGACTGTAATCAATCCTTGTGATTTCAATCAGACCAAAGCGGCAACCATCGCCATTGCAGATTACCAAGGTCCTGTTTACCTTCGTTTTGGACGCCCCAAAGTCGCCAATTTTATCACCGATAATATCCCTTTCGAGATAGGTAAAGGGATCGTCCTTAACCCCGGTACTGACATAACCATTGCTGCAACTGGTCATTTGGTTTGGGAAGCTTTACAGGCTGCAGAAGTGCTAGAATCCGAAGGCATCTATGCTGAAGTAATCAACATACACACTATTAAACCACTCGACACCGAACTGCTTGTCTCTTCGGTTCAAAAAACAGGCTGTATTGTATCTGCCGAAGAACACAATTATTTGGGAGGTTTAGGGGAAAGTATTTCCGCAATACTGGCCATGGAGATACCCACTCCTCAGGAATTCGTTGCCACCAAAGACACCTTTGGTGAATCGGGAACTCCAGCCCAATTGATGGAAAAGTACAGTTTGAATAAAAATGCCATTATAATAGCTTGCAAAAAGGTAATTGATAGAAAATAATTTCATTAAATTAGGTATGAAATTTCACCCCATTTTATTTATTTTGGTATTTAACTCTCAGCTTTCATTCTCCCAATTAAAGTATGGTCTCAAAGGAGGTGTTAACTTCGATTCCTCTGGAGATATAACATTAGTTGCAGATCAGCTTTAAAAAGAGGGGCCTTTAGAAGGTAAAACGGGCTGTCATTTTGGAGTTTATGTAGAAGTTGATTTTATAACCTTTTATTTGAGGCCCGAATTTCAATATACCAAAGTCAGTGGCAAATTTGAAAAAAACATGATTGATACTTCAAGAATTGAACTTCCCTTATCTCTTGGTTTTAGCCTATTGGGACCATTGAGTTTTTTTTAGGACCTACTGCATTTTATAGTCTCTTACAAAATAGCAATGAATTAAAGTTCAAGGAAGTCAAAAATAAAACGAGGTTTGGGTTGCACATCGGTACCCGTTTAAAGTTTGGGTCCTTTGGAATAGATTTGCGATATGACAAAGGTCTTACGAAAATGGAAAGCATGCTTTTGTCTCTGGCAGGAGTTCCAATAGGTGGTCAAATTAAAACCCAACCCAACCAGTTCACATTAGGTTTCTCTTTCAAAATTAAATAGATCATGAGATATAGTTTTTGTTCAATATCGAATTTGATAATCGTATATGAAATTATTTTGGATGCTCAAAAGAAGAAAATAGAAGTAAAAGTAATACCTCAATTATATGGAATGGACCTATTAAAACATTTCAAAAAAAGGACGGTTCTGATCCAAATAATGAGATAAATCAGGATCGTCTGACAAAAAATGTGTGGATTACAAGAAAAAACGATGGTGGGCAAATTTTAAACATTGCAAAAGAAACTAGCTACGACAAATATAAAAGTCCTTTAGGATCTGAATGGGCAATTGGAACATTAGATCAAATTGACTCATTATCATTTAATACTTTTAGGTCAATATCTAAACCCCAATTTAGTATTGGAAAAAAATTTGTAGTGCATCTAATTGAAGACGATATATATCTTAGTATTGAGTTTAAGTCTTGGTCTAGTGGAAAGAAAGGAGGTTTTTAATACAATCGAAGTACACCTTAAAGTTTAAATTAAAAAATGATTGGGAGTTTGTTTGTTTTTGTGATGCAGAACAATATTAATTTGAGTCTTGATCAAGGTAGTTAGGAACTCCATCATTATCTTCATCGTCTGGATAACCGTCTCCATCTCGGTCGTATTCTTTTATTGTAAGGATCCCGTCTCCATCATCGTCAGCATCTCGATAATTGGGAATCCTGTCCATATCTGTATCATCATTGAATGGATTACCATCACCGTCAGGATCCTCGTCAATAGATAAAATGCCATCGTTGTCATGGTCAGCAGGGTTAACTTTATGAAGAGAGACCGAAAAAACCAGTGGAGAGTATTTGGGAATGGTCAAAAGGTCTTGAGCATAATATCCCAAAGCAGAAGGAATAAAAAATACACCTTTTCCATACTTATCAAATTCGTATGTTCCATCATTATTCAATGTATGGTTTCCAGCTCTTAATTCTGGTAAAAATTCTCTAAATCCACGAATAACATCTGTCAAATCAAACCAAAGCGGTAATTCTCTCCGATCAAAAACATTTCCGTTTAACAATGTCCCATTGTAAGTCACAAAAGTAGAATCCACGCGAGCTGGTTTATCTCCTACTCCCTCTTTTACAGTCAAAAAATACATGTTATTAGGGATTTTATTATCATTTTTATCATTCACTTCAATCGTTTTGGTCTTTACTTGATCCCAAAGTGCTGTTTTGTCAGCATTTTCATTGGCGATAGTATCAATTGTTATTTTAATTCTGTGATTACCTGGATCACTTTCAAAATCTTCATAGTTATAGAAATGCGATTGAAGGTAACTCACCAATGCTTTATCATCTTGCGGAGTTTGAACTTCAAGATCCCTAATAGGCTCCGGACCATCATCCTTCTTGCAACTAAGAATAAAGCTTAATGAAAGTAAAACACAAAAGGTGCAAATTGGAAACTTCATCGAAAAAAATTGGTTTGCAAGATACAATTTTACTTTATTTTTGTAATTGATTTTTTGTAAGTTTAACAATGCGAATTGATCAATACCTTTGGTATCTCCGCTATTATAAATCAAGGAATCAAGCTAGTTTAGCATGCAAACAAGGTCATGTCCGAATTGGAGATAAATTGGTAAAACCTTCCAGAGAAGTTCTTATCGGAGACAATATCAAGTTGAGGAAAAACCAGATTTGGCATAAATTGATTGTTATAGACTTTCCTAAAAGCAGGCTTGGTGCAAAACTCGTAGACATATATCGACAAAAAACTACGTCTGAAGATTCATTTGATCATGTAAATTTCCAATCACTCTCCAGATCTCCAGAAAGAGAAAAGGGAAGCGGAAGGCCTACAAAAAAAGACCGAAGGGAAATGGATGACTATTTTGAAGATTCATGATTATATCATTGTTTAGTTAAAATTTATGATTTGGTACTATTGATTCTATATTGAACCAAAAACCTTCATTTTTAAAAAAAAAATTTAGTTAAAATCTATTCCTATATTTCAAAAGTTTAATCTGTTATAACATTACTAATGTCAGAAAAGAAAAATAAAATAATGGATGCTAATGACATCCGGAAGACAGTAATAAGAATTGCTTACCAAATCTATGAAACTCATTTTGAGGATAGACAATTAATTTTGGCGGGAATCTCTCACAATGGGGTGATTCTGGCAAAGAGAATTAGTGAGGAATTGGAGAGGATCAGTGGTATAGAGGTGATTTTTATGGAAATAAGTTTGGACAAAAAAAGCCCCATCAATTCAATTGTCTTATCCAAGAAATTAGAGGTTTGCGAAAAAAATTCTGTTGTGGTGGTTGACGATGTTCTGAATACAGGCAGTACATTGATTTATGCCGTAACCCATTTTTTAAGTATTAAATTAAAAAAACTTCAAACTGCTGTCTTGGTAAATAGGAATCACAAAAACTTCCCTATCAAAGCGGATTACAAAGGAATCTCACTTTCAACTTCGATCAAAGAACATGTCGTTGTTGAGTTCGGTGATAATGAGGGCGTCTATTTAAGGGAGTAGCTTTTCAATTTGATCGGCCAGATCATCGACAGATTTATCATCAGTTGTAATATGGTATTCAGCTTTAATATAGAAAGGCACTCTTTCAAAAAGATGTTTGGCTATAAATTTTTTTAACTCCTCTGGTTTATCAAGGTGGGTGATCATTGGTCGATGCCTTTTATGTTCGAACAATCTAGCGGCCAGTGTCTGGGCAGATGATTTTAAATATAGGGTGAGAATGTCTTTTTTTTGAACTAGATAGTCTATATTATCAAAGTAGCATGGAGTTCCTCCTCCTAATGAAATAATAGCCCGAGGGTAATTGGAAAATAATTTTTCCAGATAAAAGCGTTCTTTTTTACGAAAATACAATTCTCCCTGTTTGTCAAATATCTTAGAAATTGTGCTTTTTTCCTGGGACTCAATATAGTCATCAAGGTCAATAAATGGAAGGGATTTTAGTTTTGCAAGGCGTTTTCCCAAAGCAGATTTACCAGAGCCCATGTAACCCAATAAGACAAGAGATTTCACCATTTTTAAAAGGAATATATCGTTCCTCAAAATTATAACAATTGAACTTGAAAAGTAAATAATTGATATTATATTTGATGCCTCAAAAGACTTGGTAGCTCAGTTGGCAGAGCATCTCCCTTTTAAGGAGAGGGTCCTGGGTTCGAGCCCCAGCCAAGTCACACTTTTTCGACCTGGTAGCTCAGTTGGTAGAGCATCTCCCTTTTAAGGAGAGGGTCCTGGGT
>CAJWLL010000034.1 GCA_913043275.1 uncultured Flavobacteriaceae bacterium | reverse complement strand
GATCATCAGTCAAATGTAATTGCATATAATTCAACTTGTAAAAAGCTGACATATCAACAAGTTTTTTTAATGTATTTATTGAGTGCCATCGACGAGCTACGTCTATCATCAATCCACGAAATGTGGCGTCAGGATAATCTTTAATTTCAACCAAAGGAAAGATAATATCATTTCCTTTTTTTTCAAGTAGATGTAAAAGTGAGATCATGGCAGACGAAATCGCCTTGTATGATCCTCCACTAAGAATGACGCTTTGATCAATACTAATCTGATGCTCTTCTGTTTTGAGTGTGTCATCAAGGATAATTGATATAGTAGCATTGGTCGTCTCCTCAATTGATAGCTTATTCTCTAGACCCAACACATTGAGTTGTTCCATAAAAATGTTCGCAATGGGTTTTAAACTCTCATCCGAGCAATACACTTTTATGTACTTTGGAAGCTTTAAAGAATTTTCAATTGATAGGTATTCAATCTCTTTTGGAGTAGGGATAATTTTATTTTGAGACCTGTAAACAATTTGATTGGGTTTGTTATTGCAACCCACAATCGTAAAAATTAAAAGTATTAATGTTGAACTTCTCATTTTGTTAGTAATTATTAAAATAATTAATTAGTTTTTGAAAAAGGGAGGTTTGTTCAGTGAGCGCCTCCTCAATTTGGATTAGTACATTAGCATTTAGGTTTTTTATAGACTGTGTCTTTCCACCTGGCCAAGTAACTCTAAGTGAATCTATTTTTTGGTTTTGTCCCAATCCAAAATGAATTATTGAACTGTTTTGAGAAGCATGACTGGATCCCCCATCTACCTCTCTGATCATTTGTAATTCAGGCAAAAACAATGTAACTCTAGCCCCTAATCCTCTTGTAGTGGCTAGTTTTCCTTTTAATTTTACTTTAAGCCAATTGTTATTATCAATTGAGTTGTTTTTGTACAATTTGGATTTTACAACTCCTCCCTTGTACGTCATGTCATAAACGGGGCGTTGATTAACCAGAAATAAATCCAAATCTCCATCATTATCATAATCAAATGATACAGCGCCTCTCCCTATACCATAATCCATAACACCAGATTGTAGATCCAATTCAAAAACTCTACCCTTATTTTTAAATAAAGTATTTGGAATTAATTCAACGGGTGGATTTATTGACCCATTTGCATTAAAAAGATCTAGGTCCGTATCATTATCATAATCAAGAAAGATACTTGCCCACCCCACCACTATCTTAGGTTGGCCGTTAAGTCCTGGAATTGAATTTAAACCAGTACCTATATTGGCAGATAAATTAAGAAAAGGTTGGTTATTGCCTCTATTTACCATAAAAGGGCCAGCAAAAATATTAGTGACGTGATAATCTTGAAATCCATCATTATTATAATCCCCTAAACCAACCCCCATTGCTTTCATACCAAAGAAAACTTTCATCTCCTCACTTTTATTTGAAAATTCTAGTTTGGGATACTGATTGATGAATAGCTGATTGGGTTGATTTGTTTCGCCAAAATCATTGATAACATAAAGGTCTAAATCATTGTCATTATCGACATCAGTAAAAACACCGCCAAATCCAAAACCTTGCTCATAGTCTACCAAAAGGGAAGAAATATTTTTAAAATATTTTCCTTCTATATTGAGGTACAACTCATCAAATTCAGGTTCATAGTCGTCATTGATTAAGTAGTGGTTTAGGTTCCCTAGGTTTCCTTTAAAATCTTTAAAATAATTGGCAATAAATAGGTCTGGAAAACCATCTGCGTTGATATCCCCAAATGAAGCAGAGGTAGAAAAATTTTTCTTAGTTAGTTTGTAAATTTCAGTTTTTTCTGTAAAAGTTCCATCCCCGTTATTGATGTAAAGGATGTTTTGATTAACCCCTTTAGGATTTCCATCTTCAATAGTTATAATTCCTTTGATTTGATCAGATGCAAAAGTTGTTACTAAAATATCTATAAATCCATCTTTATTTACATCAGCTGTTGAGACACCAGTAGTTATTACATTATCTTTTCGAGCGATTCCAGAATTTGATGTTACATCCAAAAATTTTCCATTCCCAGTATTTTTATAAAGTTTATCTTGGGAATTTCCACCGGTTAAGAAAATATCTTCAAAACCATCATTATCAAAATCAAATACAGCTACCCCTCCACCAAACAAACCTTGGTAAACTTCATAGAGATGATCAATTCCTGAGGATGCTGTTGCATCAATAAAAACTTCTTGAGAAAAAACACTATTTGTTATAAGAAATGCAACTAAAAAAAGTTTGAGTCTCACCATCTTTTATTTAAAAAAAATAGGGGAAAGATTCCCCTATTTTTATCTATGCTCAAATTTAAAAATTATTTTTAATATCCAGTTGTCTGATCTATGTTTGGGCTAGAGTCAACAGCTCCTTGGGGAATTGGCCAATATCCACCTTTATAGTTATTACCGCCTTGCTGAGCAGCAATTGGATTACTATTAATGACCTCTACATCAGTACCATATCTTTTTAGATCCCAGTATCTCGAAGCTTCACCAATAAACTCAAGTTTTCTTTGAAGTCTTATTTCTGCTCTCATATCTGTTTGAGACATCCCAACTAAAGCATCACCAATTCCAGCTCTTTGTCGTATCTTATTTACAGCAGAGTATACAGAGGCATCCGGGCCACTAGACTCATTTTTTGCTTCTGCATACATTAAAAGTACATCAGCATACCTTAAAATATTTAAATCAACAGGAGAAGTCCATGTAGTTTGATCATTGCCCTCATCCAAAACACCTAACCTCATGTATGCCAATGCAACACCTGGAGCTTCAGAATTTTTGGAGCCAAATAAAACAAAATCGTCCTCAACAATCACTGATCCTCTAAATGTATCACCAGGAAGTCTAAAACTACCTATTAAACGTTGGTCTTTTTTCTGCCAATCATAACGTCCGCTTGGAGTTTGTCCTTCTAAAGCAGAAAAATCGTCTATTATATTCTCTCCTAATCTGTAACCATGCCATCCATGATGTTCTCCACCCCATGATTGGGTATGACCTTGTCCAAATCCTCCAGAGTAATATTCAGTGTGCCCTTCATTATCATTTGTTGCTTGAAGTGAAAAAATGATTTCATTAGATTGTTCTGCACCACCATTTTTAACTGCCTTAAAATCAGGATGTAAACCTACTTTTGTTCCTTCAAGTGCTATAACTTGTTCAAGGTTTGATGCAGCATTACTGTAATCTTTTTGTTGAAGATAAACTTTCCCAAGAAGTGTCATCGCAGTAACTTTCGTTGGCCTTCCAAAATCCCCATTATATGAGTCATTAGGTAGATTTGATTTACACCAGTCCAAATCAGCAATGATTTGATTATAAACTTCTGATGCAGGTGATCTAGAAACCTCTTGGATTGCTTCAGCCGATAAAACTGAAGTCAAAAGAGGAAGATCTCCGTAGGCCTTGGTCATTTCAAAATAAATCCAAGCTCTTAAAAATCTTAATTCCCCCTCAATGGCAGCGTTTGCCTGAGAACTAATTCCTTCAACAGTTGGTATAACCTCCAACATGTTATTAATCCTAGACATTGCTGCATAACCCTTGTTCCATCTTCCACTAATTCCACCACCAGAAAGTGAATTTACTGTGCCTCTAGCTACTGCACTATATCCGCCAAGACCACCGCCAGATGAATATTCAGTTAAATCATCCATTTCATATATATGGTAAACAAAATTATCACCCCATACTCCGGCTCCTCCTGTCATCCAGTCTCCAGAGGGCCATAAGGCCTCATAAACTCCACTTACTCCCATTAAAAGGGTCTCCTCACTATTAAAAAAGCCCTCCATGGTTCCTGACCCGGGATCACTTTTATCAAGTAAATCCTCACTACATGACAAAACAATAAAAAATGTCGCCAATAATGTTGGTAATAAAAATCTCATCTTTATATCTAATCTATTTAAATTTTTCATTTTATTTTTTTTATAAATTTTTAAAATCTCGCCGACAATCCAAATGAGAAAGTCTTCAAGTTTGGAAATAGAGTTCCCTCACTAGCAATGTCTTCTTGCCCTTCCCCTACTAATTCAACTGCCGAAGTACCATTAATTCCTTCGGGATCTATTAAGGGCATATCTGTAATAGTAAACAAATTAGTACCATTGAGATATATCCTTAAAAAGTCTAATGGAATACTATCTGGTAAGGAAACGGTATAGCCAATTTGTAAGTTTTTAAGTCTTACAAAACTTCTATCATGAAGCCAGAAATCACTAGCACCTTGCGCAAGAGGATTAGAACCACCGTTACCATCAAATATTTTAGGCATAGAAGCATCGGTATTTGAGGGAGTCCAGCTATCTAACCACATTGTATTAATAGTTTCTCCTTTACCGAATATGGGATACCACATTCTTCTGGTTCCAAGATAATCCCACCCTCCAACAGCTTGAACTATGGCGGTCATATCAAAGTTTTTATATCCCAAATTGAGATTCATACCCCAAGTTACAGATGGGTTTTCAGTACCTATAACAGTTCTATCATCGGCATTAATTTTACCATCATTATTTATATCAACATATTTTAGATCTCCTACAGTTGCTGCAGCTACTTGTGTAGGACTTCCTGGGGTTCCATTTCCAAGGTCTGCTGCGGTTTGAATAATTCCATCCGTTTTATATCCCCAGAATGACCCCAAATCTTCTCCAACCTTCAAAATTCTGGAACTTCCACCGTTTGGGTTAAGAACTACTTTTTCTAAAGGATCCCCTCCTTGAGGATTTATGGCAACAAGTTTATTTTTGACGTTAGAGATATTTAATGAAGCACTAAAGTTAAGTTCTCCAAAATTCCCCCTGTAGCCTAAAAGTAAGTCCATACCATTGTTTTCTACTTCACCCACATTTTGGGTTTGAGTTGTGAAACCAGAGAGTGGATTAACACCTACATTGTATAAGATATCCTTGGTGTTTCTTTTATAAATATCAAATTCTCCATATACTCCATTTTTAAGGTTGAAGTTTAGACCAAAATTTGTCATGGTAGAAGTTTCCCAAGTCAAGTTTGAGTTCCCAAGTGTAGACTGACCAACACCAGGGTTAGCAACTCCTCCATAAGTGTAGTACTCGTTTAAACTAAGTTTTCTAGCGTACTCAAAATTCCCAATATTCTGATTACCCAACTGTCCCCAAGAGGCTCTTAATTTTAGGAAATCAATCATCCCTTTGCTGTTATTCTCATCAAATAATATGTACCCCGCAGAGAGTGAAGGGAAAACTCCCCATTTATTTCCCTCGCTAAACCTAGAACTTCCATCTTTTCTAACAGCAAACTCTAATAAAATCTTCTCATTAAAGTTATAATTGATTCTTCCAAAGATTGATTGAGTAGCCCAACCAGTTTCTGAACCACTATTAATTGCGGTTCCTGCATCTCCAGCATCAATAACTTGAACAGCATCACTTAAATGGCCTTGCCTAGTGGCGTTGAAAGTAGTAAATCTACTATCTTCCTCTTGATAGCCAGCCAAAACAGATAAATTATGATCACCAAATGACTTTTCATAATTCGCTGTCAAAAAGAATGTAGTGGTAAAGTCTTCAATGTTGGCCCTCATTGATTGTCTGTTTGGTTGTGCATAAATTACATTATCATTGGTCCAAGAATAAAGGGGTATTTTCTTATCGAACTTATAATGACTTTCACCCATATAATTCACAGCTCCTGTGGCTTTTAAACTTAGACCTTCAATAACCTTATATTCAATAAATGAATTAGCCAAAACTCTATTTCTTACAGTATTGAAATTTCTCGCCTCAGAACTTGCAACTCCATTTCCAGTAAAATTTCCGTGGGTAATCGTAGGATCAGCATACGCATAGGTTCCGTCGGTATTATAAATCGGCTGAAAAATATTATTATAATTCATCATTGCTCTTATATTACCACCTATACCAGTTTCGTCATACTGATCTGAGTTAGTGTCACCACGAACCATAGATACTGTAGTCCCTATTTTTATCTTTTCGTTAAGTTCAGAATCTAGATTAAATCTTACATTATATCTTTTATAGTCTGAACCCAACATCACTCCATCTTGATCTAAAAGCCCAAGAGAAAACCTATAATTTGTGTTTTCAGAACCACCGGTAACCCCTAAAGTATGTTGTGTCGTGGGCGCAGAAGTAAAATAGATATCTTGAGTATTTCTACCTAAGGTACCAGCATTTACTGCAGATTGTAAAAAAGCCATTTCACTGGGAGGAAACTGTAAAGCAATTCCATAATTTGCATTTGCCTCATCAACTTTTTCAGCAAGTGTGACTGGGTTATAGACCAAATCAGGAAGTGTTGTAGCCTCGGAAGTGCTAAAAATAGCATCGTAGGTTACTGTAAGTCCTTGATTTTTTCTACCTCTTCTAGTTTTAACAAGGATCACTCCATTTGCAGCCCTGTTTCCATAAATAGCAGAGGAAGAAGCATCTTTTAAAACCGAAACTGACTCAATATCGTTGGGATTTAATGTATTAAAGTCTCCCTCAACACCATCAATCATAACCAGAGGATTGGAATTGTTTAATGTTCCATAACCACGAATTTTAAACTGGACATTGTCTCTCCCTGCTTGGCCACTATTTTGACTTACATAAACACCTGCGGTTGTTCCCGCAAGTGCGGATCCAGCACTAGTTAAGCCTCTATTCTCAATCAAATCTGCACTTATAGTTGCTATAGCTCCAGTAATCAATTTCTTTTGCTGAGTTCCATAACCAGTAACAACTACTTCGTCAAGAGATGCATTATCAAGTAGAAGCACAGCATCTATGCTACTCAAATCAGCAAGTTCATAGGATTCAGTTAAATAGCCAATAAAAGATATTAATAATTTTGAATCATCATTTTCCAAGGTAATTGAAAAATTACCGTCAAAATCAGTAGAAGTTCCATTAAGAGTACCTTCTTCAACAATTGTTGCTCCAGGTAATGGAATTCCATCAGAATCTTTAACAGTACCTGTTATCAAGCGTTGAGCAATTTCCTCTTCATCGATAAGCTCTTCATTTGTTGAAGAAATTATCATCTTTTTATTCAGAATTACTCTTTTGTCAATTACTTCGTAAATAATGCTACCATTAAAAATTTGGTCAAGTACATGAGATATTTTCTCATTTTTAACATCAATAGAGATGACTTGATCAAAATCAAAAATGTTAGTATTGTAGATAAACCTATATTCAGTCTCTACTTCAATCTCATCGAGAACATCTAAAATTTTTACATTTTTTAAGTCCAATGAAATTTCTGTCTGACTAAAAGAGTTAGCTAACGCAGAGAAAATAAAGGCAAAAAATAAAATAAAAGAGAGTCTCATTTTTAGTTTTAGGTTACATATTGAATTAACAATAGTGCCGTCTGGTTTGTTTTTCATAATTTTACTTAGTTATTATCGGTTTATTTATTAATAGTAAATCGGTTACTGGGGAGGTACTTCAATACCTCCCTTTTTTATTCATATTTAGTTTATAATTATTTTATTATTAAAGGTTCTGTATTTAATGTTATAGATTTTATTGAAATAGCTTAATACATGATTGATAGACTCTTGATCTAAATCAATTTTAGCATTAAAAGTTTCATTTGATTTCCTTTTACTGTTATTAATGATCTCTACGTTATAAAGGCGCTCCAGTTTTAAAAGTATATTTTCAAAACTTTCATTTCTAAATATCACTTGACCATTAATCCAAGAAGTATAAATAGATGTATTAATCTTGTTTCTAGTGATAGAATAATCAAATTTATTGAATGAGCCTTTGGTTCCAGGTTTCAATCGAGTAATCTTAGGATTGAAATTGCTGTATAGCCCAATGGAGCCCTCTACCAATACTACATCAGAAAAATCATCCTCTGGGAAATTTTTAAAATTAAATTTCGTACCATAAACCTCAACATTAATAGTCTTAGTATTAACCGAAAAAATTTGCTTTTCACGCTCTGCAACATCAAAATAAGCTTCCCCCTCAAGGAAAACTTCCCTAGGTTTGATTTTGTCAAAAATTAGAGGATATTTGATTGTAGATCCTGAGTTTAAATGAACTAAGGTTCCATCTGATAGAACAATTTTATATCTTTTTCCAAAAGGAACTTTGAGTGAATGAAAAACGGGCTTTTCAACTTGACTATTTCTATTAAAAGTTTTGTTATAATTAAGTTGCCCAGGGTTTTTTTTCAAGCTCAATCGGCTTTCTATCAAGACATCCTCTTGCTCTTCATTCAAAATAATCTTTCTTCCATCAGAAGTAGTTAGGACAATATCGTCTACCACAGGAATGATAGGCACTAACTCAGGTTGGGATTTAAAAGTACTGTAATAATATCCCATACTGAAAAACAGGGTCAAAAAAGCAGCATACTTAAATATCTTGAAGTAAGTTTTTTCTCTGAATTTTACTTTTCTTTCTTTGGATATTCTTCTCTGGACAACTCCGAGAATGTCCTTCCTGTCAATGTCTTGCATAATATAGATTGAATAATAATTAATTTTAATGTAAGACTTAAAAATCTCTATGTTCCTTTTATCCTCAAGATACTTCATTAACCTTGATAATTCTTCAAGGTTTGATGTATTGGAAATAAATTTTATAATCAGTTTTTCGAACATATTAAAAATATAATATATAATACATACATACTCAAAATGACTTACCCCTAAAAAAAAGATATATTTAACTTAGTTTAATGTATTTAATATAGTAGTGAACAATAAAAAGGAGCTAATATTACTCCTAAAGGCAGGAGATGAGGAAGCTTATTCTCAACTAGTAAATCTTTACAGCAGGAAGTTATTTGCCTACGCAGTAAGTTTATCAGGAGATTATTCTTACGCAAAAGACATCGTTCAAGAGGTTTTTTTAAAAACATTTGAATATCGAAAAAAATTAAATCCTGATTATTCAATTGAAGGATTCCTCTTCAGAATCACCTACAATCAGTTCATCAATACCTTTCACAAAAACCGATCTCGACTTAAGGTTCACGATGAATATATAAAATACCTCAACCAAACCATAGAGGAAGAAAATGAACATGAGTTTGATAAAATGATGAATATCCTCAATAAAGCTATCGAAAAACTCCCTAAGAAGTGTAAGGAAATATTTCTTCTCAGTAAAAAAGAAGGATTTACCAATATGGAAATAGCAGAGACACTTAGTATTTCCATCAAAACGGTAGAATCTCAAATCACCATCGCTTTTAAATTAATCAAAAAAGAGACGGCAGTTTATAATTTTTGACCAACTTTTAAGCAATTAAAAGGGCAATACCTCGATGTCTTTAATCAAACCCTCCTAATTAATTATTTTTGGGTTCTGAGTGAATTGTTTTAGGTTCAAACCATTCTTTAGCATTTTCAAATTGTCTTCCCAACCCTATTGGTTTAGCCCTGGCATCAGATATACGTTGCTTAATTGCAATACTTAATGAATCTTTAATTTGGTTATAATTGATATTGTCGGCCAAATTGCGAAGTTCCTCCTTATCATATTTATGATCGTATAGTTCATAGCCTAAAACACCATTCTCGCCCCATTGGGTCAACCGGTAACGGTCAGTTTTTATAGAATAACCTTGAACTTTTGATTTCCCCCCAATGTTAACACCAAGTTCGGTGAGTGCACTACTCCTCACCCTTGCTTTTGAGTCTTTAAGTAATGGAGCAAAGCTCTTTCCTGAAACAAATTCAGGAGTATCCATTTCAAGTATTTCCATAAGTGTAGGGTAAAGATCAACCAATTCTACAGGGGCATCCATTATTATTTCATTATTATTAATTCCTGGTCCTGCAAAAATCAGCGGGACTCTAGTTGCGTTATTAAAAAGGGTTCTTTTTTGCCAATGACCATGTTCTCCAAGATGGTATCCATGATCCGATGTAAAAACTACTATGGTGTTTTTGTCTAAGCCTGTGGCTTTTAATTTATCTAATACACGACCCACTTGAGCATCAACAAAGCTGTTTGTGGCATAATAGGCTTCCTTGATCGTTTTGGCTAAACCTTTATCAAGATTATTTTGCTCTTTTTTATCGCGAATAGATATGGCTGCAGGTTTTGGAAGAGTTTTTAAATAGTCATCTGAACTCTCAGAAATTTCCATTTCGTTAGTTTCATAGAGATCATAATATTTTTTAGGAGCAACATAAGGGGTATGGGGTCTGTAGAGTCCAAAAGCTAGAAAAAAATTCTCACCACTCTTAGCAAAGCGGTCTAAAAACTTAATGGTTTCTAAGGCTCCAATACCATCTGTTTGTTCTTCATCACTGCCCTGTGCAGCTAGCCAACTCAGTGTACCTCCATAGGACCTAGGTTTGAGGGTGTTGATTTTGTACTCCTCAATTTTATCCCTTCCATATGGATTTACGGTTTGATCCCAAGTGTAATTATCATCATGGCCGGCAGTTCCAATATCTCTTGGATTATGATAGTGAAAGATCTTGCCCACTCTAACAGAGTGATAGTTTTCCTGTCTGAATTTTTGTCCTAGGGTGGTCACATCAGGAATAGCCTGTCTTAAATATACTCTCAGGGATTTTATTTTGGTTTGATCCGGATACATTCCAGTCATAAAAGAAGCCCTAGAGGGAGCACACCAAGGATATTGGTTATGGGCATTGCCAAAAAGCACACCTCTTTCTGCAAGTTTATCAATATTTGGAGTGATGGCTTTGACATTACCATAGGCACCTAGATCACAGTTTAAATCATCAGCGATGATAAATAAAACATTAAGCTTTGGCTTTTTAGGATTGGAATTCGAACCCATCAGAATCATACTGAACAATACCCATAAAATAGATCTATATTTCATTTTATTTTTTGTTTTTATTTAAACTAAAAAGGACCTTTGTTATTGATTTTTATAGCATTTTTTGAGGCCCCCGCAAACTCTCCCCTTAATCCATGATACTCTGTCTTTAGGGAGTTGGGTGCTTTATCAGGCCCCGGTCTTTTCTCATACCAATCTCTAGTGATTTCATCCGGTTGTGAATCTCCCGTTTCTAATTTCCACTTTTCAAGGATCAATTCCAAAGCCTTAATTTCCTCCTTATGACTTTTTTCTCCAATCAAATTTTCTCTCTGGAATACATCTTTTTCCATGTCATAAAATTCTCTCTTAGGTCTGGGACTGAGGAATATCTCTTTTTGAATTTCAGAAATTTCTCCCGCTTCTAGTCGGCTTAGAAGACTGGCATAGGAATCGCTATTGATGGCATCCAACGGCCCTCTTTGAGCAAATTGATTTCTGTTGTTTTCAATGTACATAAAATCTTTACTTCTCACCATTCGCTCATGCGCCTCATAGTCGTGCCAATTGTGTTCTGCAAAAACATAGTTTCTAAAGGGGTTGTCGGGATTATCCAATACTTTTTTAAAGCTTTTGCCTTGATAATTATCACCTATTTCTAACTGGGCATACTCCAGTATTGTTGGGGCAATATCAATGGCACTAATCAAGCTTTTGGTTTCGCCCGATATCTTGTCTTTTTTATAGGTCAGAATGAATGGTGTCTTCACACCTTGATCATTTAGGCGTGTTTTACTGTGAGGAAAGGGCCGACCATTGTCTGCCATCACTATGATGAATGTATTTTCATAAACCTTTTGTTTTTTGAGAATTGCTATCACTTCACCAATAGAATGATCAAATCTTCTGATCTCGTCATAATAGTTTACCAAATCCAGTTTTGTAGGATCGTCATTAACCAAATATTCGGGTGGGGTCAAACCATCTGGGTCATGGGTTCCAGAAAAATTGTTTTCACCCCATGACCGGTGGGCATCAATAGAAGCATACCACATAAAAAAGGGTTGGTCCTTTGGTCTGTTCTCTAAGGTTTTCACCCATTGTTGTTCTCCTCCCGGGCCATTTAATTTTCTATCTTCATTTATTAAATCAAATCCTCTTCTGGCGTAATTTCCCATATGAAATTTACCGGATAGTGCGGTATAGTATCCCCCCTTGTTCAAGGCTTCGGCTACAGTTTTCATTTCAATTGGAGGCTGACTATGAAGCTCAGGGGCTCCAGTATTATGAGGATATCTTCCGGTGATAATTGAATTTCTACTTGGGCTACACGAACTGGTTGTCAAATACATGTTTTTAAAAACCAACCCCTCAGCGGAAAGTCTTTCAATGTTTGGTGTTTTTACAAATTCATTTCCATAAACACTGAGATCATCCCAACTTACATCATCGGCGATAAAGACTATAAAATTGGGTCTAATTTCTGCTTTTTTCACAAACGGAAGGCATGAATTGTTTATAAAAAGTGATAACGAAAAAAGAAAAAAAATTGCCCTCATAAATTTAAATTTTTAGTTTTAAAAAGATTATTCAGAGTAAAACAAATTTGCTTTAGAAATCCTTCCCAAATTATAAAAAAAAAGACTATTAGTTTTATTTTATCTATTTTTAAAAGATGAAAGATTTAAAGTACCTTTTTGCCTATACTGTACCCCTTTCAGCATTGATCTCTTTTGAGTCCACAGGTGTTTGGACATATTCTTCAGTAATTTATGCTTTTATAATACTCCCTTTCCTAGATCTCATAGCTGGTACGGGTTCTGAAAATCTATCCAAAGAAGAAGAAAATAACAAAAAAACAAAATGGGTTTTTGATGTAATGTTATATTTAAATCTTCCAATCGTTTTTGGTCTTTTATATCTTATTTTTTCAAAAGTTGAAACACAAGAATACGCTGTTTATGAACTAATTGGACTAGGCCTTTCCGCTGGGATTTTATTGGCAACCAACGGAATTAATGTTGCGCACGAACTCGGACATAGACCCCCTTACTTCGAGAGGTTCATGGGTAAATGCCTTTTCATGCCTTGCCTGTATATGCATTTTTATATAGAGCACAACTTTGGTCATCATTTTAATGTTGCAACACCAAACGACGGTGCAACAGCAAATTACAATCAGACAGTTTTTTCGTTTTGGCTGACCTCAGTGACAAAACAATATGTAGATTCTTGGAAACGTCAAATAAAAATTTTAAAAACTGAAAAACGCCCATTCTTTTCTGTAAAAAATGATATTCTTTGGTATCATTTGATTCAACCAACTTATATTTTTGGAGTGTTATATTTCTTTTCATTTCATGTTATGTTATTTGCCATTGCTATTGGGATTGTGTCCTTTTTATTTTTAGAAACCATCAATTACGTTGAGCATTATGGATTGAGACGTTTTAAAACACCTTCTGGAAGATATGAGCGCGTACAACCAATTCATTCATGGAATTCTAATTTTAATATAGGAAGAATTGTTTTGTATGAATTGACTAGGCATAGCGACCATCACTATAAGTCATCCAAAAAATATCAACTGCTAAATAGCCATGACCAAAGTCCTACTTTACCTTTGGGCTATCCTGCTTCAATTCTCTTGAGTTTTGTCCCGCCACTATGGTTCAAAATCATGAATCCATTAGTGCCAAACGAAATGAAGAAGGATTAAAATAGTATTTAAAGGCGAAAATTATCCTGAAAAAGCTTGTTATCAATGGCTGATACATTAATTTTGTTAATGAGTTCTAAAATGACTTATATTTTATGAGCAGATACGTAAAATACCTGCAAGAGATAAAGGAAAGGAAAGTTGAAGGCCTTAATCCAAAGCCTATAGACTCCGATGATTTATTGAGTGAAATTATCTCCCAGATTAAAGATAAAAAAAATGAACACCGGTCAAGTTCTATTAATTTTTTTATCTATAATGTGCTTCCAGGTACTACTAGTGCTGCCAAGGTAAAAGCAAAATTTCTGAAGGAAATTATTCTACGAGAATTCGTAGTTGAAGAAATTTCGCCTGTTTTTGCCTTTGAGCAATTATCTCACATGAAAGGTGGTCCCTCTATTGAAGTACTATTAGATTTAGCTCTCGGTACTGATAAATCTATTTCGAAAGAAGCCTGTAAGGTTTTAAAAACACAAGTGTTTCTATATGAGGCAGATATGGAACGTTTGGAAAAAGCCTATAAAGATGGTGTTAAAATTGCTAAAGAGCTTCTTGAAAGTTATTCAAAAGCTGAATTCTTTACCAAACTACCTGAACTTCCTGAAACAATTGAGCTTGTTTCATTTGTCGCAGGTATAGGAGATATCTCAACTGATTTACTTTCTCCTGGTGGTGATGCACACTCTAGATCAGATAGAGAACTCCATGGTCAGTGCATGTTTGAGCATAATAAAAAACAACAACAATCATTATTAGCTCTACAAGATCAACATCCTAATAAAAGGGTTATGTTAGTTGCAGAGAAAGGAACCATGGGTGTTGGTTCTTCAAGGATGTCAGGTGTTAATAATGTAGCTCTTTGGATTGGCAGTCAGGCAAGTCCATATATCCCCTTTATTAATATTGCCCCTGTGGTAGCTGGGACCAATGGTATTTCTCCAATATTCCAAACAACAGTTGGTGTAACAGGAGGTATAGGTTTAGACCTTAAGAACTGGATAAAAACCTACGACGCAGAAGGAAACCTTATTGTAAATGAAGAAGGAGAACCCATTTTAGAAAAAACCTATTCTGTGGATACTGGTACCGTATTTACAATAAATACAAAAACTAAAAAACTATATGATGGGGATAAGGAGTTAATGGATGTTTCTTCCGCTTTTACTCCTCAAAAAATCGAATTTATGAAGGCTGGAGGGTCATATGCGATTGTATTTGGTAAAAAAATTCAAACTTTTGCTGCAAAAACAATTGGTAAAGAAATGCCCAAAGTATTTGCCCCTTCTAAAGAAATATCTCATAATGGGCAGGGCCTAACAGCCGTAGAGAAAATTTTCAATAGAAATGCTGTAGGAACTTCTGGAGCAATTTTACATGCTGGTTCTTATGTTCGTGTAAAAGTTAACATTGTTGGATCTCAAGACACAACTGGTTTAATGACTTCTCAGGAATTAGAGATGATGGCAGCGACTGTAATTTCTCCTATTGTCGACGGTGGATATCAATCAGGATGTCATACAGCTTCTGTATGGGATTTAAAATCTCAAAAAAACATTCCTAAATTGATGAAATTTATGAGTGATTTTGGTCTAATTACAGCACGTCATCCACAGCATAAATACCATCCGATGACAGATGTAATTCACAAAGTACTTAATGACATTACCATTGACGATTGGGCCATAATTATTGGAGGAGATTCTCATACAAGAATGTCTAAAGGTGTTGCATTCGGAGCTGACTCTGGAACAGTAGCTCTTGCCCTAGCTACAGGTGAAGCATCTATGCCAATTCCAGAATCAGTAAAGGTTACTTTCAAAGGCAAAATGCAAGATCATATGGATTTCCGAGATGTCGTCCATGCTACTCAATCTCAGATGCTTAAGGAATTTGATGGAGAAAATGTTTTTCAAGGAAGAATTATTGAAGTTCATATCGGTACTTTACCATCGGATCAAGCCTTTACTTTTACTGATTGGACTGCTGAAATGAAAGCAAAAGCTTCGATTTGTATTTCTCAGGATGATACACTAATTGAGTCCCTGGAAATAGCAAAAGGTAGGATCCAAATAATGATTGACAAAGGAATGGACAATGATAAACAGGTTCTTCAAGGCCTTATTGACAAAGCAAATAAGCGAATCAATGAAATTAGATCAGGTGATAAACCTCCCCTAACTCCTGATGACAATGCCACATATTATGCGGAATTTGTTGTTGATCTAGAAGTCATTGATGAGCCAATGATAGCCGACCCAGATGTTCACAATCAGGATGTTTCAAAACGTTATACACATGATACCATTCGTGAGCTTTCATTTTACGGTGGAGTAAAAAACGTTGATCTTGGTTTTGTGGGGTCTTGTATGGTTCACAAAGGAGATATCAAAATTGTAGCTAAAATGTTAAGAAACCTTGAGAAATTTTATGGAAAAGTTGAGTTTAAAGCTCCTTTAGTAGTTACTGCTCCTACCTATAATATTATTGACGAGCTCAAAGAAGAAGGTGATTGGGAAATTTTGCAAAAATACTCTGGTTTTGAATTTGACGACAAAACTCCTAAAAGTGCAGCTCGAACCAAATACGAAAATATTTTATATCTCGAACGTCCAGGCTGTAATCTTTGTATGGGTAACCAAGAGAAGGCTGAAAAAGGAGATACTGTTATGGCTACCTCTACACGCTTATTTCAAGGAAGAGTGGTAAAAGACTCTGATCGCAAGAAAGGTGAATCATTGCTGGGCTCTACTCCTGTTGTTGTACTATCTGCAATTCTTGGAAGAACACCTACTCTTGAAGAATATAAGGTTTCCGTTAATGAAATTAAACTTACTCAATTTGCACCTCCAAAAAATAAAATGACATCAAAACCTGGTCACTTACTTTCCTATTAAATCAATCTATTTAATCAACTTATGGATGTAAATAAGATGAATTTACTTAATCTCATTAAATCTCGTAGATCAATAATGCCAAGTCAATATAATAATTTGACTGTTAACGATGAGGAGATAGATTTAATTCTCGAAGCAGCTAATTGGGCTCCAACCCACAAGAGAACCGAACCTTGGAGATTCAAGATTTTAAAAAATAAATCGAAGAATAATCTAGGTGAATTTTTAGCAAAAAAATATAAAGAGACTACCTCACATTTCTCCAAATTTAAATACAATAATTTAATCGAAAAGGCTAAAAAATCCTCAACAATAATATTAATATGTATGCAGCGTGATCCCATTGAGTCAATTCCAGTTTGGGAGGAAATAGCAGCTGTTTCAATGTCGGTCCAAAATATGTGGCTAATGGCATCAAACCTTAAGATTGGAGGATATTGGAGTTCTCCAAAACTAATAGATTTTATTAATGAATTTACACCTCTTAATCAAGGAGAAACTTGCCTTGGGATATTCTATATGGGTAAATATGATGGAGAAACTCTTTTAAGAAATCCTACCCCTATGAAAAACAAAGTTTCATGGTTTAATTAAATGATAATGTTTTGGGTTTAGTTCGATTCCTATATTACAATCTATAATAGCACCTTGAAAATCACCAAGAATAACTTTTATATCTGCTCTATTATTATAATAATCAGAAATATCAGGATCTAAGTTTATAGCAGATGAAAAAGCCTTTAAAGACTCTTGATATTCTTATTCTTCTTCAATGGGGAAATGGACCTCTTCTTATAAAAGCAATTCTCATGAAATGTATTTAAAATTTAACACAGGGAATTCATTCAAACAGTCTGAAGAAGAAGAAGAAGAATAAAAAAAATATCCGATACAGCAACATCAACTACTGGATGGGACTGAAGAAAAAAAGCACTAGAACATATAACTACCAGTTTAATAAGTTTAAAAAGTAATCCAAGCACTCCAATTGAAACCTTACAGCTTTGGGGTAGATTAGAGAATAAATCTAAAATTGTCAAAAGCAAAAAAATCGCTGAAATAAATAAAGCCAAGCATATTTTATTACACGCAGAAAGAAACTTTTTGTTTAAAGATCCCGTTAAGTGAATAAATTCATATCAGTCATAGAAATAATCAGAGTTTGATCAAGTGCGAAGAGATGACAACTTAAAACCGCCCCAAAACTTCTACACCCCTAAACAAACACCCCCCATTAAAGGCATCAATAAAAGCACTGTTAGATCAATGATGATAGTGATTTACAATGGATTTGGATTAGCCCCAACCTTGTGGACATGGGGTTATATATAATATCAAGAGCCCTAACCTCCACAGAAAAACCATTCTACTAAGCCCACCCCACCGTCAGGTAATCAGATAGGTTAGAAAGTTTTTAGATTTTATAAAAAGACAGGTTTGTTGCCAATATGTTGCCAGAATAAAAACAAAAAACCCGTAACGTCAAGTAAAACAATTGGTTACGGATTCTTCAAGTACTCGGAGCGGGACTTGAACCCGCACGACCGCAATGGTCATTGGATTTTA
>CAJWLL010000033.1 GCA_913043275.1 uncultured Flavobacteriaceae bacterium | reverse complement strand
CAATGTCAACTTGGACTGATGCTCTCCTGATACAGGAATACAAGTTGGATGTATTTGAGTAAAGCACGGATTTGAAAAATGAGCTCCACGTTTGTGAATTTTCCATGAAGCAGAAACATTGCTTCCCATTGCATTAGTTGACAAAAAGAACACATTGCCATATCCTCCCGAGGCAATGACCACTGCATGGGCACTGTATCTTTCGATTTGACCACTTACCAAATTTCTGGCAATAATTCCTCTGGCTTTTCCATCGATCAAAACGAGATCCATCATTTCATGACGATTGTACATTTTTATTTTTCCACGGCCTATTTGTCGATTCATTGCAGAATACGCCCCAAGCAACAACTGTTGTCCGGTCTGTCCTTTGGCGTAGAAGGTTCTGGAAACCAATACCCCTCCAAAAGAGCGGTTGTCTAACAAACCTCCATAATCTCTAGCAAACGGGACGCCTTGGGCAACACATTGATCAATGATATTGGTGGAAACCTCCGCCAAACGGTAAACGTTGGATTCTCTGGAACGGTAATCACCCCCCTTTATGGTATCGTAAAAAAGTCGGTAAGTAGAATCGCCATCTCCTTGATAGTTTTTTGCAGCATTGATTCCTCCTTGGGCGGCAATTGAATGCGCTCTTCGAGGAGAATCTTGAAAACAAAATGTTTTGACATTGTAGCCCAATTCAGCCAAAGTGGCAGATGCAGAAGCTCCAGCCAAACCAGTGCCCACCACAATTACGTCAATTAAACGCTTGTTGGCTGGACTGACAAGATTAATTTTGCTCTTGTGATTAGTCCATTTTTCGGACAAACTTCCCTGCGGTATTTTTGAATCTAAATTTGCCATTTAATTATCCGTTTAGATGGTGAAAAATTGCAATGAAAATAAAGCCTGCTGGAATAACCAGTGAAAAAGCTATAGTAAACCATTTAATACCATGGGTATATTTATTGTTCAATCCAACCGATTGAAAAGAAGAGGCAAATCCGTGTAAAAGGTGTAATGACAAAAAGACAAATGACAATACGTAAATAACTACCCTTAAAGGGCTGTGAAATCTGTGAACTAATTCTCCATAGTATCGGTCTGGGTCTTGGGGGAGAAATTGAACATACTTGTAATTCATTTCTGGAACCCAAAAATCGTAAAAGTGTAAACCTAAAAAGGACAGTATTACAATTCCAGATATAATCATATTTCTTGAGACCCAACTGGCATTCGATGAACCATTAAAAGAAACGTATTTTACACTGCGCGATTTGGAGTTTTTTAGCTCCAAAACAAAACCCATTAAAAAGTGAAAAACAACACCAAAAATCAGAACAGGTTGCAGGATAAACTGAACTAAAGGATTGTTCCCCATAAAGTGGGATAATAAATTAAAAAAATTTTCGCTAAAAACCGAGATCAGATTAATGGTAAAGTGCTGTCCCAAAAAGAGTATTAAAAAAAGGCCTGATAGGGCCATCGATGCCTTTCTAGCGATAGTAGTTGTAATCATTAGTCTGGTTTATAAAAACAAAATTAGTCCATAAACGATGAACAGAAAAGCCTAACTGATAATATTTTAAGTTAACTTAATATAAACTTGTATTAGACACTTGGTCAAAATAAGGGTCTGGAATCTATTTTTTGTTTAACAAACTGTTGCGAAACCGGTGTAACTCTCTTTAAATTTAATAATTTTAAACATATTAAATGAAAAAAATTGGCTGATGCGCTACCAACCCCTATCCTCCAATCTTTATTCCAAAAATAGAAATAACTTTGTGAGGTTAATGAAACCATCAGGCTTGGCGGTTTTTAATTCAAACGATATTTATCCGATCAGTGCAGACAGCACCCTCCCTTTTGCACAACATCGAGACATTTTTTACCTCAGTGGAATCAATCAAGAAGAAAGTATTTTACTTTTGTTTCCCAATGCTCTAAAACCTGAACATCGTGAAATTTTGTTCATTAAAAAAACTAACGAATTGATCGCTGTTTGGGAAGGTCAAAAACTCACCCAAAAGCAAGCTACTGCTTTATCTGGAATTAAAACTGTATTTTGGCTGGACGAATTTGAAGAGCTGTTTGAAACACTGGCCCTCGAGGCTGATTTTTTCTATTTCAATACCAACGAACATTTTAGAGCCAAAGTTGAAACCCAAACTCGAGAAGACCGATTTATCAAATGGGCCAAGGCTAAGTTCCCCAATCATTCTACCGAAAAAAGTAACTTTATTTTACAAAAGTTAAGATCGATCAAAGATGCTGAGGAAATCAGACAAATTAAGAATGCCATTAATGTCACAGAAAAAGGCTTTCGCAGGGTTTTATCCTTTATCAACCCTGGAGTATGGGAATTTGAAATTGAAGCAGAATTCGCCCACGAATTCTTAAAAAACAGATCAGATGGATTTGCCTATACTCCAATTATTGCCTCTGGAAAAAACTGCAACGTCATACACTACATCGATAATAACAAACAATGCCAGTCGGGAGATTTGATCCTTATGGATGTTGGAGCAGCCTACGGAAATTATGCCAGTGACATGACCCGAACGGTCCCGGTTTCAGGGAAGTTCACCTCGCGACAACGTGCAGTTTACGATGCTGTGTTGCGCGTAGAAAAGATCGCCATTCAGTTGTTGGTGCCCGGAATATTAATCAAAGAATACCATAAAGAAGTGGGTCAAATCATGACGGATGAATTGATTAGGCTAGGACTGTTGGATCAAACAGCTGTCAAAAATCAAAACCCCGAAAAACCTGCTTATAAAAAATATTTTATGCACGGCACCTCTCACCATCTGGGTCTTGATACCCATGATTATGGAATGGTAGATCAGCCATTACAGTCCAATATGGTACTCACAGTCGAGCCAGGAATTTATATTCCTGAGGAAGGTTTTGGCATTCGAATCGAAGACGATGTGGTTACTCAAGAAAAAGGTCCTCCGATCAACCTAATGAAAAGTATTCCCAAAGAGCCTGATGAAATTGAACACTTGATGCAGCAAGGTTAATAAATAGAAAATTAACCGATTCTTTAAGAAAAGCTATATAAAGAGAAATACTTAGCTGGGTTTTAAAAGTTGAGTTTGTTTTGCCCTATTAGGTTCTTACTATAGCTGATTCTCTCATCTCTACCAGATCAGATGAATGGGCTTGTGTTAATAACCTATATTTTTTATAAAAGAGATTCTTTCTCAAAATTTCTTGGTATTAAAGCTTGTAAAGATCTTGCTATTTTTATGCTTAATTAAACTTAAGCTAATTTTACTAGAAAGATTGTAGAAAACGTATTTGTTATGTTCAGAAAATTTAATGAATTAAGTTATGATGGATCGGATTACCATCTATGAAGTTTAACAACCACAATCCCTACCACAGCTTTGATCGGGTATGGATTTATTTTTTGGTCTAAACTTTCTAATTATATAATAGAGTGACCACAATCCTAAAAATACTGCTCCTGTGAATTGTAAAATCTCCATTATTTTAAAATTTGATAGGAAGTTAAAGCTACAAGATAAGCAATGACAGTCATTGAAAAAAGCTGAATGCTTGGCCATTTCCAGCTGTTGGTTTCTTTTTTGACAATAGCTAATGTACTCATGCACTGCATCGCAAATGCATAAAAAAGCATCAGTGAAATTCCTGTAGCCAAGTCAAATAGACTAGTTCCATCTTTTCTGATCTCTCCCGCCATTCTTTTTTTAATGGTTTCTTGGACATCACTTTCCACACTGTAAATGGTAGCCAATGTCCCAACAAAAACTTCCCGAGCAGCAAAAGAACTGATCAAAGCAATTCCAATTTTCCAGTCGTATCCTAAGGGAAGGATAATCGGTTCGATGGTTTTACCCAAAACACCGATGTAGGAGTTTTCTAGTCTGAAGGAGGCAATCTTATTTTCTAATTGCAGCTTGCTTACAGCTTGATTCGCATATTTTTGATTTATAATTTTTTCTGCATTGGAAAAGTTTTTCTCCGGACCAAAAGAAGCCATAAACCAAAGCAATATGGATATGGCCAAAATAATTTTACCGGCCTCTACCACAAAAGACCGGGTTTTTTCCCAAACCGTAATCGCAACATTTTTGAGTAATGGAAGTTTGTAATTGGGCATCTCTACTACAAAATAGGACTTGTTGGGGGATTTGAGTAAATAATTGAGAATAGAAGCTGAAACAATGGCCATCAAAAAGCCTATTAAATATAGGCTCATCAGGGTTAGACCTTGATAATTGATTCCCAAAAAGCGCTCATTTGGAATGACTAAAGAGATGAGAATCATGTAGACTGGAAGGCGTGCAGAGCATGTAGTGAAAGGAATCACCAAGATGGTAATTAAACGCTCCTTCCAATTTTCGATATTTCGAGTGGCCATAACAGCGGGAATGGCACAGGCAGTTCCAGATATCAAAGGGACTACACTTTTTCCACTTAAACCAAATTTTCTTAAACCCCTATCCATCAAAAAAACCACTCGGCTCATGTAACCGGTTTCTTCCAAAATGGATATAAACAAAAAAAGAAATGCAATTTGAGGAATAAAAATAACTATTCCCCCTAAACCAGATATAATTCCTTCAGCAATCAAATCTGTCAAAATTCCGGCAGGCATCTGCGTTTTGACCCATTCACTCATTCGAGCAAAACTGCTATCAATAAAATCCATCGGCACACTACTCCAATCAAATATGGCCTGAAAAATGGTCAATAAAATGAGAAAAAAAATTATATAGCCCCAAAATTTGTGAATAAATAAATTATCTAATTTGCTCCTTAAGTCAGTCGCCTCCTCCCGATTTATCCAGTAAGTTTGCTTTAGAATTTTATTGATGGTCTGATAACGCTTGATCGTTTCCCGCTGTTGTAATTTTTTAAGGTTTGACGTGGATAGTGTCTTGAACTTTCGTGTATCTGGTGTTTTTTGACGTTCCAGCTTTGTAAAATTTGCATCCTGAGTGATCACCAACCAGAGTTTATATAGGGATTGATTGGGGAAAGCATTCCGCAGGCTTTCAAAATAATCCTGATCAATACTGGTGGAATCTAATATTGGAGAAGTTGGTATGGATCGGTAGTCTACTAGAATTTGTTTGAGTTGGTCTACCCCCGAATTTTTTCGAGTGCTCAACAAAACTACACTTGTATTAAGTTTTTCTTCAAGCTTTAGTAAATCAATTTTAATGCCTTTTCTTTGCATCAGATCAGACATATTAATCACCAATACCGTAGGGATTTCTAAATCTTTGATTTGTGTGAACAACAATAGGTTCCGTTTGAGATTTTCAACATCTGTTACAACTACAGCAACATCGGGAAAATCAGGATCGTTTTTATTTAGGAGTAATTCAACCACTACGCTCTCGTCCATAGAAGAAGCATTAAGACTGTATGTACCAGGAAGATCAAGTATTCTAGCCTTGGTAAGCCTGTCCAATCGACAACTGCCATGTTTTTTTTCGACAGTAATCCCAGGGTAATTCCCTACCTTTTGATTCAACCCTGTAAGGGAATTGAAGACAGAAGTCTTTCCTGTATTGGGATTGCCTATCAAGGCAACATTGATGTTTTTAATCATCCATCAAGGGCTTTACCATAATGTGTCGAGCAACTTCCTTTCTGATGGCCAAATGCGCATCGTCAATTTTTAAATACAATGGATCTTGAAATGGAGCAAAATGAAGCAATGAAATTTCATTGCCAGGAAGACATCCCATTTCAATCAATTTTAAAGGTAAAAGGTCCGTTTCAATGGATTTAATGATCGCTTTTTGTCCTAGTGCCAATTGATCGAGTGAGAGCATTATTTAGAATGATTTTAAAAAAATAAAATTAAAAATTTTGATTAATTTGGGCTTTGAAAGTGTCATTAATTTAAGAGGGGAAAAACTCTTGGATCAAAATTTCTAATTCCTCCAATAATCTTTCAACTTCCCTGAAATCTGTTCCATCATAAAAGCCTCTGATTCTCCGGTCGGGATCGATCAGAATAAAATTTTCGGTGTGAATCATATCGAAAGGACCTCCATCTCCATAATCCTTGACTGCCAAGTAGGATTTTCTGGCTAATTCGTAGATTTTCTTTTTTTCTCCAGTTACCAAATGCCATTTTTGATCAATGATGCCATTTTCTAGGGCATATTCTTTGAGTTTAGCTACTGAGTCAATTTTGGGTGTAACGGAATGGGAAAGGAGCATCACATTGGGGTTTTTTTTGATTTTTTCCTGTACTTTAAGCAGGTTGTCTGTCATGGTAATACAGATGGTGGGACAGGAAGTAAAAAAGAAATCCGCCACATAAATTTTCCCTTTAAAATCCTTTTGCGTAATAGTCCTACCATTTTGGTTAATCAATGAAAAGTCGGCAATTCGATGGAATTTTTTTTGATGCTGTATGGTACTGTCTACCAATTGAAAATTCACCATAGCAGGTTGGTATATGGGTAGTTTTTTCACAGGTAATAATGCATTGTAAAATAACATCAAGATGATGACAGAAACGATTGCAAATACTCCCAAAAATTTCTTGTATTTTTTGAGAATTCCCATATAATTTTTCAAAAGATTATTTGCCAAATTTAAAAAATAAAATCAGGTTAAATGTTTTTATCGAAATTGATCTGGAATGAGGCTAAAAGTGCTATTTTTGGTGTCCAAAAATTGATATGATATGGAACCTATGATAATGAAGGGCATTCAACTGTTACTTAGTTTGAGTATTCTTATTGTTTTACATGAATTGGGCCATTTTATCCCTGCCAAAATCTTTAAAACTCGTGTTGAAAAGTTTTTTCTGTTCTTCGATGTCAAATTCGCTTTGTTTAAAAAGAAATTTGGAGACACGGTCTATGGTATTGGTTGGTTACCCTTGGGAGGGTATGTGAAAATATCTGGAATGATTGATGAAAGTATGGATAAAGAACAGATGCAACAACCTCCACAACCATGGGAATTTCGAACCAAGCCTGCATGGCAGCGTTTGATCATTATGCTGGGTGGAGTTACTGTCAATTTGATCTTAGGCTTTTTAATCTATATGATGATCCTCTTTGTTTGGGGCAAAAACTCATTACCTAATAGCTCTATGCCTTTGGGGTTAGGTGTATCATCTTTGGCCAAAGAAATTGGTTTCGAAAAAGGAGATCAAATTCTGTCTGTAGATGGAAAAGCACTTGAGGTTGCACTTGATATCAATAAAATGTTATTAATTCGATCTGTTGAAAAGGTCCAAGTAGAGCGTCTCAATGCTGGGAAAGTTACCATTCCAATCCCTGATAACATTGGTGACCGAATGTTTAGTTCGGGTCAAATGAGTATTTTGTATCCACGTTTTCCTGCTGAAATAGACAGTGTATTGATCAATAAGAATGCTTTTTCAGCGGGCTTTAGACCTGGAGATAAAATTGTTGCTGCCAATAACAACATTATAGAAGATTGGGTAGAACTCCGCAACTTCAATAATGAAAAAGCCAACCAATCAGTTCAATATGTTGTCGAACGTAATCAAATTAGAGATACCCTCAAAATGGTATTGGATGCCGAAGGTAAAATGGGAGTCATCCCCAAAAATTCAATTAAAATTAGACAGGTAAACCTCTCATTGTCAGAAAGTATAACAGAAGGATTTAGTTATGGATATTGGACGCTCAATGACTATGTAGCCCAATTCAAATATGTGTTTACTAAAAAGGGTGCTTCTCAGTTAGGCGGCTTTGGAGCCATCGGGAGTCTTTTTCCTGCCACATGGGACTGGAGAGCCTTTTGGGCTAGTACAGCTTTTATTTCGATAATTCTAGCCTTTATGAATTTGTTACCCATTCCTGCGTTGGACGGGGGACACGTGATGTTTCTGTTGTATGAAATGATCAGCGGTAGAAAACCAAATGATAAGTTTATGGAGTATGCACAAATGGCAGGGTTTTTCTTGCTACTGGCTTTGGTCATTTATGCCAACGGCAATGACCTTTTTCGCTTTTTATCTAATTAAAGTAGGTGATTTCAGCAACTCATTTTGATATTTACTATATTTATGAAAATTAAAAAACATCAATGATCATGAAGTTTAGCATCTTTTCTTTGTTCATCTCATTTGCTTTACTAACCAATGTTGTAGTATTTGCACAGCAAGAACGTGTCAAAATTGAAGATTTTATTATTGAGCACGAAGGTTTTGAAGAAAATGAAGCCGGAGAAATTACTCCCATAAACATCAAAGAAATCAATAAAAAAATTCGTTTTTTTATAGAAGAGCGCTACCCTGAGGTGGTAGAGAATACTCGAAATATTATTTGGGATTCCTACAAAACTTTTTTGAGTCCATCCGACATCTATCATTATCATACGTTTATAGCGCAAGTAAAAGTCAATGATTTGGATCGTTTAAAATATGTCGAGGTTGTGTACAATCCGTTTGTTAAAAAAGTAAATGGTGATTTTGAGTGGATTCCGGAAGATGAAGAATTTTATTTGATTGACGAAAAAGAAGAAAAGAAAGACAATGCCCCTGATTTGATCGAACTGGGAATCTCTAACCAAGAACAAAAACCAGGGCTGGAAAATTTTGTTTCTGAACATCAAGGATTTCTCGACGTAATAGAGAGGAAAAACTTAAAGGACAGTGAAATTGTACCTTTGAACGTCCAGGAGATCAATAAAAACATACGGGCTTTTGTAGGATCAACTTATGCCAATGTAGAATATACTCGAAATATTATTTGGGACTCTTATACCACCTTTATCAGTCCGTTTGATAAGTTTCACCACCACAATTTTATAGCACAGGTCAAGGTCAAGGATGTAAAAAGGCTAAAATACTTGGAAGTTTTCTTTAACCCTAAAACTGAAAAAGTGACCAGTGATTTTGTTTGGATCGAATCAGATGAGGAATTCTTCAGGGTTAAAGAGTCCAAAGAATAGTGAAAAGGTCTGACTATCTGATTTTAATCGCTGCCTTTATTAGCTTTCTGTTTTCGGTATATCTATGGTTTAATGGGGAGCAACTGGAAGGACTTTATGTGGGAATCTGGGTCCCCTCGATTTTGGCGGCCGGGGCTTATGTCAAACAAATGTCTAAGTAAATGAGTGTTTCAATCATTTTTGCTTTGGGCCTTATTGTATTTTTTCTTTTTTTGTTGGGTGTATTTTATAATAATAAAGAGGTCAAGGCTAATACAAGCTCCAAAATTGAGACAGATATTGTTGATTACGATGGTTCTGGAAATTTTGGAAGAATTCCCAACAAAAAGACCAAGAATAGAGCCATATAGATCAAATTCAGAATTTTTAAATCAATTTTTTTTTAAATGAAAACTAAATTAACATTAACGATTTTAGGAGTCTTCCAAGTACTCCAATCAATTCTTTACGCTTTATTTGCTCAGTCCTCTATCGACATGATGTTTAATGTTGGAGAGGAAGCGAGACAACTAGCTGTTTTGTTTCAGTTCGCTATTACCCCTGCATTTTTGATAATTGGACTGATATTCCTCTTTTCTCGTAATCTGGGAGTTGAGGATGCAAAAAAATTATTATTGGCTCTTATAATTGGTTACCTCCCCTTGTTTGGTGCCTTTTACTATATGGCTAGCTCTCCGTTAACACAAGTGGGAATTCCCGATTTTGCAATTGATTTTGTGATGTTTGGGTTAGCTGTTTTTACTTATCTAAAGCCCAAAGAATAATTCAAGTCAATCAATCGCTTGATATAATTCCAATATCATTTACAAATTATAACCTCTGCATTTTGGTGTGGAGGTTTGTTATTTTTGGAATATTCAATTAGATATAACCAGATGAAAAAAATAAAAAAACAGGTTTGGTTTAGCACTAATCCATAATCAGTCTGGGTAGGAAAAGGGAAAGTTCGGGAAAAAGTGATACCAAGATCAATACCAAAAGACTTACCGCTAGAAAAGGTAGCCCTGCCATACTTACTTTTCCTATGGAAGTTTTGCCAATACTTGATGCAACAAATAAGCATACCCCTACTGGAGGGGTTGTTAGCCCTATGATTAAATTAAGTACTGCAATGACTGTAAAATGCATGGGTTCGACATCTACCTCAATAGCGACCTTGAGTAGTATAGGAAATAAAATCAATAGAGCGGCGATGGTTTCCATAAAGGTCCCAACCAAAATCAATAATAAATTAATCAATAAAAGAACGGCGTATTTATTAGTTGTCCACAAAAGGATCTGCTCAGATATTCGTTGTGGAATCTGTTCTGTAATGAGAATGAAACCAAACAAATTGGCAAAACCAACTAATATCATCAGTGATGCAGTCGTTTTCATGGAATCCAAAATGACAACGGAAATGTTCTTAAGGTTGAGTTTTTTGTAGACGAATGTTCCGATAAACATTGCATAGAGAACAGCAACAACTGATGCCTCTGTGGGAGTAAACACGCCACCAATGATCCCAAATAGAATTATCAATGTCATCAACAAGGCCCAGAAGGTATCGGTAAAGCTTTTCAAAATTTGCAATATTGAGCTTTTTTTATGTTTGGGATAATTCTTTTTCTTTGCAACAAAATAGGCGACAAGCATCAGACCTAGGCCTAATAATATTCCAGGTATGGCACCAGCAAGAAAAAGCTTTCCCACAGACAGTCCACTTAATGTCGCAGCAATAATCATGGGTAAACTGGGGGGAATAATTGGACCCACGGTAGATGAAGCTGCAGTGATAGCACAAGAAAAATCACTATCGTATCCTTCTTTCTTCATGGCAGGAATCATCACAGCTCCCAAACTGGCAGTATCCGAAATAGCAGTACCAGAAATCCCCGCAAAAAGCATAGAGGCACTAATGTTGACATAAGAAAGCCCGCCCCTAATATGTCCCAGAAGATGGTTACAAAATTTAATTATTTTTTCTGTCAGTCCCCCTTGGTTCATCAAATTTCCCGCTATAATAAAACCAGGGATACTCAGTAAAACAAAAACATCAATACCAGCGTACATCTTGAGGGGCATAACCACCAGTGGAGTTCCTTTGAAAAAAAAGTAAACCAAACAGGATAAACCCAAAGAAAATGCAATAGGAAATCGAAAGCAAAGACAAACGACAAAAACACTAATCAGTATTAGAATCATGATTTCCAAAATTTAATTTTCTTCAAAAAGGCCAATAAACTGAAGTAACTGATGGAGAGGCTCATAATCAGTATACTTAAAAAAGGGACTACCATAATAACTTGGAGTGTAGGGGAGTGCTCGTAAAATCCCATTTCGACCATGTAAAGTGAATAAAAGCCACTAACCCCAAATAAAACAAAGCTCATAAAGGGTGATGTCAGATCGATTATCTTTTTAAGTGTTTCAGAAAATCCTGCGTAAAAAGCTTCTAAAAAAACAAAGTAATTACCCCGATAGGCCAAACCACTTGCAAATGCTATGGCATAAATGAACAAAATTCTTGAGGCTTCTTCGGTCCAAGAGGGTACATCGCTGAGAAAAAATCTTGCGAAAATCTGGAGTGATACGGTAATTATAAATCCAAAGCTGGTCAAAAGGGTTCCATACTTTAAAAACTTTGATAAAAAGATTTTGAAACTCATCGGGTGATTTTTTTTATGGATTTATATATCTCTTGCATCTCTGGCGATAAACTTTCATAAATGGCTTTTTCTCCATTTTCCATGAATGCATTTTTATCTACTTGAACAAAAATCATCCCTTCATCTTGCAATTGCTTTTGGACTTTGGATTCATTGCTAAGAAATATTCGATGCTCATAAATTTGCATTTCCTCAGCTGCTTGCATAAAAATGATTTTGAGGTCTTCCGGTAATCTTTGAAATTGTTTTTCTCCTACCAGAGGATAACCCCAAGTGATGAGATGCCCTGTAAGGTTAAGGTATTTTTGAACTTCACTAAAACCCGCATTTTTTATCATAGCAAATGGGTTTTCCTGAGCCTCTATCGTCCCTTGCTGAAGGGAGGAAAACACCTCTGAAAAGGCCATAGGAGTGGGTTTGGCTCCTAATGCTTTCCAAGCCACGACATAGGGGGGGACATTGGGAACTCTGATGATTATTTCATCCAGATCATCAGGGTGCTTGATGGGACGATTGGAGGTCAAATGTCGTTCTCCTCTCTGGAAATATCCTAAAGGACGGATTCCTATTTTATCTATCATTTCCCTTTCGATTCGCTTTCCTATTGAACTGTTGATAAGTTTGTGCATTGCAACAGTGTCTTTGAGCAAAAAAGGCATATCCGAAAAGGTGAGTATTTCAGCAAAGTTGGTAAGAGACCCTGCAGAAATAGTCATATCGATAACTCCTGCTCTTATTAAACGAATGGCTTCGACTTCTTTAGCCAACTGCTCCGAAGGGTAAACTTCCAATTTCATTCGCCCACCAGAACGTTCTTCGATCAGTTTGCCAAAGTGAACGAAAGCCTTGTACCAAGTATGATTCTCTTTAACCAACATACTGGCCTTGAAAAGGTATTTCGGGTCTTTAGTAGTTTTCGAACCACAAGCCGATACCAATAGCATCAGTAAAATTCCAATCAATAGATGTTTTGTTTTATAGCACATCTCAATTTTTAGCTTAAATCCATTATTCCAATAGAACAATACTATTTTAACCTAAAATATAAAGATTTTTTTAGTTTTATTATTTGGAAAAAATAATGTGCTTATTTAAAAACAAATCCTAATAGAAAATGACTGTTTTTAACTCTTTTTCTCATGAGCTAATTCGAGTTTGATTTTTGTAAATTTTATATATTGTAATCAAAAAGTATAATGAAGAAACGATTTTTTCTTTTGATAATGATTCCTTTCTTCGGTCATGGCAACTCCAGCAAAGATATTTTCCAGCTTATAGCTCATCCTCCGGAAAAAGACTCTTTGTCTGTTGAATTTAATGAAATCAAAAGGTTTTCGGCGGGTTTAAAATTTGGGGTCCCCTACATGGCCGTTGTGTCTACTCAGTATACGATTCCTTTTTTAGACAATCACTTTGCTCCCTACTTCGACTATTCTCAATATTCCTATGAGGATTATAATGAGGAAGCAGAATTTCGTTTTTCCGAATGGGGTATTTCATATTTCATAAAACAAAAAGGCAAAGGTTTCTATCTGGGTATTAGTAATTCTAAACTGAGTTATAAAGTGGATTTTATGAAAATTGCTTTAGGGAATGGCTCCAAAGGGTATGGAAATGGAAAAGTTAATTTAACAACTTCTAATATTAGACTTGGACTGAAGACAGGCGGCACTTTTTACTTCAGAATTGAAATGGGGTATGGTTTTGGGAATTTGCCAAATACATTAAAAATAAAGGCCACAGACAATTCTAACCCCAGCTATACAGAATACATTACCAAAGAAATCCCAGGAATTAATGGTATTTCAGAGAGTGGGATGTTGGTCGGCAATATTGGGTTTGGAATTGCCCTGTGAATATTTAACCATCTAAAATATTCTTGGTAAGAATTCAGCAAGTCTTTGTCGATTGGAGAAACTCAATCTTCCTGAAAAATTCAAGTCTTATTAATTTCTTTTAAAATCAATTTCTTGATTTGATATATCCTGTCTAAACCAGTTGTATATCCACTTAGGTAAAGTCTTAGAATTAATTTAAAATTATACATGTGATTTTTTAGCCAAATGTCATTTTTCATCCTGCGAATCTCTTTATCTGAAAACCTATATGAGGTAGAACCAAAAGTCTTTCCAATGTTATTTAAATCTTTTAATTCAAGTTTGCCAATTCCCTCAACTTCATAATTTTTATTAAGATGTTCCATCAGGTTTATAAATAAATTCTCAAAAGCATTAGAATTATCCCTCATAGAATCATAATGGAAATCATAATGGAAAGACAATTCTCTTAAGAGCTTTGAATTATTAATGTATTCAATAGCACCAGTATTTACAAGAGAATTCATTGAAATTTTTTGACCTTGAAATCCCCAGTAATTTCTTACTCGATTTATTCTATTTCCCTCATAAAACCCTAAAATTAACGAATCTGCTTCTAGTAATCGATTCTTTAGAATCCCTAATGCAAGGTTATATTGATATATGTCCGTCTCTAAGTCAATTAAAACGCCCTTTAAAGTATCATTCTTAAGTTTTTCTCTATCTTTTTCATTTAATATATCTTGTATATAAAAAGAAATAGTGACAGAAAAAATAATTACAAAAATCTCAAAGATATATCTGAATGCAGGGTTAGTTAAAAAAGCTTTCTTCATTATATTCTAATAAGCTATTGAGAGATAAATTCTATAGGCAAGATAAACTCCTGTCGCTCCCCATATCCACCAACGGTTTTTTATGTACCATTCCATTAGACTAATATATAAATTTCATTAAGGAAATCTTTATAATTTAACACATAGAATAGGACTAAAAATGAAATTGAATACCAAAAGTCTTATTAAAAATATCACTTGTTAGTGATTTGTTAATGAAAAAGTTGAGGCTAATTTTTTCTTTTAATTGGTAAGATATTTTTTGTGCAATTCCGTATGGGGAATTGGGTTCTAAACTGGTAAATAAAATATAAAATTGTGAATTGGTGATTAGTTTTTTAAATGTTTTTTTAAGGTATAAAGAATAAAAATTGTTTATCATTTCAAAATTTTTCCCTTCAGCATGCAAATACAAAAACAACAAATCTGTCTTTGGATTTATAGATAAAGAAGCCCTTAACTCTTCAACATGCCTTGCCTTATAATCTTCATTTTCAAATAAGCGATATCCTGGTAATTGGATGCCAATTTTTAGTTTAAATTTTTTATCTACAAGCTTATATCGTGTAATCAATGAATAATTTGCAGGATGAAATCTATCCATCATGATAAGGTTAATTAGGTTAAGGCTGAACCGTTTTGTGTCGTTTGTCCCAGCTCTAAGAACAAAGTGCGGTTTGTTGGATGTAAAAAGAGGAATAAATGAAAAGCCTCCAGTATTTAACTCTATAGAACCATATTGTGAATGTACATGTGGGATAATCAAAAAAACAATCAGAAATCGAAGAACAAGCTTCTTCAATTTATAGTATTTACAATTTAGTATAAACAAATCTATTTCTTAGATATATTAAATTTACAATAGAATAACCTTACAATTAAAAATAAATAAACTTATTAAATTTTATTAATAAATATTAATTGAATTGTTTTAAAAAAAACAATCCAATAGATTTAAAAGAACAGGTAGTATAACCAAGCAACAGAAAGCTATGGGACAATCATCTATAAACGTTAGTCTGACTTATCTAAGAGGCTTAGAAGTACCTGAACTTAATGAAGAGGATATGCCTATGATTTAAAAATTAAGAGAACCAAGAGTGTTTTCCAAACTGATTTTTTTTCACATTAATATTTGTATCTAGGTAGAATTTTAAACCTTTTAAAACAGACTGTAGGTATTTTCTTAATTTTGGTTTAATAATAAGAATATTAAATATAGTATAAAAATATTTAGGGATTTTACTGGATCTATATGGAAAAACTGAAATCTTAACTTCACAACCTCTATCTAAGATTTTAATTTCCCATAGAACTTTAGACTTTTTACCCCTTTTTTTTCCAATACTTAATTCAAAACCATTATTTGGTTTCCAAGCATAAAATTCTCGAAAATATGTTAACCCATTTAAGTAAACTAACTTGTCTTTTTTTTTATAATCTATCACATCATTTTTTAAACAATAGGGATGAAAAAGTTCCAATGCGTTTTTTGAAGATATTATTTCCCATACGACATCTGGATTATGATTAAGAATTATTTTCTTTGAAACTTTAAACCCATTCATATATAAATATTGATAATTTAATTGCTAAAAATCTCTTGAAGTTAATGAAGAGGATATGCCCTTGATTAATGGGGATGATTGTTGATTATTAGCTACCCTTCAAAAATTGATAAGTTTCTAATTACACTTTCTTCAGGTTTTTCTCCAAGTTCAGCAAGCGCACTTTGATATTCTTCACTTTTATAGCAATCAATAGCGTCTTGTAAACTATTAAATTCTACCAAAGCGGCAAACATTATGTTTGAACCTTGAATCTTTTCTTTAGGTTGTCCTGCGAAAATCGGAATAAAATTTCCTGTATTATTTTCAAGGTGATTTTTCTCAATCTCGAAGTATTTTACAAGATAATTATTCCACTTTTCCTCGTTCCTTATTTCAAAAACTTGACCATTCCAATAACCTTTACTCATTTTATGATATTTTTAGTTAAATGAAAGCTCCTCCTTCATTTTATTGATTTTACCCAAATATAAAAAAATCATAACGCTTCCTATTAGGGATTGGCAACTGACTTAATGCGAAGTAAAGGGATCTAATTAGCAGAATTAATATTTATAATGAAGATTAAGACTTCTTTTCAATATAGTCATCTATTGCCTGCCAGACTTGGCGCTAAAAGATCTGTTGTGCCAACCTGTAGGTGTTGGCATGTGCCTCGATGATCAGTTTAATGTCTTTGGAATATCCTCCGCCCATGCTGCACTGTGCTGGTAACGAACGTTTGTGGCAAAACTTCAATACCTGTTCATCCCTTTTTTTACACCCCTCAATGCTCAATCCCAATCGGCCTAACCGATCTGTGTCTACCACATCTACCCCCGAAAGATAAAAAATAAAGTCAGGATCTACTCTCTCAAAAAGTCGCGGCAGGGTATCGTTCAATAAATTCAAATAAACTTCATCCCCGGTCTCGTCTTCTAGTGCAATGTCCCAATCGCTGATTTCTTTCCTAAATGGATAGTTTTTTTTACCATGCATCGAAAAGGTAAATACCCGCTCTTCTTTTTTAAAAATTTCTGCGGTCCCATTGCCTTGATGAACATCTAAGTCGATAATCAAAACTTTTTTAGCATGTTGGTGATCCAAAAGATATCGAGCAGCGATAGCTTGGTCATTCAGCATACAAAAAGCCTCACCATGAGACGAATGCGCATGATGCGTTCCTCCAGCAATGTTAAATGAGATTCCTGATTCAAGGGATTTCAAAGCTCCCTCAATAGTCCCGCCAGCAATGATGAATTCTCTTTCCACTAATTGTTTGGAAATGGGAAAACCTATTTTTCTAACTTCTGATAGATCCAGTTTCATATGCTTAAAACGGTCCACATACTCCTTTTGGTGAATTACTTTTACGATCTGTTCATCTATGGCTTGCGGTGAAAAAAAGTCTTCAGGATCACATGTACCTTCATGTACTAATTGTTTGGGCAACAAATCATATTTTTCCATAGGAAACCTATGGTTTTCCGGAAGGGGTAATGCATAAATGGGATCAAAGGCAATAGGTATCATAGGGTCAACTTAAAGCACAAATAGCCATTGAGTAGGCAGTAAAACAGAGCAGGTAGGGTTTTTATCAAACCATCTTTGATCACAATGCGAGTTATGACCCCAAATAACATCAAAAGGCAAATACCTAATGTGCTTAGGGTTTGTAAATATTCCATCTGAAACCCGACGATGATTCCCAATGAACCCAATAATTGAAGCACGCCTATCAGTTTTCTTAATTGAGGAATACCGTAACGTACAAATTCCTCTTTCATAAAGGGACTGGTAAAACATCCGATTCCATAAAACAGAAATGAAACGGCTGAAAACCACAAAAGCATATCAATCATGGTCAAAAGCAAATTTTTTTAAAACATTCAGGCTGACATAGTCCAATGTTTTTTGATGACAGGCTTCTAGGATTACTTGGGGCGCAACATTCGAATGATAGGCTTCTAACCATCTAGAAACACACAGACACCAGTGGTCTCCAGCGACCAAGCCTGGAAAATTATATCCAGGATATGCACGTCTCAAATCATTTCCCTTACTTTTTGAAAAAGTCAAAAAATCATCGGTAACCACCGCACATACTGTGTGAGTTCCGGCATCAAAGCGTCCGGTATCACAACACCCATTTCTATAGGCTCCAGTCATAGGGTCGGTACTACAAACCATCAAAGGTTTGCCTAAAACATTGAGACTGTTTTCTATCATTTCAAAACAGCTTATCAGCTTGATCGTCCTCGATTTTAATTTTAATTCTTTGCATAATGCGAAAATAGCACAATTCGAATTGGATTGTTTAACAATTAATAACATTAAATATTCGACTTTTCAAATCATAGGGTAAAAACCCTTTTTCGATTGTTATTTAGATATACGCTTTTAACAAAACAAATATTTGGAAAAAGTTTGGAAAAACACTACTGCAATGGGGAGCTGCATATCGTCTATGATGAAAAAGGAAATGAGATATGGAGAATCAAGTAATGCTAAGGGTTAATCAAAAGGATTTTATTTCTTGGATAAAAATCCAATACCTGCAACTGAAAGACCAATCCCTGATGCAAACAAAACAGGATCGAAACCTCTTTGAAGCCATTCATTTACAAAGTATATTATAAAAGCCAAAACTGATACTAACCATAGCCATTTTAAATATTTCATGACGTTAAATTAATCAAATAATGGAACTTACAGTTAATCAAAGCGGCTACGGATCAATCTACAATTCAACTTGGTTTGGAGAGAATGTTTTAATCATTAATTCAAATGGATAATTGGACACCGTTCCCTTCTTCATAGGTTGACTTTGGACCTCCTTAACGGGAGGGTTTTTTATTTAGCATATTGTAAGAAAAAATACTATTTTTGACAACCAAAAAAAGTAGGTAGTTGACATCGTACTTTTGGCTTAATTGTAATTTTGATTTTAATTTTTACTTTTAGAAAATAAATAAAAAGCCTAAAAACCTTGCAAATCCCCTGCTAATAAAGACATTCCTCCTTAGCTCAGTTGGTTAGAGCATCTGACTGTTAATCAGAGGGTCCTT
>CAJWLL010000032.1 GCA_913043275.1 uncultured Flavobacteriaceae bacterium | reverse complement strand
AAATAAGATTTTAAAAAACTTATTTCTTCCAAAAAAAGATCGTTAAATGGTGCCAAAAACTTAGGCAGATCATTAAGTCCAAAAAAGGGGTTTTTGTTATAAATCAATGCTGGTATTAAATACTTTTTTTCTCCTTTAAAATCAAATACATTGGTAACAAAAGCATCAATTCTATTCACCTTTTCAATATTCACCTTCTTGTTTGCAGGATTTTTAAAAATATCTGTCAAGATGACGCAATCATCTTTTGTTTTAAAAGTCTGAAATGGATTATCATTTGTAAAATAAAGGCTTATTTCTCTGTTATGTTTACCAGAAAAATAATGAACCCTATCTTTTATCATGTTTTTTTGAAGATTTGTTTGTAAAGTTATCCCTTTGGGAACGGTTATTTTTAAATTGTATGCAGCAGCTTTGATACTATAGTCTTCAAGATTGAGATGACTATAATTTCTCCATTTATTTTTGTAAATAGGACTCAAGGCAATATACCAGTATCTTAATAGAACGTTACCCTTGGAATTGTAACCATATCCTGTGAATTTAGCATCTGGTATAAATACATGATAATCAAGGAATATAGACGTATTATTGTTTGCCATATTTTTTGAATTGGAGATTATCCTGATGATGTCGGGCTGATTTTCGATTCGTTCCCACTTGGTTTTTAAACCATTGATTGTTATTGAATTGATTGCGGTTGAGCCCAATTTAGATTTGTTGGACAGATAAAAGCTTCGATCGTATTCTTCAACAAATCTCTGTGCTAAAGGGGATTTAGTGCTTGAGTAAGCATTGGACCAATCCGAGAGATAAAGAGTGTCAATTGTGTTTTCTGAAGAGCTTTTAAAGGATATCTTCTGAAGAATTCTTAGTTTTTTTCCACTAGCATCAATTGAAGCATCTATATCATATGTAATTCCATCTTGACCAAAAATGGAACCACTTCCAATTAGTATTAAAAAGACAAAGTATACTAGATTTTTTATAAATTCAAATTTAGAAGTTTGGCTTAAAATATTCCTGCTTGTAAAATTTATGAAGTTGATTAATAACTTCTTCTTTAGAATCTACTAGCTGGATTAAATTTAAGTCATCAAGATCCATTTTTTTTTCTTTTAAAAGCACACTTTTAATCCAGTCCAACAGGCCACTCCAGTATTCATTACCTACCAATAAAATAGGGAATTGTTTAATTTTTTCAGTTTGAATTAATGTCAGTGCTTCGAATAATTCGTCTAAGGTGCCTAACCCGCCGGGCATAACAACAAAACCCTGTGAGTACTTAACAAACATTACTTTTCTCACAAAAAAATACTCAAAATTAATTAGTTTATCCTCGTCAATATAGTGGTTGTTTTTTTGTTCTAAAGGCAGTTTAATATTTAGGCCAACAGAAGTTCCCCCTCCTTTTTTTGCTCCTAAATTGGCTGCCTCCATAATGCCAGGGCCTCCTCCTGTAATAACCCCAAGCCCTGATTTAACAATCTCTTCAGCAATGTCAATAGTTAGTTTGTATTGAGGATCATCTGAAGGTGTTCTAGCGGAGCCAAAGATAGAAACACAAGGGCCAATCATACTCATTGTTTCATAACCATCTACAAATTCTGCCATGATTTTGAATAAAGCCCAGGAGTCATTTGCCTTGATTTCACTCCAATTTTTACTTTGATTTTTAAATAATTTCATTTTAAATAGTTTTAAGCTCTTTCTCAAGATATCTAGCGGTATGACTTTTTTTAAGTTTTACAATTTCTTCTGGTGTTCCTTGCCCAATTAATGTTCCACCATTTTTACCCCCTTCAGGTCCAATATCAATCAGATGATCCACCAATTTTATTACATCCATATTGTGTTCAATAATCAACACAGTATTTCCTCTTTTGACGAGTCGATCCAATACCTCCATCAAAACCCTTACATCTTCAAAGTGGAGTCCAGTTGTGGGTTCATCTAATATGTAAAGGGTTTTTCCGGTATCCTTTTTGGATAACTCGGTAGCCAATTTGATACGCTGTGCCTCACCTCCTGAAATTGTTGTAGAGGATTGGCCAAGGGTTATGTATCCCAAACCTACATCCTTAACTGTATTTAATTTCCGATATATTTTTGGATGACTTTTAAAAAAATCACAAGCCTGATTGACCGTCATTTCTAAAGTATCGAAAATTGATTTTCCTTTAAATCTTATCTCTAGTGTTTCTCGGTTAAAACGTTTTCCATTACAGGTTTCACATACTACATGCACATTGGGTAAAAAGTTCATTTCAATCATTTTCATACCAGCCCCTTGACAGGTTTCACATCTACCTCCTTTAACATTAAAACTGAATCTCCCGGGCTTATATCCTCTAATTTGTGCTTCAGGAGTCATGGTGAATAATGCTCTGATTTCACTAAAAACACCACAATATGTGGCCGGATTGCTTCTGGGAGTTCTACCAATTGGAGACTGATTGACATCAACCACCTTGTCTAAATATTTTATTCCCTCAATTTTTTTGTAAGGTAGGGGTGGTTTAACACCGTTATAGATGTATGCATTGAGAATTGGGTAGAGTGTTTCGTTGATCAAAGTTGATTTCCCACTACCAGAAACTCCGGTAACACCAATCATGATTCCCAAAGGAATATAGATTTCAATGTTTTTTAGGTTATTTCCAGTACATCCTGAAAGAACAATACACTTACCATTGCCCTTTTTTCTTTTATCGGGTATCTCAATCTTCTTTTGATCATTCAAATATTGTGCGGTTAGGGTTTTCTGTTTTTTTAACATACTGGGACTTCCCTCAGAAATAATTTCCCCACCGTTTTTCCCCGCCATGGGACCTATATCAATAATGTGGTCTGCACGTAGTATCATTTCCTTGTCATGTTCTACAACAATTACTGAGTTTCCAATATCTCTTAATAATTCCAACGATGTGATGAGTTTATTGTTGTCAACTTGGTGCAATCCAATACTAGGTTCATCCAAAATATAAAGAACCCCTACAAGTTGCGAACCTATTTGAGTAGCCAGTCTGATCCGTTGTGCTTCACCTCCCGAAAGAGATTTTGAGGATCTATTTAAAGACAGATAGCTTAGGCCTACATCCAATAAGAATTGCAGCCTGATTTTGATTTCCTTGATGATTTCTTCCGCAACTTTAAGCTCCTTTTGATCCAATTTATCAGCCAATCCTTCAAACCATCGAAAAAGATCTCCCAAATCTAAAGAACTAACATCCGCTATATTGAGGTTGTTAATTTTAAAGTTTAAAGATTCTTGATTCAAACGTGCTCCATGGCATACACTACATTTTTTTTTATCCATAAAACCATTGGCCCACCGCTTGATGCCTGCAGAATCTGTATTATCAAATTGGTGTTTTATAAAATTTTCTATTCCTTCGTAATCGATTTTGTAATCTCTTGTAATTCCAAGTGTTTTGGATGATACTGAGAACTTTTCATTTCCCCCTTGGAGGATTACTTCTAATGCCTTTTTTGGTATTTTTCTTACCGGATCTGAAAGTGAAAAATTATAACGTTTTGCTATCACTTCCATTTGTCTGAATCCCCAATTACTTTTCTTTTCCCCTAAAGGAGCAATTCCCCCTTTATCGATGGAAAGACTATCATCGGGAATGATTTTGTTTCTACTCACATCAAACTGAATCCCCAAACCTTTACAATTCAAACACATCCCCTTGGGTGAGTTGAAAGAGAAGGAGTTAGGTTCGGGAAGGGAATAGGAAACTCCTGAAGTGGGACACATCAATTTCTGACTGAAATAGCGTAATTCTTCAGTTTCGGAATCAATTAACACTATAGATTCCTCACCGTAGTGCATGGCAGTTTTAATGGATTCAATTAGTCTTTTTAGAGTATTTCCTTCTTTCTTAACCCTTATTCTGTCAACGATCAACTCGATATCGTGGATTTTGTATCGGTCAACACGCATACCAGGAGTTAGATCGAGGATTTTACCATCAACCCTTACCTTTAAGAAGCCCTGCCTGGAAAGAGAGTCAAATAATTCTCTGTAATGCCCTTTTCGAGCTTTTACCAAGGGAGATAATATAATAACTATTTTATCTATGTATTCATCTAATATCAATTGAAGGATTTGATCTTCGCTATAATTGACCATTTTTTCATGGGTTACATAACTATATGCAGTTCCCACACGTGCAAAAAGAAGTCGGATGTAATCGTATAGTTCAGTAATTGTACCTACTGTTGAGCGTGGGCTTCTAGAGGTGGTTTTTTGTTCTATTGCAATTACGGGAGAAAGACCATCTATTTTATCCACATCTGGCCTTTCAAGATTACCTAAAAATTGTCTTATATAAGCTGAAAAAGTTTCCATGTATCTACGTTGTCCTTCAGCATAGATAGTGTCAAAGGCCAATGATGACTTTCCACTCCCTGAAAGACCAGTAATTACAACTAATTTTTCCCTGGGTATCTTAAGGCTAACATTTTTAAGGTTATGAACCCGTGCTCCTTGAATCTCAATAATATTTTTGCTTCCTTTCATAGCCAATCTTGCAAAAATAATAATTTATAAGGGTAATTATATGATTGCTGACATCTTAACTTTTCAGTAATTGAATAAATAAATAACCTAAATAGGATCATTTAGAGATTGATTATTAAACAATTTTTAATCTATGAAGTAAAAGAAGATTGAGAGTTATAATATTTCAGTTTTTTTGAAATTGACTAATATGTTAATTCGCTAAAAAAAGTATTAAAATTCCTTATTTAATCTTGTGTTTATAAACCGTTATGAAAAATAAACACCCTACCTATAAATCGAATAAAAATTTGAAATAATTAACTCTTTATTTGAGCGGGAGGGGTAGACATAAAAATGTCATTCATTCTTTTATTTAAATGAAATTTAATTATAATAAATGTGATTGATTCAGTCATGTCATTAATTAGCAAGTTAGAATAACAGCAAGAAAATGGGGGGTAAAATAGAGCAATGATTATATTTGAGGATGACTTTAATTAAATCCATTTCAGGAATCAGAGGAACCATAGGAGGTGAAACTTCTTTCAATCTCACTCCACTTGATACCGTTTTATTTACTTCTGCCTTCGCCAGCTGGTTAAAAAACAGCTTTGATTTAAAAGAATACAAAGTAGTCGTTGGTAGAGATGCCAGAACCTCTGGGAGCATGATACAAGGCTTGGTGAACCAAACCTTGGTAGGCTATGGTATAGAAGTCTTGGATTTAGGCCTTTCCACCACTCCTACGATAGAAATGGCCGTACTCAGACATCAGGCTCATGGTGGTATCATCGTCACAGCAAGCCACAACCCTAAGCAATGGAATGGCATAAAACTACTCAATAAAAGGGGTGAGTTTTTAAATGCTGTATCGGGAAAAGCAATATTGGAAATTGCTGAACAGCATGGGTTTGAATATGCTTCATTGGATGATTTGGGAAAAATCACCTCAGTTACAGGATCTATAGAAGAGCACGTGAAAGAAGTTTTAAACCTACCCTTAGTGAATTCAAAGGGTATTCGTAAAATGAAATTCAAGGTGGTAGTAGATGCGGTAAATTCTACAGGAGGTATTGCAATACCAATTCTTTTAGAAGCTCTTGGTGTAAGCTTTTTACCTATTTTTTGTGACCCTACTGGACATTTCCCCCACAATCCTGAGCCTCTAAAAGAACACCTAACAGAGTTGTCTAAGAAAGTAGTAGAAGAAAAAGCCGATTTTGGAATCGTTGTTGACCCTGATGTAGATCGACTGGCTTTCGTCGATGAAAATGGGGATGTTTTTGGAGAAGAATATACATTAGTTGCATGTTCTGACTATGTTTTATCAAAAACCCCTGGAAATATAGTTTCCAATCTTTCCTCAACACAAGCACTCTCAGAAATAACAAATAAAAAAGGTGGAACTTACTACGCTAGTGCAGTTGGTGAAATCAATGTGGTTGAAAAAATGAAAGAAGTTAATGCCGTAATAGGAGGCGAAGGCAATGGAGGAATAATTTACCCTGATTTGCATTATGGTCGAGATGCACTAGTTGGAGTTGCCCTATTTTTAAGCCTTTTAACAGAAAATAATCAAAAAGTATCTTTGCTAAGGGCTTCCTATCCTGATTACTCAATGAGTAAAAAAAAAATATTTTTATCAGAAGGAATAGATGCTGATTTAATTCTCAAAAAAATAGCAAGTAAATATTCTAAAAGAAATCCCATTACCGTAGATGGTGTTAAAATAGCTTTTGAATCCTCTTGGGTACACCTCAGAAAATCCAATACAGAACCAATAATTAGATTATTTAGCGAAGCAAAAAGTCAAAAAGAGGCAAATAAATTAGTCCAAAACCTTTTGAAAGATATAGAAGAAATTGTTTAATAATTTGACAATTTATCTGCGTGCTTAAAACGCTTATGTGTCCACAAATACTGTGTTGGATCACAATAAACGTCTTGTTCTAACCATTCTGTAAACGTATCTGTTATTTGATGTTCTTTGGTTTTTTTTGGATGATCGCTTATCAACTCGAAAGAAGCCTCGTAATAACCTCTTTTAATACGATTAATTTTTGCATAAACAACACCGAAATTTAATTGTTTTGCGGTCATTTCTGCACCCATAAATACCGGAACTTTGACTCCTAAAAAATATCTCCAATAGGATTTTGGCTTGGGTCGAGGAGATTGATCACTTACAAAGCCATAGACGCCCACAGTACCATCATCGTGTAGATTTTTTATCTTTTGAATAGCACCGTAACGGGAAAGCAAGTTTCCTTTATTTTTTTTTCTAATTTTAATTGCAAGCTCATTTAAGTATTTGTTCATTATGGGGGTATAAATACCATAACACGGGGAGACTGTGTGGTAACCTATCGACAACATCCATTCCCAGCTAGCGTAATGACCGCACATGATTATTACACTTCTGTTTTCTTTCTCAAATTGAGTCAAAACATCTAGATTTTTAAATACCATACGCTTTTGCATTTCTTCAGAACTCATCTTAAAGGACTTAAATGCTTCGAGGGTGATGTCACAAAAATGCTTATAAAACCTTTTTTCGATCCATTTAAGTTCCTTCTCACTTTTATCAGGGAAAGCCGTTCTAAGGTTGGATCGAACTATTTTTTTTCTATAGCCAAGTAGATTATATATTAACAAATTTAAAACATCAGAAAAAAAATACAGCATCCTAAAAGGAATGATGGCGATTATAAATATAAAGGGATAGGCGAGAAGGTAAAAGGCTCTTTGCAAGGATTTTTTTTCAAAGATAAGTATATTTGTTAATGAAAGTATCTCTTAATGAACACGCTTCCATCAGTTGTATCCGCTATTATTATTTTTAATATTTTACTCTCCTTTTTAGGGTTTAAAAATCAAGCTTTTTTTAATAAGTATCAATTTAAAATTGCAAAAATAAAAGCTGGAGACAAAATTCGTATGTGGAGTTCAGGATTTCTCCATTTAGACTTCAACCACCTGTTTATCAACATGTTATCTTTTTATTTTTTTGCCGGATATGTTGTCTACAGCTTGGGAGAAATTAAGTTTTTGGTCTTGTATCTTTCTAGTCTATATTTGGGAAATTACCTTTCTTTTCGTTACCATAATCAACAAGATAACTATACTGCAGTTGGTGCAAGCGGAGCTGTTTCTGGAGTCGTTTACAGTTCGATTCTTTTATATCCAGATATGAAAATGATTTTTATTTTTTTTCCAATCCCGCTTCCCAGCTACGTCATGGCTGCCATTTATATGTTCTATACTATCTATGGAATTAGAAAACAAAGTGACAATATTGGACATACTGCACATTTTGGTGGTGCAATTACAGGGATACTTGCAACGATTGTATTTATTCCAAGCGTGATAATTGAATCAGGGTTTACCTTATGTATATTGGGTGTAACTCTAATATTTGCTGCTTTTATGTTTAGGCATAAACATTAATAAACAATTAGTTGTTTAGCAACTCTTCAACCTTTTGTTCAAGAGCTTTTCCCCTCAGGTTTTTGGCTAATATTTTGCCATTCTTGTCCAAGATAAAAGTAGCAGGGATTGATCTTACTTGATAGGCTTTAGCAATGGGTTCATTCCAATATTGAAGATGGGACACATGAGGCCATTGCAAACCATCATCTTCAATGGCCTTAATCCAACTATCTTTACTTTTATCTAAAGATACTCCTACAACATTGAGACCCTTCTTTTTGAGTTTGTTATAAGTTCTCACCAAGTTGGGGTTTTCAACACGACAAGGCCGACACCACGAAGCCCAAAAGTCTAGAATAGTAATCTTTCCAAGGTTTTCTTCTAGCTTTACCAATTGACCTGTTGGCCCAGGCCCCTCAAAATCAGGTGCAATTTGTCCAACATCAGCTGGAGAGTCAGGAGTATTGAGGGTTTTCTCTAAATTTAAACCTGTTTTACTCTTTTTGATTCTTGAAGTTAAATTGTCAAATATAGAATTTACTTCTTCTTTTGACATTTGCTTGGTCATTATAAAACGCTCAAGGATCAAAGCAGACAGGTACGAATCCGGATTCTCTTTAATGAAACTGACCTCATAATCTTTAACTTTGTCTTGGACGTCTTTGTATTGATCTTGAAGGTCTACCAATAAAAGGCTGTCTCTGGCGATATTGGCTTGTTGTAAATCTCTTGCAATACTGTTCATTGAGTTCACGAAAAGCTTAGTTTCGGATTTGTATTTCATAAAAGCGTCATTGGAAACTGTTCCCAATGCCTTGGAACTCATCAAACTGTCTTTGTACAAAGAAATCCTGATTTCACCTGATTCAATAACAAATGGAAAGTTACCACGGATATTTTGAAGCGAGAGAAAGTTAATATCCGGCGACTCAACCTTACCACCGATCTCAAACTTTCCACTTACTACTGCTATGGAGTCAATGACTATAGGTTGTTGATTTGCGTCAGCCATAATCCGGTAAACCATGCCATCTTCAATGTCAACAGAACCATTGATGGTAAAATCGGTATTGTTGCTGGAACAAGCAAGAAAAAATAAAGTCGAAGTAAGGAAAAATATGTTTTTTATCATTTTACTAAATTATAAAAATTAATTTCCTTTTCTACAGTGAAACCTTGATATATTAACTATAATGTTTTATAATTAATATCTTTAATAATATCAATAAAATTGAATTTTAATCAAACAGAAAAAATGCACAAGAAAATTATCAAGGAGCTTACTGAGGTTGTTGGTAAAAGAAATATTGTAACATCATCTTGGAGGAAAAAGGTTTATTCAAAAGGGTGGAGATATGGTTCAGGTGACGCAATCGCAGTAATTAAACCAGAAAATCTGATTGAATTTTGGGAAATTCTTAATTTATGTGTGAGGTCGAATCTAATAATCATAATGCAAGCAGCAAATACTGGACTAACTGGTGGTTCAACTCCCAATGGGAACAACTATGACAGACCTGTTTTGATCATTAACACCATGAGAATTAATCAAATTCAATTGATTAATAGTGGTAAACAAATAATTGGCTTTGCAGGAAGTACTCTAATTGGGTTGGAGGAAAGTCTTTTACCCTATAACAGAGAACCACATTCTGTTATTGGCTCCTCGTGTATTGGTGCATCTATAGTTGGAGGAGTTTGCAATAATTCTGGTGGAGCATTAGTTCAAAGAGGACCAGCATATACGGAGTTGTCTTTATTTGCTAAAATTAGTTCTGACGGGAAACTTTCTTTAGTTAATGAATTAGGGATTGATCTAGGAACTTCACCTATAGAAATCTTAAACAATCTTCAAAACGGGAAATATTCTGATGATCAAATTAAATTTCCAGATAATTTGTGTTCAGATAATGAATATCATGAAAGAGTTAGGGATGTTGATGCTTCTTCACCTGCACGATTCAATTCCGACAATAGACGATTATACGGAGCCTCAGGATGTGCAGGAAAAATAGCAGTATTTGCTGTTAGATTAGATACTTACCCTATTCCCAAAAGAAAAAAAGTTTTTTATTTAGGCTCTAATAATGAAAAATCATTTGGAGAAATTAGAAGACACATTCTTTTAAAGTTCAAAAATCTTCCCATATCTGGCGAATACCTTCATGGTGACTGCTATGATATTACAAAACAATATTGTAAAGATACTTTTTTATTGATTGACAAGATGGGATCTAATTTTATACCCAAATTATTTAAACTCAAGAGAAAGGTTGATCTTATTACAGAAAAGATTTTATTTTTTCCAATTAATTTTTCTGATCGAATCATGCAATTTTTTAGTAAATTCTTACCGAGTCACCTTCCCGTAAGAATGGAAAATTTTAGGAATAAATACGAACACCATTGGATAATTGAGATGGCAGACGAGGGTATTGAGGAGGCTAATAGTTTTTTTAATGAATTTTTTAAAGAAAGAGATGGTGATTTCTTTGAATGCACAATTGAAGAGAGTAAAAAAGCATTACTTCACCGTTTTGTTGCTGGAGGTGCTATTGGGCGTCTTCACGCAGTTAAAAGTAAAGATTTTGGTGAAATGATGTCCATGGATATAGCTTTACCAAGAAATGAAAAAAACTGGTTTGAAAAACTACCTCCTGACATTGATAAACTAATAGAAGTTAAATTATACTATGGCCATTTATTTTGTCATGTATTACATCAAAATTATATACTAAAAAAAGGGGTTGATTCAGAGTTGTTAAAAAGTAAAATTTTAAAATTTTATGATAAAAAAGGTGCAGAATATCCTGCTGAGCACAATGTTGGTCATGAATATAGTGCAAAACCTACTTTGAGAAAGTTTTATGAGAATTTAGATCCTGTAAATGTTTTTAACCCAGGAATTGGAAGAACTAGTAAATTTAAATATTGGAAGTAAGATTCATACTTACTCTACTTTCATAATATAAATTCTTAAATAATTTTCAATATAAAAATATTGAAAATAGTTAGTATTTATATAGTTAAAAGTTGTTATAATAAAGTAAAAAATATTTTATGCAGAGATTTAATAAGTTATTTTCATCTGATTATTTATTGCAGAGTAATCAAATCGATTTCTACCGTTCAAATGGATTCATCAAATTGAAAAATGTTTTTGATGCTCATACTTTAAAGTATTTCGAAAAGTTAATTTCCGATAAAGTAGCAGAAAAATCAAAGGATTCTATCCCTTTATCTCAGAGAGATACATATGGTAAGGCTTTTTTACAAATAATTAACCTGTGGACGGAAAACGAAGAAATAAAAAAATTTGTTTTTTCAAAACGATTGGCCAGGATTGCCACCGAGCTGATGGAGGTCGAAGGAGTAAGGATGTATCACGACCAAGCTCTTTTTAAAGAAGGAAGCGGAGGCTATACCCCATGGCATGCCGATCAATATTATTGGCCTTTGAGCAGTGATAAAGCTATAACAGCTTGGATTCCTTTACAAAAAATAGATCGTAACATGGGTCCATTAGAATTCAGTGCGGGAAGTCAGGTTATTAATGAAGGTAGGTCCTTATCAATCAGCGACGAAAGTGAAAAGCAAATCGAAAAAAGACTAAGGGTCAGCGATTTTAAAAAAACAACAGAACCTTTTGATTTGGGAGAGGTTAGCTTTCACTCCGGCTGGACTTTTCACCGGGCAGGACCAAATACTACAAATCAGACTAGAAAAGTGATGACCGTTATATATATAGACAAAGACATTCGGTTGGAATCCCCTTCTAATGATGGACAGGTCAATGATTGGAAGACATGGTGCCCCGGTGTAAATATAGGTGATGTGATCGACTCATTCCTTAATCCCATTATATTTAAAAAATAACTACACCTTGCTTTACCCTAAATTTCTAAAACTTAAGCATTTTATAGAGAGTAGGATGATGCAATCCAGATCTATACAAAGATTAAGTCAACATGGAGTAGAAGGTAAGCACATTGTCCAAGCTTTTTTAAAAATATTGAAACCCGAAATCAATCCCGAGGAAAATCAACTTTTTGAAACACTTAATCAATTCAGAACAGATTTGTATAACGACAACCGCAGGATCAGTTTTGAGGAAATTGGATCTACCTCAGTAATGACAGTTTCTGAGGTAGCCAAACGTGCTACATCTCCAGAAATTTGGACACGGTTTTTCTATCAGCTCTCCAAGTTAAACAGGATCAATAATATTTTGGAAATCGGAACCAATTTGGGAGTCTCAGGTCAGTACTTTCTCAAAGCATTGGAGGGCAAGAAAAATGCAAAATTCGTCACCCTCGAAGGAGTAAAAGGTTTATGTGATATCGCTGAAAAGCGTTTCTCTGAACTCTCCAATGAACAATATTTTGAAGTGTTACATGGTCTATACGATCAAACACTAATAAATATAGTAAAAAAAGATATTCACTTTGATTTACTTTTTATTGATGGTAATCACCGCTACAATGCGACCCTAAAATATTTTGAATTGCTCAAAAATAAAAATTTAAACAGGGCCTTGGTCATTTTTGACGACATCCACTGGAGCGTTGCGATGAGGAAAGCATGGCAAGAGATAATTATGCAGAAAGGTGTTGTCTTTTCGATCAATTTTTTTAAATTAGGTATGATAGTATTTGATCCAAAAAAATTGAATCATTCAAACGATCATTATCAATTATTTCTATCTCTTTAGCGGTTAGTGGCTTATAGCTCAAGCCTAATCAAAACTTTCCCATTATATTTGCATTTTAAAAACATATGTCAGGAAATACATTCGGAAATTTATTTCAGTTGACCTCTTTCGGAGAGTCCCATGGAACTGCTATTGGGGGGGTAATCGATGGTTGTCCCGCGGGAATTGAGTTAGAGATAGAAGTCATTCAAATGGATCTAAATCGCAGAAAACCAGGACAGTCGGCTATCGTAACCCAAAGAAAGGAACCCGACGAAGTTGAATTTTTTTCCGGAATTTTTGAAGGTAAAACCACCGGTGCACCCATTGGTTTTGCCATTTTTAATACAAATCAAAAATCTAAAGACTACGACCACATCAAAGACCAATACCGCCCTTCCCATGCCGATAAGGTTTATGACGACAAATATGGCATAAGAGACTATCGAGGTGGGGGAAGAAGTTCGGCCCGAGAAACGGCCAGTAGGGTAGTAGCAGGGGCCATTGCCAAGCAGTTTCTTACTGGAATCAAATTCACCGCCTACGTGTCTGCCGTAGGGGAAATCAAAATGGATAAATCTTACCAAGAAGTAGATTTTAAAACCATAGAACAAAACCCTGTTCGTTGTCCAGATCCTCAAAAAGCATTTGAGATGGAAGAATATATCAAGCAAATCCGAAAAGAAGGGGATACTGTCGGAGGAGTCATCAGTTGTGTGATTCAAAACGTTCCTGCAGGCTTGGGAGAGCCGGTGTTCAATAAACTACATGCAGAATTGGCAAAAGCCATGCTTTCCATCAATGCCGTAAAAGGTTTTGAATATGGAAGTGGTTTTGCAGGTACCAAGTACAAAGGGAGCAATCATAATGATCTATACAACGCTGATGGCACTACACAAACCAACCAATCGGGTGGGATACAAGGGGGTATCTCCAACGGAATGGATATCTATTTTAATGTTGCTTTCAAACCTGTAGCTACCATAATGCAATCACAGCAAACGATCAATAACAAAGGAGAAACGACAGAAATACAGGGCAAGGGAAGGCACGATCCATGTGTTGTACCCAGAGCTGTTCCTATTGTAGAAGCCATGGCCGCTTTAGTTTTAGCAGATTTAACTTTACTCAACAGGGCCGTCAAAAAATAATATGAAAAAGATACCATTACACTGGAGCATTATGCTGGGCATGATCCTAGGTGTTTTGGTGGGTGTTATTTTTACCACATTTGAGGCAGGCCCCAAACTCATATCCCATTGGGTCAAACCTTTTGGAACCATTTTTATCAATGCCCTCAAACTTATCGCAATGCCTCTGATACTGGGTTCTTTGATCAAAGGGGTTTCTGATCTTAAAGACATCTCTCGGCTATCCCAAATGGGCGGACGTACCATTGGGATTTACATAATGACTACAATTGTGGCTGTGATGATCGGTTTGATCATGGTCAATACCTTAAAGCCGGGGACCAGTATTAGTGAGCAAACCCGTCAAGAACTGATTACAGCCTACCAATCGGATACCGCCGAAAAACAAGCCGTTGCTCAAAAACAAAAGGAAGCAGGCCCACTACATGCATTGGTTGATTTGGTTCCAGATAATATTTTTAAGGCCACAACAGAAAATGGCAATATGCTGCAAGTCATTTTTTTTGCCATGTTTTTTGGAATTGGATTGATTCTTATACCCCCTGAAAAATCAAAACCCGTAAAAGACTTTTTTGATGCTTTTAATGAGATCATTCTCAAATTGATCGATTTGATCATGTTGGTGGCTCCCTACGGAGTTTTTGCCTTATTGGCATCACTGGTGGTCGAATCCCCCAGTTTGGATTTGTTCCGAGCCTTGGGCATGTACACCCTCACTTTGCTGATTGGTTTGTTTTTTATGGTACTGTTTTATCTTTTTTTGGTTCGGATGTTTGTGAAATTTAAGCCAAAAAAAATCATTGAGGGAATTGCCCCTGCACAACTGCTTGCCTTTTCCACCAGTTCCAGTGCTGCAACGCTTCCAGTAACCATGGAGCGGGTAGAGAAAAATTTGGGAGTGGATGAAGAAGTCGCCAGTTTTGTATTGCCCATCGGTGCTACCATAAATATGGATGGCACTAGCCTTTACCAAGCGGTGGCAGCGGTATTTATCGCTCAAGCTTTTGGAATGGATCTGAGCTTAGGGACCCAATTGGGAATCATCATGACCGCCACTTTGGCCTCCATAGGAGCAGCAGCTGTACCGGGGGCAGGAATGGTGATGCTGGTCATTGTCTTGGGCCAAGCCGAAATTCCAGAAGCTGGATTGGCACTGATCTTTGCCATCGACCGACCTTTGGACATGTGCCGAACCGTTGTAAATATTACTGGAGATGCCTCTGTTTCGATGATTGTGGCCAAATCTTTGGGCAAACTGCATATACCCACCAAAAAAAAGACATGGAAAGATCACCCTCCCAAGAAGTAAAAATCAATAAATAAACCTCTGTTTTTATTCTGCCTCTTTTAAAAGAAAATGCTCATAAGCTTTACAAAAAGCAAATATATTTTTGGGAATGCCATAATAAATCCAGTTGGTAAAGCGGGGAGGTCCTAATATTTGAAACAGCAAGCCCAGACAAACAGGCATGCCTAAAGATTTCTGAATACCTTATGTCGGTAGTGATACTGACAACTTTTAACCAAAATAATTCTTTCGGGGGGCTCCCTCCCCATGTGTCGTTTATTAAAAAAAATGGCACTTTCTCCAGTCAGTGGAGTAAAACGAAAAACATTTTTTGTGTCTTATTTAAGCAATATTTGAATCCAAAAAGTATATTAGTAATCAAAAAGAGAAGGGGGAGGTCAATGGACGATTTCCAATTGATCTAAACTTACCTGAGTGGTAAATAAACCATAGTTGACAATGGCTTTTTGTTTTTCTATGGAATCGATACTGCCTACGGATTTCCCATCCAGCATTCTGACTTTATCCCCCACTTTAAGATTAACCAAGGGTTTGGGCTTAGGTTGAGGTGCTGCAGCTTTCTTTTTCTTTTTTTCCTTGCGAATACTGACCAGCTTTTGAGTAACTTCTTTGGTAACTTCCTTTTTTACCTCACGATCTTTTTTTTCTAGGGCAGCGGTTTTTCGTTTTCGCTTTGCATTTTCTGACTCAACCAAACGTAATAATTCAGCAATCAAAGGTCTTTTTTTGTTGTTTTGGAAAAACCGCTCGGCAAGGTCGTTGAGTTTGTTCCCCAAAACAATCATCTTTTTGTTATGATCAAACAACTCTTGATAGTTGACAAGTTTGGATTTTAATCTTTCGTTGAGTTTTTCCAACCGCTCAGACTCATTTTCAAACTTATTTTCTTTTTCCTTAAGTAATTTTCCAGTTTTTGCAATCTGGTGGCGTTCTTTTTGCATTTTGGCAATGGTAGCATCGAAGCGAACTTTTCCTCTTTCAATTTTCTTTTTGGCGCGGTTGATAAGGCTGAAGGGAATGCCGTTTTTTTGGGCTACCTCAAAGGTAAATGAGCTACCGGCCTCGCCCAAGATAAGCTTAAAAATAGGCTCAAGGGTCTTGTCATTAAATTGCATATTGGCATTCACCATAGCGGATTGCTCATTCGCCAAAAGCTTCAAGTTAGCATAGTGGGTGGTAATCAAACCAAAAGATTTACGTTCGTAGAAATCCTCTAAGATCACTTCGGCCAATGCACCTCCCAATTCGGGATCAGAACCCGTCCCAAATTCATCGATTAAAAAGAGGGTTTTATCATCGCATTTCTTGAGAAAATCCTTCATGTTTTTTAGTCGATAGGAATAAGTACTCAGATAGTTTTCAATGGATTGATTGTCGCCTATGTCTGTGAGAATAGTGTCGAACCAGCATACTCTGCTTTTCTCGTGTACAGAAATCAGTATACCACTTTGCAACATCAATTGGAGCAGACCTACGGTTTTCAATGTGATGCTTTTTCCTCCAGCATTAGGTCCCGATATAACAACGATCCTGCTTTTAGGATGCAAACGAATGTCTTGAGGAAATGTTTTTTTGTTTTCCAGCTGATGGGTTCTTAAGAGTAAGGGGTGGTAGGCATTTTTGAGTTCCAATTCTTGTTGGTCTGAAAAAATTGGAAGCAAGGCATTAATGGTCTGCCCATATCGAGCTCGGGCAAAGAGTGTGTCAATATGGATCAGATAGCTTTGAAAAAGCTTGATCAAATCCAACAGCGGACGCAAATAATCCGTGAGTTGACTCAGTATTATTTTGATTTCTTCAGATTCCTCAAAAACAAGGTTTTGAAGTTCTCGCGAAAAATTTAATGTGACTTCGGGTTCTATAAAAACAATACTTCCGGTTTTGGAACTCCCCATAATACCTCCTTTGACCTTTCGGCGGTACATGGCCTTGACGGCCAACACCCTTTTATTTTCGACTACCGATTCCCGGATATCGTCCAAATAATCAAGTTTTTGGTAATGAGACAAGGCATTGTTAAAACTTTGAGCGATTTTACCTTTAAGGGCTTGAATTTGTTTTCTTAGGCTGAAGAGATTATCGGAGGCGTTATCACGGATTTCGCCAAATCGATCGATGACACTGTCGATTTCTTTTTTTATTTCTTTATTGACTTTCATCTCACTTCCGAAATGATTTAGAGAAGGGTAGTAGGTCTTGAATTTTTTAAAAAACAACAATAGGGTATTTACTGTTTGGGAAGCCGCAGCAATATTTCTAAAAGCGGTTACCTCCAGTACACTATTTTCGATCTTCAATAATTGAAATGCCGGGGAGAGATCTTCAAATCCATGATTCGGTATTCTATTGTCATTGTCAAAAGAAGCCAAATATTCAGAAACAGCATGGAGTTCTTTGAGTAGACCTTTTGGTTCGGGCATTGGCACCAAACCAATACAAGAAGCCTTACCCATAGGGGTAATAGCAAAATCAGCGATTTGTTCGGTGACCCTATAAAATTCGAGATCCTCAAGAGTTTTTTTTGGGATATACCCCATCTATTTTTTTAAATTAGCAATACAAAATTAAGAAATCATGTCAGTAAGTATACATCCACATTGGGAAAATATATTGCAGCATACTTTCGAATCTCCATATTTTAAAGCACTTATTGATTTTGTAAAATCAGCCTATGTTTCCTCCAGATGTTTTCCTCCCGGAAAAATGATTTTTACTGCTTTTAACCTTTGTCCACCCGAAAAAACAAAAGTGGTGATTTTAGGTCAGGATCCCTACCACGCTCCTGGTCAAGCCCAAGGATTGTGCTTTTCAGTTCCCAATGGAATTACTCACCCGCCTTCATTGATCAATATTTTTAAGGAAATGGAAAAGGATCTAGGGACTCCTTACCCTAAAAATGGAGACCTTTCACCATGGTCCAAGCAGGGGGTTTTGTTGCTAAATGCCACATTGACAGTAGAAGCCCACAACGCAGGAAGCCATCAGGGAAAGGGTTGGGAGATATTTACCGATCAAGTCATTCAAATACTCTCTAATAAATACGAGAACATAGTATTTTTGTTGTGGGGAGCCTATGCTAAGCAAAAAATAAAATTGATCGATAAGAAAAAGCACTGTGTTTTAAATTCTGGACATCCCTCACCCTTAAGTGCCAATAGGGGGTATTGGTTTGGGAATGGTCATTTTTCTAAAACCAATAATTATTTGACAGAAAAAGGAAAAGAACCCATTGATTGGACTTTATAGGTCAACCTCCAATGCGTTTTACATTGTGTCCCATTTGCTCCAGCTTTTCGATAATTTGATCTCTGTAATTGCCCTGAATAAGAATCTCACCGTTCTTTACAGTTCCTCCTGTATTTACAGTTTGTTTTAGGATTTTCGCCAAGGATTTCAGGGATTTATTGTCTCCTTCAAAACCTTTGATAAGGGTTACTACTTTTCCAGCCCTACCTTTTTTGCTGAAATGAGCTTCCAAATGCTGTGAAATAAATTCGGTATCAGAGACCACAGTTTCCTCAAGATCAGGAGCCAAACCCTCGAATTTTAATTTGGCCAAATCTGAAAGGCTATTCAATTTTTTAATCATAGTACTATTCATCAAATTTTTTAAACAATGATAATAAAATGTTTTCTATAGCTTATATAAATTGGAAAGCTATGGGAGGGATTCAAATTAATCTATTTGACATAATATTAATTATAAAAAAAGAACTTAATTAATCCAAAAGACTTTCTCCATTAAGATCAGTGGTCAAAACACTGGTCATATAGTCAAAAAATGGACGAATATTTATAAAATACTTGTCTACAACGCTTAGAAAGTTGGAAGCAAGAACTTCTTTGTTAGAAAAGTATTTTAAAAATACATACTGTTTCTTTCTTATCAAATTTATATTTGGATGTTCTTTAGAAAACCCTTTTGGAGCAGTTTTGACTTCATCCCCAGATAGTTTACACCAATATTTTTTAAAATTGGGGTTAGATATGAGGGCTTCTAATTCAGCTGCATCGAATTCCAGTTCCTTTCGGATGCGAAACAAATCTTTTGGATTGGGTGCCCAAAATCCAACGCCTAAAAAACTATTTTCGGGTTCCAAATGAAGGTAATATCCGCCCCTTAAATAGGGTTTTTCTCTGTGAAATGCAATCCCAAAATGGTTTTTATAAGGCGTTTTATTTTTCGAAAAACGAATATCTCTGTATATTCGGAAAATTTTTGATTTTTCGATTTTGTCATGATTTTGAAGATTTTGTTCAATTTTTTTCACAAATGACTTTACCTCGCCTTCTAATTTTTTGAATTCGGCTTTATTGGATTGAAACCACTCTCTATTATTGTTTCGCTTGAGTTTAGAAAAAAACAAAAAAAGGTCTGGATTTATCATTTCCATACTATCTATTTTATTCTTCAATCCAAAAATTAATTTTTTTCTCTAATATACTTAAAGGTAAAGCACCACCCTCTAAGACCTTTCTGTGAAAGGTTTTGATATCAAAACGATCCCCCATTTGTTCTTTAGCTAAGTCACGATACCTAAAAAATTTATTATTTCATTACTCAACATCTCTACAATTTCCATAATTACCGATTTGTTTAGATTTACATTTAATTAATCTATAAATCTTTTTATTTTGTATCCATAATATCCATAGTAAAGAACATAAATATAGCAAAATAATGGAACCACAAAAGACATATGAATGCCCAAAAAGTCAGCCATCAATCCCTGAAGAAGCGGAACGACTGCAGCTCCAAGTATGCCCATTATCAATACAGACGATCCCTGACTTGTATATTTTCCCAACCCATCAATCGCTAAAGTGA
>CAJWLL010000031.1 GCA_913043275.1 uncultured Flavobacteriaceae bacterium | reverse complement strand
AAAGGCAGTAATGTCTTAGCCGAGTGATACTAATTACCCGTAAGCCTATCGTATGGCTTTTTCTTTGACATTGCTTTTAATTAAATTCTTTTATTTGTTTTCTCAATACGTCACAATATTATGTAGAGCAAAAATGCTATAACAATTAAGGTGGTTTTAGCGATGGGGCTCACCTCTTTCCATTCCGAACAGAGAAGTTAAGCCCATCAGCGCAGATGGTACTGCCACAAGGTGGGAGAGTATGTCACTGCCTTCTTCGAGACCCCAACATGTGAATGTTGGGGTCTTTTTTTATCCAAAAAAATTCATTATAATTTTCATTTTGAGATCATTGGTTGGGATAAGCTAATAGATGATATTGTAAATGTAATAATTGGAAAAAAAAAGCAGGATGGATTTGATTAAATCAAATGAAGTAGGCCAATAGAATTGCAAAAAGTATTGTAATGATTTTTCTTAGGTTAAAACTATGGTTTTCAGAGCTTTCAAATAAAATCGTTGTGGAGATATGTAGGATCATTCCAACCACCCAGGCGGTGATCTCAAGTTGATTTTCTATCAAAGAGTTTGTATGGGACATTAATAAATTTCCGATGGGTGTCATCAAAGAAAATAATATGAGTGCAATCCATCTGATTTTGATAGATGTTTTTGAATTTTCTATCATTAAGTACAATATCATGCCAATAGGTATTTTGTGAATGATGATTCCATATGTCAAGTCCATCTGATGAGACAAAGGCATTCCCTCTACTAAGGCATGTAAGCTTAAGCTTATCCATAAGGTCATTGGGAAAAGATTTGATTCGCTCGGATGATAATGCCCATGTTCTACTCCTTTAGAGAAATATTCTAATAAGATTTGAAAAAAAATTCCACCCATAACATAAACAGAAAGTTGTTTATTTCCCTCTGAAAAGATTTCGGGGAACAATTTGAAAACAGTAATTCCCAAAAGAAACGCACCGCTAAATGAGAGGATTAACTTTATCCCAAGGTTTTTTTTAAGGGGAAAAAAAAGTGCAAACATTATACCTGTCATGGCTCCCAGAAAGGGGAGACTTAAGAGCCAGTAATCATTATGGGACATACCGTAATTTAAATCTTAAAATAATACTAAAAATAGTACTTTTAGCGCTAATTATGTTTGATGGAGATTAATTTTAAAATGATGGCCAAGACCTTCTACGGGATGGAAAAAATCTTGGCTGAAGAGCTAAAGCAACTTGGGGCAACTGATGTTTCGGAAGGGAATCGCTTGGTCCATTTCAGTGGTGATAAAGGTTTTATGTACAAAGCAAATCTTTGTTTATCTAGTGCATTAAAAATTTTGAAACCTATTTTTCAGTTCCGTGCTGAGAACGAAAGTGTTCTTTATCAAAAACTCTATCAATATGATTGGAATACTATCCTCTCACCAGAACAAACTTTCGCCATCGATAGTGTGGTTCATGGAAAGTTGTTCAATCATTCACTCTATATTTCTCAGCGTTGTAAAGATGCTATCGTAGATCGCTTTAGAAAGGATCATAAGAAAAGACCCACCGTAGATACTCTCAATCCAGACATTCGATTTCACCTACATATTATTGATCAAAAATGTAGCTTATCCTTGGACACTTCTGGTCGTTCACTACACCACAGGGGGTATCGCTCCCTAACTAACATAGCGCCAATCAATGAGGTGCTCGCAGCGGGCATCATTATGTTATCAGACTGGGATAAAAGAACAGATTTTATGGATCCGATGTGTGGCAGTGGAACTTTCCTTATCGAGGCTGCTATTATGGCTTGTAAAATCCCAGTAAACCTCAATCGCAAGGTTTTTGCCTTTGAAAAATGGAAAGATTGGGATGAAGCCCTTTTTGATAAAATCAAAATGTCAAAACTCAATAGCGTTGTTTCTCCTTCCGGAAAAATTTATGGTTTTGACAAAGCCCCTTCTGCCATTGAAAAATCCATCACCAACATTAAAAATGCAGGGCTTGAAGATTTTATTCAAGTCAACAGAGCCAATTTTTTTAATTCTCAAAAAATGGGAGATACCCCACTCCATCTATTGACTAACCCCCCTTATGGAGAAAGATTGGATGGAGACATCAATACTTTGTATAAAAATTTCGGAGATACCCTAAAACGTTCTTATCCAAATACTCATTCATGGATTATCACTTCAAATTTTAAAGCCCTGAAGTTTTTTGGATTGCGTCCCAGTAGAAAAATCAAACTTTTTAATGGAAAGTTGGAGACGCGTTTGTGCAATTTCCCCATTTACGAGGGTACGAAAAAAATCCACAAACTCAATAATCATAATAGGAATGCCTCTGGAAATTAAAGCTTTACGGGAATTGCGTATGTTATGGTATAATTGAAGCCAGCTCCCCAAACATTTTCATCTGTTTTTTTGTTAAAACCGGGTATGTACAAATTGTCAAAATTATAAGGACGTGTGTCGCTTATCAATCTATTGAGCCTGAGGCTGAATCCCATATAAAGATTATTGATCATTTTTACCTTAATTCCCGCTACAATCTCCACCCATCGGGCTGAAAGTGCATCTTGTTCCCTAATTTCAGAACCTTTTTTTATTACTTCGGTAGCCCAATAGTGATTGATCTGATAAGGCTCATATTCGTTTACTTTCTGTTTGTGGAAACTATTTCCTATGCGCATTCCCAAATAAATGGCATTGTTCATTCCCTTCCAGTTCTTATATAAATTATAATCAAACCCTAGTTTTAGGTAGGTTCCTGTAGTGGTGAAGTTAATTTGCTCGGACTGTTCTGTTTTTCGTTCATTGCCCAATTCAATTGCACCATAAAACTCAGAAAAAAGTCTGATGTCTCCCACCAATTCTAATCCAAAAAAATCTTTGTCCAATTTTGCCATTACAGGTTTGGACAAATCCACACCAAAGCGAATTGTATAAGGTTTCTTTTCCCTTTTATTGAGGGTGTCAATCACTTTCTCTCCCAAAAGCTCTTGAGCATTAGTCCAATAAACGGTTGCAAGTAGACTAATGATAAATAGCCAAATGTGATTTTTTTTCATCTGATAAGGTGTCTCTAGTTTTTTCAACGCTTTTGATCCAACCCTCACCTTGTGTGAGATTATATTGGAAAGTGTTTTCAAAAACAAAGTTGGATTTGTATCCACAAGCTCTATTAATATATGTGTCAAATTGACGGTGATTGATTTGTAGTGAGTCACTTAGAAGGGTTGTGGAGGAGGTGTTTAATGTAAATTCGTACTGGGTAAATTCATAATTGTTTCTCAAGGGAATTGCTATGGAATCTCCTGAATAGATGATCAGGGTGTCAAGCTGACCGACACCTCGGATCAAAAGTTCATTGACTTCTTTTTTGGCTTGAGAATTTTCGTAATCCTTGAATAAAATAATCAGTCTTGGACTTGCCGGAGTTCCTTCAAGGCATATGTCATCCTTCTCACAGGAAAACAAAATCAGCACCATTAGGAAAATTATACTTCGGGGGGTCATTGGCTCATATCTTTTCTAAAAGTACGACATTTTCCACATGTTGGGTTTGCGGAAACATATCTATGGCTTTGGAAAAAACCAGCCTATATTGTTCTTTCATTAGATACAAATCTCTGGCTTGGGTAGCGTTGTTGCAACTTACATAAACGATTTTATCGGGTTCTAAAAAAAGTAACTGTTTTACTACAGCAGGATGCATTCCGTTTCGTGGCGGATCTGTTATGACTACATTGGCTTTTCCATGGCGATTAATAAAATCTTGATTAAAAATTTTTCGCATATCTCCTACTTCAAAAAAAGCATTTTTAATGCTATTTTCTTCAGCATTACTCTGGGCCGCTTCTATTGCCTCTGGCACAGACTCTACCCCGATTACCTTTCTACAATCTTTGGCAAGAAACTGAGCAATTGTTCCCGTTCCAGTGTACAAATCATAAACCAGTTCGTCTCCCTTTAGCCCTGCAAAGTCTCTGACTATTTTGTAGAGCTCATATGCCTGTTCAGTATTGGTTTGAAAAAAAGATTTGGCATTGATTTTAAAATTCAAGCCCTCCATTTCTTCTGTTATATATGTTTTGCCGTTATAACAAATGATCTCTTGGTCATAAATTGTATCGTTAGCCTTAGTATTGATACAGAAGAGCAATGAAGTGATGTCAAAATTCTTTTTCAAATGTTCCAGAAGGCCTTCGCGTTGAACTTTGTTTTCTCTGAAAAATTGAATCAAAACCATGAACTCCCCACGGTTAGAATTTCTAATCATCAGGCTTCTCAAAAAACCTTTTTGATCTCTGTGGTTAAAAAAATCAAGTTGGTGATCTATAGCAAAAGCTTTTACCGAGTTTCTAATTTCATTGGCAGGTTCGCTTTGTAAGTAGCATTTGTAGATGTCGACTACTTTGTCCCACATTCCTGCTTTGTGAAATCCCAGGCCTTTTTTTTCAATTGCCAATGATTTGTCTGTGATTTCATCCTCAGTTAGCCAACGTTGGTTGGAAAAGGAGTATTCCATCTTATTTCTGTAAAAATAAGATTTGGGTGCAGACTTAATAGTATCGATTTCAGGCAAGGTCATACCGGACAAGTTTTTAAGGTTGTGCAATACCTTCTTTTGTTTAAAGTTGAGTTGGGCCTGATAGCTAATGTTTTGCCATTTACAACCTCCACACACTCCAAAATGCTCACATTGGGGTTCGATACGATTCGAAGAGGGTTCCAGTATTTCAATAAGATTGGCTTCAAAATATCCTCTTCTTTTTTTATAAGTTTCTACACTTATTTTATCTCCCGGTACTACGCCTGAAACAAAGATAACTTTGCCTTCCTCAGATTTAACCACTCCCTTTCCTTGAGCGGTTACATCAACTACTTCCAAGCTCTTGTATCGCTCCGAAATGAATTTTTTTGCCATGTTGCAAAAATAGGATTGTTTTTTACATTCACTTTACGAAAATATAAATTCATAAGAGTGAATTTTAGGCTTGGTACTATAATTTTTCATAACCACTTTAGTATAATTATATTCTTATTTTTGTATTTGGTATTTTAAAATTCCAAATAATATTTTTTAAATGGAAACAAATCAAAGGAAACCTCACTATTATTTAGATTTGGAACTCAAGTATGGAGCTCATAATTATAAACCTTTACCGGTGGTTTTAGAAAGAGGGGCTGGAGTTCATCTTTGGGATATAAATGGGAAACAATATTATGATTTTTTGTCTGCATATTCTGCAGTTAACCAAGGGCACTGCCACCCTAAAATAATAAAAGCACTTCAGGATCAGTCTTTAAAATTAACTTTAACTTCCAGAGCTTTCCATAACAACGTACTTGGAGAGTTTGAGATGTTCCTATCAAATTTATTTGGTTATGAAAAATGCCTTCCAATGAATTCGGGAGTCGAAGCTGGGGAAACTGCCGTAAAATTGGCTAGAAAGTGGGGTTATAAAAACAAAAAAATAAAAAAAAATGCGGCTAAAATAGTTTTTCCGGAGGGAAATTTCTGGGGAAGAACTCTTGCTGCTATATCTAGTTCAACAGATCCAGTATCATACCAGGATTTTGGCCCTTACATGCCTGGTTACGAAATCATTCCATATAACAATCTGAATTTGTTGGAGAAAAAAATAAGTGATCCCAATTGTGCTGCATTTATGTTAGAACCAATACAAGGTGAAGCTGGGGTAGTAGTGCCTGATGATGGATATTTACAAAACGTTAGAAGACTATGCAATAATTATAATGTGTTAATGATTGCCGATGAAATTCAAACAGGAATAGGTAGAACTGGTAAAATGTTAGCGACTGAATATGAGGATGCTCGCCCAGATATTCTCGTCTTAGGTAAAGCATTATCTGGAGGAGTTATGCCGGTTTCTGCTGTGCTATGTGACGATGAAATTATGTTATCTATACAACCTGGAGAGCATGGTTCAACATTTGGAGGTAATCCTCTATCTGCATCAGTTGCTACGGAAGCTTTAAAAGTTGTAATTGATGAAGGATTGATTGAAAATGCAAGACTTTTGGGATCTATTTTTAGGCATGAAATGAATCTTTATATTTCCAAAAGTAAAATTGTTAAATTAGTTAGAGGAAAAGGTTTGCTCAATGCAATTGTTATCAACGATTTACCTCATAGCGACACTGCTTGGAATATTTGTTTAAAACTAAGTAAAAATGGTCTTTTGGCTAAACCAACGCATGGTAACATCATTAGATTCGCTCCACCATTAGTTATAACAGAAGAACAGCTTTATGATTGTATTAAAATCATTACAGAAACCTTAAAAACATTTGAACCAGATCATTAAGCCTTAGCCTCTAAATAGTATAATGAATTGATGAAAGTATATTTTGACAATGCGGCTTCGACCCCCATGCGGAATGAGGTCATTGAATTAATGACACAGAGTATGTCGAGGACATTTGGAAATCCCTCCTCAACGCATGGTTTTGGTAGAAAAGCAAAATCAATTATTGAAACCGCTCGAAAAAGCGTTGCAAAACAACTGAACTGTGAACCACAAGAGATTATTTTTACCTCTGGAGGGACAGAGTCTGACAACATGATATTGCGCTGTGCTGTTAAAGATTTAAAAGTCAAAACCATTATATCCACTGTTTTAGAACATCACGCTGTTTTAAATGTTTTGGACAACTTGTCGAAAGAAGGCGTGAGCATTCGTTACGTTGATTTGGATGAAAACGGTTCTCCAAAGTTGGACCATCTTGAAAGTTTACTAGAGTTAGATGACACTTTGAAATTGGTCAGCTTAATGCATATCAATAACGAAATCGGTAATATACTAGATTTGGATAGTGTAGGAGCCATTTGTAAAGCAAAAGGAGCTTATTTTCACACTGATGCTGTTCAAGGCGTAGGACATTTTACATTTGATCTTAAATCTCAACCTATTGATTTTTTGGCTGCAGCAGCCCACAAATTTCACGGCCCAAAGGGAGTAGGTTTTGCTTTTATCAGAAAAAAGACGGAATTACATTCTTTTATTGTTGGTGGACCACAAGAAAGAGGTCTCAGAGCAGGAACCGAATCTTTACATAATATCATCGGCTTGCAAAAAGCCATTGAAATAGCATATGAAAAATTAGAGACTGAAAAAGCCCATATCCTTGGTCTGAAAAAACATTTCATCAATCAATTAAAGTCATTTTTTCCAACAGCTTATTTCAATGGGCTTTCAGGAAATTTGAAGGATAGCACTTATACTTTGGTCAATGTTGCTTTACCTCTGGAAGATTCCAAATCCCAATTGCTTGATTTTCATATGGATCTCAAAGGAATTGCTTGTTCAAAGGGAAGTGCATGTCAATCTGGCGCAGATTCAGGATCTCATGTTTTGAGCAACCTAAAACGCCCAGAAGCAATAATAAAGTATCCATCATTGCGATTTTCTTTTTCCTCTTTTAATACCATAGAAGAGGTAGACTATGCAATTAATTCACTATCAGACCTTCAAAACTAAATCTTTACTAATTGAGATTGTATTTTCTAAAAAAAGTGGTTTCGTAAACCGCTTTGTTTCCAACATAATCCACCACTTCCAATTTGAGTTCATGTTTTGCAAGTTCAAAAATTTTATCTGAAAAATCATAAGTTAGTAATTCGCGTTTTGGTTCGTATTCAAATAAGACCCATTCTCCGTTAATGCTTCCTCTGTAAGATTTTATTCCAGAAAAGTCGTCAGAGATTTTAATCTTTAGATACTTTAACTTACTTAACCATTGATTAGCTTTAAAATTAGTTGGAGATATTTTGGGATCGATAGAGTCCCTTGCCATAGTGAAGTCACCCATATCTTTTACTTTAGTTTTCCAATGGCCTTTATCAAATGTGGTTGGTAAAAAAGAAAGTTTCTTTTTTGTTTTTTTTGCGATAAAGGTTTGCCTTAGTTTTAAGGTGTCCTTTTCGTTAACCTTAAAACTAATTTCATAGGGATTGTTAAATGGAAATAAATTTGGCCCAATGCTTATGGTGCTTTTTGTTTCATAAACTTGTAAGATTGCATTTTCGAAAAAAGTGTTTTTTCCAAAAAACACTTTTTTGTCATTCATCGTAAGGGAATAATCTAATTGAGGCTCAATCAATTTCCCATCTAAGTTTATGTTTGGAATTTCTTTTTTTTCTCCTTCAATGTAAATAACTAAATATGAAGAGTTTCCAGAAAAATCTTTAATTACTAAACTGACTTGATAGGACTTTCCCAACTCAATATTAAAAAGCCCATTAGCTTTCATAGACTTCATAAATGTTAATGGTTCGTGGTTTTGGAAAAACAGTTTTTGAATTGTATTCTTTTCTTCTTTATATTTAATGTAGTCTACATTGATGAATAATTTTTTTGAATCGGAATAATCCAGCTTATCAAACTCAAACAGTACTATATTTTTTCCATTGATGTCTAATTGTGCTTTGTAGATTCCGTTTTTACTGTAACTCAAATCCTGACGATCAAACATTTGAAGACCTAGCCCCATTTTTCCAGAGGATTTTATTATCGACGTATGATAAGTACTATCATTTACTTTTTGAAGTGATACCGGTTCTGAGTGTACCAGTGAAGAATTTTTATCAGGATAATACAAAAATAATTTTTGAATTTGAGGTCTTTGACTGTCTTTGATTGGTAGGCCGAAAATTAATGGATTTAAAGGTTTTTGGCTTTTTGTATCTCTAATTTCAAAATGCAAATGAGGTCCAGATGAGTTTCCTGTATTTCCAGAATAGCCAATAACCTCTCCAGCTGAAATGTTAAACTCTCCTTTTTTAGGAAATTTTTGGAGAGTGTAAGACTCTTTTTCGTATTGCTTCGATTTTATATAGGCTTCTATTTTCGGCGAAAATTTTTTCAGATGCGCGTATACTGAGGTGGTTTGATCTGGATGATCAATGTATACTGTTTTTCCGTATCCTCCCACTGAAACTCTCACTCTGCTTAGGTGCCCTGCGGCAACACTTTTTACTTTCCAACCTTCTTTTCCTTGGGTTTTGATATCAATACCTAGATGAAAATGAGAGCTTCGAGGCTCTCCAAAAGTTCCCGACAATGAAAATGGAATTTCAAGAGTTGGAATCCAAACTGTTTTTTTTTGACTCCATAATAATGATGCCATATTCGTGAAAATCACCAAACAAATAATTTTATTTTTCATTTTCAAATCATGTACTTTAGCAAAAATACATTTTTAAGAATATCCATTCAAGTACTTTGAAAACAGTATTTACTTCTTCTATGTTTTTCTGCAAAATATTTTTTACCTCCAAATCCTATAGAAGATAACCTTCTTTTCACAAAAAATCAATTATCAAAAAGGGACAACATGTAATTTATGTAACTGATACAAAATAGCTTTACTCTGTAACATTTAAAATAATAAAGAATTTTAAAAATTATTATATTATCAATACTGATGATGAAAATTAAACCTTTCTCTCAATTATCTTAATAAAAACTAGTGAGTTTTATTTAATAAACTTTTAATTAAACCCTCCAATGTTTAAGATGTCATTTTATCTCTTTATTGATATGCATCTAGTTGTTAAAGTTTTTAAAATAAATATCAGAAAATGAAATTATTGGAAGTAATCGCTATTTTTGTACTGTAATGATTTGACCGTATTAATTTAGATTCTAATGAGTAATTTTAATGTTTTAGAAGAAAAAATTGTTCAGCTACTCAACAAACTAAAGGAAAATTATCTATTAATTAAAAAATTAATAACAGAAAACTACCAGTTTGAAGAAGAGTCCACTTTGTTAAAAAAACAAATTTCGGAACTTAAAAAGGAGAATGAATCTTTGAAGATGGCCAATTCCTTACTTGGCAGTAAAGAAAGTAAAGCGATTACCAAGCGCAAAATAAATCGTATTATCAAGGAAGTAGATTTTTGTATTAACCAGCTCTCAGAGATTAGATAAATCATGAGCGAAAAAATAAAAATAAAATTAACCGTTGCTGACAGGGTGTATCCTTTGACTATTTCACAGGAACAGGAGTCATCATTAAGGATTTCTGCAAAAAAAATTGAAGACATGACCAAACAGTTGGAGCAAAATTATGCTGTTCGTGACAAGCAAGATGTTTTGGCTATGTGTGCCTTACAATACGCCGCCCAATTGGAAAATCAGCTTGAAAATAATAATACGAGAGACGAACCTTCGATCATAATCAATGAATTGATTGAATTGATTGATTTGCATCTTTCTAATTACTAAGTTCTTTTAATAAAATACATCCTGCCTGTATTAGTGATTTTTTGATAAACTCAACGAGCTTTAATTTAAAAGAGGTGAGTTATAATTGTAAAAGCAAGCTGCCTTGAGCAGATCCTTGATCAGTTATGTAGCCTCAAACTTGATTATTTAGGAGTTTATACAAAAACTCTTTGCTGATACAGGCTTTTATAATGATTAAAATTAACAAATGGAAGTAATAAACACCACCATAATAATTTTCATAGCCATTGCTATTCTGATTGGTGTAGGCTTGGGAATCTTTCTACAGCGGAGAAAAAACGACAAACAGCTTGAATCTGTCAATGCGGAGGCTAAGGAAATTCTAAACCACTCGAGGAGAGAAGCAGATCGTATAAAAAGCGAAAAAATACTCCAGGCTAAAGAGCGCTTTATCGAGATGAAATCAGAGCATGAAAAGGACGTTTTTAAAAGGGAAAAGAATCTTTCTGATATAGAAAACCGGTTGAGAGAAAAAGAAAATAAACTCAATAATGACTTAAACCGAAATAAGGACCTCTCAAATTCATTAGAACAAAAAAATGAATTCCTTCAAAAAAGGCTGGATAAGTTGGACGCTAAACAGAAAGTGGTTGAGGCATCACACAAAATTCAAGTGGAAAAATTAGAGACTATTTCCGGTTTATCTGCTGATAAAGCTAAAAAAGAATTGATTAATTCTCTCCAGAAGAATGCTGAGACAGAAGCTATGGCCTTTGCGCAGCAAAGACTCGCTGATGCAAAATTGACGGTTGAACAAGAAGCCAAAAAAATCATCATCAACACCATTCAACGTATAGGAAAAGAGGAGTCTATTGAAAATTGTGTTTCTGTTTTTAATTTGGATTCGGATGATGTCAAAGGAAAAATAATTGGTCGAGAGGGAAGAAACATTCGTGCTATTGAAGCTGCTACGGGTGTTGAAATTATTGTTGATGATACCCCTGAGGCTATTATTCTGTCTTGCTTTGATCCTGTCCGACGTGAAATTGCTCGTTTGTCTATGCATCGACTGGTTACTGATGGAAGGATCCATCCAGCAAGAATCGAGGAGGTGGTAAATAAAACTACCAAACAAATACAAAACGAAATTCTGGAAGTTGGAAAAAAAAATGTTATAGACATAGGTATCCACGGTCTTAATCCTGAGCTTATCAAAATAATAGGCCGAATGAAATTCCGTTCTTCCTACGGTCAAAATCTATTGCAACATTCCAGAGAAGTATCCAAAATGTGTGGAATTATGGCTTCAGAGCTTGGCTTGAATCCCAAGTTAGCCAAACGTGCAGGACTTTTGCACGATATTGGTAAAGTACCCGAGGAGGAAACAGAAACCCCTCATGCAATTTTAGGGATGGAGTTGGCCGAAAAATATGGAGAGAAAAAAGAAGTTTGTAATGCCATAGGTGCTCACCACGACGAAATTGAAATGACTTCTTTGTTATCGCCTATTGTTCAAGTTTGTGATGCTATTTCAGGAGCTAGGCCTGGGGCCAGAAGACAGGTGTTGGAAAGCTATGTTCAGCGTTTAAAAGACTTAGAAAAAATCGCTTATGATTTTAATGGCGTAATTAAAGCCTATGCTATTCAGGCAGGTCGTGAACTTAGGGTTATTGTTGAAAGTGAAAGTGTATCAGATGATCAGTCGGCTGAACTTTCCTTTCAGATTTCACAAAAAATACAAACAGATATGACCTATCCAGGTCAAGTAAAGGTTACCGTTATCCGTGAAACTCGAGCGGTCAATGTCGCCAAATAATCATTGAATTAATATAGCTAATCCTCCCAGTCCTGTCAGCAGTAGTATCAATTGTCTGTATTTTTCGTTATTTATTTTTTTGATCAGAAAAATACCCAAACAAAAACCTCCGATTACTGAAGGTATTAGACTTAAACTGATTTTAAACGAGGTCCAGTTGATAGTGCCCCAAGACCAGATGTGAAAGGGAACCTTGAACAAATTGATAATGAAAAACAACCATGCTGCTGTTCCTATAAATTCATTTTTAGGCAATTTGACAGCCAAAAAATATATATTGGAAAAGGCACCTGCTAAGTTTCCCACCATGGTGGTGAATCCAGCAATTATCCCCATTAATGATGCAAAGCTCCAGTGTTTTATGACTTTTCTGTCTTTTTTTCGCTCCCAAAAATACATCATTATCACACTGATCAGAATAATGATGGCCATGCCTGATTTAAAAAGATTTTCTGGTAAATCTTTACCAAGTAATACTCCTAGTAAAACCCCTAATACCATCCATGGCAAAAGCTTGACAAGATAGATCCATTTAACATGACGCTTGTAATAGATCACAGCCAAAACATCTCCACATATCAGCAAGGGCATTAAAATTCCTGTAGATTCTTTTGCTCCAAAAACCAACGCCAAACCTGTAACGATAAACACTGCCAGTCCCTTGAATCCAGACTTAGCAATACCCAGAATTAAAGCAGCAGATAAAGCGATTGTAAAAGCAAGACTCAGATAGGGAATAATGGTTTGAACTAGCAACTGAAGGATTAATTGAATTAGTAGGTAATAAAGCTATTGAATAAATTTCTTATACCCGACAAAGATGGTGATCTTTGATAAAATTTTATTTTGAAAAGTCAGAGGGCCATTATTTATATGCTGTTAAGTACTTTGTTTTTTACTTTGATGAGTACAATGGTAAAATACCTTGCTGAATTTGGTGCTTTTCAACTGGTTTTTTTTCGATCTCTTTGGACCCTTATTTTTAGTACAAGCTTCCTTATTTATCATAAAATACCGCTTTGGGGGAATCAAAAAAAACTATTAGTTATGAGAGGTTTTATTGGCACCAGTTCTATGGTTTTATTTTTTATGGCTCTCCATTTTATGACATTAGGTTCTGCAGTTACATTGCGCTATACTGCCCCTTTTTTTGTAGCCATCTTAGCGGTTTTGTTTCTGAGCGAAAAAATAAAATTTATACAGTGGATTTGTTTTGGTATCTCCTTTGCCGGAGTGATTTTGGTAAAGGGTTTTGATGCTACTTTAGATTATTTCGGGCTGTTAATTATTCTACTTTCATCATTGACATCGGCGATTACCTATACCTTGATTTCTAAGATAGGCTCTAAGGATCATTTTATGGTCATCATTAATTACTTTATGTTGACTGCGACCTTAATTGGTGCTTTGGGGAGCCTATTTCAGTGGAAAAACCCTGAGGGCAATCAGTGGCTTTATTTTATCTTGCTTGGGATTACAGGTTTGATTGCTCAGGTCTTGATGACCAAAGCTTTTCAGATCGGACCTGCATATAAAATAGCCCCCTACAAATTTGTTGAGGTCATTTTTTCCCTCGCTTTTGGTATTCTGGTCTTTATGGATGTTTATACCTTCTATAGTCTCTTTGGTATGGCAATGATCATACTGGGATTGATAATGAATGAGGTTTTCAAAAAAAGGAGCTTAACACAATAACTGATTACTCTTGTAATAATTTAATTAATTTCAAATTAATATAAACTAAACCATTTTTTTTGATTCCCTCATTTTCCTTACATTTAAACAACACCATTAATTACCTATTATGGAAAAATCTAAAAGTAGATTACTATCCCTTGATATTCTGAGAGGATTAACCATCATTTTGATGATCATAGTAAATGATCCCGGTTCATGGAATCATGTATATGCTCCCCTTTTACACGCAGACTGGAATGGTTTGACGCCCACAGATTATATTTTTCCAACCTTTATATTTATTGTTGGGGTTTCTATTGTACTGTCCCTCACCAAACAAAGTGAGAAAGGGCTAGGTAGAAAGGAATTGGTTAAAAAGATAGTATGGCGCAGTTTAAAAATTTATTTGGTAGGACTCTTTTTATGGTTATGGCCTTCTTTTGATTTTGGACGAATTAGATGGGTGGGAGTGTTGCCCCGTATTGCTTTGGTTTTTATGGTTTGTGCGTTACTTTTTTTGTACACCAAAAGAAAGACACAACTCATAATCGCCTCTTTCATTCTGGTGTTATACTGGTTGGTTATGAAATATCTTCCGGTTCCTGGAATTGGTTTGCCAGATTTAAGTGAGCCCGGAAAAAACTGGGCCAATTATTTAGATCAAAATCATTTACCTGGTTATTTGTGGAGAAAAACCTGGGATCCTGAGGGGATTCTAAGTTCCTTTCCAGCCGTGGTAACGGGATTGCTGGGTATGATGGCTGGTTTTATATTGATATCTAAAGCTGAACTTAAAGACAAGCTTCTAAAGCTTTTTCTTATGGCAGGGTCCCTACTTGTTTTAGGTGATCTGTTTCAATACCTTATGCCGATTAATAAAAGTATTTGGAGTAGTTCCTTTGTCCTCATTACTGGGGGAATCAGTTGTTTACTTTTGGCATTATTTGTCTACTACGTTGACATCAGAAATCAAGCAACTCGATTCAAAATAGCTCAGGTTTTTGGAATGAATGCCATTTTTTCCTACACTTTGGCCGGCATCTTTTATACTATTTTCTACAGCAAAAAACTCTGGGGTATATCCCTTAGTACTTCATTTGTAGAGCAGGCAATTGAAATGGGTTTTGCCCCTAAATTCGCATCCTTGGTTTATGCTTTACTCTATGTTGTGATCATTTTTATTCCAACTCATCAGTTGTTTAAAAGGAAAACCTACATCAAATTATAGGGATTGTAATTTGCACTATTTTTATGGAATATTACAGCCCGGTATTATTTGTATATTTGGCTCACTAAATCATAAAAATGAATTACAAAAACACCTATTGGAAAACCAATTTGAAGTATTTGGTTATCCTTTTATCAATATGGTTTACCGTTTCTTTTGGCTTCGGAATTCTTCTGGTAGATACACTAAATCAATTTCAGATTGGTGGATTTAAGCTCGGCTTTTGGTTTGCACAACAAGGTGCTATTTACGTTTTTGTCATTTTGATATTTGTATATATCTTTTTGATGAATCGTTTGGATCAAAAATTTAAAAACCACAAATAATGGAATTACAAAATTGGATTTGGATCACCGTAGGACTCAGTTTTACACTTTACATTGCCATTGCAATTATGACTAGGGCTTCCTCTACAGGAGAGTTTTATATTGCAGGAAAAGGTGTGCCGCCCATTGCCAATGGAATGGCTACTGCCGCCGATTGGATGTCTGCAGCTTCTTTTATTTCTATGGCCGGAATTATTTCTTTTAACGGTTATGATGGATCGGTCTACTTGATGGGTTGGACGGGTGGCTATGTTTTATTAGCACTTTTGTTAGCACCGTATTTAAGAAAATTTGGAAAATTTACGGTTCCGGATTTTATTGGTGACCGTTATTATTCAAACGTAGCCCGTGGGGTTGCTGTATTTTGTGCATTGATTGTTTCGTTCACCTATATCGCAGGGCAAATGCGGGGGGTAGGCGTGGTTTTCTCTAGATATTTAGAGGTAGATATTACTTCAGGAGTACTCATAGGAATGTTGATTGTCCTCTTTTATGCCGTATTGGGTGGGATGAAGGGAATTACTTATACTCAAGTTGCGCAATATTGTGTCCTCATTTTTGCATTCATGTTACCAGCCATATTTATCTCTTTTATGGTCACCGGAAATGTTATCCCTCAAATAGGTTTTGGATCGGCAGGAAGCGATGGAGTTTACTTACTCGATAAGTTAGATGGCTTACAACGTGAACTAGGTTTTCATGAATATACTTCAGGAAGAAAATCTAGATTAGACGTTTTCCTTATTACCGCTGCTCTTATGGTTGGCACCGCAGGATTACCTCATGTTATCGTTCGATTTTTTACGGTAAAAAAAGTAAGTGATGCTAGAAAATCTGCTGGTTGGGCCTTGCTTTTTATTGCCATTTTGTATACCACAGCTCCTGCCGTAGCGGTTTTTTCCCGAACCAACTTAATTGAAACCGTGAGCAACAAGGCATATGCTGCGCTACCCGAATGGTTTGATAAATGGGAAGCCACAGGGCTTATTTCATACGAAGATAAAAACCAGGATGGCCTGGTGCAATATGTTGCTGATCCAAAAATCAATGAATTAAAAGTTGATGCGGACATTATGGTATTGGCTAATCCTGAGATTGCCGATTTGCCCAATTGGGTTATTGCAATCATGGCTGCAGGAGCTTTGGCTGCTGCCCTTTCAACAGCAGCGGGACTCTTACTCGTAATTTCTTCTTCAGTATCCCACGACTTGATCAAAAAAATGATCAAACCAGATGTGAGTGAAAAAGGTGAATTAATTGCTGCTCGATTGTCTGCAGTTGGAGCTGTTATGCTAGCTGCATATTTTGGCATAAATCCTCCTGGATTTGTTGCGGCTACAGTCGCACTGGCTTTTGGTTTGGCTGCAGCCTCTTTCTTTCCAGCCATTGTAATGGGAATTTTTAGTAAAAAAATGAATAAAGAAGGTGCTGTTTCAGGTATGTTGGTTGGGATTTTGTTAATGTTATTCTATATGACTAAGTTTAAATTTGGATGGTTTGGTGGTGGAGATGATAAAGACTGGTGGTTGGGTATTTCCCCAGAAGGCTTTGGTTCCTTTGCCATGTTGCTCAACTTTGTGGTGTCCATAACTGTTTCAAAATTTACCCCGGCTCCTGACAGTGAAATCCAAAAACTAGTTGAAAACATTAGAAACCCAGATGAGGATTAAAAACATTAATAAAACCAAAACTCTATTGATTTTCAAAGTACTTTAGCACAAGAAAAAACTGTAACTTTAAAATTCATCAACTTAACAAATTGACACAAACCTATGGAAATGAAAGGTGTTTATTCCAATTAGTGCGGTTAAAAATTATAGCTGATTAGTTAGAGAAACTATCGATCAATAAGCCTTTTGCATTTAAACCGAGCTTGGAGGCGGAGGTAACAACTTTTTTAATCATTTTTAAATCAGAGATGGGTTCACCATCTTCTGTTTTTCTCCTTCCCTTGGCTGAAAGGTGTATTTCATGAAAGCCCGCTTTAAAAAAAAGTTCACAATTTTGATTGTTTATCCCACCTCCCGGCATGATAACAATTTGTTCTTTTGCAATTTTTTGAAGATCAACCAACAAATCCAATCCCTCTATTGCTGTAGATTGCTGTCCGGAGGTCAAGACTCTGTCAAAGCCTAAATCTATTATCCTTTTTAAGGATTCCCTGGGTTGGCAAATACGATCAAAAGCTCTGTGAAAGGTCAAGTCAAGAGGATGGGCCATTTTAACCCAGTTTTTAAGCGTGCTCAATGCTAAGGAATAGTCTTGATTAAGTGCTCCCATTACGATTCCATGAGCCCCCAATGATTTGGCCATTTCTATTTGATCTTCTATTTTTTTAACTTCTTGTTTTGAGTAGAAAAAGTTTCCACTCCGAGGACGAATCAGAACATGAGCAGGAATTGTAGTTTGATCTATTACATCTTTTAAAAATTTTGACGACGGGGTAAGTCCATCTTCCAATAAATTCTCACAAATTTCCAGTCTAGAAGCCCCTCCATTAATAGCATTTGATAGAGAAGTTTTGGAAGTACAACAGATTTCAATTATCATGAAAAATATTTTTGTCTTTAGAAATGTAAGTTTAGCATTTTTTTGATTTTTTTCTACTTTCACATATCAATTTTTTATCGAATTTCAATTAAATACACCTATATTTACAAACGTCAATTAATGCTTTTTAGGACTATTAATGAAAAAGGGAAAAATCTTATACCAGTTTCCTGGTTCTTTTGAGGAAAATCGATTCGAAAAGCTTCATAATGTTACTTTTGACAGTTCTTTATCTGGTTCTGTAGCAGTTGCCGAGGAAATAGCGGGGCTTATCAGAGATAAACAAGCTATTGGATTGCCATGTGTTTTGGGGTTGGCTACAGGTTCTTCTCCTATTACTGTGTACAATCAGTTGATTAAAATTCATGAAGAGGAAGGTTTGAGTTTTAAAAATGTGATTACTTTCAACCTTGATGAATATTACGGATTAGAACCCAATGACATAAACAGTTATAATTTTTTTATGCATGAAAATCTTTTTGATCACATTGATATTCCTGCTGAAAGCATCAATATTCCTTTAGGGACCGTTGAATCCAAAAAAGTGAGGAAATACTGTAAATCCTATGAAAAGAAGATAGCTGATTTGGGTGGGTTAGATTTTCAATTGTTAGGAATCGGAAGAACCGGACATGTTGGTTTCAACGAACCAGGATCTAATATTAACTCACAAACCCGTTTGGTTACCTTAGATCACCTCACCCGTTTTGATGCTGCAGGATCTTTTCATGGCATTGAAAATGTGCCCAGTAAGGCAATTACCATGGGGATTAAAACGATTCTTTCTGCTAAGCGTATTGTACTCTTAGCATGGGGAACGAATAAAAGTGAAATCATACAGAAGGCGGTTGAAGGGACTTTAACCCCCAACATTCCCACGACATACCTTCAGAAACACAAAAACACAACTTTGATTTTAGATAACCAATCGGCTTCGGGTTTGACAAGAATCAAAAGCCCTTGGATTACCGGAAATATTGACTGGAGTAAACTTTCCAATCAATGTAAAGCGGTTTATTGGTTGTGTGAAAAAACCAATAAATCCATTTTAAAGCTTACAGAGGAGGATTACAATCAAAATGGAATGTCTGAGCTTTTAATTTTAGAGGGTAATTATTACGACCTCAATATAAAAATGTTTAATCGCATACAAAATACCATTACGGGTTGGCCCGGAGGAAAACCTAATGCCGATGATAGTAAGCGACCAGAGCGTGCTCTGCCTCATAAAAAAAGATGTATCATTTTCAGTCCTCATCCAGATGATGATGTTATTTCAATGGGAGGGACTTTTGATCGTTTGGTAGCCCAAGGGCATGATGTTCATGTGGCCTACCAAACCTCTGGAAACATAGCTGTTTCTGATAACGAAGCGCTCAAGTATATTGAGGTCATTACTGATACCACTGATGAACCTTCCGTTTATGTCGATTTGAAAAAAGAGTTGTTGGAAAAAGAAAAAAACACAATTGATTCTTTGTCCTTGAGAAAGCTAAAAGGAACAATTAGAAAAAGAGAATCTTTAGCAGCAACACGCTATATAGGAATTCCCGATAATCAAGTTCATTTCTTAAATCTTCCTTTTTATGAGAGTGGTAAAATAAAAAAAAATCCACCTTCACAACAAGATATTGACATTACCAATGAATTGATCAAAATGGTGAAACCCCACCAAATATTTGCTGCTGGTGATTTGGCCGATCCTCATGGTACTCATCGCATATGTCTGAATATACTATTCGATTCCATAGATCAACTCAAGTCAGAATCCTTTATGAATGATTGCTGGATTTGGCTCTACAGAGGAGCTTGGAAAGAATTTGAGGTGCACGAAATCGAGATGGCGGTTCCAATGAGTCCTGACCAAGTTTTACGAAAGCGAAAATCTATATTTTTTCATCAATCTCAAAAGGACAGTGTCATGTTTCAAGGGAGTGATGATCGTGAGTTTTGGGTCCGTGCAGAGGACAGAAATCGTTTGAGTGCCAAACGATATAGAGAGTTGGGTCTGTCTGATTATCAGGCGATGGAGTTATTCCAGCGATATTATTATTAAATATTAACTAAATTGGCAGCTTTTATAGAGGTTAGAAAAATTAAAATAAGATTATCTATTGATTATATGGTCTTAGTTGACTGAAGTATTTGCTACAAAATTTTTTACCCAGCTCTGCCCCAAATTTACTTTAATAGAAGTGCACCCCAAAAAACCTTTTTAAATTAAATGAATAAAGTTATGAATAGAAAACAATTTTTATCTCTCTCAGGAGCTTCGACATTGGCATTTGTATTGCTAACCCCAATTCTTTCATACAACAACAATCTGAAAAACAAAATTTCTTTGGCTCAGTGGTCTATGAACAAAACTTTTTTCTCTGGAAAAAAAGATCCACTTGACTTTGCTGTTTATGCCGCAGATATGGGATTTGAAGGAGTCGAGTTTGTCAATCAATTTTATTTTGACCAACTCAAAAATGGAACGACTTCAAGTAAAAATGTCAGTAGTTTGGCCAAAATGCTAAATTCAAGAGCTAAAGAAAATAATATTTCTAATGTTTTGATTATGGTTGATTTGGAGGGTAATCTTGCAGACCCTTCATCTAAAGTAATCAAGACTGCCATCGAGCAACACAAAAAATGGCTTGAGTTGGCTGCCGAAACAGGTTGCCATTCTATTAGGGTTAATCTTGCTGGAGAAAATAAAGATCCTCAAATATGGATTAATCAATCCGTTGAGGGCCTAACCGGACTGTGTGAGTTTGCTAAAACCATGGGGATCAACGTAATCGTTGAAAATCACGGTGGTTTCTCTTCAAACGGCAGTATGTTGGCAAAGGTTATGAAAACAACTAATATGGACAATTGTGGAACCTTACCAGATTTTGGAAATTTCTGTATTTCTTACGAATTGGGCAATGAAACTCTCTGCAAAGAATCGTATGATATTTACAAGGGAGTTTCAGAATTGATGCCTTATGCCAAAGCGGTAAGTGCAAAAGCATATGATTTTAATGACAATGGAAATGAAACTAAAATCGATTATGCCAAAATGATGAAGATCGTAAAAGACAACAATTATGATGGATTTATTGGGGTGGAATACGAAGGCAGCCGTATGGGAGAAAAAGAAGGAATTATGGCCACCAAAAACTTAATTCAGCGTTTACTTTAAAACAAGGACATGCGTCATTTTCAAAAAAAAATATTTTTTATTGCTGTATTTATGCTCATGATGATTAGTGGTTGTAACCCTCCGCAACCGGTCTTCAGCTTGGATGAGATGCCTTTTATCCCTTTACCTTTATCCTTAGCACCCTCACATGAGGTCATTTCCGTTGATGCAATTCAATCCATTAGGACAGTAGGGGCAGATGAGCAGCTCCTTTTGATGGCGCAAAATTTTAAAATTTTTTGGAAAAAACACACAGAAAAAGAGTTAATTTTCTCTGATAATACAACTGATAATGATCATGCAGTTACCCTCAAAATAGTCAATGATTTTAGCACTCAGCATGAAGCTTATAAGTTAAAGATAGCATCGGATGAAATTCTCGTTGAAGGAAAAACAGCAGAGGGGGTCTTTAGAGGGCTAAAAACACTTGAACAGTTAGTGGTTATCAGTAAGCTTCATGGGAAAATCAATTTCTTATCCCTTCCTGGAGGAGAAATTACCGACCAACCTACCTATGCATATAGAGGTGCCATGCTGGATGTTGCAAGGCATTTCTTTTCAGTTGCTGATGTCAAAAGATATATTGACCTGTTGAGTATTTATAAAATCAATTTTTTGCATTTTCACCTTTCCGATGATCAAGGTTGGCGGATTGAAATTAAATCTTTGCCCAAGCTCACCGAAATCGGCGGCCAAACTGAAGTAGGAGGAGGTAATGGAGGATTTTATACCCAAGAGGATTTTAAAGAGCTTGTAAAATATGCTGCTGATAGATTCATTACCATTGTTCCCGAAATTGACCTTCCAGGTCATACTAATGCGGCTCTGGCTTCTTATGCTGAGCTTAATTGTGATGGTAAAGCTAAAGCTCTATACACTGGAATTAAGGTAGGGTTTTCCTCCTTGTGTATAGATAAAGAAGTTACCTATGATTTTGTAGATAATGTAATTAGAGAAATTAGTGAAATATCGCCAGGCCCTTATTTCCATATTGGAGGCGACGAATCCCTTGTCACCCCAGAAGAGGATTATAACCGTTTTATGGATCGAACTTTGGCCATCGTAAAAAAACATAACAAAATACCGATGGGATGGTATGAACTTATTACTGCCGATATTCCTGATGAAACCCTTTTGCAATATTGGGCTAAAACAGAAGATTTTTCCAAAGTGATTCCAAAAAATACCAAAATATTGATTTCCGCTGCTTCCTATAACTATTTGGATATGAAATATGACAGCATCACCACTTTGGGACTATTTTGGGCCGGTTATTTACCTGTAAAAAAGGCTTATGATTGGGATCCAAAAACTTTAATTCCTGATTTAGATTCTAAGCAAATCATAGGTTTAGAGGCCCCACTTTGGAGTGAAACCATAGAGGATTTTGATGACATTACCTACATGGCTTTTCCAAGAATAATAGGTCATGCCGAAATAGGGTGGACAGATTCTAGCCATAGAAAATGGGAGGATTACGCCAACAGACTGTCTTTCCACGGTAGACTTTTAGAAGCATTAAAGGTTAAGTTTTATTCTACGAATGAAATAAATTGGAAATAAAATTGAATTCTTACTTCTTGATTCTGATGCGCTCCAGGCTTAAAGTGGCTTGAGTTTTAAGTTTCTCCATTTTACCTTGATGCCTCCCCCATCGTGAATTTGAAGTGCAAGGGAACCTTTTCCGTGTCCTATTTTTTCATCTTTGAAAGAAATCATTTGAGTTCCGTTAAGCCAGGTGGTGACTTTATCACCAACTACCATAATTTTCATTTGATTCCAATCCCCCATCTTCAGGACTTCGTCTTTTTTAGGATTAGGTTTAATCAGCCATCCCCTTCCATAGGATTCGTAAATCCCGCCAGTGTCATTCCCTGGAGGAGCAATTTCAACTTGCCATCCACTTATTTTGGTACCGTCCAAAGTTGAGCGGAAAAACACACCACTATTTCCATTGGCTTTCTGTTTGAACTCTAAAGTAAATATAAAATCATCGTAAAATTTTTTGGTAGAGAGATAACCGTATTTTCCTTCTGGACCACTTTCACAGACCAACAAACCATCCTCAATATACCAAAGTTCAGTTCCGTGAATATTCCACCCACTCAAATCCTTTCCGTTAAAAAGAGAAATTTTTTGGGCGCTAATTGAAGCAGTTGTTAATAGAAATAATATGGAAAAGCTAATATGTTTCATTATGATTAATTATTTAATGATTCAATTTAAGTAAATTCAGGGGAACTATAAAAACAATATTGATTTTCCAAAATCAAATGATTTACTGGGGTAAAAAAATAAATCTAAAGGAATAATTAAGTCAGACCAAATTCCTTCTGTTTTAATCAATAACATCAAAAAATCTGTTCAATCAAGTAGCGAGAGGGAGACTTGAACTCCCGACCTCCGGGTTATGAATCCGACGCTCT
>CAJWLL010000030.1 GCA_913043275.1 uncultured Flavobacteriaceae bacterium | reverse complement strand
CAACTCCCCCTAACAAAAGAATAAATTGGTTGGAACCACTCAATGCATCATCCCCAAAAACAGTTACATTATAGGTCAACAATATGACCAAAATGATCAAAGGGAGTAAAGCAACCGATAGGGATAACAGAGGTTTTTTCAAACTCTTATAATATCCTATAATTTAAATTAAATTGATTTTAAATTTAAATATAAAAATTTAATCAAACCGATTCCTTTAAAAAAGCTATTTTAACACTTTAAACATTTGTATTTTTGACTGTAAATCGAAATTTAAACTATGCAATCATTTGATGTTGCCGTAATCGGATCGGGCCCCGGAGGTTATGTAGCTGCCATTCGTTGCTCACAGTTGGCTATGAAAACCGCCTTAATAGAAAAGTACAATAACTTGGGTGGAACCTGTCTTAATGTGGGCTGTATTCCCTCTAAGTCATTACTGGATTCATCTCACCATTATGAAGATGCCGTAAAGCATTTTGAAGAACACGGGATTGAAATTCCGGGTGAGGTCAAGGTCAATCTAGAAAAAATGATTGCCCGAAAAGCCTCTGTAGTGGAACAAACCACCAAAGGCATTGATTTTTTGATGGACAAGAATAAAGTAACCGTTTTTAATGGCTTGGGTTCCTTTAAGGATGCTGCCACCATTCATATCGAAGGAGAAAAACCGGAGGATATTACTGCCAAAAACATCATCATTGCCACAGGTTCCAAACCCGCGAGCTTGCCCTTCATTAATATTGACAAAGAACGCATCATCACTTCGACCGAGGCATTGGAGTTGAAAGAAATTCCCAAACAGATGATCGTCATCGGTGGAGGGGTAATTGGTTTGGAATTGGGTCAGGTATATAAAAGACTCGGGGCAGAGGTATCAGTAATTGAGTTCGCCGAACGGATCACACCGGTTATGGACAGTGCTTTGTCTCGAGAATTGACAAAAGTGATGAAAAAGCAGAAAATTAAGTTTCATTTCTCCCATCAAGTCAATAAGGTAGAACGCAATGGAGATTCAGTCACCGTGACTGCTATAGATAAAAAAGGGGAAGAAGCAACTTTTGAAGGAGATTATTGCCTAGTTTCCGTTGGTAGAAAGCCCTATACCGATGGATTAAACGCAGAATCTGCCGGGGTAAAACTAACCGATAGAGGTCAAATAGAAGTCAATGATCATCTGCAAACCTCGACTTCTAATATCTACGCCATAGGTGATGTGGTTCGTGGTGCCATGTTGGCCCATAAGGCAGAAGAAGAAGGTGTAATGGTTGCTGAAATACTGGCTGGACAGCAACCTCATATCGATTACAACCTCATTCCCAATGTGATTTATACTTGGCCCGAAGTGGCGGCCGTCGGAAAAACTGAAGAGGAACTAAAATTGGCCGGGGTAAATTACAAAAGCGGACAGTTTCCCATGCGTGCCCTAGGACGTTCACGTGCCAGTGGAGATACCGATGGTTTTATCAAAATTTTGGCCGATGCCCAAACCGATGAAGTGTTGGGGGTACATATGATAGGAGCCCGTGTCGCAGACCTAATCGCCGAAGCGGTGGTCGCCATGGAATTTCGTGCTTCTGCAGAGGACATTGCCCGTATGAGTCATTCGCATCCTACCTATGCCGAAGCAGTAAAAGAAGCGGCTTTGGCAGCTTCAGAAAACCGACCTTTACATATTTGATAGGATATTTCATTCCATCGCTTTTTTCATTTTCAGATCAATTTCTTCGAGCCCTAAATTACCTATGCTTCCTAGATGAGTGTGATCCAAAGTTTTCTTAGGGACATATTCCTCCTTGGCTATGGCCTCTCCCATCTTTTTATAGGCATCTCTAAAAGGCATTCCTTCCTTCACCCATTCGTTTAGGCTGTCAACACTAAAAACATATTGGTATTTTGGGTCGTCCAAAATATTTTCCTTGACCTGTATTTCCTTGAGACTGAAAGTAAAAAGATCTAAACAGGTTTTTAGTTCATTTATTGCCTCAATTATAGGTCCTTTAGCTAGCTGCATTTCTCGGTGGTAACCAGAGGGCAAATTGGCCATCAGTATAGCCAACTGATTGGGCAGTCCCTGAAGCATGTTACATTTGCCTCGGATGAGTTCAAATACATCGGGGTTTTTTTTGTGTGGCATTATACTGGATCCTGTGGTAAACTCCTCGGGAAAGCTGATAAAATTGTGTTCTTCACCCATATAAAGACAGATATCCATTGCCATTTTGGAAAGGGTAGCGGCCAATGCAGCCATGGCAGTGGCTGAAGTTTTTTCGGCCTTACCTCTGCTCAATTGAGCTGCAATTACATTGTATTTTAAATCGGCAAATCCCAAGCTCTCGGTCGTGGCTTTTCTGTCTATCGGAAAGGAACTCCCAAAGCCTGCGGCACTACCCAATGGATTTTGATTTACAATCTGGTGTGCAGCATTTAGTAGAGTTACATCGTCAATCAAACTTTCGGCATAGGCTGAAAACCATAGCCCAAAAGACGATGGCATGGCCACCTGAAAATGCGTGTAACCCGGCAATAATTTATCCTTATGTTGATCGGCCAAATCCATCAATAATTTAAAAAAACTATGTGTCAGTCCTTTAATCGTTTCAATCTCTGCTTTGAGATACAAATGAAGAGCAACCAGCACCTGATCGTTTCGCGATCTTGCAGTGTGTATTTTTTTACCCAAATCACCTAGTTTTTGGGTGAGTACATATTCTATTTTGGAATGCATGTCCTCAAACTCGGTTTCGATTACAAAATTCCCTTTTTCGGCTTCATTTTTCAAATTGTTTAGTACCCCAACAAGTTTATCGGCCTCCTCTAAATTCAATACCCCGGTTTCCTCCAACATTAGCGCATGAGCAATGGAAGCCTGGCAGTCATAAGCCGCCAAGTGGAGGTCATGTTCCCTATCTTTTCCCACCGTAAAATGGTCTATTTTTTTGTTAGGGGCTTGATTTTTTTGCCAGAGTTTCATTATCAAAGTATTTTTCCTAGGAGTTCAATATAAATTTTTACCGCTTCTTCGATCTCATTTACAAAGATAAACTCATTAGCCGAATGCGACCTTGTTGACAGACCCGGGCCTATTTTTAGAGAAGGACATTGCAATGCAGCCTGATCTGATAGGGTGGGGGATCCGTAAGTTTTTCTCCCCAAGGCTATTCCCGCCTGAACCAATTCATGATCTACTTCTATGGAGGAGGAATTAAGATCTAAAGACCTTGGTGTCATTTCGCAAGGGGCGTTTTCGATTAGTATTTTTGACAACTCTTGATTGCTGTATTGGTCGTTAACCCTAACATCTAGAACCAAATCTACACTGGCAGGGACTACATTGTGCTCTTTTCCTGCATTGACTTGTGTGACAGTAATTTTGACATCTCCCAAAAAGTCAGACTTCTTTTCCAGTGAAAAGTTTTGAAACCATTCCAAAATTTTAGGAAGTTTCATGATGGGGTTATCATTGTTGTGGTGTGCCGCATGTCCAGGAGTTCCTTTGATGACTGCATCAAAAACAAGCAAACCTTTTTCGGCCACTGCTAAATGCATCTCGGTGGGCTCTCCAACTATGGCCACATCTATTTTGGGTAACTGGGAGAGTAGCCCTCTAAGGCTATCTTGTCCGGCAATTTCCTCCTCTGCGGAGGCAGCTATGATTAGATTGTATTTTAGATTTTCGGCAGCATGGTAGTAGGTAAACAAGGCAATAAGAGAAACCAAGGCTCCTCCAGCATCGTTACTCCCCAGGCCGTAAAGTTTTCCATCCTCTATTTTGGGTTCAAACGGATCGTTTGTATAAGCCATATTCGGCTGAACGGTATCGTGATGAGAATTGAGTAATAAAGTAGGTTTTTGTGGGTCAAAAGTTTTGTTTTGTGCCCAAATGTTGTTGCCCGTTCGCTGGTATTGAATACTGTAATGGTCAAACCATTCTCCGATTCTATCAGCGGTTTTATCCTCTTCTTTTGAAAAAGAGGGAGTGATAATCAAATCCTTTAATAAATCAATCGCTAATGTGGTTAGCTCATTCATCTTCTAATTTTAGAGTGGTGTGTTGGGAAATTCCTGCTATCATTTTTGGCGCTCCAATTTTAACTTCATTAACGCCATTTGCCAAAGCTTCAAAACAGTTGTCAATTTTAGGAATTATTCCCGAGTGAACAACTTGCTCTTTTTTAAGTTTATTGTATTTTTTCGGGTTGATGGTTTCAATAAGACTGTTTTCGTCTTCAATATTCTCCAAAACGCCTTGCTTTTCAAAACAATACCACAAAGATACTTTAAAATATTGCGATAAATTCTGAGCCAAGGTAGCGGCAATAGTATCTGCATTGGTATTGAGGAGTTGTCCTTTTTGGTCGTGTGTAATGGCACAACAAACGGGAGTGTATTCCCCTTTGAGTAGCATTTGAAATAAATCGGCGTTGACTCCTACTACATCTCCTACAAAACCATAGTCGATTGTTTTAACGGGTCTTTTAATTGCTTGAATGGCATTGCCATCGGCTCCGGAAAGTCCCAATGCATTACAGCCCAAATTTTGTAATTGGGCCACAATGTTTTTGTTGATTTTACCCCCATAGAGCATCGTGATGATGTCGAGGTTTTGGGTATCTGTTATCCTTCTGCCCTCTACCATTTGAACGGGTATGTCCATTTGTTTGGCCATAGCAGTAGCTTTTTTGCCCCCTCCGTGAACCAAAATTTTAGCCCCTTGCATTTGGGAAAAGTCCGTCAGGAAGGATTGCAGTGCTAGTGCATCTTCAATGATGTTCCCTCCAATTTTGACAACCGCCAGTTTATTCATTATCCAATAATTGCTTTAATATGGCTTGCGCCGAATAGATTCTGTTTTGGGACTGTTGAATGACTAATGAATTGGGACTGTCCAAGACTCCATCGGCCACAACAATATTCCGTCTGATGGGCAGACAGTGCATAAACTTTCCACTGTTGGTCAGTTGCATTTTTTCGGGGGTGATCATCCATTGACTATCAGTTCTGAGAATTTGTCCGTAGTGCTTGTAAGAACACCAGTTTTTAGTATATACAAAGTCAGCACCCTCTAGTGCTTTTTCTTGGTCGGTGGTACATGCTATCCCCTCAGTAATTTTTGGACTCAGGGCATAACCTTCGGGACGGGCGATGATAAAATCAGCGTCCATATGTTTCATCATTTGGGTAAAAGAATTTCCAACCGCATGGGGGAGGGCTTTTGGATGAGGAGCCCAGCTCAATACGACTTTGGGTTTGTGAGCGGGTTCAAACTCCTTGATCGTAATGGCATCCGCCAAGGCTTGCAAAGGGTGAGCGGTAGCACTTTCCATATTGATGATGGGAACTGAGGCGTATTTTGCAAAGCTTCTCAATACAACCTCAGCCTCATCTTTTTCTTTATCTGACAAGGAGGCAAAAGCCCTTATGGCGATCATGTCACAGTATTGGGAAACCACCGCAGCAGCTTCCTTTACATGCTCAGATCTCAATCCACTCATTTTGGTGCCATCTTCAAATTCCAAGGCCCAGGATTCCTGACTAAAATTCATGATCATGGTGGGGAGTCCCAAGTTTTGGGCCGCTTTTTGAGTGCTCAGTCGGGTTCTTAGACTGGGGTTGAAGAATAACAAGCCCAGAGTTTTACCTTTGCCCAAACCATCCGATTGTGTGGGATTCTTTTTTAAGTCCATCGCCAAATTGAGGGTCTTGTTAAAATCAGGTAAATCCGCTAAAGTGATAAAATGCTTCATAATAAATCTTCTAATGCGTCAAAAAGCTGATCAAAATGTACTTTTTGGATGGTCAATGGTGGCAGGATTCGCAAAACATTTTTATTGCTGCTACCGCCTGTAAATATGTGTTTTTCATAGATAAGCCTTTTTCTTAAAGGCCCCACTTCAAAGTCAAATTCCAGCCCAAGCATGAGTCCTCGGCCTTTGATTTTGGCTCCTTTTATTTTTTCTGCTTTGCCTCTGAAATTAGCTTCCATTTCTTTGGCATGATTTTGGAGCTTGTCTTTTTTTAGGATCTCCAAAACCGATAATGAAGCCGTACAGGCCATGTGATTCCCTCCAAAGGTAGTTCCCAGCATTCCATATTTGGGTTTGATATCGGGGTGAACCAGTATACCACCTACGGGAAAACCATTGCCCATTCCCTTGGCCATGGTGATGACGTGGGGTTTGATGTTGTTGTTTTGAAAAGCAAAAAAGGTCCCCGATCTGGAAAAGCCGGATTGCACCTCATCGGCGATCAAAGCGGTGCCGTATTGATGGCATAATTGTTCCATTTTCAACACAAAATCATCCTCGGGCTGATCCAGACCGCCCACCCCTTGAATGGGTTCGAAAATGACAGCGCATACATCCCCTTTTTGCAATTCTTTTTCCAATGTCTGACCATCGTTAAAAGGAATAAAAGTTACCTCTTGTTGCTGATTCAAGGGTGCATTGATGTTTAGGTTGTCCGTAGCGGCCACAGCGGCAGAGGTTCGGCCGTGAAATGCGTTTTTAAAGGCCACGACTCTTTTTTTACCGGTGTGAAAAGAAGCCAATTTTAGGCCGTTTTCGTTGGCTTCGGCTCCCGAGCTACACAAAAACAGTTGGTATTCGTGTAAACACGATTGTTCCCCGATTTCATCTGCCAGTTGTTGTTGAAGAGGGTTTTCTACGGCGTTGGAATAAAAGGCGATCTTTTGCAATTGTTCTTGCAGTCGGTTGATATAATGGGGATGACTGTGTCCTATTGAAATGACCGCATGACCTCCATAAAGATCCAAATATTCCGTTCCCGCCTGGTCATAAACATGAACATCCTTTGCCTTTACGGGGCAAACTTCATAAAGCGGGTATACGTCAAATAGTTTCATTGCATTTTAATTTCATTAATTTTCTCGAAAGAAGCCATGAGTCCTTTGATGAGGGACGAACTCAAGCCTTGGTGTTCCATTTCGTTTAAACCGGCAATGGTACAGCCTTGAGGTGTGGTGACTTTGTCTATCTCGGTTTCGGGATGGGAGTCGGTTTCGATTAAAAGACTGGCAGCTCCCAGAGCGGTAAACATTGACATGCACATAGATTCTTCTGCATCAAAACCCATTTGGATTCCTCCTTGGGTAGTGGCACGAATCAGTCGCATCCAAAAGGCAATTCCACTGGCACAAACCACCGTGGCAGCCTGCATTTGTTTCTCAGCGATTTTGATAGTGGTTCCCAGACCATTGAAAATGGCTTCAGCAATGGCAATTCTCTTTTCTCCTGTAGTATTACAACACAAACAAGTCATGGATTTTCCAACGGAAATGGCAGTGTTGGGCATACTTCGGATGATGGGATAATTCCCTCCCAATTGGTCTTCCATTCGCTGGATGCTGTAGCCCGTAATGGCAGAGATCAAGACATGTTTATCGGTCAACACATCTTTGATTTCCTCCAAGATGCCGTCAAACTGTCGGGGCTGTACCGTAAAGATGATGATGTCGGAATTTTTTACGGCCTCTTGATTGTTTGTAGTGATCTTGACATTGTTGTATTTCTCCCATTTTTCGATGGCACTGAGGTCTCTTTTGGTCAGGTAAAGTGAGGTGTAGGTATTGTTGTATACCAATCCTTTGGCAATACTCAATCCCAAATTCCCTGATCCGATAATGGCTATTTTCATTTTTATTCTTTTAAATTTCTAAAATACACTGGCTTTGAGTTGTAGACCCAAATCTTCTTCCCATCCCATGATAAGGTTCAAATTTTGAATGGCTTGACCGGAGGCACCTTTTACCAAATTGTCAATGACCGATGTGATCAGTAATTGATCTTCAAATTGATGTAAATGTAAGGCACAATGATTGGTGTTTACTACTTGTTTTAGAGTAAGCTCATTGTCCGATACGTGTGTAAAAGGGTGACTTTTGTAATACTCGTTGTACATTTCAACTGCTTTATAGAGCTTACCGTCATAAGGGGTATAGCAACTGGCAAAAATCCCCCTCGTAAAATTCCCTCTTTGGGGAAGGAAATAGATTTTTGGGTTACCTAAGGTTTCACCGATTTCGCCCAAATGTTGGTGAGTAAAGGGCTTGTACCATGAGACATTGTTGTTTCTCCAGCTGAAATGTCCGGTGGGACTCAATCCTACCCCTGCTCCTGTACTGCCTGTGGTGGCGTTGACATGGACTGCTTCTTGGATCATTCCGGCTTTGGCCAATGGCAAAAGGGCCAATTGTATGGCCGTGGCAAAACAACCGGGATTGGCAATGGCATTGGCTTTTTCGATGTTTTCCCGCTGATTTTCCGGCAATCCATATACAAAATCGTAGTCCTGAAATTGGGTGTCTTCTTTCAATCTAAAATCGTTACTCAAGTCAATGATGAACGTATTTTTAGAAAATTGATTTTTTTCCAAAAACCCAACCGATTTGCCATGCCCCACGCAGAGGAATACCACATCGACATCTGGGTTGATGGTTGCTATAAAATCCGGTGCTCCGCTGCCCAGTAAATCTGCATGGGTATCGTGCATTGGTGTTCCCGGTCTGGTGGTGCTATACGCAAAATCCAATTCCAATGCGGGGTGGTGTAATACCAATCGGATCAATTCTCCTCCGGTATAACCTGATCCACCTATGATGCCTACTTTTTTCATTTTTCTTTATTTACAAATTGGTATATTTTGTTTTGGTTGGAAAGTATTTTAATAAAACCCTTTGCGTCATCGGCTGACCACTCCTTGTTTTCTTCACCATAGCTGCCAAAAGCGGCATTCATCAGGTCGTGATCTGATTCAATACCGTTGAGTTCAAATCGATAGGGGTGGAGGGTTACGAAAACCTTTCCGCTAACCGTTGCTTGACTGTTACTCAAAAAGGCTTCTAGGTCCCGCATGACCGGATCCAGATATTGTCCTTCGTGAAGCAGCATCCCATAAAAATTTCCCAGTTGTTCTTTCTGGAATTGTTGCCATTTGCTTAAGGTATGTTTTTCGAGTAGGTGATGAGCCTTAATGATCAAAAGAGGAGCAGCCGCTTCAAAACCAACTCTACCTTTAATGCCTATCATGGTGTCTCCCACATGGATGTCTCTACCAACACCAAATTTTTTTGCTTGCTTTTGTAATTTGATGATGTTATTGACCGGATTGTCCATCTGGCCATCGATTCCTACAAATTCCCCTTTTTCAAAATGCAGGGTTACTTTTTGAGCCTGTTGTTTTTCCAATTGACTTGGATAAGCCGATTCGGGGAGGCTGTCGTGGGAGGTCAGGGTTTCCTTACCGCCCACACTGGTTCCCCACAAACCTTGATTGATGGAGTACTGTGCTTTTTCCCATGACATGGCCACTCCATTTTCTTTGAGGTAATCGATTTCGGCTTCTCTGGAAAGCTGTTGGTCTCTGATTGGAGTTATGATTTTAATATCGGGTGCCATCACCTGAAAAATCAGATCAAACCGCACTTGGTCATTTCCTGCTCCCGTACTTCCATGGGCAATAGCATCGGCGCCAATCTGATTGGCATAGGCTACGATTTCCATGGCCTGAATAATTCGCTCTGCACTTACCGAAAGCGGATAAGTGTTGTTTTTGAGAACATTACCGAATACCAAATATTTGACCACCTTGTTGTAAAAGGAGTCCAATGCATTGATGGATTGGTAGGTATTCGCTCCCATTTGTAAGGCCTTGGCTTTCATTTCCTGTACCTCTTGTGCATTAAAACCTCCAGTATTGACACTGATGGCGTGAACCTCATAGCCTTCTTGAGAAAGTTTCATCAAGCAATAGGAGGTGTCTAAACCACCGCTATAGGCCAATACTAATTTTTTATTTTCCATTTTTTTTTGCTGTTGAGTTATCATTTTCTTGGATCATACAGCATGCCTGTGCAGAGGCACATCGTTCTTTCTGTTCGGGTTAGTACGTCATAATTTTTACAGGTTTGACAGCCTTTCCAAAATTCGGAGTCATCCGTTAATTCCGAAAATGCTACAGGTTGATAGCCCAGTTCATAATTAATTCTCATAACCGCTTTACCGGTTGTGATACCAAAGATTTTAGCATCAGGAAATTTTTCTTTGGACAGATCGAATACCTTTTGTTTGATTTTTTTTGCTAGTCCTTTACCTCTGTGATCAGGGGACACGATTAAACCAGAATGAGCCACATATTTACCATGTTCCCATACTTCGATGTAGCAGAAGCCAGCAAATTCATTGTTGTCCAGAGCAATAACTGCATTGCCTGCTTCCATTTTTTTACTTATGTACTGCGGACTCCTTCTGGCAATACCAGTCCCCCGCATTTTAGCTGATTCGCCGATGCATATACTGATCTCCTTGGCGTATATTATATGTTTTGAGTTGGCAATAATCAATTTCATTATTGACAAACGTTTTTAGATTGAAAAAATAGGTTATAAGTTTTGGAATAAGAGACCGGACGCACCTGAGTCTCGAAGAGAGAAATGGACCCGCTAGGGGCGGCGTGGACGGAATGGAGCCAGGCTAAAAGTGGTGGCGAATCCAAAATAATATGTCGTTGCATCTTTCATTTGAAATACAAATATCCGAATTTTATTTTTTTTGACAAAATCATCAAAAAAGAATAATCATTCAAATTCAGCTTGATGCTAATTACTGAAATGATATTTTCAACTATTTTTTTTAGAAAGAGGCTGTGATAAATCCTTAATTTTACACATGTTTGAAAAGTTCCAAAAACATTTAGAGACACATTTTCCTCAAATTAAGGATCAAAAGATTCTTTTGGCATTAAGTGGTGGATTGGACAGTTGTGTTTTGTTGGATCTTATTATTAAGTTGGGTATTCGTCCTGCGCTGGCCCATTGTAATTTTCAATTGCGAGGAATAGCCAGTGATCAGGATGCACGATGGGTAAAAACTTTGGCTCAAGAAAAAGGTTTGGAATGTCATGTACAAAACTTTGATACCCAGGTCTATGCACTTAATAAAAAAGTATCCATTCAGATGGCGGCTCGGGATTTAAGATACAAATGGTTTGAAACCTTATCCAAGCAAAACGACTATAATTTTATTTTTGTAGCTCATCATGCTGATGATATATTGGAAACCTTTATGATTAACGTTATGCGTGGTACTGGACTTAAAGGTTTGTTGGGTATACCAGAGCGTAGAGGAAAAATCCTACGTCCTTTATTGCCTTTTTCCCGTGAGGAGATCAAGCAATATGCTTTCCAAAAAAAGATCCAATATATGGAAGATGAGTCCAATACAAAAAAGGAGTACTTGCGCAATGCACTTCGCCACGAGGTGATCCCGCAGTGGAAAAAAAAGGATTCCAATTTTGACGAGCAGTTTCGAGAAACACTAAAATATTTGGGCCAAGCACAAGCAGTGTTGGATTATGTCCTTGAGGATTTTAAAAACAAAAATTTTATTTCTTTTCAGCAAGGGTTTAAAATATCGATACATGTTTTGAAAGGCATACCATCATTAAATTATTACCTTCATGCCTTATTTGCACCCTACGGGTTTGTAAACTTGGAGGATCTTAAGCAGTTGATACATTCACAAAGTGGTAAACAACTATTTTCCGATACCCATCGATTGATCAAAGACAGAGGGTGTTTTTTATTGACCCCCATTAAAGAATCCCCATCCAAATCTTATTCGGTTGACTCCGAGCTTTCTGCCATTGAATCGCCCCTCAGGCTATCTTTTACGCAAGAAAAAACCTTTAAAAAAGTGGATTCGAAAAGCCTGATGCTGGATAAAGCCAAGTTAAAGTTTCCCTTGACACTAAGAAAATGGAAACAAAGTGATTATTTTTATCCCAGCGGTTTAAAGGGAAGGAAGAAATTGAGTAAATATTTCAAAGACGAGAAATTTTCACTTTTGGAAAAGGAAGACCAATGGTTGCTATGCTCGGGAGATGACATTGTTTGGGTGATCGGTAAAAGAGCCGATCAGCGTTTTTTGGCCGATGCTTATACTAAAGAAAAATGGTTAATTCGATATCATGATTAAAAAAGGTTTTTTACTGTTGTTCTTATTTAGCTTGGGACTTAAGTCGCAAGAACCTTTGGTTTGGGTAACCGACCTAAAAAAGATATCAGATACTGAATATTTGCTGATTTTTAAAGCATCAATGCAACCCAAATGGCATTTGTATTCACAAAACCTACCCAAAGATGGACCTTTACCCACGGAGTTTTTATTTAAAGGGGCAGGCTCTGCTTTTGAATTGGTTGGAAATACCGAAGAAAGCGAAACCGTCAAAGCTTTCGACCCTATTTTTGAAATGGATTTGTCATGGTTTGAAAAGGAGGCAACTTTCCAGCAGAAAATTCGACTGCTACAAAATGAGTTAGGGGCAATTTCCGGTGAAATCAACTTTCAGGCCTGTGATGATAAAGTTTGTATTTTCAGAAACGAACCCTTTCGCATTGTTTTGGATTCCTCAAAAGTCCTTGCAGAGGTAAAAAAAATCGTAGATCCCGAAAGTTTAAAAAAATCTAAAGCATTGCAATTGCCATTAAAAAACAGGCGGTTGTTGATGCAAAATCAAAGTCAAAATAGTGATAACCCTTTGCTTAACTTATTTTTATTGGGTTTTATTGGAGGCTTAATTGCACTGCTCACACCTTGTGTTTTTCCGATGATCCCGCTTACCGTTTCCTTTTTTCTTAAACAGAGTGTAAGTAAAAGTAGGGGTGTGGGACGTGCTTTACTCTATGGGTTTTTTATACTATTGATCTATATTATGATGAGTTTACCCTTTCATTTTTTGGATGCCTTAGACCCTCAAATATTAAATACCCTATCTACTAATATAGTGATGAACCTAATCTTTTTTGCTGTATTTGTATTTTTTGCCTTTTCATTTTTTGGATACTACGAATTGACCTTACCAAGCAGTTGGGGAAATCAATCTGATGCGGCTTCAACTGGTGGGGGGATATTGGGGATTTTTTTCATGGCACTTACTTTAGCCATTGTATCCTTCTCTTGTACAGGCCCTATTTTGGGCTCGCTATTGGCAGGCTCCTTAACTGTGGAGGGTGGAGCTGACCAACTGACTATCGGTATGGCCGGATTTGGATTTGCCTTGGCACTCCCCTTTGGCTTATTGGCCTTTTTTCCTAATGTACTCAAATCTATTCCCAAATCTGGTGGGTGGATGACTAAAGTCAAAGTTACCCTGGGTTTTTTAGAATTGGCATTGGCCTTAAAGTTTTTGTCTAACGCAGATCTTGTAGGTCATTGGGGAATAATCAAGCGCGAGATTTTTGTAGGCGTATGGTTGGTAATTTCAATTTTGTTATTTGTTTACCTAATCGGATGGTTGCGATTTCCAAATGATCAAAAAGGTTCCAAAATTTCTAAGTTGCAACGATTTTTCACTTTTTTGGTATTGATCTTTATTTTCTATTTGATACCAGGCTTGGGGAAAAACCAAGATGGACAACTTTCTTTGTTGAGTGGCTTTCCTCCACCATTATTCTATAGTGTTTACCCCTCTTATTCTGAATGTCCTCTTGGATTGAATTGTTTCAAAGATTATGAAAGTGGTAGGGCTTATGCTGAGGCTACAAATAAACCCATCTTATTTGATTTTACTGGATGGGCCTGTGTAAACTGCAGAAAGATGGAGGAGAATGTTTGGTCACAACCGGAGGTGTTTAGTTTGTTGAATGAAGAGTTTGTAATTATTTCACTTTACGTGGACGATCGCAAAGAATTGCCCGAAGCGCTGCGATTCAACTTTAAATATCCTAATGGAAGGATTAAGACTATCAAAACAATTGGTGAAAAATGGGCTACTTTTCAGAACTTAAATTTTGCTTCTGCCTCTCAACCATACTATGTTTTAATGTCGGCTGATGCGACCCTACTTAACCCACCCATTCAATATACCGATACGGCGACCTATAAGGACTGGTTACTATCAGGTTTGGAACAACATCGAAAAAGGGAAAAACAGCCAAATATATATGCCTTTTAAACCTGCTTAGAGGTTGATCCAATAATTGACTTTAAGAGTTAAATTCCAATTTCTGTTCGGGATCACCATACCGGAATCGCTGCTGTTAAACACTAAAAAAATATCCGATGCGGGTTTATACCTCCATTGAAAACGGGAATTAAAATTCCACAGCTTTTGTTGTTCATTGTATTGATACAAGTTGGAAAAGAAAATATTTTTCGTAAATGTGAAATTTGATTTAATCCCTAATAACCAAAAACCATTTGTTCCCCATGGCTCTTCGAGCGTAATATGATTATAGCTTACTAAGGAATTTAATTCCACATATGGTTGAAATCGGTATCCCATTTCACTGAAGAATAGCCATCTTTTTCCATTTTGGAAGTAACCTCCGTAAGATGATTTGAGGTCGAAAGTAAAAAGGCTTTGGGGTTTGGAGCTATAATACAAATTGATACTGTTCCACAGGTGCTCTGTCAGGGCCTGAAGACTTGTTACTCCTGTCCTTATGGGATCAAATGGATTTTGGAGGACGATGAATTGATTTTCAAAAGCGAGCATCATTTCGCTTCTGTTTTTAAAATTAACTTCATATCCCAACTCTGTTCCACGATCGATACCAGCTCCATCAAAATTAAAATATTGTATGCTGCCGATAGATGGACCATGGGACAAAACCTTTGAATCTTTTCCGGGAAAAAATAAGTATTTGAGAGTAGTATCAAATTTGTAGTAAGTGGTTCTGGGCACATAGCCTACTTCGGTATTGTAGTTTTGCCCAACATATTCTGCTTGTAAAGATCCCAAAAAATTATTATTGTTAAAGGTGATGTTTGAGGCAAAGATGGCATCATCATTTCTTACATCTGGACTGAAAGACTTCAGGTACACCAATTTACCATTCCATAAATTATCTGCCGAAAAATAGTTATATTCTAATCCGAAATTTCGGTTATAGTCTGCGTTTGAAGTAATCGTGTTTTTAAGTTCGCCAATGCTCTGTTTGTTGACAAGAATCATTCCAATAGTAGAGCGATCCAAAACTTTGCGTTGCAATGTAAAAACACCAAAATTCTCTCCAGACAAACCTTTTTCTAAATCTTCTTGAGTTTGAATATCTAGCAGACCAACCCTCCATTTTTCATCTATATTTCCACTGAGCCGAATTCCACCGATAATGGGATTTTTAAGACCAATTCGCCTTGAGAAAAAGGGTCTAATGTTATCATATCCAAAGTTTCCAAATAGGTCTGCATTTTCTAGAAAAAACTGTCTTCTTTCGGGAAAGAAAAGTTCAAAACGATCAAGATTAGTGACTTGTTGGTCGACTTCAGCCTGAGAAAAATCCGGATTAATGGTAATGTCTAGGTTTAGTGAGGAGGTCAAATTGAATTTAATATCGGCTCCTGGATTAAACTGATTAGAAGTGAAGTTTTTTTGAGGACTGTCTATCACGCCAGATAGGTAGGGGATGAGAGAAAAATTGGAACCTTGATCGGGGGGCGGTGCATCCCAATCTAATACTCCAGAGTAGGCCATTATAATAGATGGAAATTGTCTAGGCACAGGAGTCCATCCTGACTTTTCACTGGCTTTTAGGTCTAATCGGCTAAAACTTATTCCCCACTTTGTAAGGTTGTCTTTATAACGGATGGATTTGAAAGGTATGGCGATTTCTGCGATCCATTTTTCATCATCGAAAGCGACTTCCGAATACCATTTGGTATCCCAATTCAGATCCACACTCCGGCCATCATACATGGTGCCATCCCATTGCGCACCATAAGCATTGAGGCCAAAAGCAAAGCCTGTACTCATATTATTGAAGGGGTCAATAGCCACCAAAAAATTGTCGTTCTTACCAAAGCTGAAATCTCTTTTGTAAGATTCTACCACATAATCCCCTTTTATGGTATTGTTAAAGAAAATGACAGCGAGGTAAATGTTTTTGTCGTCATAGGTCATCCTTACTTCCGAGAACTGGTAGGCTTTTCGGTCGTCTTGGGGGAGGATCATGGAAAAATTATCGGCAACATCGGCATTCTCCCAAATACTTTCGTTGAGCTGACCGTCTAAAATGATTTTTTCCGAATTTTTCCGAATTTTGAGGACGTAATTCTCATTGATTTTTTGACCCAATACACATTGGAAAAAGAACAGTAAAAGAAAAGGGATTGAAATTATCTTGCAGTAAAATGTCATAGGGGGTGCTTATTGATATAATTCATCAATTTGAGTTTTACAAATATCTTGCATCAATTCACTGATTTTAAAGGTTACATCATTAAAAAATATTTTTCCTTTTTCTGGACTTGATTTTTTTGGGTTGCCCACTCCAGTATCTTGGGTGACTTTTGACCATTTTCTCTCTGTCCAAGCCCATTTTTCTTGAAATCCTTTGATTACGTTCTTCTTTTCTCCACCCATTCCGGCTTCTGAAAGGGGCAAAACCAATTCAGGTTTGATGTGCATCATGATACTGGTTTCCATTTCATCAGCATGGTCTCCTTCCTCTTCAAAATATTGCAATTTGTCTAGAGCTTGAAACCAATTACAAGTACTCAACAACATTTTGGGGAAATCCAATCCTAATTCTCTTAACATCGTTTTAAAATCATTTCCCCCATGACTGTTGAGTATTAGAAGTTTTTTAAGGCCTTGCCGGTCTAACACGGTTAAAACATCTTTTAGAAGTGCCATTTGCGTACTGGGACTCATATTCATATCCAGATAGATATCCTTTTGCCCAGTGTTAACTCCAAAGGGAATAGTTGGTAAAATGACCACTTTTGCACCTTTTTTCCATGCTTTTTTTCCTGATTCATAAGCTATGGCATTGGCTTCATATATATCGGTCCCATATGGTAAATGATAGTTATGAGCTTCTGTAGCGCCCCAAGGCAGAACGGCAAGTTCAAACCGTTGGGTTTTTAAATCTTTCCAAGTAGACTCGGTTAGGATATAAGGCCTCATAAAACGCTAATGTAAAGGATAATTTTTGTTGACTCAAATATCAAGGCAATATTAGGGGTTTTTCTGTACTATTTCTAAAAAATTGTCTTCGATGCCCTCCGAATACTGAAATGCTTTCTTTCTCAGCAACTGCTATGATCTAATATTTAATTTTTTACGAACCTGTGTTGATTTTTTTACTCTGGGAAAGATCCATTGATATTAAATCACTAAAATGATTTAGTTGAGAAGTTAGAATAGAAACGAGTGGTTGGGTTGGATAGAGAAAAGTTTATTTACTTTTGAAAATAAACGTCGTCAAAAGGAACCCTAAATCGGGGTCCGTAAATTCCTTTTTTAGCCCGGATACCACATCCTATAATCATACTTATCTCTGCTGCATTGGGGAGGCCTAATATTTTTTTAATCCTAAGTGAGTCAAAGCCTTCCATGGGGCAGGTGTCATAAGCATAAGCAGCCATACTTATCAAGAAACTTTGCGCGGCCAAGGCTGTGCTCTTATGAGCCACCACCCGCATGTCTGATTTTTTGACCTGTCGGTAAACCACCTTTTTCACTCCTTTGATATTGGTGAAAATACTGTTTATAAATCCTCTAAAATTACTGACTCCGTATATTTTAGGAAGTATTTTTTGGTAATAAGAAATCGCACCTTTGATCTTTTTTAAATTTTTGTTTTTGGATTTTTCGTGTTCTGATTGAATAAAAGACACATTGGAGGCAATTCTTTTTTCCCAGAGGTCTTTTCTGACAACAGGAATAACAAACTGCTTTGCTGTTTTGGCTGCGGGCTGATTAAAGCAAGCAGTTGCTATTCTTTTGACTTGGTCAGCATCGATAATATGGTAAAATTCCCAAAGCTGTAGGTTACTGCTGTTGGGGGCAAGAGTTGCATGTTCTATACATTTTTTTACGACTCTAGTATCGATTTCTTTTTTGTTATTGAAAACTCTAACCGAACGTCGATACTCGATGGCCTCACTTACTTTCTTTTCTGACATTAAAGACTCTTTAATAAGAATTTTAACAAAGATAAGGACTTTGGATAAGGTGCATAGCGTCCGGGAATGTCGAACCAAAATCCGCGTTTGATTATAGGTTTTTCGTGAGAGAAATTTTTAAAGCTGTATTTGCCGTGATAAGCTCCCATTCCACTGTGACCGACCCCGCCAAAAGGAAGATTGTCATTGGCAAACTGTATGATTGAATCATTAGCTACTCCACCCCCAAAAGAATAGCGATGGAAAAGCTTGTCGATAAATTTTTTTCTTTTTGAAAAGACATAAAATGCTAAGGGACGCTCTCTGTTCTTTAGAATCTTATGAATATCTTCTTCTTTTTGGTAGCTTATGATGGGCAAAATGGGGCCAAATATTTCATCTTGCATTAGCTCACTATCTAGGGGAGGATTTTCAACCAGTGTAGGGCCAAAGAAAAAATCCTTTTCATCTATTTGTCCACCGTAAATGACGTTTTGATTAGAAAGTGAGGCTTTTAACTTATTTAGATGTTTATGGTGTGCAATTCTGCCGTAGTCCGAAGAATTTTGTTGGTTTTTTCCAAAAGCTTTTTCAATCTGTATGATTATTTCTTGTATCAACGAATCTTTTGTTTTTTCATGAACCAGAAGGTAATCTGGTGCTAGACAAGTCTGACCACAGTTAAGGAATTTACCCCAGACCAATCTTTTGGCAGTGATGCCAATTGGTGTAGTTTCGTCAACAATGCATGGGCTTTTTCCACCCAATTCTAATGTCGTAGGTGTAAGATGCTCAGCAGCAGCTTTGGCGACGATTTTCCCAATGGAAGTACTACCGGTAAACATGATATAGTCCCATTTTTTTTTGAGCAGAGCTGTGGCAGTGGAGGCATCTCCCTCGATAACTGCAACATGCTCTTCGTCAAATACTGCTTCGATAATGGATTTGATTACACTTGCTGTATAAGGAGCAAACTCTGATGGCTTTAAAACTACTGTGTTTCCAGCTGCAATTGAACCTACCAGAGGAGTTATTGCCAGCTGGAAGGGATAGTTCCACGGACTGATGATCAACGTATTCCCGTAGGGCTCTGGTAGAATGTAGTCTTTGGAGGGGAAATTTATCAAGCTGCTTCTGGCCTGATGGGCTCGATTCCAAAGCGGAAGCATCTTGATCATTTTGCTGATCTCCTTTTCAACCAAGACCAATTCGGTAGTCATAGACTCAAACCCTGATTTTCTTAAGTCCATATTAAGGGCCTCGTAAATAACTTTTTCCTGCTTATTTATTTCCTTCCTTAAAGCCTTTAGCTTTTTGATTCTAGTAGTTGTGGGTTGAGTCACTTGAGTCTCAAAAAAGACTTTTTGCTTTTGATATAAATTATCAATTTCTTTATCTGAGTTGTATTTCATTAGTTTCGTGTGTTTTTGGAGCTTGTATTTTATAAATATAAATCAAATAGATTTCTTTTTGTTTTTTGATTATTTGAATGTATTATTAAACATTAATTAAATTACTGATAATCATTCAATTATATTCATTTAAATTAATTTGGGTATAATGTAAAATAATAGAAAAATAATTGCTAACAGTTGTTAGCAATTAAATTAGCAACAAATTTGTGTAATGGCGCTCAATAAATACAGTAAACGTGTAACACAAGATCCCACTCAACCTGCGGCACAAGCCATGCTTCATGCCATCGGAATGACCGAAGAGGATTTTGAAAAACCATTGATTGGTATCGCCAGTACCGGTTACGAAGGTAACCCTTGTAATATGCACCTTAATAATCTTTCAGTATACGTTAAAGAGGGAATTGCACCCTACGAAATGTTGGGTTTAATCTTTAATACCATCGGGGTAAGCGACGGAATTTCTATGGGAACACCCGGTATGCGTTTTTCTTTACCTTCAAGAGATTTAATTGCTGACTCGGTAGAGACCGTAGTTCAAGCTATGTCTTATGATGGTGTTGTCACAGTTGTGGGTTGTGATAAAAATATGCCTGGCGCCTTGATAGGTATGTTGCGACTCAACCGCCCTAGTATTTTGGTATATGGCGGAACTATTGCTTCGGGATGTTTAAGAGATAAAGACTTGGATGTAGTTTCCGCTTTTGAAGCCTGGGGTGAAAAAGTAGCCGGTAAAATAGATGATAACGAATATAAAAACGTAATTCGAAATGCTTGTCCAGGTGCAGGAGCCTGCGGTGGAATGTATACTGCTAACACCATGGCTTCGGCGATTGAGGCTTTAGGAATTTCATTGCCTTACAGCTCCTCTAACCCTGCCGTAAGTAAAGAAAAAATAGAAGATTGTAAAGCCGTTGGAGTAGCCATGCGACAACTGATAGAAAAGGACTTAAAGCCCTTGGATATCATTACCAAAAAATCACTAGAAAACGCTTTGCGTTTGATAGCCGTTTTAGGAGGGTCTACAAATGCTGTTTTACACTTTTTGGCCATTGCCCATGCAGCTGACATAGATTTAACCTTAGACGATTTTCAAAAAATAAGTGATACGACACCATTCCTAGCTGATCTTAAACCCAGTGGAAAATACCTAATGAAAGACCTTCATGCCATTGGAGGAATACCTGCTGTATTAAAATTCATGTTGGAAAACGATATGCTCCACGGAGACTGTATGACGATCACTGGAAAAACTTTAGCAGAAAACTTAGCAGGTGTAGATCCTTTTAATGAGGGGCAAGACCTAATCAGACCTTTGGATGAACCTATCAAGTCTACAGGTCATTTCAGAATTCTCAAAGGAAATTTGGCCACAGAGGGCTCTGTTGCTAAAATTACTGGAAAAGAAGGACTTAAATTTGTGGGGCCTGCTCGAGTTTTTGATGGCGAATATGATACGAATGCTGGAATAGGAGCTGGAAAAGTTAAAAAAGGAGATGTTGTGGTGATCCGATATGAAGGGCCAAAAGGTGGCCCGGGAATGCCGGAAATGCTTAAACCAACAGCAGCCATTATGGGAGCCGGTTTAGGTAAAGACGTCGCCTTGATTACAGATGGTAGATTTTCAGGTGGAACGCACGGTTTTGTGGTAGGACATATTGTTCCTGAGGCCCAAGAAGGAGGAGTCATAGGCTTATTAAAAGATGGTGATATCATAACTATTGATGCTGAAACCAACACCTTGAGTGTGGATTTATCCGATGAAGAAATCGAAAAAAGAAAAAACAATTGGGCTCAACCTCCTTACAAGTTTTCTAAGGGAGTATTGTACAAGTACATAAAAAGTGTATCCACAGCCTCGGAGGGATGTGTAACCGATAATTAATCAGATGAAAACAAAAGAACAAATCACTTTGCAAGAGATAGAAAGTGAAAGTATAAAAATTTCCGGAGCAGAAGCAGTGATTAGATGTCTTTTAGCAGAGGGTGTAGACCTGATCTACGGCTATCCTGGTGGAGCAATCATGCCGGTTTATGACGAATTGTACAATTTTAAAGACCAATTGAATCATATAATGACTAGACATGAACAAGGTGCGACGCATGCCGCACAAGGTTATGCCAGAACGTCCGGAAAGGTAGGTGTAGCCATCGCTACATCTGGCCCTGGAGCGACCAATTTAGTGACCGGTGTCGCTGATGCACAAATCGATTCCACTCCTATGGTTTGCATAACAGGTCAAGTAGGGTCTCATCTTTTGGGTTCCGATGCTTTTCAAGAAACCGACATTATTGGTATTTCAACTCCTGTTACCAAATGGAATTATCAAATAACTAAAGCCTCTGAAATTCCTGAAATTTTTGCCAAGGCATTTTACATTGCCAGATCAGGAAGACCCGGACCAGTTTTAATAGACATTACCAAGGATGCACAATTCGATACCTTTAATTTTACCTATCAAAAATGCAGAGGGGTAAGAAGTTATAAACCTGTTCCAGCTTTGGACATCCATGCTGTGACTAAAGCTGCAGAATTAATCAATCAGGCCAAAAAACCTTTTATAGTATGGGGCCAAGGAGTCATCTTGGGAGGTGCCGAGGAGGAATTCAAAGCCTTAGTCGAAAAGTCGGGGATTCCTTCAGCCTGGACCATTCTAGGGCTTTCTGCATTGCCTACATCCCATCCACTTAATATAGGTATGGTGGGTATGCACGGTAATTACGGTCCCAATTTACTGACCAATGAGTGCGACTTACTTATTGCTGTGGGAATGCGGTTTGATGATCGGGTAACTGGAAACCTAGAAACTTATGCGAAACAGGCCAAAATCATTCACTTTGAAATTGACCCGGCAGAAATAAATAAAAACGTCAAGGTTGATGTCCCTGTTTTGGGGGATTGTAAAGAAAGTTTAGAGGCCATTATCCCACTTGTTCAAAAAAAAACCTACCCTAAATGGTTGGGGCGTTTTGACGAATTAATGAAAGTGGAAATCAAAGAAGTTATGGATAAGGATTTACGACCTAAAAAAGAGGGTTTAACCATGGGGGAAGTCATTGTTTCCATTAATAAACACACTCAAGGAGATGCTATATTGGTTACAGACGTAGGCCAACATCAAATGGTTGCTTGTAGGTATACAGACTTTGTTCGTTCAAGAAGTAATGTTACATCTGGTGGATTGGGAACTATGGGTTTTGCCTTACCTGCTGCTTTAGGTGCAAAAATGGGTGCACCCGAAAGAGAAGTCGTTGCAGTTATTGGCGATGGGGGATTACAAATGACTATACAAGAGTTGGGAACGATTTTCCAAACCCAATCTGCTGTAAAAATTGTAGTCCTAAACAACGAGTTTTTGGGAATGGTAAGACAATGGCAGCAGTTGTTTTTTGAAAAACGTTATGCTTCCACAGAAATGGTGAACCCTAATTTTATAGCCATTGCAAAAGGATATTATTTGGAAGCTAGAAAAGTATACAAGAGAGAAAACCTAGACTCAGCGGTGGCCGAGATGATTGCTTCTGAAAAACCATATTTTCTTGAGGTATGTGTTGAAAAGGAAGATAATGTATTCCCTATGATTCCAACCGGAGCGTCGGTTTCTGAGATACGTCTCAAATAATTGAAGTAATTATGGACAAAACTTTTACTATTTCGATATATTCCGAGAACAACGTAGGCTTATTGAATCGCATATCTGCGATTTTTTTAAAACGTCACATTAATATTGAAAGTTTGACGACTTCTCAGTCTGAAATAAAAGACGTTTTTAGATTTATTATTATCGTTAAAGGTCCAGAAGAAAGTGTAAAAAAACTAATCCAGCAAATTGAAAAGCAGGTAGATGTGATCAGAGCTTTTTACCATACGGATGAGGAAACTATTTTTCAAGAAAGCGCACTTTATAAAGTCAAATCTAGTGCTTTGTTTGAAGAAAGACATATTCAAAATATTATTAAAGAAAGCCATGCTAATATTGTAACTGTTTCTCCCGAATATTTTGTAATAGAAAAAACAGGATTTAGAAATGAAACAGATCGTTTGTATCATGATTTAGCTCCCTTTGGTTTGCTTCAATTTGTAAGATCAGGACGAATTTCGGTTACGAAATCAAAAATGGGAATCAGTGAAATAATCAAAAAATTTAAATCAGATAATTAACTTAAACGTATAAATAAAATGGGTAACTATTTCAATCAACTTTCATTAGCACAAAAATTAGATCAACTTGGACAATGTCGCTTTATGGAACAATCTGAGTTTAATAAAGGCGTTGAGGCGCTTAAAGAAAAAAAAATCGTTATCGTTGGATGCGGTGCTCAAGGGCTTAATCAAGGACTGAATATGCGCGACTCAGGGCTGGACATAAGCTACACCCTGCGTCAAGGAGCCATCGATCAAAAGAGAACCTCCTACCAAAACGCTGTTGATAATAATTTTAATGTTGGAAATTACGAACATATGGTGCCAACTGCTGATGTGGTAATTAACCTGACTCCAGACAAGAATCACAGTTCTGTGATCGAAGCCTTAGTTCCTTTAATGAAAGAAGGGGCAACCCTTTCCTATTCTCACGGTTTTAATATCGTAGAAGAAGGGATGACTGTTCGAAATGATTTAACCGTGATCATGGTTGCACCTAAATGTCCAGGATCAGAGGTAAGAGAAGAATACTTAAGAGGATTTGGCGTTCCTACATTGATCGCCGTTCACCCTGAAAATGATCCTGAAGGACACGGTTTGGACTATGCCAAAGCATATGCTGTAGCCACCGGAGGTCACCGAGCAGGAGTTCTAGAGTCTTCATTTGTTGCTGAAGTCAAGTCTGACTTGATGGGTGAGCAAACCATACTTTGTGGAGTGTTGCAAACCGGTTCCATTCTCAGTTTTGATAAAATGGTTGAAAAAGGAATTGAACCAGCCTATGCCGCTAAATTGATCCAATATGGTTGGGAAACGATTACCGAAGCACTTAAGCACGGAGGAATTACCAACATGATGGACCGACTTTCTAATTCTGCAAAAATTAAGGCTTTTGAACTTTCCGAAACCCTTAAAGAAATCCTTACACCGCTATTTCAAAAGCATATGGACGATATTATGTCTGGATATTTTTCCAAGACGATGATGGAAGATTGGGCCAATAATGACAAAAACCTCCTTGAATGGAGAGCTGCTACCGGTGAAACTGCCTTTGAAAAAACAATTATTACCGATCAAGAAATTTCTGAGCAAGAGTACTTCGATAATGCAGTTTTGATGGTGGCCTTTGTTCGAGCCGGAGTAGAGCTGGCCTTTGAAACTATGGTAGCCTCAGGTATTAAAGAAGAATCAGCATATTATGAATCACTTCATGAAACTCCGCTTATTGCGAATACTATTGCTCGTAAAAAACTTTTCGAAATGAACCGTGTTATATCAGATACGGCTGAGTATGGATGTTATCTGTTCGATCATGCTGCAAAACCTTTGTTGGTTAATTTTATGAAAAGCATCGATACTGATGTTATCGGAAAATCTTTTGACAAAGTTAAAGGTAATAGTGTAGACAATCGTCAATTGATTGATATAAACGAAGTAATTCGTTTTCATCCTGTCGAAATCATTGGATATGATCTGAGGGAGTCAATGACTGCAATGAAAAAAATTGTATAATTTAGTCTATCAAATATAAAACAAAATTACCATAATGCATAACGGTCTGATCCAACCCAATATTAAATCTCTTAAAATTATTGACATCCCCGAAGCCTATCGGCCTAAAGTGACCAACTTCAATCAATACCTTATTGATGGTGAGCTAAAGACTTGGAGTGGTGATATGGTAGATGTTCATTCCACCATCCGAACTGAAGATGAAAATGGTGAAATGGTTCCTACCCTTTTGGGGTCGGTACCCGATATGGAATCACAACCCGCCCTTCAAGCACTTGAATCGGCAAAAAAAGCTTTTGATAGAGGTAAAGGTCAATGGCCAACAATGAGGGTTAGAGAGCGGTTAGGGTGTCTTGAACGCTTTGCCGATAAAATGAAACTCCACCGCAAGGAGATTGTCAAATTGCTAATGTGGGAAATTGGAAAAACACTCAGTGATTCTGAAAAAGAGTTTGATCGCACTGTTGATTATATTTACGATACTGTAGATGCATACAAAAAATTAGACCAAAAGAGTGCCAAATTTGAAAAAGAAGGTGGTATTCACGCACATATCAGAAGAAGTCCCTTGGGGGTGGTCTTGTGTTTAGGTCCTTACAATTATCCTCTAAACGAGACCTTTTGTTTATTGATTCCTGCAATAGTAATGGGTAATACGGCTGTATTCAAACCCGCCAAGCACGGTGTACTTTTGATTACCCCTTTGCTCCAAGCCTTTAAGCAATGCTTTCCTCCAGGTGTAGTGAATATTCTCTTTGGTCGCGGTAGAAAAATTGCCCAACCCATCATGAAGACCGGCCATGTTGATGTTTTGGCATTGATTGGTCACAGTTCATCAGCAGTAGCACTACAAGACGAACACCCAAACAAAAATAGACTTCGATTGGTATTGGGCCTTGAAGCCAAAAATCCGGGTGTCATTTTACCCGATGCTGATCTTGATCATACGGTAAAAGAATGTATTTCCGGAACACTGTCCTACAACGGTCAACGTTGTACAGCCCTAAAGGTATTACACGTTCATGAGTCTATCATTGATCAATTCAACAAAAAGTTTTCTGAGGCAGTAGATGAATTAAAGTTCGGACTGCCTTGGGAAAAAGATGTGTTTTTGACGCCCCTACCGGAGCCCAAAAAGCCAAAATATATCAAAGACCTCATTGAGGATGCTACCTCCAAAGGAGCCAGTGTGATGAATAAAAAGGGAGGTCAGATGTTAGAAAATTACATTTATCCCGCGGTGATGTATCCAGTTGATCATTCCATGAATCTCTATCATGAGGAACAATTTGGCCCTGTCATCCCTGTCATTCCCTATAAAGATATTAATGAGCCTTTGGATGCCATGGCTGCATCAGAATATGGTCAGCAGGTAAGTCTCTTTGGAAGGGATGTTCGAAAAATTGGACCTCTTATCGATATATTGGCCAATTTGGTTTGCCGTGTTAACCTGAACAGCGCATGCCAAAGAGGACCTGACGTCTATCCATTTACCGGTAGAAAAAATTCTGCAGTAAGCACACTGAGCGTTTTCGATGCATTAAGGTCTTTTTCGATCAGAACTTTTGTCGCTTCCAAAGACAATCCCTACAACAATGAAATCCTGGAAAGCCTATTGAACTCCAATGAGTCCAACTTCGTCTCTTCTGATTACATACTGTAGCCGTTATTTTTTGTTTTTGTAAACTTTTTTTAGCAAGTTTTTGCCTTGTATGGCCGAGGCGGTGACCACACCTGAAAACATTGCCCCTCCCACACCGGCAGACACGATATCTTGTCCTGTCAGGTAGAGGTTTTTGATGGGTGTTCTGGGTTCCAGAAACTTTTGTTTAAAACGATCCGGGGTATGATCGATACCGTAAATTTCACCTTTTTTATAGTTGACAAAGTTTTGAGTGGTCAAGGGAGTAGAAAGCTCGGAATGATCTACTTTACCCCTCAGATGGGGCAACTGTTTGTATAATATTTCCAATAGTCTATTCGATATTTCTGCTTTTAGCTGTTCGTAGTCTTTTCCTCTTTTCATCCATTTTGTGCCTTCCCATTTTTTGACCAGATCAAAAGGCAAAAGCGTTATGATGTCAATGGTACTTCGGTCGGGATAACGATCGGACCAACTGGGATCTTTTGCAGCGGGAAAAGAAACATAGACCACAGGAAAAGGAGCCTGAGGGTCTTTGAGATAATTTGCAACAATGGTGTCGTGGTCGCCCTTTTCGGGATAAATCCACAGATTGTTTTTGGGCAGTTTTAGGCTTTGCGGACTGCCTTTTAGACCAATGTACAAACAAGCATGGGCAACTGATGGATTGACCTTTTCGAGTTGCTTTTGCATTTTGTTTTTTTTAAGAACATCCGGGGGAATTAGTTTTTCGTAGGTGTTAAAAATTCCAGAGCTGCTCACCACATGCTTGGTGTAAAACTTCCTTCCATCTTTCATTTGCACCCCTATGGCCTTATTTTTTTGGATGAGTATTTCATCCACTTCAGCATTGATCAAAATGGTTCCGGAGGCCTTTTCGATTACCGGGTAAATGGTTTTGACAATTTCTGAAGATCCACCTACGGGAAAACTACCCCCGTTGAAATAATGTTTTACAACAGAAGCGTGCATGGCAAAACTGCTTTGTTTGGGCGGTAGACCGTAATCACCGTATTGTCCAGTAAGGACTTTTATCAGGGTTTCGTTTTGAGTGATCGAACGCAGTACTTCATCGGTTGTTTTACTTGCGTATTCCAAATATTTTTTTCTCATTTTACCCCCCAATAACCAGGAGAGAAAAGGAGGTAGGGCTTTTACACTGTAAAAGGAACCCATCAATTTGACCACATTAAAAACCAAATCTACGTATTGGCTGATGACCTTTTTTTCTTCCGGAAAATAGTGGATCAATTGTTCTTTAAAATTCTCTACACCCTTGACCAATTCGTATTCTTTTTTCCCAATAATGATGCGGTCATAGACCCTTCCCATATCGGCCCATTGGAGTTTTCCATCGCTGATGTAATCAAACATTCTTCTGATGGTGCTTTTGGGACGCTGCACCTCTCCGATGTAGTGAATACCGACATCCCATTCATAACCGTTTCGCTTAAAAACGTGGGTAAAGCCTCCGGCCGTGTAGTGTCGTTCCAACACCAAAACACTTTTGCCCTCTTTGGACAAAAAAGCCGCAGTGGTGAGTCCAGAAATTCCCGAGCCAATGACAATGGTTTCGTATTTTTCTTCGGTTTTAAAGTTTTTTTTATAGGATTGTATCATTATTGTTAAAAAAAACAAAATTTTATCATCTTATCAACGATTTCAATCAATTTTTTTCCTTTGCCACTGGAGCTGATTTTTAATTTTATCAAACATTAGTAATTCGGCGTAAAACTGCCAATCAAAAGAGTGAAATTGATTGGCTAAATGGTGATGGTGATCTTGATCCAAGATATAGTCTTGGGGTTTGTGAATTATCCTTGTTTTAGAATATATTTTTTCCATATTTTCTTTCAAATTGTAAAAATCAAACCTTAACTTAGTTATTTTGGCTTTTTCGATCAGTCTTTCTTCATCGTTCGATGCATTATCAAATCGCTTTAAAGCCAAAAGGATTTTAGGGGTAAACCCAACTAATTCATTTACCTTCTGATAAACTTCAAGGGCATAGGAATTCCTGTTAGCTAACTTTTGCATTTGATTAATTATTTCACCAATCTTGTTTGTTTTTTCTATCATTTTTTCGGCGATCAATACCCTTTCTTTATACTCAATACTCCATTTACCTGGATTTCTGCTGTCAGGCAGGGAGATCAATCCCTGCTCTTCGGGCTGCTCCATTTCCTTTAGGTAGTTTCTTTTGTCGCCTTTGAGCAAAATGTTCTTCCATTGACCGACGGGTTGCTCCAATGAATCGATAAAAGCAAAATCATCTTCTGCTAATACATATGAATATTCCCGGTGGCGGTAGGTGCTTTTGAATTCTTTTTTGCTTAGTTTATCCCCTGACCATGTGTCATTGGCAAAAGCTATAATACCACGGAAATACAATTCAAAATGCGGAGAATCGTCGTCCCAAAGGGTCAACAACAAACCGTTGAGTCCTGTTTCGATAGAGGATAGGGCGAAAGAACGAATATTATCCATATTACTTTCTCTTTGGGGCATCAAAACCCATCGGGTTTGTCCTGCCGTAGCTCCCATAACTTTTAGCCCGTGATCCTTAAACCACTGCATGGTTTTGGTGTTGCCGTAAGCTTCGGGACTTTGATAATTCCATCGCATATAGATGCAGTTTTTTGGAAATTGCGGTAAAAATTTCAGCAGATTTTCCTCGTTGGCTTTCCAAATACTGTCCACTTTGGCTTTGGGCATTTTTGGTCGGAACATGGGACGATAAACCCCTATTTGTTTTAGGGGCATATCATCCCAAAAAATAGGAGTCCTTCCTGATTTTTCAGCAAATTGACAAACTTTGTTTAACCAGATCAATTGCAGTTCCAAGGCCGATTTTCCAGTATTTCTTCCTGTGGTTTTTACTTCGTCTCCACCTACATGGAGGTATTTTCCGTGGGGCAGGGCCTCCAGGGCATCGCGATAAAGATCGTACTGAACCTCATATGTTTTGGGGTCAAGTGGATTAAAGGCCCAATCGCTTTCTGGATCATCCCTAAGGGGTTTGTACTGGTTGTGTTTTAAAACAAATGAAGCATGCCCCAACCCCTGTACCAATGGGGAGATGGTGAGGGCAGTGCCATGTCGAGGCTAGTATCACAGC
>CAJWLL010000029.1 GCA_913043275.1 uncultured Flavobacteriaceae bacterium | reverse complement strand
AATAAAAAAAAATAAAGGTAGATTATACATTTAACCCCATCCCCGCCGTTTCCACCTTTGTTCCTAACAAAGCGACTCCTCTTAAGTTGCAACGCCAAGAAAGTTCTTTTTATAACAATTCTTATGTGATGGGTGGGATTGGAAATCAGTCATACCGCCAAATCAATTTTTCCACTATGGTATCTTTGGATCGGATGCAATCTATTGGTTTGGAACTCATACATAATAAAATGGGAGCTATCGATCAAACCCTTCTAAACAGTGACCAAAAAAGAACTTCTTTGAATTTTTTGCATCAATACAAACAAAACAATATGCGTGTGGATTCGGATTTTCGATTCGATCGACAAGCGCATAATTTTTTTGGATTGTATGATTTGGATTGGACAAATATACCCTCTTTAAGATCAGATGAGATTGACCCCTCTCAAAACCTTAATTACCTCTCTATTCGCTCTAGTTGGCAGTGGTATGATGGTATTTTCAATAAAGTCAATTTTAACACCCATATCACGACAGACTCATTTGATAGTTCAGAACACATTTTCAAAATGAAAACCCAAATTAGGATTCCTTTTTTCAATCAATATCTGGAATTTATTCCTCATGTCGAACTGATCAATACCAATTTTGTAAGGGGCTACTACAATGATCAGGCACTGAATTATAGAAAAGGAATGGGCAGACTGGAGCTTCACTTTTTGAATGTAGGAAGAAAACTAAAACTCAGGTTGGGCGCAAAAGGAATCTACCCCTTTGGAGACACTGAAGATGGAAATCAAGAATTTTTTATCTACCCCAAAGCAGAAATTTATTACAAGTCGGGCAATGGAAAATTGGTCCCCTTCCTCAACTATCACGGCAGCTATGATTTAAACAGTTTTACTGCTCTATCATTGGAGAACCCCTATGTGGCTCCAACTCTGATTATCAAGCCTACCCAAGTGAATCATTACGGTGACTTTGGGTTCAATGCCTACCCTGGGTCTGGATTGTCTTTCAAACTCAATGCCCATTTCAGCCAAAGCGAAAACTTTCCTATCTTCAAGCGTTTACCTTATGACCACAATAACGGAGACATGTCTTACCGTTTGGCCAATGCCTACGAAGTTGTTTATGACAGCGTTGAAAAAACGGGTATCGTAACTAAAATCGTAATGCGATCTAGTGAATACAACAAAGTTAGTCTTGAAACCAGCTATTTTGAGTACAAAATAAATGGAGGTAAAAAAGCTTGGAACCTCCCCTCACTAAAAATTGATTTAAATGCTAACTTTAGACTGGGTCGAAAAATATTTTTTCAAGTCGGAGGTCATTATATAGGGGTTAGGGATTCTGTAAAAAATCTGGTCTTACCCTTGTCAGTCAATAGTGACGGAAATATTCAAACTAATGAGTCATTGGGATCGGTATTTAGTATAGCTTCCTCCATTACTTGGAAAATCAATACCCAATGGGACTTGTTTTATGAAGGGAAAATGATCCTTAGTAACAACACATCCCCTTGGGCTTACTATCAAAACCAAAGCCAGATCCATTCCGTGGGAATACGATATAAATTCGATATTAACCTCTAACAAAGAAAATCTAAGTGCTAAATATTTTAACAATATTTTTTTTAGTTTAATTTTGTGATCATATTTTTCAAATGAATAAAAAGTCCCTTTTTCTACTAATCATTTTTCTCATAGCCACAGGTTGCTCACAGAGGGTTGATTTATTGGTTCATAACGCCAAAATCTACACTGCTAATGAAAGTTTTGATAAAGCATCAGCATTCGTTGTAAAAGATGGAAAATTTATGGATGTAGGTGGGGAGGAATTAGTCAAAAAGTACAGCCCTGCAAATACTGTTAATGCTAGAGGTTTGGCTGTTTTTCCTGGATTTATTGACTCTCACGCCCATCTTTTGTCCCTGGGATTAAATCAGTTTAAGGTTGACTTGAGAGACACCAAGAGTGATGATGAAATTATTGAGAGGATTAAAAAACATCAAGGCAGACATGATCAAAAAATGATATTAGGAAGTGGTTGGGACCAAAACAAATGGGATAACCCATCCTTTCCCGACAATCAAAAACTCAATGTTTCTTTTCCCGATATTCCTGTTGTTTTGGAGCGTATCGATGGACATGCATTATTGGTTAACAAAAAGGCGATCGAAATGGCTGGGATTGATCAGGCTACTATAGTAGAAGGAGGACAAATAATAAAACAAAAAGGAAAGCTTACGGGTGTATTTGTTGATAATGCAAAGAAATTAATTCAAAAAATCATTCCCGAATTTTCAAAAGAAGATATAATCGAAGCATTTCTTAAGGCTCAAGAAATATGTTTTGAAAACGGATTAACGACTATCAGTCAGGGGGGAGTTTCCAAAAAGAATATTTTTTTAATCGATAGTCTACAAAGAAATGATATACTAAAATTAAGGGTCTATGCCATGATTGAGAATAAACCACATGCCATTGATCATTTTATTCGCGAAGGAAAAATAAAAACTGATCTTTTGAATGTTCGTTCGGTTAAGGTCTTTGCTGACGGCGCACTCGGTTCCAGAGGAGCAGCTCTAATGGATGATTATAGCGACCAAAAATCACACAAAAGTAGTCTCTTGATCTCTAAAGATTCTTTGATGCGTTTGGCTAATCTTTTGGCAGAAAAATCCTTTCAAATGAATACCCACGCTATTGGTGATGCTGCTAACAATCTAGTTTTGGAAGTTTACAATCAGGCACTTAGTTTTAAAGAAGACCCTCGCTGGAGAATTGAACACGCACAGGTCATTTCAAAACAAGATTTTCCCAGTTTTAATACTAAAATTATTCCTTCAATTCAGCCAGTCCAAGCGACCAGCGATATGAATTGGGCCATAGATAGACTAGGCAAGGACCGCTTAAAGTCAGCATATGCATATAAAGATCTTCTAGATTGGGCAGGCGTTTTGGCCTTGGGTACAGATTTTCCTGTCGAAGACATAAATCCCTTTGGAACTTTTTATGCTGCTGTAGCAAGAAAACCCCCTAACGAGGAATCTTCCAAATCTTTTCAGCCTGAAAATGCCTTGACTCGTTATGAAGCCCTATTGGGTATGACTCGATGGGCTGCTTATGCTAACTTTGAAGAAAACGAAAAAGGCAGTATTGAGGTCGGTAAATTTGCTGATTTCATCATTTTGGATCAAGATATCATGGAGGTAAATATCGAAAGAGTAATGCAAACCAGGATAGTGGCTACAATTTTAAATGGAAAAATCGTATTCAGCAATCGATTTTAATCCTATTTAAGCTTAATATCTTAACTTTTATATCTCATTTCCCTTAAATTAGTTTTAATTATTAGTAAATTTTAATATTTAAATTAATATAATATATCATATTGTAATATTTAATATAATAATTATAATAATTATATATTTTTGTTTAAAATTTTAAATTATGTGTGGAATTGTATGTGCTTTTGATCTCAAACAAGACTCAGAATCCCTAAGGTCTCAAATATTAGAAATGTCAAAACTTATAAGACACAGAGGTCCAGACTGGAGTGGTATTTACAATAGTAAAAATGCCATATTGGCTCATGAGAGATTGGCTATTGTCGATCCTACTTCTGGCAAGCAACCCTTGTATAGTGAAGATAATACAATAGTTTTGGCTGCGAATGGAGAGATATACAATCACCTTGAGTTGAGAAAACAGTTTGAAGGAAATTATGAATTCAAAACGGAATCAGATTGTGAAGTGATTTTAGCTCTCTACAGAGAAAAAGGGGGCGACTTTGTAGACGATCTCAATGGTATTTTTGCCTTTGCAATCTATGACAGTAATAACGATAGTTACTTTATAGCCCGTGATCATATGGGTATCATCCCTTTGTACATGGGATGGGACAAAGAAGGCACCTTTTATGTTGCTTCCGAGCTGAAAGCTTTGGAAGGAGTTTGTGCCAAAATAGAACTTTTTCCTCCCGGTCATTATTGGAAAAGTGGTAATAAAGCACCAACCCAATGGTACAAAAGAGACTGGGTTGATTTTGAAAAAGTAAAAAATAACCCAACCAAAATAAAAGATTTACACGATTCCCTTTCTGATTCAGTTTACAGGCAATTAATGAGCGATGTACCCTATGGTGTCCTATTATCGGGAGGCTTGGATTCATCCATCACCTCTGCATTAGCCAAAAAGTTTTCTTCAAAACGGATAGAGTCTGAAGATGCTCAAGAAGCTTGGTGGCCTCAATTACACTCTTTTTCGGTAGGATTGGAAGGCTCACCTGATTTGGCTGCAGCAAAAAAAGTTTCTGAACATATCGGTTCAATTCATCACGAGGTTGTTTTTACCATTCAAGAAGGTTTGGACGCTATCAGGGATGTAATCTACCATTTAGAAACCTATGACGTAACCACAGTCAGAGCATCAACGCCTATGTTTTTGATGGCTCGAAGTATCAAATCTCACGGGATTAAAATGGTACTTTCGGGAGAGGGGGCTGACGAATTGTTTGGAGGTTATTTGTACTTCCATAAAGCTCCTTCGGCCGAGGAGTTCCATAAAGAAACAGTCAGAAAGCTCTCCAAGCTTCATCAATACGACTGTCTTAGGGCCAATAAATCTTTGGCAGCATGGGGGATAGAAGGGCGAGTCCCCTTCTTGGACAAGGAGTTTATTGATGTCGCAATGCGTATCAATCCAAAGGATAAAATGATAAATGAGGGGCGAATGGAAAAATGGGTTATTCGCAAAGCATTTGAAGACTACTTGCCCGAAACTGTTACTTGGCGTCAAAAGGAGCAATTTTCAGATGGGGTTGGATATAGTTGGATCGACACCTTAAAAGAAGTAGTAGAAGTTGCAGTAACTCAAGAACAAATGGAAAATGCCCACTTTAGATTTTCATTGCAAACCCCACAAAATAAAGAAGAGTTTTATTATCGAACCATTTTCGAAGAACACTTTCCTAGTGATGCAGCAGCGTTGAGTGTTCCTTCTTTACCATCGGTTGCTTGCAGCACCCCAATTGCCTTAGAATGGGACGAGACCTTCAAGAACCAAAATGATCCCAGCGGTAGGGCAGTTGTCAAGGTTCACGATGACGCTTATAAGGGCTGATTTTTTTTAGAGTTTTATTGCATTTTTTAGTATAATTTTTTACACATTTTGTGTTGATAACTTCACAGGCTTAAAACCCTTTGATCACCTATATTCGCTGGTATTTTCAGTATATTTGAAATCAAAAAATAACAAGTTTTTATTTCATGAGTGAAGCCAGTCAAAATCCAGGTTATTCCGCAGACAGTATCCAGGCTCTAGAGGGCATGGAACATGTTAGAATGCGACCCTCAATGTATATTGGAGATTTAGGGGTTAGAGGACTACATCATCTGGTTTACGAAGTTGTGGACAACTCAATAGACGAAGCCCTTGCAGGTCATTGTGACACCATTACCGTAATCATTAACGAGGATAATTCTATCACAACGGAAGACAACGGTAGAGGAATTCCTGTTGGAATGCACAAAAAAGAAGGTGTTTCCGCCTTGGAAGTTGTAATGACTAAGATAGGTGCCGGAGGAAAATTCGATAAGGATTCATACAAAGTATCAGGAGGGCTTCATGGCGTCGGTGTTTCCTGTGTCAACGCTCTGTCGGAACAACTCAAAGCAACGGTTTATCGCGATGGTAAAAAATGGGAACAAACTTATGAAAGAGGAAAGCCCTTAGCTCCCGTAGAGGCTGTGGGAGATTCTGACCTAAATGGAACCGTAGTTACCTTTAAACCAGATCCACAAATTTTTCAACAGGTATTAGAGTACAATTACGATACCTTGGCACAGCGTATGCGTGAATTGTCATTTCTAAACAAAGGTATTACCATAAAGCTTAGTGACAAAAGAAGGAAAGACGAAGATGGGAATTTTATACAAGAAATATTTCACTCCAATGAAGGCTTAAATGAATACATCCGTTTTTTAGACAGTAACAGAGATGCCATTATTCAGGAGGTGATTTCTATGGAGGGCGAAAAGAATGGAATACCGGTAGAGGTCGCCATGATTTACAACACTTCATTTAATGAAAATTTACACTCCTACGTCAACAACATTAACACCCACGAGGGAGGAACTCATTTATCTGGTTTTCGAAGAGGATTGACAACTACTCTAAAAAAATATGCTGATGCATCTGGCCTACTTGACAAACTAAAGTTTGAGATTGCTGGAGATGACTTTAGAGAGGGTTTAACCGCCATAGTTTCTGTAAAGGTTGCAGAACCTCAGTTTGAGGGACAAACCAAAACTAAGCTTGGTAATCGGGAGGTTAGTGCGGCCGTTTCTCAATCTGTTTCTGAGATGTTGGAAAACTATTTGGAAGAACACCCCAATGACGCCAAAATAATCGTTCAAAAGGTCATCCTCGCTGCTCAGGCAAGACATGCGGCACGTAAAGCAAGGGAGATGGTTCAACGAAAAACCGTTATGACTGGTGGGGGTCTACCGGGTAAACTTTCTGACTGCTCGGAGCAGGATCCTTCATTATGTGAAGTTTTTCTTGTAGAGGGAGACTCTGCCGGTGGAACGGCGAAGCAGGGAAGGGATCGGAATTTTCAGGCCATACTCCCATTGAGGGGAAAAATCCTCAACGTTGAAAAAGCGATGCAACACAAGGTTTTCGAAAATGAAGAAATCAGAAACATCTATACGGCATTGGGAGTAACCATTGGAACTGAAGAGGATAGTAAAGCTCTCAATTTAGAAAAATTACGCTATCATAAAATAGTCATCATGTGTGATGCAGACGTTGACGGTAGCCACATCTCCACCCTGATTCTAACCTTTTTATTCCGCTACATGAAGGAACTGATAGAGTCTGGCTATGTCTATATTGCTACCCCTCCCTTGTATTTGGTAAAAAAAGGGGCCAAAAAGAGTTATGCCTGGGATGACGATCAGCGGGATCGATTGCAACAAGAATTTGGATCTGGATCCAGTATTCAACGCTATAAGGGTTTGGGGGAGATGAATGCAGAACAGCTTTGGGATACTACCATGAATCCCGAAATGCGTACCCTTAGAAGGGTAACTATTGACAACGGTGGTGAAGCAGATCGTATTTTTTCCATGCTTATGGGAGATGAAGTTCCACCAAGGAGGGAATTCATTGAAAAGAATGCAATTTACGCAAATATTGATGCGTAAATTTTAGAATTTAAATCATTATCAAATGAAAGTATCCATTGTTGGCGCTGGAAACGTAGGGGCTTCTTGTGCAGAATATATTGCCATCAAGTCAATTGCCTCTGAAGTAGTATTGTTAGACATCAAGGAAGGTTTTGCTGAAGGTAAGGCGCTAGACCTGATGCAAACTGCCACTACTTTAGGGTTTAATTCCCGTATTAAAGGGGTTACCAATGATTATTCTGCAACCAAAGAAAGTGATGTGGTAGTTATTACTTCTGGAGTTCCTCGAAAACCTGGAATGACCCGAGAAGAATTGATAGGCATTAACGCTGGAATCGTGCAATCGGTTGCTGCTAGTATATTGGAACATTCACCCAATACAGTTATAGTGGTGGTTTCCAACCCCATGGACACCATGACCTATTTAACACTTAAAGCGACGGGATTGCCCAAAAACCGTGTAATAGGAATGGGAGGTGCATTGGACAGCTCAAGGTTTAAAACCTATCTTTCTTTGGCTTTGGACAGACCTGCCAACGATATTCAAGGAATGGTTATTGGTGGCCATGGAGATACCACCATGATACCACTTACTCGGTTAGCTAGTTATAACGGAGTCCCTGTTTCCAATTTCCTTACCCAAAAGGCTATGGAACAAGTAGCTTCATCTACAATGGTTGGTGGTGCTACATTGACCAAACTTTTGGGGACTTCAGCTTGGTATGCACCCGGTGCTTCAGTAGCCTACCTGGTTAACAGTATTGTTAATGATCAAAAGAGAATGATTCCTTGTTCTGTTTTCCTTGACGGAGAATACCAACAAAGCGATCTTTGTATTGGAGTTCCTTGTATTATTGGAAAAAAAGGATTAGAATCTATTGTGGATTTAAAACTCAGCGATGCAGAGCAAGAAAAATTTAATAAAAGTTCATTGGCAGTTAAAATCATGAACGAAGCACTAAATGACGTATTGAAATAAGGCATTTGTCTTCGCCATTTTATGGTCAAGGCTTTAATAAGCTTTTAAAGTTGCTAAATCATCGTCTAAACTTTATATTTGCTCGCTTATTTAAGCGTAAACAAAAACCAAAATGCAAAATAACGGACTCATAAGACTCTTTGCTATCCTTTTTGGATTGGTGAGTATATATCAACTTTCATTTACATTTATCACCAGTCAGAAAGAATCTCAAGCCAAGGCATTTGCCACTATGCAGTATACAGAAGACATAGAGGGCTATATTGAGTTAAGAGATCGTGCTTTGGTCAATTACCTCGATTCTATTGGAAATGTGCCTATTTTTGGATTCACTTCCTATAACGATGCCAAAGGAAAAGAACTTAACAAAGGATTGGATCTTAAAGGGGGAATCAATGTCATTCTTCAAATATCTGTCAAAGACATTCTAAAAGGACTTGCTGAAAATTCAAAATCTCCAGTTTTTAACCAAGCATTGGATCAGGCTGATATTCTACAAGCCAGTTCTAACGACCCTTACATTGAATCCTTTTTCGTTGCTTTTGAATCCCTAAAAGGAGACCAAAAAATGGCTGCTCCTGATATTTTTGCCAATCGTACGTTGAGTGATGAAATTACTTTTCAGATGATGGACGCTGAAGTAAAGCCAATCCTCAGACGTAAGGTAGATGAGTCTATAATTTCTGCTTTTGAAGTTTTGAGAAAGCGTATTGATAAATTTGGTGTTACCCAACCCAACATCCAACGATTGGGAACTTCTGGAAGAATATTGGTAGAATTGCCTGGGGCCAAAGACGTGGATAGAGTTAAAAACCTTTTGCAAAGTACTGCCCAACTTGAGTTTTGGGAAACCTACAAAAATGATCAGTTGTTTGGTTTTTTATCTGCCGCAAACGAATACCTCAAAACCATTGTCCAAAAGACAGTCACTGAAGAAGACCAGACCACTGATGAGTCTTCTATAGACGACTTATTAGCTGATGTTGAGGCACAAGATTCTACCAGTGTTTCCACTATCAATCCACTATTGGATTTGATACTGGGATCGGGAAATCAAGGGGGACCTGTCTTAGCAAAGTTTGCCTCAAAAGATTCCGATTTAGTGATGGAATACTTGGACACTCCCGAGGTTAGGAGATTACTACCAAGGGACCTGCGATACATCCGTTTTGCATGGGGTAAACCTGTTGTAGACAGTGAGGTGATAGAACTTTATGCCTTAAAGTCTAATCGGGATGATCTCGCCCCCCTAAGTGGTGGGGTAGTGGTCGATGCCATGCAAACTTATGACATGTTGGGTAATCCTGCTGTTTCCATGCAAATGAATACACAAGGGGCTAGAACATGGGAAAATATGACCGCAGAAGCTTTTCGTGAAGGTTCTAACATTGCCATTGTATTAGATGATATCGTTTATTCCGCACCCGGTGTTTCTAACGGTGCCATTTCTGGAGGCCGTTCCGAAATCACTGGAAACTTTACCCTTAACGAAGCCATTGACTTGGCCAATGTTTTACGGGCAGGCAAACTCCCTGCTGCTGCAGAAATTATTCAATCTGAAATCGTGGGGCCCTCTTTGGGTAAAGAAGCCATTGAAAGTGGCTTTTATTCCTTTATTATCGCTTTGATATTGGTTTTGGCCTGGATGATCTTCTATTACGGAACCGCAGGAATTTTCGCGGATATCGCTTTGGTACTCAATATCCTACTTATTTTTGGAATTCTCGTGGGTTTGGGTGCTGTATTGACCTTGCCCGGTATTGCCGGCATTGTATTGACAATTGGTATTTCGGTTGATGCTAATGTGCTTATTTTTGAAAGGGTTAGAGAAGAGCTTAAAAAAGGCAAAGGCTTGAGAAAAGCTGTCACCGATGGATTTAACAATGCATTGTCATCCATTTTGGATGCCAATATCACAACAGGACTCACCGCGTTGATACTTTTTGTCTTTGGTACAGGTCCCATTAAAGGATTCGCTACCACATTATTGATTGGTATTGCGACATCGCTATTTACTGCCATTTTCATTACTCGTTTCTTTATTGATGCCCGAAATGAAAAAGGTAAGCCCGTTGCCTTTGGCACCAGTTTGACACAGTCTTTATTTACCAAAATAAAAATCAGTTTTTTACAAAAAAGAAAAATTGCCTATGTAGTTTCGGGTACCATTTTGATCATGAGTTTGCTTTCACTTTCTTTCCAAGGGCTTAATCAAGGAGTAGATTTTGTAGGAGGACGTTCCTATACGGTTCGTTTTGATCAAATCATTAGCCCTTCAGAGGTACAGTCCAGTTTGACATCCTCTTTGGGAAGCACAGAGGTCAAAACCTTTGGAGAAGAAAACCAACTGAAAATCACCACCAAATACAAGGTAGATGTTGAAGGTCTGGCCGTGGACAACGAAATTCAAAACATCTTATATAGCTCTTTACAAGTTTTCTTGCCGGACGACTTGACCTATGATGCTTTTGTCAATGGGGCCGAGGAAAAACAGGTAGGGATTATGTCCTCTATCAAAGTAGGACCTACAATTGCTGATGACATCAAGAAAAACTCTTTCTTGGCCGTAATAGGATCATTGATTGTGGTCTTTTTGTACATCTTGTTGCGATTTAGAAAATGGCAGTTTTCTTTGGGAGCGGTAGTTGCGGTTTTCCATGATGTATTGATCGTTTTGGGAATCTTTTCTTTGACCTATAAAATCATGCCCTTTAATATGGAAATAAATCAGGCCTTTATTGCGGCAATACTAACAGTGATCGGTTATTCTCTAAACGACACGGTGGTGGTATTTGATCGCATCCGTGAATATATAGGTGAACATACTAAATGGAAGTTTAACGATACGGTCAACGCTGCTCTAAACAGTACTCTAAGCCGAACACTAAATACTTCATTGACCACTTTAATTGTACTCTTAGCCATCTTTATTTTTGGTGGAGAGTCCATCAGAGGTTTTATGTTTGCCTTGATTGTTGGGGTGATTGTAGGAACCTATTCCTCTGTTTTTATTGCCACTCCAGTGATGTTTGACACCCAAAAAGGGAAAGCCATAAGCGAAGAAGAGGGGGAATGATTTTATTTTACCCCCCTAGGCACTTGTAAATAATCTGTCTAAAAGAGATTATAATAACTTATTTCCATGAGTTTATTGGTATTAATTTAGTTTCCTGAAGTTCTTTAATATGCATATTGAATTTTTCACACATCCTACTTATGCGGAACACACAAATCTAAAAATCAGAGATGATTTATTATGTTTTGTAACTGTGATTAATGGCCCGGCAATATAAAGCAATTACATATTATTCATTATTGAAAATAAAGAATTAGAAAACTGCATCTTCTTTAAGAATATTATTAACATCAAGAGTTGATCTCACCAGAGGGTTTAGGTTTAAAAAAATAGATTTTTCAGCAAAAAAGAATAGGGTTAAAAATACTCGAAACTTTTTTACTAGTGTCTTTTAGGTTTTCTTACTATAAATCATAGTGCTGAAAACAGAAAGAGCATAGATCATAGATGTAGATGAAGAAAATTGTTTTTACAGGATATTACGGATATGGGCGAGGTGGTGTTGTCCATGCCAAGCATAGAGTGCCAAAACGGTAGATAAGGGGTAGTATTTGTCTCGAGCTGAATGGTAGTATTGTCTTTCCAGTTCCTTGGTATCCAAGGTTTCTATCAAAGCTACCCAGCGGTGGTGAACACCTTTAAGAATAGACATACTGCTTTCTAAATTTAGGTCTAGTGCGTCGGGCATGATTGCCCATTTATCTTGATCATAGTCTAGTATGGCAGGAGTCTCTTGATTCAAGGCCAGTTTAAAACGGATATAAACGTGTATATGGCTATCAGCCAGATGGTGGATCAACTGATAAATTTGCCACCCACCGGGCCGATAATATTTTTTAAAATCTTCTGGCTTGAGGCCTAAGATAACTTCTTCCAATGCTGCAGGAAAATTCTTTAATTCTTCTGCATGGTGCTTTATCTGTTTAACGCTGAGTCTGTCTACCCATTGAAACCGGCCGATGGGAAACTTTAATTTTTCAAGTTCAGCATCAGTCATTGGCAATAGATTTATGCATTTTCCTACGTAAAGACAAGGCCAAAGTGATGAGTCCAAAGGCTATAAAAGGCATGCTCAACCACTGCCCTGTAGAGAAGGAGGGGAAGACTTCTTCAAAACCTCCTTGGCTTTCTTTGACATATTCAACCAAGAATCTTATACTAAACAGTCCAGCAAAGAAAAAACCCAATAGGAATCCTTCTCGATCTTTGTTACGACTGTTATAGATTTTACGGAGAATAAAAAACAAGACAAGATAGCCAATGGCTTCATATATCTGCGCGGGATAGCGGGGCAGTATTTCTCCTCTGTTTTCGAATATAACACCAAAGTTGGTTCCAGTGTATTTTCCAACAATTTCAGAGTTAAAAAAGTTTCCAATTCGAACAAAAAAACCGCCAATTGCAACGGGTATTGTCAATCGGTCAAGTATCCAAATTAAAGGCTTGAATGGATTTAGATACTGGAATATAAAGATTCCAGTTAATATTCCGATGGCAGCACCGTGGCTAGCCAGTCCTCTGAAACCAATAAAATCATAGCCGGAACCATCTGTTTGTTCTTTGATGGGGAGTAAGATTTCGAGAAGGTGGTTTTGGAAATAATCCCAATTGTAAAAAAAGACTTCCCCTAGTCTGGCTCCCAATAAGGTAGAGACCACCATATAAATAAATAGAGGTTCCAAATATTTTTGATCAACTTCTTCTTTGATAAACATCTTTTTATAAAGGCGCAAGCCGAGTAAAAAAGCAATGATAAACATCAAACTGTAGATGTGAATGCCAAAGCCACCAATTTCGAATAATTTTTCGTTGGGGGCCCAATTGAATTTAAGAAAGGTCATATTTTTTTACAATTGTGGGTTAAATTTAATCATTCTAACACAGTTGAGTATAGAAAAGTTAAGGAAGAGGGTCATAACCGCCTTTACTCCAAGGGTGGCACTTTGAAATTCTTTTAAATGTGAAATAAAACCCTTTGATAGGGCCATGATTCCGAAACGCCTCCAGGCCGTAATTAGAACAAGTTGGAGTAAAGCGACATGAGGGCGGTAGAAGCGGTGAAATCAAAAATTGATAGCTCTTGATAAAGAAAACAAAGGGAAAAACTAAAATTTTTCTCAGCATCTATTTAATTTAGTTTAAACTGGGTTCCTTTTTTACCGTCTTTAAGCTGAATGCCGTATTCCAAGAGTTGGTCTCTAATTCGATCGGAGGTTGCAAAATCTTTATTGGCACGAGCGCTGTTTCTCAATTCGATCAAGAGGCTGATAGTTTTGTTGAGAGTATTCTCCTTAGTATCGCTGGATTTTTCCTCGGGGGCAATCCCCAACACATCGTGAACGAATACTGCTGACATTTTGGTTAGAGTTTCCCATTGGGATTTATCGATGGGGTGATCTTTGTGCAAGATCAGATTGATAAACTTTACGGCTTCAAAAAGCTGAGCGATGAGTAATGGGCTGTTAAAATCATCATCCATAGCAGTATAGCACTTTTTTAACCATTTGTCAGAATCAAAATCTCCAGCTTTTTTACCAGGAATTACTTTGGACAATTGTCCTAACGCTTCCATCAATCTTTGGTATCCTTTTTCAGAGGAGTCCAATGCTTCTTGACTGATGTCCAAAATACTAGTGTAATGTGCTTGGAGCATGAAGAAACGAATAACCTGTGGACTGTAAGGTTTTCTGAATCTATCATTATTGCCCGTAAAAATATCGATCGGAAGAACATTGTTTCCGGTGGATTTGGCCATTTTTTTACCATTAAGGGTTAACATATTTGCATGGAGCCAGTATTTTACAGGGGGATGATTGTGAATGGCCTGTGTCTGTGCTATTTCACATTCGTGGTGTGGGAATTTTAGATCCATTCCCCCTCCATGGATGTCAAAAGGTGAACCGAGGTACTTGGTGCTCATGGCCGAACACTCAAGGTGCCAGCCAGGGAAACCATCACTCCAGGGTGAAGGCCAACGCATGATGTGTTGGGGTTCGGCCCTTTTCCAAAGGGCAAAATCCTGAGGGTTTTTTTTGTCACTTTGCGTGTTTAAGCTCCGTGTATTGTGAATCAACTCTTCAATTTTTCGGCCGCTCAATTTACCGTAGTAATGGCTTTCGTTGTATTTTATAACATCAAAATAAACCGACCCCTTTACCTCATAGGCAAAACCTGCCTCTAGGATTTCTTTGATCAGTTCGATTTGCTCAATGATGTGTCCTGTTGCAGTTGGTTCAATACCTGGGGGAAGGGTGTTGAATTTTTCGAGGATTTGGTGGAAATCTACAGTGTATAATTGAACCACTTCCATGGGTTCAATTTTTTCGATTCGTGCTTTTTTAGCAATGCGGTCTTCTCCCACATCCTCATCGTTTTCTAGATGACCTGCATCTGTAATGTTTCGAACATAGCGGACTTTATACCCTAGATGTTTGAGGTAGCGATATATTAAATCAAAGGAAATAAAAGTTCTGCAATTGCCTAAATGTATGTTGCTGTAGACTGTTGGACCGCAAACGTACATGCCAACATAGCCAGGGTTAAGCGGCTCAAAAGGTTCTTTTTTTCCGCTTAGTGAATTTAAAACGACTAGGGAGTTGTCGATCAAAACTCAGTTTCTAGTTTTATATAATCCAAAAATTCTCTCTTGATTTCTTTTTCCTTAAAACGTCCGCCAAACTCGGAAGTAAGTGTGCTGCTACTAATATCGCTTATACCTCTTGAGTTTACACACAAGTGTTTGGCGTCAATAACACAAGCCACGTTTTGGGTATTCAATATTTTTTGAAGCTCCTCCACGATTTGAAGAGTCAGGCGTTCTTGTACCTGAGGGCGCCTTGCAAAATAGTCAACGATTCTGTTAATTTTAGATAGACCCACTACCGTAGCATTGCAAATATAGGCCACATGGGCTTTACCTACAATGGGAAGCAAGTGATGTTCGCAAGTGGAGTAGAGAGTTATGTTTTTTTCAACCAACATCTCTCCATACTTGTATTTATTTTTGAAGGTGGAGGGTTCTGGTTTATTGTCGGGATGTAAGCCACTGAAAATTTCGTTAACAAACATTTTTGCTACTCTTTTGGGTGTTCCTTTAAGGCTGTCGTCGGTGAGGTCCATGCCCAGGATTTGAAGTACTTCTTGAATTTTTTCTTCGATGAGCAATGTTTTTTCGGTATTACTCATTTCAAAGGCATCGGGTCGAAGTGGTGTCTCTTTAGAGCCGCTTTGGTGTTGATCGCCTATTTCATCCAATTGCTCCGTAAGTAATTTTTCTAATTTCATAGTTATAACAAGAGGTACAAAGATAGTTATTTATCTATAAATAATGTTTGGTTTTGTTCCTTGAAAGGTTTTAGTGTACTAGAGTTTAAAGGAATAGGAAACAAGAAATTGAACTTGATCTTTGTTGAGTTGAATGGTGTCAGTAAAACCGTTTTGGTATATCGACTCTGAATGTTGATATTCTATATTCGAAAGGGCGAAATTCAGGACACTGCGTCCAAAATCATAGCCCAAGCCAAAAGAGGTGCCTTTACTCAGATCAAGGAGTGTTTTGTTGATACTCTCTTGGTTGAAATAACCGGCACGCAAGCTTATATGACCGATTCGATATTCTCCCCCAATTCGAACCGTACCAGCCGGTTTAAGTGTTTTGTTTATTTTTTTGTTTTGGTTCATAAAGTTTGTATCCCCGTTTCCAATATCAAATGATGTATTTTGATAGTTGACCCTGTCGTATTGAAAACTGATCAAACCCTTTGAACCAAATACATAGGCCAATCCACCAGAGAAGCGGGAAGGTGTATACAGACTGTATTCATAAATGTTGATGACTTGTGGATCTACCATGTCCTTACCACTGCTTCTGGAAGAAGAAATATACTGTAAAAATTCATCGATCATTTTGTACCATACGGAACTTTGATAACTAAGTCCTAATCTAAAATTATTATTGGTTTTGTAAATGGCTCCCATCTGAAAAGAGAATCCCTCTCCAACGGATAAAATATTATTTTCAAACTCTGTAGTTTTAAAACTAGAACCCGAGCCATAATTGCTCTCCTCCAAATTATCAATTCTTCTGAATCTCGACGAATGAGAATTGAAGTTGAACCCCAAGTAGAGGTTTTTTTTGTATTGAGTCGCAAAGGAAAAACTGTGCTTGTTGTTTTTACCACTATGTGTGACAAAAAAATCATGATCCACAGATTGGCCTTGTGGGTTACTATTTGAAACGTATTGTGTATTGTCATCCTCAAATTTTACAGGACTAATGACGTAGCCCTGAAAGCCCAGGAAAGCTTGTTGGCTGGAAAATCCATTATTCTCTCCCAAAATTTGGTAAGATTGTGAGATGGTTTCATCATCGTATGTTTTAATATCTGAATAAGGGATTCCATTAGCAAATGCTAAAAAGTAATCATCCAAACCCTTATTAGGATTTGTAGCTATTGCATTAAACTTTGCATTAAAAAACTGTTCGTGTTGATAATTATAGGTAAAGGTCAGTTTTGTAAAGTCACTTTCCGAAGTGTCATTGAGAACAAAAACCAATCCAAATTGATCAAGATTGGAAGATCTGGAATCTACACTATTACTCTTTCCAAGATAATTGGCATTGACTTTGTTGTATAGACTATTGAGCGTCAAGCCTATTTCTGACTTTAGAATAACAGCAGCAGCAGCAGGGTTATCATTTATGGCAGAAAGATCGCCACCTATGGCGTTAAATGCTCCACCCATAGATACGTATCTGGCTGTACCTTTTAATTCACTGCGTGAATAGCGTAAAATGTCATCAATTGACTGAGCATGGCCTCCCAAACTGTATAAAAACACCATTAGAACATAAGTGATGTACTTTTTCATAGTCGTAAAATTTAAATCCGAGATTACCTACCCCTAGAGCTGCCTCTCCCTCCACTACTGGAACTTGAACTATAGCTGGACGAACGTCCCCCGCTAGAATAGGATCGAGATGAGCTGAAGCTTCTTCTTGACGAGTTATTAGAATAGGATCTGGAGGAGTTAGATTGTGCTCTACTTCTGGAGCCAGAACTTTGATAAGACTGATTGTTTGAATTAAGCTTGACCTTGGAATTAGATTCATTGCTGGTTTGACTTGGGGGTTTTCTCCCTACATTGTACCTATTGGCAATGGATGGGTTGTGTTTTACTCCATTATAACTTTTACTACTAGAGCCGCCATTCGACCTACTGAAATTCTGTGTAGATACACCCCCCCTAGAGCTCTTGGAATACGCATACTGATTGGTATTATTAGAATAGGATCTGGCGTACCTACGGTCGAAGCGATTCCTGTAATAGCCTCCATAACCGTATCCTGGAAAATAATAAGGATTCCCGAAACCAAACCTAAAAAATGGATCGTAAAAGCTCAGACCCCAATAGGGTCGGTTAAAGCCCCCATAGAAGAAAGGGTTATAATCCCAAAAGGGGTTGTAAAAGGAATTGTAAAAGCCCCAGTTGTAATTAAAATAACCCCAAGGGTTGTTATTTATGTAATAAATTTCTGTTTTGGTGGTGTTATCTCCCCAAGGGGCTTGAGAATTTCCGCGAACATTGCTGGTACCATTGTTACTGCTGTAATTTTCAGTGTCGGTATAGGCATAGTTTTGAGGATCGTTCAATGATGAGTAATCGTCAGCAATGTTATTAAAATAATCTTTGTAAAAAACCCCTTTACTATTAGTTTTGGGTTTTTCGGTTCTGTTTTTTATTGCAGGCTCTTCTCCATAAATACCATCAGAAGCGTAGTAAGACACCAACTGATAACTTCCACAAGAAAAAAAAGTAGAGATGAGAAAAAGGTTGCTTAATAAGAGGGTCGAATTTAAATTAAGTTTTGTTCTCATAGTTAGTCCTTTTAGGAATGAAACTCAAACAAAAAAATAGTAATTTTGTGTTTCATATTTTTACATAATAATATAAACAAAATCTGTGCCAAACTTTACGTGAAAAAAAAATTAACTAGCAGATCAAAGGATTTTTCGAAGTGGTATAACGAATTAGTCATTTTAGCTGATTTAGCTGAAAACTCAGCTGTTCGTGGCTGTATGGTCATCAAGCCCTATGGCTATGCTATTTGGGAAAAAATACAATCAGAATTAGACAAAATGTTTAAGGCTACGGGGCATCAAAATGCCTATTTCCCCTTGTTTGTCCCCAAAAGTTTATTTGAGGCTGAAGAAAAAAATGCCGAAGGTTTTGCAAAGGAGTGTGCCGTAGTTACTCATTATCGTTTGAAAACAGATCCTGATAATGAATCTAAATTGGTAGTAGATCCAGATGCAAAATTGGAGGAGGAGTTGGTAGTCAGGCCCACCAGCGAAGCCATTATTTGGAATACCTATAAGAATTGGATTCAGTCCTATCGTGATTTACCCATTCTGATTAATCAGTGGGCTAATGTGGTGCGTTGGGAAATGCGTCCACGATTGTTTTTACGTACTGCAGAGTTTTTATGGCAAGAGGGGCACACTGCACATGCTTCAAAAGCGGAAGCCCTAGAAGAAACTATATTAATAAATGGATTGTATGCAGATTTTTTAGAAAACTTTATGGCCATACCCGTTGTGCAGGGTCTCAAGTCTGAGAGTGAGCGTTTTGCCGGTGCAGAAGAGACCTATTGTATCGAAGCACTAATGCAGGACGGCAAGGCACTGCAAGCAGGGACCTCCCACTTTTTGGGACAAAATTTTGCAAAGGCTTTTGATGTAAAGTTTGCAACCAAATCCGGAGGTCTAGAATATGTTTGGGCTTCTTCTTGGGGCGTATCTACCCGTTTGATGGGAGCACTTATTATGACCCACAGTGATGACAATGGCCTTGTTTTACCTCCTAATTTGGCTCCCATACAGGTGGTGATTATTCCAATCTATAAAGGATTAGAACAACTCGAAGCTATTAATGAGGTGGTAAATGAAATCAAAGCACAGCTTGAGGCTGATGGCATTTCTGTCAAATATGACAACCGAGACAACTTTAAGCCTGGCCATAAGTTTAATGATTACGAATCGAAAGGAGTACCACTTAGAATAGCCATTGGCCCTAGGGATTTGGAAAAGAATGTGGTAGAATTAGCACGAAGAGATACTTTAGAGAAAAAGTTTGTCCCTCTTGATGGTCTAAGTGATCTAATTCAAGCTACACTAGATGAAATTCAGACGAATCTTTTCAATAATGCACTGAAATTTAGAGAGAAACACATCACAAAGGTGGATAGTTTTGATGAATTTCAATCTGTATTGCTGGAGAAAGGAGGATTCATTTCTGCTCACTGGGATGGAACGCCCGAAACCGAGGAGGCAATCAAAAAACAAACCAAAGCTACCATCAGGTGTATTCCACTTAATGATATCCCAAGCAAAGGAAGATGTGTTTACTCCGGAAAACCCTCCTTTCAAAGAGTGTTATTTGCAAAATCTTACTAGGAGACTTTCTTTTATCTGTATTGAACTCTAGCCTTGTTTTTAGGTTGTATAATAATTTTATTAAGTGTAAATTTGCGCACTGAAAATAATGGCCCGTTCGTCTATCGGTTAGGACGCCAGGTTTTCATCCTGGAAAGAGGGGTTCGACTCCCCTACGGGCTACAAGATTTTAAAATAATTATATGGCAAATCATAAGTCTGCATTAAAGAGAATTCGTTCTAATAACAAAAAGCGCTTGCGAAATAGATTCCAACATAAAACTGCAAGAAATGCTATTCGTAAGTTGAGAAGTGTAACTACCAAAAAAGAAGCTAATAAACAATTCCCAGTAGTGGTTTCTTTGGTTGACAAATTAGCAAAAAAGAACATTATTCACGACAATAAAGCTGCTAACCTTAAGGCAAAACTTGCCAAGTTCGTTGCTTCTTTTTAAATATGAAGCTTTGTATGATTAAAAGCCTTTAATCTTAAGGTTTTTTTAGGAATTCATTGAGATTAGGAATTCCTCATTGTTTTTAGTCTTGATGAACCTGTCGTTGATGAATTCCATAGCCTCAACCGGATTCATGTCCGCTAAATATTTTCTCATGATCCACATGCGCTTTATGGTATTTTCATCTAGTAATATATCGTCGCGTCTTGTACTGGAGGAGATTAAGTCGATGGCAGGGAAAATTCTTCGGTTTGCAATCCTTCGGTCGAGTTGCAATTCCATATTACCAGTTCCTTTAAACTCCTCAAAGATCACTTCATCCATCTTGGACCCTGTCTCTGTTAAAGCAGTAGCTACAATTGATAAAGATCCTCCTCCTTCAATGTTTCGAGCGGCACCAAAAAATCTTTTAGGTTTGTGAAGTGCATTGGCATCTACTCCACCGCTGAGTATTTTACCCGATGCAGGTTGAACGGTATTATAGGCCCTTGCAAGACGGGTTATGGAATCCAAAAGTATGACCACATCATGTCCACACTCTACCATTCTCTTGGCCTTTTCGAGCACAATATTGGCAACTTTTACATGTCGATCAGCCGGTTCATCAAAAGTAGAGGCAACTACTTCACCGTCTACATTTCTTTGCATATCGGTTACCTCTTCTGGTCTTTCATCGATCAAAAGAATCAATTGATAGACCTCTGGATGATTCGCTGCAATGGCATTGGCAATATCCTTAAGGAGCATAGTTTTACCTGTTTTGGGCTGTGAGACTATCATCCCTCTTTGGCCTTTTCCAAGTGGAGAGAACAGATCAATGATCCTAGTCGATATGTTACTTTCCTTTTCAGCTATGTTGAACTTTTCATCGGGAAAAAGAGGAGTGAGGTGTTCAAAGGAAACCCGATCTCTTACGACTTTAGGGTCTAAACCATTGATCTTATCAACTTTGATTAAAGGGAAGTATTTTTCGCCTTCTTTAGGGGGGCGGACGCTTCCCAATACAGTATCTCCTGTTTTTAGCCCAAACAATCTAATTTGGGATTGGGATACATATACATCGTCCGGAGAGGAAAGGTAATTAAAGTCGGAAGACCTAAGAAAACCATATCCTTCTTGCATCATTTCCAGAACACCTTCTGAATTAATGATGCCTTCAAATTCAAAATCGGGTTCGCGATAGCGATTTCGATTATCCCGATTGTGATTGACTTCATGATGCTCTTTTTTTCTTCTGGGATTGTTGTGTTTTCCGTTATAATTTTGTTTTTGTGGCTGCTCTTTTTTGTTGTCTTTTTGATTCTCCTTTTTATCCTCAGGTTTCCATTCTTTGTTCCCATTGTTCTTTTTTTTCGGATTCTCTTGTTGATTACCTCTAGCGTTAGCCTCAAGGGTTACTTTTTTGGGGGGGGGTGATCCATCTTCACTACCTGGGGCTGAGGCTACTGTATCAATGATCTGATAAATGAGTTCCATTTTTTTAAACCCTGCAATCTTTTTTAGACCAAGGGTCTTAGCAATTTCCTGTAATTCAGGAAGTTTTTTGCTTTTTAGCGTTGATATCTCGTACATCTTATGAGATTAAAGAAAATTTTGAAAAATAATTGAAAAAAGTATTTGAAAGTATTCGGGATATTTTTATTTCCCTCAACAATATTACAAATTTTATTTCTAAATTGGGATTTAATATAAAAAACTTAGCTATTTATAACTTTATCCATGATCCAAAGAATTCAAACAGTCTTTTTTTTACTGATATCAATTGTTTCTGTATTTGTTTTTTTTTTCATACCCCCCATGGATTTTTCAGATTCCGCTTTTCCGATTCCGTTTTTGTGGAAATCCTATCTTATATTTACTGCAGTCTTTGCATTTTTGAACCTATTGATGTTCAAGAATAGAAAAGCACAATTGATGATTAATCGCGTGCACTTTTTTATTCAAATTCTTGTATCAACTGGATTACTTTACTGTATGGTTAATACTTATGATTACAAGACATATTTACCTTATTTGCTAACTCCTTTGTTGGTTATAATTTTATTGAACTTGAGTAGCAGAGCTATTAGGAAGGATGAAGACTTGATTCGTTCTATTGATCGTTTACGTTAAGTGACCTTCGTTGGCACAACTCTATGGCTTCAAGATTTTCTATTTTTCCTTGATTTAGTTCAAATCTCAATAGTGTCCTCACCGTGTGAAATCCTTTGACACCACAAGCACCCGGATTCATGTGTAAAAGATTATTTTTACGATCCCGCATAACTTTGAGAATGTGGGAGTGACCACATACATATAGCTGTGGTTTTTCTTTCATTATGAGTTTTTTCACCTTTAGGTTATATCTTCCAGGATAGCCACCTATATGGGTCATCAAAACCTTTACACCTTCACAGGTGAAAATTTGATTTTCAGGAAACTGACTTCTCAATTCATGGCCATCGATATTGCCATAAACTCCCTTGAGTCTTTTTAGGGTTGAGATTCTTCCTGCAACAGCAGTAGATCCAATGTCTCCGGCATGCCAAACTTCATCTACACTATTGATGTATTTGAGTATTTTTTGATCCAAATGACCATGACTGTCTGAAAGCAGAAGAATTTTTTTCAAGATTATTTTTTAAAATATATATAAATATATTTCAATTTTACCTTTTTTAGAGTGCATCTGACTTGTTTCCTAAAACAATATATTTGTGGTATAAATGGAGTTGAAGAGATATTTTGTTGAGTTGGCTTATAATGGATCGGCATATCACGGTTGGCAGCGACAACCAAATGCAATAAGTGTTCAGCAGGCATTGGAAGAAGCATTGAGTAAGCTTATAAGTGAAACCATTTGTCTGGTAGGAGCGGGAAGAACTGACACTGGAGTCCATGCTCGACAGATGTTTGCCCATTTTGATACAGAACAAGATATCTCAAATCCAAAAGAACTTGTTTTTCTTTTAAATGGGTTTTTGAAAGATGATATTGCCATAAAAACGATCAGGAGAGTTCAACCAACTGCCCATGCCCGTTTTGATGCCACAGCCCGTGATTACGAATATCATGTGGCTATGAGCAAAGATCCCTTTTGTGCCCACTTACATTATTACCTTAAAAACAAACCCGATATTGATTTGATGAATCAAGCTGCAAAAACTCTTATTCTGAACAAAGATTTTCAATGTTTTTCAAGGTCAAATACCGATGTAAAAACTTTTCTTTGTGATATCAAAAAAGCAGAGTGGCGGCAAGAGGGCACTTCTTTGGTTTTTTACATCTGTGCGAATCGGTTTTTGAGAAATATGGTTCGTGCAATCGTAGGTACACTTTTAGAAATAGGTTTTAAAAAAAGAAAAGTGGAAGAAATGGGAAAGGTGATTAAAAGTAAAGAAAGAGGTAAGGCCGGATTCTCTGCACCCGCTCATGGACTTTACTTGAGTCGCATTGAGTACCCTCAAAACATTTTTCAAGACTGATGACAAAGGAAAAAGGAAATTTCTTCGATCTTAAATTGTTTTCAAAGTTGATGGTTTACGTAAAACCCTATAAGAAAATCTTTTACTTTGTAATGGCTTCTGCCATTCTATTGGCTAGCTTTTCATCGCTGACACCTTATTTATTAAAAATTACTATTGACGATTACATCCGTTTAAAGGATTACAATGGAATGGTTTTCTTGATCGGGTTGATGCTTATAGCACTTCTGTCTGAGGTTGTTTTTCAATTTTTGTTTGTCTTTTTTGCCAATTGGTTAGGGCAGAATGTTATTCGCGACTTAAGGGTGGTTTTGTTCCAGAAGATTGTTGGTTTTAAAATGGCCTATTTTGACCAATCAGCCGTTGGAAGACTGGTTACTCGAGCCGTGAACGATATAGAGACTATAGCGAGTATTTTTTCTCAAGGTTTGTTTATGATTATTGCCGATTTGCTAAAAATGACGTTGGTTATTGTCATTATGTTAATAATTGATTGGGAACTTTCTCTGATTGTATTTTCAATTCTCCCGGTCATTTTATATGCCACCAGACTCTTTCAGAAATCTATGAAATCAGCTTTTGAAGAAGTTCGACTTCAGGTAGCCAATCTTAACTCCTTTATTCAGGAAAGAATTACGGGTATGCAAATTGTGCAATTGTTTCATAGAGAAAAAATTGAATTCGATCATTTTGTCTTGATCAATGAAAAGCACAAAAAAGCTTGGTTGAAAACAGTTTGGTACAACTCAATTTTCTTTCCCATTGCTGAAATTTCCTCCTCCATTACACTAGGCTTGTTGGTATGGCATGGGGGATTGAATGTGGTTGCAGGGGGCTCCATATCTATGGGCACAATTTTTCTTTTTATCCAAATGTCACAAATGCTCTTTCGTCCTTTGCGCCATATTGCAGATAAGTTCAATACCCTTCAAATGGGAATGGTTGCTGCGGATCGTATTATTAAGATCATCAACACCGAAAGTCAAATCTCTGATCACGGAAATTTGGATCCTAAAAAAATTGAAGGAAAAATAACCATCAAAGATTTAAGATTTTCTTATGTTGCCGATGAAGAGGTCATTCGTGGGATTAATTTAAAAATCCAACCGGGAGAAAAAATTGCCATTGTGGGGGCAACAGGTGCTGGGAAATCTACTTTGATCAATCTCCTGTCACGTTTTTATGAATTTGAAAAAGGAAAGGTTTTCTTGGACGAACAGTCCATTACAGATTTTAAGCTCCAATCTTTGCGAAAACATGTAGGAATCGTCTTACAAGATGTGTTTTTGTTTGCGGATACTATTTATAATAACATTACGCTTTATAACCCTAATGTTACCCAAGCTATGGTTAATGAAGCGGCACAACAGATAGGTGTGCACAAATTTATAGAATCACTTCCGGGAGGCTATGACTACAATGTAAAAGAGCGAGGGGTGATTCTTTCCTCCGGACAGCGGCAATTGATAGCCTTTTTGAGGATTTATATTGCAAACCCAAGTGTGTTGATTTTGGATGAGGCTACCTCTTCGATTGATTCCCATTCAGAGGAATTGATCAAGAATGCAACGCTCAAAATCACATCTAACAAAACATCTATATTGATAGCACACCGCTTCTCTACTATTAAAAATGCCGATCGTATTGTAGTAATGGATTCAGGACGTATTGTAGAAATAGGTTCTCACAAAGAATTGTTGAACATCAAAAATGGTTATTACGCCCGGTTGTATAAAATTCAATTTCTGGAGTTAGCAGTTTGATCTAAATAGAAAGGTCTTCAGTTAACAGACGTCGAAGGTCTTCGATATTTTTAAAACTCCAAAACTCTCCGTCCTTGACGTAAGACATTTTTCCTGTTTGTTCAGAAATCACCAGTACCAATGCATCTGTTTTTTCACTGATCCCTATGGCCGCCCTGTGGCGAAGTCCAAACCTTTCTGGTATAGAAGTAGATTCTGAAACTGGAAGTACCACTCGAGTGGCTTTGATGAAATTGCTTTTTACGATAATAGCCCCATCGTGAAGGGGACTGTTCTTGAAAAATATGGTTTCCAGAATTTGAGGGCTGATTTCGATATTGGCTTCATCACCAGTGATCTTTATGAAGTCAAGATTATTTTCTCTCTCAAAAACTATGATTGCTCCTGTTTTTGCATTAGCCATTTTATTGCATGCACTCAACAAAGCCGTCAAATCAATTTTTAATGCCTCTTGGTCTTGATTTAGGAAATTGAAATAGCGGATGACGTTTCGCCTTGATGCAAAATTGGTTGATCCGATCAAGAGTAAAAATTTTCTTATTTCTTGCTGAAAGACGACGATGAGTGCAAAAAAACCAACGCTGATGAAGTTGCCTAATATATTACTTAAAACATCCAAGTTGAGGATATCTGTTAATTTCCAAATCACATAAAAAATAACGATACCAATAAAAATATTTATGGCAACCGTCCCTTTTACTAGTCGGTATGCGTAAAAAAGAAGTAAAGCAACCAAAAGAATATCAACAATATCGATGAATGTGAATTCTAGAAAATCAATTTTATTCAATGAGCCTATTTTTGTAAAATTAAAAAACTATTAGAGGGCTTGCAATAAATTTACACATTCTTTAGCTTCTTTGACATCATGAACTCTGAGAACATGAGCCCCCTTGTACAAGGCAAGGGTATTGAGCACTGTGGTCCCATTGAGTGCCTCATCAGACGAAACATTCAGTTTTTTGAATATCATAGATTTTCTCGACATCCCAACCAATAAAGGAAGTTCAAGGGTTTGGAACAAGTCTAAGTTCTTTATTAACTCATAGTTTTGCTCCAAAGTTTTTCCAAACCCAAAACCTGGATCTATGATCACATCATTTATTCCATTGGTGTATGCTTCTTGGACTCTTTCAGAAAAATAATAGAGGACTTCTTGAACAATATTTTTGTATTTCGGGTTTTTTTGCATGTCCTTTGGATTACCTAAAATATGCATCAGTACATAGGGTACATTGTATTTTCCAACAGTTTCCATCATAAGTGGATCGAATTGTCCCCCAGAAATGTCATTAATCATTGCAGCACCTCTCAAGATACACCCCTCTGCCACATCAGATCTATAGGTGTCGATTGAAAAATGGTGTTCTGGAAAATGTTCAATCAGTTTTTCTAGGATTGGGTAGAGTCTTCTTTTCTCATCTTGTTCACTGATTACTTCCGCGCCTGGTTTGGTACTACAAGCCCCTACGTCAGTATAAAAAGCCCCTTCATGAATCATTTTTTCCGTTTGCTCCAATGCTCGATCTAAAGCATTGAATCTTCCGCCATCATAAAACGAATCAGGCGTCAAATTTAGTATTCCCATTATTTGGGGCTTTTTAAGATCAATTAACTCTCCTTTAAGATTGATGGTCATACCAATAGCTTAAATTATTTTCAAACTTTTAATAATGCACTTTACATAGTAAAAAAAAATATCGAAATTTACGCTAAAGATAAATAAACCTATGACATCCACCCCTGAACAGTATAAAAGGGTAATGAAGAATTGCCAGTCTTTATTTTCAAAGAAGATGACGGATTACGGCAGTGCCTGGAGAATACTCCGCCTTTCTTCATTGACGGATCAAATTTTTATAAAAGCGCAACGAATTAGGGGTCTGCAAACTAATGCCACCCAAAAAGTTGATGAAGGTGAAGTTTCTGAATTTATTGGAATTATAAATTACTCAATAATTGCGTTGATCCAAATCGAGTTAGGGGTTTCCGAAACTCCTGATTTGAATTCGGAGGAAGCTTTGGATCATTTCGAAAAACAAGAGGCTGTGGTTTTTGAGTTGATGACGGCCAAAAATCACGATTATGGGGAGGCTTGGCGTGACATGCGGGTGAGCTCTCTTACTGATCTGATCTTACAAAAACTGATGCGCATCAAGCAAATAGAAGGAAATGATGGTAAAACTCTTGTTAGTGAAGGTATTAATGCTAATTATCAAGACATTGTTAACTATGCGGTTTTTGCTTTAATTCACCTCAAGGCTTTTAAAGAATAGATGTTAATGAAAGACTTATTTTCAAAATTTTTTTATGCTTTTTTAACCCTTTTTGGGGTCGTGAGCTTGGTGTTTTTCCTTTTTAATGTTTTACCAGGTGATCCTGCACAAATGATGATGGGTCAAAATGAAAGCCTTGAGCAATTGGAATTGGTCAAAAAAAAGTATGGATTTGACCTTCCTGTCTCAAGACAATATTTGCTTTATCTCAATGATTTGTCTCCTATATCAATGCATTCAAAGGATCAATCTAGTATCTCTTATTTATCCAAAGATAAATACAGTGCCTTTACTCTAATTCAAAACAAAAGTTACGTTTTGGTACTCAAATGGCCTTATTTAAGAACCTCTTATCAAAAAAGAGGGAAAAAAGTTTCTACTGTTATTGCTGAAACCTTTTCCAATACTTTTGTATTAGCAGTGGCTTCTATTTTCATCGCAATCTTTTTAGGAGTTTTATTGGGTGTTGTTGCCACGCTCCTCTACAATACATGGATTGATAGGTGGTTGCAATTTATCAGCACCATAGGCATGAGCGTTCCTTCATTTTTTAGTGCGATTCTTTTTTCTTGGTTTTTTGGGTTTTTATATCACGATTACACTGGACTAAATATGAGTGGAAGTCTTTACGAAATGGATGATTTTGGGGAAGGTAGTTTGTTACAATTAAAAAACTTAATTCTTCCTGCAGTGGTTCTGGGGATTCGTCCCATAGCCTTAATCATTCAGTTGATGCGCAGCAGCTTACTCGAAGTTTTATCACAAGAATACATCAAAACAGCCTATTCCAAGGGGTTATCAACCTTTCAAGTAATCTTCAATCATGGGATTAAAAACGCACTCAACCCTTTAGTTACTGTCATTTCCGGTTGGTTTGCATCCTTACTTGCAGGGGCTGTTTTTGTAGAGTATATCTTTGGATGGAAAGGGATGGGAAAGGAAATAGTAACCGCACTCAACACCCTCGACATTCCGGTTATTATAGGTATTGTCCTAACATTATCGAGTCTTTTTATTTTGATCAATTTAGCTGTAGATTTTCTCTACGCTCAGCTTGATCCAAAAGTTAAATTATGATAACCAAGTATAAATTATGAGAAAAAAAATTGTAGCCGGAAATTGGAAAATGAACAACAACAAAGGAGAGACAGCCGAGCTGATTCAAGCTCTTAAACCCTTGAGCTTTTCACCCGATATTAGGGTAATGATTGCGCCTGCCTTTACCCATTTGGCTCAAGCGGAAAAATTGACCCAAGGTGGACGTTTAGAAGTCTTGGCTCAAAACATGAATGCCTCAGATTCAGGAGCTTTTACAGGTGAGATTTCTGCTGGAATGCTCTATAGTATCGGGATAAATAAAGTCATTTTGGGTCATTCAGAACGCAGGGCCTATTATAACGAAACGGATTCTTCACTAAAGAAGAAAGTCGAAACAGCACTTACTCACAATATGGAAGTTGTTTTTTGCTTTGGCGAGGAACTGGAAGATCGCAAAGCAGGAAACTATTTTGAAGTAATTCAAACCCAATTGGAAACAGCTCTTTTTGATTTGACTCCTTCAGAGTGGTCTAAGATTATTTTGGCTTATGAACCTGTTTGGGCCATAGGGACAGGGGAAACGGCATCGCCACAACAGGCCCAAGAAATGCACGCTTTTATAAGAGGGCTCATCGCTTTAAAATACGATCAGGTGCTGGCTGATGATGTTTGTATTCTCTATGGAGGAAGTGTAAAACCGGCTAATGCATCGGCCATATTTTCTATGCGGGATGTTGATGGTGGATTGATTGGTGGTGCTGCACTTAAAGCAGAAGACTTTATGGCAATCATTCAATCGGTATAAATGGCGGTAGCCTACCTGGAAATTGAATTTAGTCTTAACCCAACAGAACCTTGGCGTGAGCTTATGATTTCTCAAATGATGAAGGATTTATATTTATACGTAATTTTGATAAAAACAACTGGGAAGCAGCCCATTTTGCCAAATCATGAGTACTGAGAAACCACAAATCGAAAAAGAAAATGAAGTAGATGTTCTAACTCAGAGGGAACGGGAGCATGAAATTATTCTTTACAACGATGATGTTAATACTTTTGATCACGTAATTAATACTTTGGTGGACTATTGTGGCCATACATATGAACAGGCGGAGCAATGCGCCTATATCGTTCATTTTTCTGGAAAATGTGTTGTAAAGACTGGTTCTTTTGAAGAATTGGAGCCCATATGTATTAAATTATTAGAAGCCAAACTATCAGCTGAAATTCACTAATTTTTTGTTTACCATTTTTTTATTTTTTTTATAACAAAATAAAACACGAAATTTACAATATGAACAATATAGCCCTATTTATTTCTCTCGTTTTTTTTGTTAAACATGCTGCTTGCCAAAATGATAATTTTATGGATCAAACTATCTATCAATTTAAAGTCAAAGATATTACAGGTAAAATCTTTGATTTCGAAACTTTAAGAGGAAAGAAAATTATGATTGTCAATACAGCCTCTAAGTGTGGTTTAACTGGTCAATATAAAGGACTTCAGAAGCTTTACGATAGTTATAAAGAGAATGGTTTTATAATTATTGGATTTCCTGCCAATGATTTTTTATGGCAAGAGCCAGGCAGCGATAAAGAGATCGCTTTGTTTTGTGAAGAAAATTATGGGGTCACCTTTCCAATGATGAGTAAGATATCGGTCAGAGGGAGTGAAATACACCCATTGTATCAATTTCTAACACAAATTAGTAAGAACGGAATAAAAAGTTCAAGTGTTTCCTGGAATTTTCAAAAATACTTAATTGGCATAGATGGCAAGCTTAAAAAAATTATTCCACCTAGGACAACTCCAATGAGTAAAGAAGTGATCGACTGGTTAGAAGAAGATGTAATGGCCATTAATTAGTATCTGTGAAATTAGATCTTTTAGCGTTTGGTGCCCATCCAGATGATGTTGAGCTGGGTTGTGGTGGTACTATAGCCAAAGCCGTTGCTGAAGGGAAAAAAGTTGGCATAATTGATCTTACTCAAGGGGAAATGGGCACGAGAGGAACGCCTCAACTAAGGGTAGAAGAATCCCAGACTGCTGCTGATATCTTAGGTGTGAGCTTTAGAGAAAATCTTAATTTTAAAGATGCCTTTATTTTTAATGATGAAAATCATCAAATGGATGTAATCGCTGTATTACGAAAATACCAACCCAAAGTTGTTTTATGTAATGCTGTTAGAGATCGTCATACCGATCATAGTAAAGCCTCGGATTTGGTTCTCCACGCCTGTTTTTTAAGTGGATTAAAGCGTATTGAAACATATGGCCACCAAGGTGAAATGCAGAAAGCCTATAGGCCAAAACACGTTTTTCACTATATACAGTGGGAAGAACTCAGTCCTGATTTTGTAGTAGACATATCTAGATTTTTACCCAAAAAGATGGAAGCCATTCGCGCTTTTAAAAGTCAGTTCTATGATAATAATGATGAAGGAGAACAAACCCCTATAAGTTCTCTTAACTTTTTGGAAAGTGTTGAATCACGTGCCAAAAATATGGGAAGATTGATATATAAAGATGCTGCAGAAGGCTTTACGACAGATCGGCTCCTTGGGGTAGAAAATTTTGACAGCTTAATCTAAATTATATTAAAAAGTCATTAAATTTGAATCCGATTATGGTGGTTGTAGCTCAGCTGGTTAGAGCGCTAGATTGTGGTTCTAGAGGTCGCC
>CAJWLL010000028.1 GCA_913043275.1 uncultured Flavobacteriaceae bacterium | reverse complement strand
CCTGTATCTAAAGTTTAGGAAACTCTTGTTCTATCCGTTGAACTACGGAGCCAAATGTTTTGCGAAAATAGTTCAAATAATAAATTCAAGATGCCAAATCCTTTAAAATTCAAACCTACTTAACTTTTAACTTAAATAGGGCCAAAAAAATCCTTTAAATTGAAGTTTCATTTGTTTTATCTCTTGCCAATTTCTTTTGTAAATTTCATAACTTGAAAAAAAATATTTTTGAACTACCCAGCCATTATATTGTTTCTTTCCCTTTGGGTTTTCAACCTTTCTGCCCAAGAGTATTCACTCTTGGAAGACATAAGCTATTATGGCAAAGACCTTGACAAAAGTTATCAAAGTGAACGATGCAAGCTCGACCTCTACTACCCTAAAGGAATAAAGAATTTTCCTACTGTTGTTTGGTTTCACGGAGGAGGTCTAAAAGCAGGGAATAAATCTGTACCGGAACTCTTAAAGGAAAAAGGAATTGCCGTTGTAGCAGTCAATTACAGATTGCATCCCAAAGTAAAAGCACCTGTTTATATTGAAGATGCCGCTGCAGCTGTGGCTTGGACATTTAAAAATATAGAGCTATTTGGTGGGGATTCTGATAAAATTATTCTAAGTGGAAGTTCTGCGGGAGGTTATTTGACCCTAATGGTTGGATTAGATAAAACTTATCTTCAAGCTCATGAAATTGAAGCAAATGATATTTTGGCTCTTCTGCCTCTTACGGGTCATACTATTACTCATTTTACAGTTAGAGCTGAGAAAAAAATCCCGAAAACTCAACCCGTTGTCGACCGTTTTGCTCCCCTTTATCATGTTAGGGCCGATGCTCCCCCAATAATATTGTTTACTGGAGACCCAGAATTGGAAATGTTGGGACGCGCAGAGGAAAATGCTTATATGATGCGTATGCTTAAAGTGGCGGGTCACCAAAACGTCAAACATATTGTATTTGAAGGCTATGGCCATGGAATCCAGCACCCAGCGCTGCCACTGGTCATAAAAAAAATTAAACAACTCACTAGAAATGAAAACAACACAAAGTAACCTTCCTGTCTTTTTTAATCTAATTTTTTTTCTTCTAATATGTCTATACCCATTTGCCTGTTTTTCTCAAGATCAGTTGCAGTCTTCTCCTACACTGAAGGGTAAAAATATCATTTATGTCTATGGGGGCTGGGAAGGACACAAGCCCACTGAAAGTGTAGACTTTATGGTGCCCAAACTAAGGGCTGAAGGAGCCAATGTCAAGGTTTTTGAAACCCTTTCTGTTTATACAGATGAAAAGATTATGGCAGAAACCGATTTGATTATTCAGACTTGGACTATGGGAAAAATTACCAAAGAACAATTCAAAGGTTTGGAAAAAGCTATCATGAATGGAACAGGATTTTCCGGTTGGCATGGAGGTTTGGGTGATGCTTATAGAGATAACCTGAGGTACCAGTTTATAGTTGGGGGACAATTCATATTCCACCCAGGAGGTAAGATTGATCATTCCATTAAAATTATTGATAAGACAGACCCAATCACACGTGGGTTAAATGATTTTGACTTAAAGAAAACCGAACAATATTACATGCTCATAGATCCCAACATTAAGGTTTTGGCTATTTCAGAATTTATAAGGGAGAAATATGAAAAACCAGGAGTAGAAGAGAATAAAGTAACAGGAAGTTCAATGCCAGTAGTATGGAAAAAAAATTATGGTAAAGGGAGAATATTTTATTCTTCTATAGGGCATTATCTTACCGATTTTGATGTACCAGAAGTTATTACTATGCAGATGAGAGGTTTTAGCTGGGCAGCCGAAGGAAAATACACGAAAAAAGAACCTACCATATCCCCAGCTTATAAAAAATGATAGCAATAGGATATGATATTGGGAGTTCCTTTGTAAAGGCGGCACTGATAGAGGCTGATTCAGGAAAACCCATTGCTCGGGCACGGGTTCCTGAGGTTGAAATTCCTATGGAAGCCCAGGAATTGGGGTGGGCAGAACAGCATCCTGAACTGTGGTGGCAATATCTTTGCCAGGCTACCCAAAAAATTTTGGCCGAAGCTGATATAAAAGCAGAACAAATATCTAGCATAGGGATTTCTTATCAAATGCATGGATTGGTTCTGATAGATCGAGACCTCAACCCCTTGAGAAAATCGATTATCTGGTGTGACAGTAGGGCCACTCTATACGGAGAGAAGGCTTTTGAAAAATTAGGAAAAGCTTACTGCAAAGATCATTTACTCAATTCCCCCGGAAACTTTACGGCCTCCAAACTTGCTTGGGTAATTGAAAATGAACCGGAGCTGTATAAAAAAGCTTATAAACTAATGCTGCCGGGAGACTTTCTTGCTACCAAATTATCAGGAATTCCTCAGACCACCATTACGGGTTTATCTGAAGGGGTTTTCTGGGATTTCAAAAATGATGAACCTTCAAAAGCTCTTTTTGATCATTACCAAATAGATCAAAACATGGTCCCCGAAGTCGTTGATAATTTTACAGTTCAAGCTACTGTATCCAAGTTAGGAGCAAAAGCTACGGGATTAAAGGTAGGAACACCCATCACCTACAGAGCCGGAGACCAAACAAATAATGCTTTCACCCTTGGTGCCAGAAAAGCTGGAGATGTTGTCGCAACCGGAGGGACCTCAGGGGTGGTCTATGCTCTTACCGATCAATTGTCCGGTCAGGAATTGACCAAGGTCAATACCTTTGCTCACATCGATTATAAACCTCAACAAAAAATGTTTGGCAAACTCCTCAATCTCAATGGTGCTGGGATACAATACCGCTGGTTAAACCAATTGATGGGTGAAGTGGGTTATGAAAAACTAAACCAAATGGCCCAAGAAGCTCCCATCGGGAGTAATGGGTTGCAGGTCTTCCCATTTGGAAATGGAGCAGAGCGAATGCTCGACAATAAGATTGTCAATGGAAACATTAGCAATATCAATTTCAATATTCACGACAACAATCATATGGTTAGAGCGACCCTTGAGGGTATTGCTTTTGCTTTGATCCACGGTATCGAAATTTTAAAGAATGATGGAGTAGATATAGAAAATCTTAAAGTGGGAAATGATAATTTGTTTTTATCTGATGTATTTTCAAAAATCATTGTAGACACTTTGGGAATATCTATTCAAATGCTTGAAGCTACTGGAGCAGAAGGTGCTGCAAAAGCTAGTCTTGCCCTCTCCGATCAGAGACAAAAAAACGACAACATCAATATTACCAAAACTATAAACCCCAACCCTAAGCTTCGAGACGAAAGCATTGCTTGGTTTGAAAAATGGAAAACACAATTACTCAATAATATCATTTAACAATGGAAAACAATTACTTTAAAAACGTTAAAAAAATAAAATTCGAAGGAAAAGAATCCGACAATCCTTTGGCCTATAAATACTACAACACGTATCAAAAAGTGATGGGCAAATCCATGCGAGAACATTTTAAATTTGCCATGGCCTACTGGCACAGCATGAATGACAATGGGGCCGATCCCTTCGGTAGGATTACTAATCTCTACCCTTGGAATCAAGAAACAGACGTTTTGCAACAGTCCAAAAACCGTGCTGATGCGGCTTTTGAATTCCTTCAAAAAATGGGCTTTGATTATTTTTGCTTCCACGATATTGACTTGATTGCTGAGGGCGCTTCTTTATCCGAAACAGAAAAAAGGATTACTCAAATTACCTCCTATATCAAGCAAAAACAGCAACAAACAGGCATAAAGGTACTTTGGGGTACGGCCAACTGTTTTTCTAACCCTGTTTACATGAACGGTGCCATTACCAATCCTGATTTCAGGGTGGCCTCCAGAGCTGCAGCACAGATCAAAATTGCTTTTGACGCCTCTTTGGAACTCGGGGCGGAAAACTACGTTTTCTGGGGAGGTAGAGAGGGTTATTTGTCCCTGCTGAACACAAACATGAAACGGGAGTTGGATCACCTGGGAGTATTTTTTAATAAAATGGTAGACTATTCCAAACAGCAGGGGTTCAAAGGCAATTTCTTTATTGAACCCAAACCTGCTGAACCCACAAAACACCAATATGATTTTGATAGTGCCACTGTCATTGGCTTTTTGAATCAGTATGGATTAAATGATCACTTCAAATTGAACATTGAGGTCAATCATGCTACCTTAGCTCAGCACACTTTTGAACATGAATTGCAAGTTGCGGCCAATGCCGGTATGTTGGGAAGTATTGACGCCAACCGTGGAGACAATCAAAATGGATGGGACACGGATCAATTTTCAATCAACCTCTACGAAACAATTGAAGCTATGTTGGTTTTTTTAAAATCTGGAGGACTTCAGGGAGGAGGTATCAATTTTGACGCTAAATTGAGAAGAAACTCTACCGATTTAGAAGATCTTTTTATAGCACACATTCACGGGGCAGACACTTTTGCCAGAGGACTATTGGCTGCCGAGCATATTTTGACTAATACGGTCTACACAAACATGTTCAAACAACGTTACCAATCCTATGATAGTGGTCAGGGGGAAGCTTTCGAAAAAGGAGAGCTTTCCATTACAGATATCTATAAAATAGGCATAAATCAGGGAGAGATTGCCCATACCAGTGGGAAGCAAGAGCTTTACGAAAGCATCTTGGCGAATAGTTTTTAGAGATCATTAAAAGAATATTTATAAATTGTAATTCAAACGATAAACCAAATAATATGAATAACGACAAAAGACTTTTTTATGGCAGTTGTTTTGCCTTAATCACAACCGCATTCTCATTCAGTATCAGAGCTGGTATTTTACCTCAATTGGGAGATGCTTTTCAGCTTTCTGGCCAGCAATTGGGATTCATCAATTCCATGTGGTTTTTGGGCTTTCCTATCTCCATGGTTTTGGGAGGACTTTTTTATCACCAATTGGGACCAAAAAGAATTATGCAGTTTGCTTTTCTGACCCATACACTCGGGATTATTTTAACCATTTACTCTGGAGGTTATACGGGGTTATTGATTTCCACTCTTTTGATAGGAATTGGAAATGGATGTACTGAAGCTGCTTGTAATCCAATGATTGCTGATGCTTATGAGGGCAAAACAATGAACACCCTTTTGAATCGATTTCATATGTGGTTTCCCGGAGGAATTGTAGTAGGAAGTTTGATTTCCAAATTTATGACCGATCTTGATTTGGGTTGGCAAGCCCAGATTTGGATTATCATGATTCCTACGTTGATTTATTTCTATCTCTTTTTTGGACAAAGTTTTCCCAAACCTAAACTGGAAGCTACAACTGCTATGGGTGAAAACCTAAAGGCCATGGCCACCCCCTTGTATATCTTTATGTTGGTATGTATGGCTTTTACTGCAATCTCAGAATTTGGGCCTCAACAATGGACGACTCTGATCCTAAGTAGTAGCGGAGCTCAGCCTATGGTAATTTTAGCCTTGATTACAGGATTGATGGCAGTAGGCCGATATTTTGGAGGAGAAATGGTTCATAAGTACGATCAGACAGGGGTACTGCTTGGCTCTGCCGTATTGACTGCTATAGGAATATTTTTATTTAGTACACAGACCGGAGCTATGACCTATGTTGCAGCCATATTTTTTGCTTTAGGGGTTTGTTATTTTTGGCCCAATATGATTGGATTTATCGCCGAAAAAATCCCCTTAAGTGGTGCATTGGGGATGTCTATCATTGGGGCGATGGGGATGTTTTCTACTTCTATTTTCCAACCCATTATCGGTGGGTGGATTGATTCCTCTACTGCCCAAATGAAAGCCGAAGGGCTTACCGGGACTGCACTGGAGTTGGCATCGGGACAGGCAACACTAACTACCATGATTAGCTTTCCAGGAATCTTAATTGTCTTATTCACCATTCTCTTATTTTGGCAAAAAAGAGTGAAAACCGACTAATAATATAAATTCAAATAAATGGGAAAGCTATAGCTTTCCCATTTTAATATTTTACCCAATAATTTAGATTATGAAATACTTTTTTTTTCTCTTAGTGACCTTGCCTCTATTGGCCCAAAAAAAAATTAAACCTGAACTGACAGAGTTATGGGAACCTGTGCCCCAAGTTATAAAACCCGGTAATCACTCCACACCACCCAGCGATGCCATTGTCCTTTTTGATGGGACCGACCTTTCGAAGTGGATTAACACCTCTTCAGGCCAAGCTGCTGACTGGGTTATTAATTCCGATGGTTCAATGACCGTCAAACGAGATGGAGGAATCGAAACAAAAGAAGAGTTTGGATCTGTTCAGCTCCACATTGAGTGGAGTACTCCTAAAGAAATAAAGGGAGAAGGACAAGGTAGGGGAAATAGTGGAGTTTACTTTCAAAAGAGTTATGAAATTCAGGTTTTAGACAGTTACAACAATATCACTTACTCCAATGGACAAGCGGCTTCGGTTTACAAACAATCCATTCCTTTGGTCAATGCATCAAGGCCTCCCGGGGAATGGCAAACGTATGATATTATTTTTAATGAACCCAATTATAACAATAAGGGTAACCGACTTAAAAAAGGATCCTTTACTGTTTTTCATAATGGGGTTTTAGTTCAAAATAATGTTGAAATCCAGGGAACTACTGTGTACAGAGGTCTTCCCCAGCTGAGGGATATCAAAACACCTAAAAGACTTTATCTACAAGACCACGGAAATCCGGTTTCCTATAGAAATATTTGGTTGAGGGAACTTTAAGCTTTTATGGCTTTTGTTGGCTTAAAATACAATCAGGATCTGTTTGCTTCGGCTCTCTTTTTGACAATAGGATACTTCTCCTATGCTCAGGACCGGTCGGAAGGATTGCTTCAAGAAATGGAAGTTCAAAACAACTTTTTTGATGCCATTAGGTTTAGATCAGATCTGAATTTTAATTCTAACAAAAGAATCCTATATACTACTATGGAAGATATCGAAGCCTTTAATAAAAAGTATAAAGACAGTGAGATGTCATTAGAATATGTTATCAGAAATCAGTTGCATACTGCCATCTTTCTGAATCAAAAAAAGAATTATCTTAAATCTCTGGACGGTTCTGAGTTTCGCTTATCTCAAAACTCTACTGCCGAGGAGTTAACCAATCAAGTGGTTTCGTTAATTGGAAGGATGTATTATGGAGCTGAGGAAGTAAAGGCTTTAGCCCATTAAACGACTAAAAATATAATTCATTTCCGTTGCAATCTGAATTGAGCGTTCGTCATACATTTTGGCTTCTTCAGCTGAATTATCATATGCCTTTGGATCTTCATAGGGAAGGGAAATTCTTTTTTCTGAACCAGTGATTAAGGGACAGTTTTCATCGGCATGGGCACAGGTCATAACTGTTACAAAATTAGTTTTCGGATTGGGCGAATCATCATAAATTTTTGAAAACAAGATAACTGGAGCTTTATTATCATCATATTTTACTTGATAGTGAGGGTTTTCGTCACCCGGCAGATGAGTAATTCCAAAACCCATACGCTTAAAAGATGCAATTGTTCTCTTATTACAAGCTGTGATTTCAATACCCCCAGAAAAAGAATTAATGTTAACTCCATAAAAATCAGAAATCACTTTAGCCCATATTTGGCAAAATTGACTTCTTCGGGAATTGTGAGTGCAGATAAAGTTAAGATTGATTAGTTTTTTATTTTTTATTTTTTGGATTAAATGTTCCTTGAGTGGTTTTAAAAAGTCTTTTCGAGGATTACTAATTCCATATAGATCCAATTTTTCGATTAATTCGATGATTTTATTTTTCATTTTGAAGAACTAAATTCAAATAATTGCCCACTTTTTTAAGTCTTTTCTGGCACCGTTGGGCATGAATCAATCCTAAGGAAATTGGGTCGATTAATTGTTTATTCCACTTTTCACGAAGGGAATCTAACCTTTTGACATCTTCAGGAAAGAGATCTGCTAGATCGTTTTCTTCACCCAAATCCTTATTAAGGTTGTATAATTCTTTTACGGTATTCTTTTTTTTGGAAAGTTTCTTTTCTATATGTTCGCAGCCCAATGCATTTATAAAAACTATTATTATGATTGAAAAATTAAAAAATTTTGAGCTATTTATTTTCATGTTATGAATAAAATATTTCTGCAAAATACTTATAAATCACTAATTTGTGAATTAAACGAAATACAATTTAACCATCATGTTTTTAAAATTCAGATTGACTCCAATAGTTTTTATTTTAACCTTATGTTTTGTCTCCTGCAATGAAAAAGAAGCCCTTACAAAACCCAACATCATAATTGTATATTTGGATGACTTGGGTTATGGAGATGTAAGTTATAATGGTGCCAAAAAATTACAAACGCCCAACATGGACGCCATGGCGATGGCAGGTATGCGATTCAACAATGGCTATGCTACTTCGGCTACCTGTACGCCCAGTCGTTATGCACTGTTAACAGGCGTATATCCGTGGCGCGAAAAAAGAGCGAGAATTCTTGCTGGTACTGCACCATTAATCATAGGTAACGAGCAGATGACCATCCCAAGAATGCTGAAACAACAGGGTTACCAAACTGCTATCATTGGGAAATGGCATTTGGGCTTGGGCGATGGAAATGTTAATTGGAACGAATTGGTAACTCCCGGTCCAAATCAGTTGGGATTTGATTATTCCTATATCTTGGCAGCAACCCAAGACAGGGTTCCTACTGTTTATATAGAGGATGGAAATGTCGTAGGACTGGACCCTAGTGATCCCATTGAAGTGAATTACCAAAATAATTTTGAGGGAGAACCTACCGGTTTGGATCATCCCGAATTATTGACCATGAAGTGGCATCACGGACACAACAGCAGTATTGTCAATGGGATACCCAGAATTGGATTTATGAAAGGGGGAGAGGCTGCAAAATGGAGCGATATCGATATGGCAGATCATTTTCTAGGCGGTATTCAAAAATATATCAAAGATCACAAGGATCAACCTTTCTTTTTATACTATCCCATGCAGCAACCACACGTTCCAAGAACGCCCCACCCAAGGTTTGAAGGCCTGTCTGAATTGGGCCCCAGAGGGGATGCCATTGTAGAGGCCGATTGGTGTTTGGGTGAATTGAAAAAAACTTTGGAAGCCGAGGGAATTTTGGAAAACACCCTCATTATTTTTTCCAGTGACAATGGCCCTGTTTTAAACGATGGTTACTATGATGATTCTGATGTCAAAAATGGGGATCACACCCCTTGGGGGCCTTTTCGCGGAGGAAAATACAGCCTGTTTGAAGCAGGTACTCACGTGCCTTTTTTCACCTATTGGAAAGGAAAAATTCAACCCGGTGTTTCCGATGCCATGGTGAGTCAATTGGACCTGTTATCCTCTTTGGCCCAGTTGGTGGGTAGTGAGGTCAGAACCGATGACAGCCTACCCTTACTGGATTTGTTGATGGGAAAATCTTACCAAGGCAGAGATGAATTGGTCATTGAAGCTACCTCAAGGACTGCCTTTAAAAAAGGGGATTGGATAATGATCCCTCCCTATAAAGGACCCGCTGTAAATGAAAAGGTTCAAATTGAATTGGGGAATGATTCCGATTTTCAATTGTACAATCTTGCCGAAGACATCGGCCAACAAAAAAATCTGGCAGACAGCCAACCTGAAAAACTTCAAGAGATGTTGACTGCTTTTGAATCTATTAGAGGAGATGGTTATATTAAAACTGAAAAGTTAGAGCTAAAATAGATTTGAAAAATGAGATCCTATTTTATCGATGTGATTTAATCAAATGATTTATTAGTTTCTTTTAAGGCTATTTTTCACTTTTGATTTGCAGTAATTTCATCAAGCAGATTTCAAAGCTGTCAAGATTAATAATTATGAGTAATACTACAGATGATTTTTTGCTCTTTTACAGCCAAGAAGTAATCATTAAAACCAATTAAATAGTTTTCAATAGTAATAGATCTTTTTTTGTTAAAATTCAATTAAAATCAATTTTTAATTGCTTCTACTAGTTTTTTTGCATTAGCTGTAATACCTCTAAAATCTCTTTTTTCGATTAATTTTTTATCTACCAAGGTGCTCCCTACCCCTAGACAAACCGCACCATTAGAGATCCAATCAGCTGCATTTTCAACTGTTACCCCTCCAGTTGGCATAATGGGTAGGTGAGGGATTGGGGCTTTTATAGCTTTAAAATAAGATAAGCCAAAATTAGCTGCAGGGAAAAGTTTCACCACATCTGTACCCCACTCGTAGGCTTGTAAAATTTCTGATGGGGTCATAGCGCCTGAAAGTACAGGTTTTTCATATTGATGTGCCATTTGTATTATTTCAAGCTTACTAACAGGGGTTACTACAAATTGAGCTCCAGCCTCAATGGCAACTTCTGCTGTTTTTGCGTCGATAACTGAACCAACACCGGGAATAACTCCACCTATCTGGGATAACTTATTGATTTCCTCCAAAGCGTTGGGTGTTCCCATGGTTACCTCTATCGCCTTAATTCCTCCTAAATGAAGGGCTTTTGCCACCTCAAAAACAGGCTCGGAGTAGGGGAGGCGAATTATAGCGATTATCTTGGCCTCCAATATCAGCTCTATGAGTTTAGCTCGTTTCATTTCTTATCTTTTAATGTATCCTTTAATGTTACCCTCGCTTAATGATAATATTTCTTTTGAACTCAGATAGTTGATATCTCCTTTAAGAGTCTGGGTAACAGCGAATGCCGAAGTAGCGAAATCGAGTGTTTTTTGCATTTTCCAATTAGAAAGTTCCCCATGTAAGATTCCAGCAGCAAATGCATCTCCTCCTCCTAATCGATCTTTAATAGCGATAGGAATAGATAGGCTTGACCATTTTTTATTTCCTTGTTTTAGCATTCCTCCTAAGACATTTTCAGTTGCATTGATCTGTTGTCTGATTGTCATGCCAATGATTTCAAAATCGCCCAATTGGGATGCAAAATCAATAGATTTTTCCGTTGCTTTTGAAAGAGCATTAAAATCATTTTTTGACTTTATTTGGGCATCAAATACATCATTTACAGAATTGATATTACCCATTAGAATATTTACAAAGGGCAGTATCTGTGAAAACGATTTTTTGGCCGATTTTGTTGACCAAAGACTTCGTCTGAAATTCATATCAAATAGTACTTTACAATTTATTTTTTGGGCGATTTTTAATCCTCTTAAAAGAGATTTTTTACACATCTCTGACAATGCAGGAGTGATACCTGTAATCACAAAATGGGACTTATTTTCCAAGTGTTTTTCCCAATCTTTTTCACTCAAATTCCACCCAGCAAAAGAGGAATTTTTTCGGTCATAGGTTACATCACTTCCCCTAATAGAATAGCCATGTTCTATATAATAGGTTCCTATTCGGCCTTGGTCCATATGTATATTAGTTGTACCTACCCCATTTTGGTTAAGAAACATTAATCCTTTTTTACCTATGGGGTTATCTGGTAAAGCTGTAATGAATTGTGTGGCGTGACCCCAATGCGAAAGGTTAGCTAGGATATTAGCCTCTGCTCCTGCAAAACCCATTTCCAAAACTTCAGATTGGACAATTAATTCTTCATGTCCTTGTGGAGTGAGTCTTAAAAGAAGTTCACCAAAACCACAGATGATTTCCTTCATTTTAAGAAAGCTTATTGATTTGTTTTTTCATTACTTTTTTTGGTGTCGTTTTTGGAAATGAAATCAATTGTTGGTTTAAACTCGCTTAAACAACATTAACCTAAAGTCCATTAACGCCTTCCCTTTTTTCTTAACACCTTTGATTTTGAGTGTTCCTTTACCTTTTTTTAGTTTTAGTCTTCCTATTTTAAGTGGCTTAAAATCTTTTACATATGACTCTTGTCTTATGACCCTGTCCTCAGAGGCCCCATATATTTCAGATTTGTGAAATTCTTTAATTTCTCCTTTAATGCTTTCATTCTCAAAACTGACTTCAAAAATAGAGCCTATGGCATCTTGCTCACAACTATAGTAAATTGTTATTTCAAAATCTCCGTCTTGGGCAACTTCTACATTCCAGCTAATGGAATCCTCTTGATTTATCCAGTTGGTAAAATAAGTACAATTTGGATGTCGGTTTGAACGTTTAATGTTTCCACTTGGGGTACCGTCTCTAGCAGGCACTTGGGTAGTTTGAATACTGGGATGACCAATATAAAAAGGACGAGTGTCATTAATTGGGAGTTCTACCAATACCTCTTTCGACCATTTTTGCTTGGCATTTTTAAAGGCTGTCAAGATTTTTGGTTTTATTTTACCAATATCTGAGGTTTGACTAGGATCATTGACCATGTCAAAAAGTTGACCTTCATGATCCAAGCGGAAGTTTTGATTTCTCAGGCTTAGTTTGCCCTTCCAATAGTTGTAAATATAACGGTCTTCCCATTTTGGGTTTTCTTCCATAAGAAGGGGTTTAAGACTTATACCGTCCAATGATTTTTTTGATTGATATTTGATGCCTGTCAAGTCCTTTAATGAAGGGAGGAGGTCAATGCCACTGGCAATTTCTTTGATAATTTTTCCTTGGTGAATTCTACCGGGCCAATTAATAATCATCGGCGAGCGAACACCTCCTTCATCAGTACTGCCCTTTCTCCCTTTCATTTTTGCATTCCAACGATTACCGTTAGGGCCATTGTCAGAAAGATAAATTACAATTGTATTTTTTAGTAAATCACTGTTTTTGAGTTGCTTTAAAATTCGACCTACATTCCAATCTATATTTTCACACATGGCCAGTGCGGCTCGGGTGTGGTCGATATGATTTTGATTTTTGGGAGGGCCATTGCTTCCAATTTGACTTAATTTTTTGTCTTTATATTTCTTCCAGAATCGATCCGGTACCTGCATAGGACTATGGGGGGTATTGAAGGGGAGATAGAGAAAGAAAGGTTGATCTGTATTTTTTTTGATAAAATCAATTCCATGTTGGGTCAAATCATCTATTATGAATCCATCTCCCCTGACCATTTTTCCATTGCGCTCCAATAGGGGATTGTAGTAATTCCCCCAGTGTCCAGAGCAAAAGCCGTAATAGTCTTTAAATCCACGACTATTTGGATGAAAAGGGGCTTGCATACCGTTGTGCCATTTGCCATAGGCTGCGGTTTGGTAGCCTGCAGACTTGAAGACCTCAGCAATGGTTTCTTCGTCAACATCTAATCTTTCTCCTCCTCTACTGGTACTATAAACACCTCCTCTAACGTGGTATCTTCCCGTGAGAATTTCGGCTCGGGTAGGAGAACATACTGGGCTGACAAAAAAGTGATTAAAGACAGCACCGGTCTTTCCAAGTTGGTCAATGTTGGGGGTTGAAATATCAAGATTACCATTAAGACTAAGGTCACCCCAACCTTGATCATCAGTTAAAATAAGTATAACATTAGGGGTGATATTTTTATGCGTTAGGCAACTCCAAGAACAGAGAATTGCTGTCAACGAAAGGGAAAAAAATATTTCTTTCTTCATTATTCCAAAATAATATTTTAATCTTAGCATGTTTTGTGAATAATTAACGCAACTATTTTTTTCTAATTAAATGTCAATGCTTAATCCCAAACCAAATAACTCCCTAATTTGGAGACGTTTGATTAGATCATCATCGTACTGAATATGGACTATCAAGTTACTTGATATTTTGTCATTTACTTTGAGTCTAATATTGGCATTCCATTCAAAGTCAATGTTTTCAATTTTATTAAGATAGTTAATATATATATTGAATTTGTTGTCCATGGTGATGTTTTCCATCAAATGGGATTTAATTAATCCTGAAAAAGAAGCTCCGACTGAAACTATACTATTTTTTCCTCTGTCCACTCCAAAATATTTTTGACCTGGAGATAGGTTTTGGGTATAATCTTTACTGACAAAAATACCTCTGGCGGCCAACGGAGCAATATTAAACCAAGCTAGATCTCCTTCTTTATAGTACCATCCTAGACCTAGTTGAATGATGGCTGGGGAAAGAATCCTTGACATTTTTTCTTTTTGGTCCTCGCCCTCTTTTTTGAAATAGCGGTAGCCAGGAAGTAGTTGAGTTTTGAAATTGAAATATGCAGAATAGTTCCAATAGGTGTTTACTTTTTTACTTAGTACTGAATTTATTTCGATCCGGTCATCGGCTTTTTTGAAAAAGGCATTTCCTGAGAGATAAGTAGTTCCTATAGAGAGTAATAGGTTGTTGTCCCACACCCAACCTTTTTTGTCTAAATAATTTATGTTGTAGTCAATGCTAAAAAGGCCTGACATAGAACTTTCCCCCCCCGAAACCCAATTTTCAAAATAGGCTTGGTTAAATGTGAATTGGGTTAACCCAAAGAATTTGAATTTATTTTTTTCTTCGATCACCGTATTTAATGAGTCTTTATTAACGATTTCTTTGGGTTGGATTTTTTGGGAATTTAAAATGTTAAAAAAAAGTGAAGCTATTATAAAATAAAAAAAAGGCCTCATGGTAAAGATTATTTATGGCTAAAATATTATAAAGTTATTGGAATGGTTAATTTTTTTAATTCAAAATCTTTGTGAGAAGAATTAATTACCACTTTGCCTATTAAGGACTAGTCTTAAAATAGATGGATTCAATAATTGATGTGTGATAGAATAAAAAGAAACTTAAGAATTTTTAACGATCTGAATCTAATGGCTTTTACATTAATTTGTAATCAACTTAATTGAGATGATTTATGTTTGGATTGAGTGTTATTCTTTGCCTATAAGAGTTTCTGTTTGGCACTTATTTATTCTCAAGAAAGTTTTGTATTAAACTAAGGTGAGAATATTTTATGGCGATAGTGAAACCTTATTTAATCTTTTAGCCTTATTCTTTTTCTCACTCTCGTCCATTTGAGTAACTTGAACTGCTTGGATGCTTTTGCCTCTGGTTTTTAAACAACATTTGAGCAGTAGTGATTATTACTCAGGAACATTTAAACAAAAAAATAAAACAAGTATTAAATATTAAAAAATGAAGATTTTATATATTTTATTATTTTTTTTGGTTTCAGTTTCAACGTATTGTCAACAGTGGATTATTGTTGATATTTTAGAGCAAACTAAAAAAGAGCTAGTTTGTAAAGTAGATAATGGAGAAGAGGTAAAACGTAAAACATTCAAAAACCCTTCCATAGTGAAATTGATAATGGATTACCAAATGGAGGGATTTCTTTTGAAATCCGTTACCCAGGGAGTAGAGCTAGATTTGAATGGGAATTTGCCCTTGATCAATAATCGGAATAATAATTTTGGCATAACAAATTTGAACCTTTTTAATAATAACCGCGTTATGCTCTGGTTTGAGAAAAAAGAGGAATAAAATTATTTTTAAGATTTTTATTTTTGTTTAATCAGAAGCGTCAAGCTCTATGTTTCTTCTAAAACGTTAGATTTTGAATTTCTTAAATCCCCTAATTATAATTTATTTATTATACACCCATCTTTTATTGGGTCAGGATTGGGACTTTATGACTTATTCTGTAAACAAAAATGATGCTGAGGTTTTTTCAGGAGTTTTTAAATCGACTTCACAAGAGGATATCGTTTTGGGGATAGATTGTAAAGACCAAAAATGTATTTACCAAATGACCCCAAGTGAGTACATAGAAGTAATGAAACTTTTCGGATGGGAGATTACGGAACAAATTCAGTCCAAGGACAAAAAAGGAGTAAATGTAGTTTGGTTCAGACGGTATCAGTAGTAATTTTTTTATCGAGCTTCTGAAACAATTAATCGGTTAAAAAGTTTATCATTTTCCAAAATTCTGTAAAAATCTTCTAGATAATCTGACATTATCTCAAATTCGTAATTGTGATCAAAGTCAGTTTTAAAAGAATTTATTTCGTTAAAAATCTTTTCTTTTAATGACAGAAAATGATTTCTTACCTCCTCAAAAAGATTTTCATCCCTTTTAAAGCCTATGTATTTTCTTTTTTCAGACTCAAAGCCCAATCGGTTGACGACCCCTTTTCCATAGCTTGGGTTTACCCAACCGGTTAAGTCGAAGTCGTATGGAATAGGAATAATCTTTTTATCATAAAAAAGTAATTTTCCATTATGTCGGTGGGAGGATGAAAAATCAGTGTTTCCAATCATATAATTGAAAAGAGACAAGTTCACAGAATTGAAATGATCCATAGCTAATGGATGTATTTTTCTTTCTATTATTTTTCCATCAAACCTTTTAGCAAGCTTGTCATCGTCTTCAATTAAAAACCCTTTTAAATGATAATTTTTTTCACCTTTTTCAGACTTATTATTTAACTCAATTTGCAACATTCTTGTCTTAAAATAATAGGGGGAGATGATCTCATAAATTTTATAAGCTATGAACTCTTTAATAATGTTGTCATTTTTATCTCTTTCATTTTTGCAGGGTAAAACAATTTTTAATGAAGTATTACCCTTAAATATGCTCTCAGCAGACACACTTTTTTTGATCTTCATTTTAATAGGGGTGAAAAAACAGTTCTTTCTTCTAAAATTTCCTCTAGCTCTAAGGGAGACTTGAAGTTCTTTTAATTGGTTTTTGTCAAAATAAACAAGTTGGGTTTGAATAAAAGTGGAATCATTGGTTTTAAGATTCAATTCCTTATTCGCATAGTTCAATTGAATTCTGAGTGGTGCCTGATTTGAAAAAAGAGTGTCTGATTTTATGATTTTTTGACCACTAAGAGTAGTAAAAGTTGAAATGAAAATAAGTGGTATGATCAGCTGGCATTTACATTTTTTTAGCCTTTTTTCTTGCCTCCATAGAATTGTTCCAAGCAGAGATAATAACCACTGCAATAACCCTATGGAATATATTACAATTTTGTAGCCTTCAAAATTATTGTCAAACATGAGGAAAAAAAATCCAAAAAAGAAAAAGGGTCCTTTGCTCCTAAAAATAAAATTTTCCATCCTTCTAAATTAAAAAAAACGACTTTACTAAAGCATTAAAAGTCTTAATATTTTAATAAGGGATGGCTTATTTCCACCTCCAAAATCATTTCAAAATAGCTCTTTAAAGTATTAATTTTGTTATTAATGCCAGATGATTATAGGCAGAAATTTATGGAGTTTTCTAATTTTAGACAATAGTCATAAATTCATTAAATTTATTGAAGACAATCTCGAAAAAAATATTTTTCATGTTGAAAGTAAATTTCAATTTAGGATTATTTATAAACACGAATTTTCTAGTTCCGGCCATTTTCGTCTTGTTCAATTATGAGATATTTTGCCAAACCATTCAATCCTATGACATTGTTGTCTATGGTGGTTCTTCCGCGGGGATATCATGTGCAATTCAAGGATCTAGATTGGATAAAAAAGTCTTGTTGATTGAACCGGGTCATAGAATAGGAGGCTTAACCACAGGAGGTTTGGGTCAGACGGATATTGGAAACAAGCAAGCCATTGGAGGAATATCCAGAGAGTTTTATCAAAACATTAAAAGTTATTACCAAAAAAAGGAAAATTGGAAATGGCAAAAGCGAGAGACCTATAGAGATGGTGGACAAACAACTTCTGATTTGAATGAAGATGCCATGTGGACCTTTGAACCCTCAGCAGCTCTAGAGGTCTTCAAGGATATGATAAGATCGGAAAAGAACATAAGCTTGGTTTATTCTCAGCGATTAAATCGAAAATCAGGGGTGAAAAAAAAGGATAAAAAAATATTATCTATCCAAATGGAAAGTGGACAAATATATCAAAGCAAAATATTTATTGATGCCACCTATGAAGGAGATCTAATGGCAGCAGCGGGAGTTAGTTATACTGTTGGCCGTGAGTCCAATGAGTATTATGGAGAGTCATTAAACGGAGTTCAGACAAATAGAGTTAGCCTTTCCCTTAAAAAAACAATTTCCATGAATGCTGTGTATCATAATTTCATTGAGGGAGTTGACCCATACATCAAAAAAGGGGATCCAAAAAGTGGATTATTGCCTTTTATTAACTCTGGAAAACCCGAAGTTGATGGAGAGGGAGATCATAAAATTCAAGCTTACTGCTATCGCATGACTTTGACCAATCATTCCGACAACAGAATTCAGTTCAGCAGGCCTTATGGTTATCAAGAACTTGATTATGAGTTACTTTTTAGAAACTATGAAGCGTCTTTAGGACCTCTCGAAAAAATGTACAACTACGGGGATCCTCTGGTTCCGTGGATCAATTCAAAAATGCCTAATCTCAAAACAGATACTAACAACCAAAAAGGGTTTTCTACAGACTTTATAGGTCAGAACTATTTGTACCCAGAAGCTTCTTATGAGGAACGAGAAAAGATTGCTGAGCTTCACAAAAAGTATCAACAAGGTTTGATGTGGACTTTGGCTTATCATCCCCGTATTCCTTTCCAAGTTAGAGAAATTGTCTCTCAATGGGGAACCTGCAAAGATGAGTATGAGAGCAAAGACGGTTGGCCATCTCAATTGTATATCCGAGAAGCTAGGCGAATGATCAGCGACTATGTGATGACCCAAAGGAACTGTGAGAAACTCGAGCTTGCTGAAGATGCCATTGGTTTAGCAGCATATGGAATGGATTCCCATCATGTCCAGCGCTATGTTGATTTAAAAGGATATGTTAAAAATGAAGGTAATGTAGAGGCTCATGTTGCGGATCCTTTTCCCATTAGTTATCGATGCATTGTACCAAAGAAGTCACAGGCCAGAAATCTCCTGGTTCCAATTTGCCTCTCGGCATCTCACATTGCCTTTGGATCGATCCGGATGGAGCCAGTTTTTATGGTTTTGGGTCAATCGGCAGCTATTGCAGCATCTATTGCCATTGACAATGATTGCGATTTGCAGAATGTTCGGTATGAAGAATTAAAACTTATTTTATTAAAAAACAAACAGGTTCTTCAATAGAATTCAATATCAATTTGCAATCGTTTATTCACCTTTTGAATAAACTGCTTTACCATTGACAAAAGTTTTTTGAATTTCGATTTTATTTCCCACCATACTAAAAAGAATTAGGTCAGCTCTTTTACCAGGTATTATTGCACCAAGGTGATTTAAAGAAAACATTTTTGCAGGGTTGGTGCAGGCCATTGTGATGGCTTCTGCTAGGCCGCATTGAGTGAATTCCATCATAACTTCTATACACCTACTGATTGGTGATGCTGCACCAGCCAATGCATTTATATCAGGAAATTTTACTACATCTGGAGTCAGTAATAGTTTTCTTTCTCCACGAATATATTCCCCTGGAGGTAATCCAGCTAAATCCAAAGCATCAGAAACTAAAATTATATTGTCAGCTCCTTTAGTTTTATAGAATGTTCTAACCTCTTCTCTAGTTAAATGAAAACCGTCTGCAATAATACTTGGAGTTATAAGATCCTCGGACAATTGAGGCCATAATGGATTATAATGTCTGTTAATCATATTTGCACAGCCATTTCCTAAATGTGTTGCCATCCTAGCTCCAGCATTAACAGCATCTCTAATTTGAGAAACAGAACCATTGTGATGGCCTAAAGAGACTATAACTCCATTATCTACACATTTTTTTATAAATGGAATAGCTCCATCAAGCTCGGGAGCAAGAGTGATTAATTTTATATTATTCTTAGCAGCATTTTGAAGATCCAAAAACTCTTGCCAATCTGGCTTTCTAGTATATTTTTCCAAATGTGCACCCCTAAAACCATTAATTGGAGATATATAGGGTCCCTCCAAGTGAAAACCAGGTATTGAATTCCCTATTTCAGGATCTTCCATAGCTTTAGCTAATACTGTAAAATTCTCTTTCATTCTAGAAAACTCACTTGTTATTATGGTAGGAAAATAAGAGGTGACTCCAGCTCTCCAGAGGGCTTTTGTAGCTTTTTTAACATCTTCAACAGTTAGATCAGGTCCTGAAAAATCAACCCCGAAAAATCCGTTAATTTGTATATCAATAAGTCCCGGTGCAACAAATAATTCTGAAATATCTGCAGTTTTTTTTGGGTGTATAATCTTTGAAATTTTACCCTGTTCAAATTCAATTAAAACAGGCTTATTATTGGTATAGTTTGTTCCAGATATCGAAAAATTTGATTTTGGAGGACTCCATATTGGAAGAAAAAACGTCAAAATCAAGATCCATAGACTTATTTTCATAAGAAATACAATTTTATAACTATTCTAAATTTACTAAAACTCCATCCCATTTTTTAATTTTTTAGTCTAAATGTGATCTAAATTTCAAAAAAGTCACATCAATAAATTTAATTTTCATTAATATTTTCTTCTAGAGCAAAGGCAATTATTTTATTTCCCTTTTTTGTTTCCAGTTTTTCACCTCCACAAGCTATTACCAAATATTGCTTGCCTTGAACACTATAGATTGAAGGGGTTGCAAATGCAGGTGCTGGTAATTTAAATTCCCAAAGTAGACTCCCAGTTCTCTTGTTGAACCCCCTGATATAACCATCCTTGGTAGCAGCAATAAACAGGAGTCCATTTTCGGTTACAACAGGCCCTCCATAGTTTTCACACCCTGTTGTAGGATAGCCAAGGTTTCTCAATGAATTCGTTTCGCCAAGAGGGACTTTCCAGATGTATTCACCGGTATTTAAATCTAAAGCCTGAAGAGTTCCCCATGGAGGAGAAATCGCTGGAAGACCATTTTTGTCGAGAAATTTTTTGTAGCCAGTATGTTGAAATGGGAGGTAGGCTTGATTTGAAAAATTAAACTCTTTTTCGGTATTATCTTGTATCATTTCCTTCGCATCATTTATATCTGAATTATCAGTCAAGAACTCTAGTAGCATTTGGTTATCCTCCATTGATAATTGGGGGAAACCCGGCATCATCCCCTTACCACGGGTAATGATTTCTTGAATTTGATTTTCAGAGAAACGACTCTTTAGCTCGACAAGACTTGGATATCCACTTAAAGGTAATCCAGTTCGATTGGCCTTGTGACAGCTGGCACAGTTTTGTAGATAAAGCTGTTCTGCTTTTGAAACCTCTCTTCCAAACACTTCGGTGGATTTCATTTGTAGAAACCACGCCATTTCATTGGAATTGATATACAGAATACCCTTATCTGGGTCAGCTCCTGCACCTCCCCATTCTGCAGCTCCATCATAACCAGGCAAAAGGAGAACAGGTTTTAAAGAAGGTGGAGCATAGCGTCTTTTGTCAGCTTGTTTAAAAAGAAGCAGTAAACTATCGCGGTCTGGGGCATAGGGGCTGATATCTTCATCTGTCAAATCATTTGATTGTCGGGCGAAGGGAGCTGGTTTTACAGGAATGGGTTGAGTAGGCCATGTTTGTTCCCCAGGCAAATCAGATTCTGGAACAGGAACTTCTTCAACATTAAATAAAGTCTCACCTGTTGCACGATCAAATAGGAAGACATAGCCTTGTTTTGTTATTTGAGCTACTGCGGGTATGGATTTGCCTTCGTGATTTACTGTGATTAAATTTGGTGGAGCAGGAAGGTCTCGATCCCACAAGTCGTGATGGGTAAATTGGTAGTGCCATATTAATTTTCCTGAATTAGCATTGATGGCCAAAAGACAATTTGAAAATAGATTTTTACCAGGTCGAATGACACCATAAAAGTCTGGTGCAGCCGATCCAGTAGGGACGTATAGAATTTCACGATCTACATCCAATGACATTCCAGCCCAACTGTTAGCGCCTCCTACAACATTACTTTCAGAAATTTTTGGATTCCCCCAGCTTTGGTAACCTGTTTCTCCTTGATGGGGTATGGTGTGAAAAGACCAGACTAATTTCCCAGTTTTTACATCGAACGCCATTATATCACCTGGAGCAGCACCCGCTCCCTCTGAAAGTCTCAGGGGCATCACGATCAAATCCTTAAAGATGGTACCTGGAGTAGTCGAGATTACAAATTTTTCTTTCGAAGTTGTAGGCAAACCGCTTCGTAAATCAATTTTTCCTTTTTTGCCAAATGATAGTATCGGTTTACCCGTCAAGGCATTTAAAGCCCACAAATCAGAACCGACCGTGTAAAAAATCCGTTTATCTTTACTTGATTCCCAATATGAGACTCCCCTACTGTTAGAATACGAAGTATTTTTTGAGTCATTAAAAACCCAAACTTTTTTCCCTGTTCGTGCATCAAGTGCAAATGCTCTTAGTGCAGAACTTACACCGTAAAGCAAGGTGTCGACTACTATTGGGTTCATCTGCATCTGTCCAAAATCCTTACTCTCGTACTCCCATGCAATTTTTAGGGACTTAATGTTTTCGGTATTAAACTCAGAAAGTTTACTGTAATGGCTCCTGCCTGGATCACCTAGGTAATGTTCCCATTTTTTGTGAAGATTTTTAACATAATCGTTTCGGGGGTAAGGACTACATTGGATCAATATTAGAAAGGAGGAAAACAGAACCAGGCAGCGCATTTGGTATGCTTAGGTTTTTAAATCTATATTATTTTGATCATTTATATAATTTTTTCATTCCTTTGATAGGTTGACCCAAGTTCCTGCAATAATCATTAAGGCGAATGTGATCAAAAAAATATTTGCCGCAGTTTCAGGCATAAATGTAGGAGGCCAACCATCCGAAATTGAATATCCAGTAAATTCAATAAAACTGTTGGTTACAGTAGTCAACTCAACTCCACTTTCTTTTAATTCCGATAAGCGATAGGATTGTGCAAGTTGAGCGTTTCTTAAATATGAAAAAACGGTATAGCCATAAAAAACAGTACAAAGCCCAAAAATGGTAACCAAACTTTTCCCTAAAATGTTTGAGTTTTGTTCCCTTTGAAAACGGACAAGCCTAAAGGTTATAAAAACCAATCCAGTAAATGAGAGCATGTAAGCAGCATTTGCAACAAAAGTCAGTTGGAAGTGGTTTAAAATATCTAATTCATTCATAATGATTTCTTTATGTTTTTTTATAAAAATAGAAAATAAGAAATAAAAGACGTCATTTAGATTGAAATAGATTTAATGGTTTTTGTCATATTTGTAACCAATTTTTTAAAAAATGCTAAACAAGAGGGCTAAGAGTGTTCTACATTTTCATTTTATCGTTTTAATTTTTGGTTTTACATCCATTTTAGGGGTTTTGATTAATAAAGATGCGATTGCTCTAGTTTGGTATCGCATGTTGTTTGCTTCTCTTTTTCTAACGGTTTTTTTATTTTTATTTTACAAGAAAAAAATTGAATTCAGCCATAATCTTTTTTATAAGTTAGTTGCGGCAGGTTTTTTAATTGCAGCTCATTGGCTGTCATTTTTTTACGCCATAAAAATGGTTGGTGTATCACCAACATTAGCTATGCTTTCTTCAGGTGCTTTAATAACAGCATTTTTAGAGCCTGTGTTTTACAATCGAAAAATATTGTTTTATGAGGTTTTATTTGGAGGGATTACTATGATTGGCATGTTCCTTATTTTTAAAGCGTCCCCTGAGGATTGGTTAGGAATGTTGGTTGCTTTAATCGCTACTGTTTTGGGTGTTTTTTTTACTTTAATTAATGGTCTATTGATAAAAAAAAATTCTTCAGTTATTATTACGCTTTGTGAAATGATTATTGGTGTAGGTTTTATTTCCTTATTTGTATTGTTTAGTGGGGGTTTTGATGCTTCTTTTTTTAAAATCACCACTTCAGATTTTTTGTTTTTAATACTATTGGGATCAGTTTGCACTGCTTATGCAATTACTTTTTCCATAGAAGTAATGAAACAATTAAATCCATTTACAATTATGCTAATTATAAATATGGAACCCATTTATGGAATAATTTTAGCATTGTTAATTTTTGGAGAAAGTGAATTAATGAGTATAGATTTTTATATAGGCCTAACAATTATTTTATTTGCTATAATTTCAAATTCAATAGTTAAGGGTTATAAAAATTAAAATAAGGGAAAAAAGGGCTCTTTTCTTAATTAAGTATATGTAATAAAAAAATCACTTGGGAGAGTATAAATCATTAAACAATGATGACAATTTCGTAGTGGCTACAATTTTAAATGTATGAATATTTTCATCAGTATTGACTAATAAAAATCAATATTTGGTTCTAATCAGCCTATCTTATTTTATTTTTTATGAGAAAAATCTTTGTGCATTTTCTATAACAAATTTTTATTAAAATAATTTTAGTAAATATTTAATAATAAATAATTAAAATGAAACATATAACCTATTTACTTTCTGTTTTTTTCCTATGCAATTTGAGTTCTCAAGATCTTCGATTGTATGAAAAGGAGACTTTTATTTTTCAAAACGATACACTTTATTACAGAATTCTAAAGCCCTTAAATTTCGAACAAAACAAAAAATATCCAGTTCATTTATTTTTACATGGATCAGGAGAAAGAGGGAATGATAATTTTTCTCAACTAATTCATGGAGGAAAACTTTTTTTAAAAAAAGAAAATAGAAAAAAGTATAATTCTTGGGTAATATTTCCTCAATGTGCAAAAAATGATAGATGGCCAAGTTTGTCATCTGATCACTGGGACAAAGCTTTCAATAATAAAATTTCAAAACCTAACAAAAGTCTTGGACTTGTTATAAAGTTCATGGATGAGTTTATAGATAGAAAATATGTTAATAAACACAAAATATATGTAAGTGGATTATCTATGGGAGGTATGGGTGCTTATGAAATATTATATAGAAGACCAAATATGTTTGCTGCTGCAACCCCTATTTGCGGAAATGGAATTACACAATTTGCCAAATCATATGCTAAAAAAACTCCTATATGGATTTTTCATGGTTCTGATGATAAAGTGGTGAGCCCAAAACATTCCTTAAATATGGCAAAGGCAATTATAGATTCAGGTGGCAGTCCTAAAATGACTTTATATGAAAATGTTGAGCATGACAGTTGGAATAATGCATTTGAGGAAAAATATTTTTTAAAATGGATTCACTCAAAATCAAAAATCCATGAGCTTAAATAAAACAACTTTAGTTTTATTGTTTGTTTCTCATTCAATGGTAATTAATTCAAAAGATATATTCATTTAAGGGTTAGCAAACTGAATGGATTGGGCAAACCTGAACTATTTTTAAATTATTTAAAAAAATAATCAGCCACAAATTCTTGAATTTTTTTAGCTGTTTTACTATTGACAATATTATAATAAATAACTTGTTTATCAAATTGATCATTATCCAAAAACCTTGAAGGAAGACCAATTGGATTTTCATTACTTAGTTGAGTAAAAATCACACAAGCAATTAAATAGCTGCCCTGCGGTGAAGGGTGTTTGTCGTCATCATTTAATAAATTAATCTCGGGGTATTTAGTTCTGAATAATTCAAAAACCTTTCCAACTTCAACCACATTATGTCCAATTTCAGTTTCTAGTTTTTTGTAAAACTTATTAATGGGTAAAAAATGATCTGATTTTTGTCTTAAATAAGGATACATCCAGGTACTATAGAAATACCATTTCGGATTATTTTTTAAAGATAAATTGACAAATTTTTTTAAAAAAGTTCGACTGTTTTCTGGATTTAAAACAGGATTAGTACTGTGATCTTGTAAAATTATGTGATTATAGTTTCCATTGGATAAAAGCTCGCGGGTGAGAAGTTTACGCTCTCCTTTCCAGTGTTGTTCTAGATAAGCACCCCCGAGAGTTGATTGATCAACATCCCAATTTAAATCATAGTGTTCTGACATTTTTTCAACCATTCTAGGCATATTCCAATAATAAGTAAAACTATTCCCAATAAAAAGGATTCTCTCTTTCTCACCTTGACCAGAAGAAACTAAGGGAACTAAAAGTAAAATTATAATGAGATTTTTCATTTTATGTACTTTAATCGAGTTGAACATATAAAAAACTTTTATCTAAGAAGTAATTAAATTACCTGATCGAACTAAGAGGGATATGCCCGATTTGAATTAAAAATTACTAATCTCATTTTGGATTGTTAAAATCCATTTAATAAGGGCAGTAGTCACCTAAGATATGATTTGGACCTAGAACTCTAAAAGCTGGAATTAACCATTCTGCATTTCGACTATTGTTTTTAAAAGTTTAAATAGTAGGGTACTTAATTCAACTGAAGTAATTTTAGCATATCATAAATTCATACATTAAAACCGTAAAAATAATTCCTTTAAAGAAAGAAATCCAAGCAACTTGGTAATTATTTAAACCAAAGATTTCCATATACTTTTCCATTAGTCTTTTGTGCCATTCAAACATAATATGAATTTTTAAAATTACTTATTGTTTTATTATAGATTTTGGTGGAGCTGATAAATATCCCATTTCAACCAAAAACTCATCCATTTTGTTAACGGTATCTATAAAAGATCCATTTAGGTTTCTCTCATAGTTAAAAAAACCGTGATCCTCTCCTTTATACATATATAATCTACAAAAGTTTCCAAAGTTTTTCATTTTTGAATTGAATAGAATAACACCTTGAGGATTGATTGTTTTATCTGCGTCACCGTTAAAAATTAATGTGGCTGGAGTTTTCTCACTTATAAGGTGATAAGGTGAAAAATCCTTTGGGTCAACTTTAAGAAGTTTCATTATTTTTTCTATTCCTTCAATAAATTTATAACCTTTAGTCGGAGCCATAATTAACCCAGGATTGAAAAGTATCATCAAATTGGGTTTGGAGCTTATTTCAATAGATTCATTTTTTTCTTCAAAATTTGGAATTGTTCCGGTAGCAGCTGCTAAAAACCCTCCTGCAGACCCTCCACTTGATACAATTTTATTAGGATTAATTCCTAATTTTTTTGAATTATTCCTGACCCATCTAATTGCTGATTTAGCATCCTTTAAGCAATGAGTAGGATTAACTTTATGTCTGCTTGAAACTCTATAATCTGCGACTATTGAAACCATTCCTCTTGCACTTAAGTACTCGCAATGCTTAACAAATTGTTTAGGTGTACCTTTTCTAAATCCTCCCCCAAAGAAAAAAATTATTACTGGTTTTGGTGAGGAAAGGTTATGTTTTGGGGGGTTAAAAACCCATAAATTAAGGTCTGCACCATCTATTTGTTTATAGGTATAGATTTGATCACTTTTTATTTCCGGTGGCCAATTCTCTATTTTTGATTGCCCAATAGAGAATAGTGGAAATATAATTAAAACAAATATTAGCTTTTTCATTATTTAGTTTGATACTACAATATATAAATTCTGGAAAAATTGATAAATTAATATTCCCTTGAGTTGGCTGATTTGTTTTAGACAAAAGAAGCTGAATTATAACTATAAATTATAGACTAGTATTTATATAATTAGAACAATGAAATGCACTCTTCACTGATTTGACGCATTAAATAAGTTATAAAATAAAGAAAATTAATAAATAACCTGATCTTGGGCTCTAAGAAAACTCTTTGACTCAAAAATTTGCAATAAATCTATATTAGGAGATTGTTATTTAACAAATATTTGTGATGTCTTAATAAAATATTTTTGTCATCGACTAGTTTAAATGAGTAGTTAAAGATTTTTTGTTTTAGACTTAGTTTTGTTTTTTTGATAATGAATCCTCACAAATGTGGGGGTTCATTTTTTGTTGGTAGGTATTTAATTTTAAAGTGGGTTATAATAAAAAGTTATAGTTAATAATTGTTTAATTTGAGCTTTCACTATAACTATGTGTTGGGGGACTTTATAATTTAACAAATGTTTGTGAAATAATTTTACGGGGTTTTTGATCTGAAAATCGTATTAGATATATATTAATTTTTCATTTTTAGTGAATCATAGATGAATTTTTAATTAGCTGATAGTTTGCCCTCCTTCGGGAGGGCTTTTTCATGACTTTATTTCAACTCTTAACAGTCGCAATCAGAACAACAATACCTTAGGATAAATTAATTTTATCCTAAGGTATTGATTTAAAGGAGTTTATGAATAATACTGTCCATTTTAATTTGGTGCTCTACTGTAATTGTCAACTCTATGATATCAATTAAGAAAACGAAAATCAGTTATGGAGAATAAAGTAAAACAGTTTTATGCTTCTGTAGTAGTTTCTTGAAACTCACTACAAGTATATTTTTCACTTACTTCAACTTTATGAACACCACATGTCATCGCTGTAAAAACAAGATTATCACAATTAACGCAGCTATTACTTAAATTTAAATTTTTCATATCATTAATTTTTAACAAATTTAATATAAAAAAAATATAAATAACTGATTTACAGTAATTTAGAATTAGAATTAATAAAAATAGAGTAGTGCCTTTTATTATAGAACAATACGGTAAACCTATGCAGTGGAACGCATGATTACAATGATATAAGAGCTGAGATAGTTTCATCAAAGGATAAGTTTGAGAATACTATTTTCTGCGGTGGCATACCATATTTCAATTCAGGTCTTAATGTAACTTACAGTAAATAAAAATGGCTTCTACTGTATCTATAGTGCAATCTGGCTTTGGGAGAACATTTTAATAACAAGTGACTAATTGGATACCGTTTTCTTTCTTTTTAGGTTAACCCCAGCCATCAAGAAAATGGTTTTATTATATATTTAGTTTTATAGAACTTCCTTTTACCAAGTATTACTATATTTGTCACTAATCTAAAAAAATTATGAGTTTAGGAACAGTTAAATTTTTTAACCAATCAAAAGGATTTGGTTTTATAACGCCAGATTCTGGTGATAAAGACGTGTTTGTTCACGCTAACAATCTTATTGACAATATTTCAGATGGAGATAAAGTTAGTTTCGATTTGGAATCTACAGAAAAAGGGCCAAGCGCTATAAACGTTAGAGTTGAATAATTAAGAACGTAATTTTCTTCTCAGGTTTAATTCAGCCCTCCTTCGTGAGGGTTTTTTTATACACAAATCAGACTTTTTTTTGTGAGAGAGTTGTAGGAGAGTTAAATAAAAGAAAAACATTAATAAATGAAAAAGCTGATACTTCTTTTACTGGTAGTTCCTGTTGTCTCTTTTGGGCAAAAGGATTATTATGTTTCCGCAAAAGGAGGGTTAAATGTTCGTGAGGCTCCTAGCGAAAAAGCAAAGAAACTAGTGACACTTATTTATGGTCAAAAAGTTACAATAGAATCTGAAACAGGTGAAAAATTGACAATAAATGATGTTGATAAAAAAACAGGAACAACAAAAGTTATTGAAGGGGAATGGGTTGAGGTAAGCTCAGGGGAAAAGATAAAAGGATATGTTTTTGATGGATTTTTAAAAGGAGTCTTATCAGGAACTGATTTTTACACATTAACGATTCAAGGAAAAAGTAAAATTTATGATTATGATTCTTATCAAATAATAACAACTTATAATAGTGACCTTACTGGATATGAAGACGCTATGGGTGAAGAGATAAAAATATTCTCTAAAGTTGATGAATCAATTGAATTTGTAATTAGAGGTGAAAACGATTTTGTTGGGTTAATTCAGGGTTTTATGATTACCCAAGACGGAGGTATGAACGAACCAGGAGATAATACTTTTTATATTTATGATTTACAAAAGCAGAAAAATGTTTTTGCAAGTTCCTGTAGGGGTTACGAAATAGTGAAATCTAAAATTATTTTTTATAAGGTAGTACAAGAGACAAAAATTGGATTTGTTAAGCCTATATGTTCAGAAGAATTTGAAAAAGAATATAGTATGTACCCCGGAAATGGTTACGTCGAAAAATTCATTTACGATATTACCAATCAACAATTGGAAAGAACAGGTATATTCGAATGTGAATATTTTCAATAGTGATTAAAAACTACCAATACGCTGTGATGGGTTACTCACTATTTAAAGCTGCCAAGAGCAAGTAAAATATCTTAGTTACTTTAGTAAGCTTTGGAGTGCTTATGAAGACCGATCTAATATGCTTGAGGATAATCAAACTCTTAACTTTTTCGGTTTTTACTTTTAGAAATAAAAATGGTATAAATTCCTAGACCTACTGGCATAAGCATAACGCCAAAGAAGATCGATAATCTCATAATCCACTTGTTTGCATTATGTTCAATACACTTTTTCCAAATCCATCTTGTAGCAAAAAAATCTCCTGCAACCATGTGTACCCATGTTGCCGTGACACCAGCCCTAGTTGAAAGTGCACTTGATAGTAAATCTAAAATTCCGCCTTCTTCGGAGGTTGGTGTGGTCAATTCGATTAACCCCTCCGGGTTTAAACACATTAAGAAAAACCATATAATGATTGGCCCCAAGTAAAACCAAGGGCCTTTTAATAATTTTTTTGTTTTTTCCTGGTATGGATTAATTAACATGGCAAACCAAAAAGGTCCTACCCAAAGTGTTGATAAAACAAAACAAATTTCATAAATATCCACAAGCAATTTTTTTTATAAATATACCTAATATACACTTGGAAAGAAATCACTTAAAAAACAACTTGGTTTGGCGAGAACATATTAATCATTAATTACGATGGCTAAGTGGACACCGTTCTTTTCTTGCTAGGTTGACTTTTGCCATTGTCTATATTTTTCTATTTTAGATGTTATTAATTAAAAATTAAATGATGAAAAAACTCCTTGTTTTTATATTTACTTTAATTATTTATGTTAGTTGCGAAAAAAAGGTTGATGTAGAAGAAACTGTAAATACATTTTTAAAAAATTACGACGGAACAATTTGGTTTGATTTTGAAAATTTGGATAAATATTACAGTGAAATCCCTGATGTAAAATTTTCAGATAGCGAATATTTTATTTCTTTTTTCACTCTTGGTGTTAATGCTTCATATTGTGAGGGTTGGAAAGAGGGCATTACAATTTATGACGGTGTCAAATGGGAAATAAAAATTATTAAAAATGATGAATATAATCTTTGGTTTGATTATAATCATTACGGTTTCGAGAATGAAATTCAATATTCAGTAACTCATAAGTATTCTATTGATAATGCTACACTCTTTTATTCTAATTCAAATTCAGAATCATCTGTATATTATGAATCTGAAAAAAATTACTCTGAAAATGTTTTAGATACTGGGGAAATTATAAAGCTCGACGGTTGTATGTTCTTATAAAATTTAATTGATTACCGAAGTCGACAGCCTTTGAAGGGTCATTTGCAATTTCAATAGCAATAGCCCTTGTTCTTTTGTCATCATATTTAATTGATTCTAATCTGTTTTTTTCTCTTTGAGCATTTGCAAGTCTTAAAGCTCAATATATTCACTTAACTTATAATGGAGTACTAAAAAATGAAGGTGATAATGTTACTCAAGGTGAAATTATAGGTTTAAGTGGAAATACGGGAAAATCAACAGGGCCTCAACTCCATTTTCATGTAATTCAAGCATTAAATGAATGTGAGGATACTGATCCCCGTGATAATTATTTCTGCTAATCGCCTGTCATAAAAGCCTGTTAACACCTAATTTTACAGGTAAATACTTTTGCGGGCAATAGTGTAAATAAATATTTTTAAAATAATTTTTTCTACTTTTAAAAAGTTAGATATTGAATTATGAAAAAAACTATATTCATTGCCCTCTTATTATTTACCAACTTTTTGATTTTAACTTGTTCATCACCAAATCAAGTTGAAAATGAAAAACTACAGTCAGGTCAATACTACTTATCTATTAACGAAAGTTCAACAAAAGTCCTTGAGCATGATCAGAATGGATTAAAAATCAACATAAATAATCAAGACCTAAATCGATTTAAGAAAGTTGGAAGTGTATACTACAGTGATTTTGGAGCCATTGGGGATGGTATTTCAGATGATATGATTTTTTTT
>CAJWLL010000027.1 GCA_913043275.1 uncultured Flavobacteriaceae bacterium | reverse complement strand
AAAAACATCAATGGATTTACTATTAAAATTAAAGGTAGGGTTATTGGTAACTCCAATCCAACTCATGTTTTTAAGAGAAGAGGCATCCGAATCAACAGTTATTGTCTGTCCACTAGCAGTAAAAGAAAATCTATCAAAATATACATTATCATTCCCGTTAGGGGATCTAGAGTGAAACACGTTTCCTCCTGAAGTGGTAGCCCAATGACTAGAAAAGTCTGACCAGTTTCCCGAACCTCCGACCCAAAAGTATTTAGATGCACTGTCAGCACATCCATTCATATTTACAGCTGTTCCATTTGCAGTATTTGGACATAGGTCAACAGGGTTGGCAATTCCATCAGCATCGGCATCAGCTTTGAGATTTGAGGAACTATTAGTTTGAATCTGTGGAAGAGCGACTCCCTGAATATCGAATACTGAATTATTTGCAAGCTTTACGTTGATTACCTCGTTTCCATTAGGTACTCCACCAAATGTAAAGCCTAATGAGTGCTTAAAATTATCTGAAAAAATAGATATAGGAGTAGTAGAGGATAGAGTTGCCGTCCCCCCACTCATTTGTAAAATAAAATCCGATGGCTCTAGGGCTCCACTTCCATTTACAGTAGAAAAAACATTTTCACTAAAAGTAACCAGTACAGTAAGATTATCTGAGGATACAGCTGCACTTAAAAGACTAGCGCTAACAGTTCCTAGTCTAACTGAATTATTACTTTGATTTTGATCCGACCTTCTACCATCTTTATCAAAGATCTGGTTGTATTTGGGTTTGATTGTCAATACTTCACTTCCCGCTTGGTTTGAAATATTAAGACCTAAAGTATATGTGTTTTCACTTTTGGTTACACTGTTAGGCTGGTTTGAATTTAAAACAGCTGTTCCTCCAGTTAATAAAAATTCAAAATCAGATGGAATAAGATTCCCTGATCCGGAATTTGCTGTGAAAACAGGCTCGTTAAAAGTAACTGCAACTTTATTGTTAGTTTGAGAATATGTGCTTGAGGTAATAACTGGATATAAATTTAAACTCAGGGTGATTTCGTCTGTTTTACCAATGGTGGTGAAATTACACCCTGTAACTGTCCCTGTATAGGGAATTTCAACTGAACCGAAGACCTTATCTCCATTTTTTAAATTGTTCCCGGAAAAGGTTGTAGATGTACTACTTTGTGTTTTTTGACTGTTTACAAAAAAGTGAAAAGTTGCTGAGTTGTTGTTTGAATAAGTTGACGAAATAACAAATGAAATCGGCTGATTTTCGTAATAAGACAATCCTGTTGGACTCACAGAAATTGTCATTCCTGAAATAGTATTACTTGTGTCCGTATTAAAGTTAAAACCACTTGTATTTCCTTCATTTTGACTGTAAGGCCCCAAAGTGATTGTTGAACTAGACAGCAGAGTTATATCTTTAACCCTAAGATAATCTGCGCAAACATCACCGCCTTGATAATTAATAGTTGCTTGACTCCCACTACTATTTGACTTAATATAATTCCTAGTTCCTGATTTGGATCCAAAGTTTAAGGTATTAGAAACCGTAATGGTTGATCCATGACTTATCTCAATAGTAACTCCATCTCCTTTTACATTAAAAACTCCAATTTTTGGATTACGATTTGTAGCTGTTTCGAATTTAACTTTTTTACTTTCAATATCAAGCGTATCAATTATCCCTTCAAAATAATAGTGGATCTTTTGCTCATAGTTTTCATTATTTGTCCCTTTCTGAATTTCAAACTTCCTAACTCTATCTACTCCTTCTCCAAAATCTCTGTTTCTACTATTCCTCGAGATAACATGTCCAAAATTGATGTCATTTATTTTAGGATGATGAATATATCTTCCATTTAAAGTAGCATTATCTAAAATGATTGTACTACTAACAATATTCGCCTCAAGATATTTGCTGCTTGAACTATTACTCTGATAATAAACCTTCATCTGTCCTCCCTCAACAAGAAGTTCGGAAGTCCCTGTATAAATTGTTGTGGTAGTAGTTCCTCCGTAAAAATATAAATATGAGGCACGTATGTCATAATCATTGGTGTAGAAAGTAGAGCCGTTTCTCACTTCAAAGTGGGAAGCTCTTATGGGGCTTAATAAATGAAATGTCCCAGATGGCTTTCTGATATAAATGTTACCAAGATTCCTTGCTGAATTGGTGGTTGTTTCTCCAGTATAAATTGAAGTTGTATCTGTTGATAAGAAGCTTAATGTTCCTACGCTTTGGAATGTCATATCAGCAGTATAAGTGACTGATCCAGTTATTTCCACGGTCTTACCTCCCATATTAAACTTTGGATTATTGGCAACACCTGTCCAATCCATATTTACAATCCCAATGTTGTCTACATTTAGAGTAATCTCTTGGTTTGACGCTGAAAATGAATTTGAAGTGAAAAATACATTATCATTAGGTGTGGGAGCGCATACATTCCCCGTTCCTCCGTCCGAGGTTGACCAGTGAATAGGGTCACTCCAATTACCAGTCCCTCCAACCCAATACATGTTCCTAGAAGCTTGCTGTGAAATGCTAATGCCTGAGTTGTTTCCTCCATCTACAGAATTTAGCGCTGTAATTGTACCACTTCCTGTTAAGGAAATATCTCTAATACTTAAATTGGTAGCAGTGGTCACACCGCTTACATAATTAATTGTTGCTTGATTTCCAGCACTATTTGACTTAATGTTTACAACAGAACAAGAGGAAGATTGAAATGACAAACTATTAGAAACCGTAATGGTTGATCCATGACTTATCTCAATAGTAACTCCATCTCCTTTTACATTAAAAACTCCAATTTTTGGATTACGATTTGTAGCTGTTTCGAATTTAACTTTTTTACTTTCAATATCAAGCGTATCAATTATCCCTTCAAAATAATAGTGGATCTTTTGCTCATAGTTTTCATTATTTGTCCCTTTCTGAATTTCAAACTTCCTAACTCTATCTACTCCTTCTCCAAAATCTCTGTTTCTACTATTCCTCGAGATAACATGTCCAAAATTGATGTCATTTATTTTAGGATGATGAATATATCTTCCATTTAAAGTAGCATTATCTAAAATGATTGTACTACTAACAATATTCGCCTCAAGATATTTGCTGCTTGAACTATTACTCTGATAATAAACCTTCATCTGTCCTCCCTCAACAAGAAGTTCGGAAGTCCCTGTATAAATTGTTGTGGTAGTAGTTCCTCCGTAAAAATATAAATATGAGGCACGTATGTCATAATCATTGGTGTAGAAAGTAGAGCCGTTTCTCACTTCAAAGTGGGAAGCTCTTATGGGGCTTAATAAATGAAATGTCCCAGATGGCTTTCTGATATAAATGTTACCAAGATTATGTCCCCCTGAAATAATAGAACCTGTAGCGCTAGAAACAAATGATAAAGTTCCCACACTTTGAAATTGCATGTTAGGATCATATTCAACTTTACCATGGACTTCAAAGGTTTTACCAGACATGTTAAACTTAGGATTATCAGTCACACCAACCCATGACATATCTTTAAAACTTTGATTGTCTGAATCTAAGTTGACCGTTTGGTTTGCTTGGGAAAATGAATTGCTGTCAAAAATCACTTTATCATTTGAACCTGGAGAGGTGGTGTGAAAAATATTTCCGCCAGAGGATGTTGCCCAGTGCGATGAATAGTTAGACCAGTTACCATTTCCACCAACCCAATAAAAATCTGATTGTCCAAAAAACAGAAAAGGAAGTAGTAATACAAGCGTAAAAAAAGGTATTTTTTTACTTGTAAACCAGTAAAGTTTAGATAACATCAGAGGAATATAAATAATACTTCTTGTTTTTTAGAGCTATTATTTTTAAACTATATAAAATTGCTACTTTTGAAACAAATATATTCATTTATGAAACATGTATTAAGCCCTAAAAACTGTTTGTTCCGAGTTTAAAATTTAATATGACTATTGATTAATTCTAGTAATTAATAGATTTTTTATGCTCTAGTTGAAGATGTTGTTACTTAAAAAATCTCTAGACTAAAAAAAATTATTTAACAAATATGAAACAAATTATTATAGAAAAATGATTTTAGATTTTATTGGGCTTTTTGTGACTTTTTTATGTCTAATTATAATTTTAATGTTGATAGCTTCATTTAGGTTTAACAGACTTTTTAATTTACCATTTTTCATTATTATTTTGATTGTTGGATTACAGCGATTTCAAAACTTTATGGCGAATATGAATTTAATAGTTTTCAAATCCCCATTTGAAACATCTCCCTTTATAGCTCTGGTTTTTATTCCTATTTTCTTATTTTTTTTTAAAAATTCATTAGAGGAAAGAAATACTTCATATAGCGATTTGATTCACCTAATTTTACCTTTATTATTATTAATTATTAAGCAATTACAAATTATTCCTGATTATTTTAATAGGATAATCTTTCTCTTATTCACAACTGTTTACTGGATTCTGATGTTAACTCTAGTATTAAAAAACTACAAAAAAATAATATTGAAATTCTCATTCAATAAGATAATTTTCAGGTGGCTAATTCTTATGTTTTCAAACTTAACAATAATTACATTTTTTCTAAATTACAATGTACTTTATTGGCATACTAGTCCATTAGATATAGTTGATAATGTTAAACCCCACATGGTACTTACAGACTTTTATAGGAGTAGTTCTATCATGTGGGCTATATGCCTGATTTACGTTGTTTTAAATCCAGTTATTGTCTTTGGTAAAGATTATCTTTTATTTCAATTAAATACAAGGTCTAAATTATATGATCCATGGAAATATAAAGTTTTAAAAAAAGTGGAGAATTCGGATCAGTTGATATATGACAAAATAAGTAAGTCGGTTCCTGATTTAATATATTCTTTAAAGTCTTTTGAACAAGATTTTAATTTTTTAAATAGTAGCGAAATAAATATAAAAATGCTTTCTGAAAAATTAAAAACACCTAATTCACATTTAAAGATTATTTTTAAATACTATAACTATTTGACATTCCATGAATACTTTAATTTTCTTAAGATAGCTCTTTCGATAAAATTAATTCATCAAGGTTTCTTGCATGGACATACTATAGAATCTTTATCAAAGTCAAGCCATTTCGAATCAAGAATTACATTTTATAATAATTTTAAAAAATTTACCGGAAAAAGCCCTTCAGAGTTTATTAAAACTTAAGCACTAAAAACAGTACTCATCCCCGATATTATACTGATCGAATAATTCTTTGGAGACTTTTCCAGAGGCATAATTAGCGTTTAAGCCAGGAGATCCAAGAGAATTTGCCTGAGAGTTAGGAAGATAATTTAGATTTGGACGAAAATAGAAATAATAATTTTCCTTTACTTCTTCCTTATTTAGAATGATCACGCACTCTTTATCTTTTGAGCAAGAAAGTGAAAATAAAAAAATTAAAATAAATCTTTTCATGCGTAATTAATTACAAAAGTAAAAACAAAAGATAAAAGTCTTTATTTTAGCAAAGTTAGTAAATTAACTCTGTCACAAATGACAGAGCTTTACCATCGGAATAATTAAAAATGAAAAACATTATCACAGATAGCATTCAATTTGGTGAAGGAAATTTCCTGAGAGCTTTTGTAGATTATTGTATTCAATTGCTAAATGAGAAAAGCTCTTTCTCGGGAAAAGTAAATATCGTTCAACCCATACCCAATGGGATGATAGATCAGCTAAAAAAACAAAATGGAAAATACCATCTGTTTCACGAGGGGGTGATGGAAGGAAAAAATTTAAGGGAGGGACGGCAAATCAACTGTATCGACAAAATGATAAACCCCTATCAAGAGTTTGATCATTTCTTAAAACTAGCTGAAAATGAAAATTTAACTTTTATCTTCTCTAATACAACTGAAGCTGGTATTGCCTTAAATCATGATGATCAATTTAAGGCCACCCCACCCGAATCGTTCCCAGGCAAACTAACACTGCTACTTTATCATCGTTATAAAACATTTAACGGAGATCTATCAAAAGTTTTACACATCATTCCCTGCGAATTGATCGAAAAAAACGGTAGCAAACTCAAAGAAATAATTTTGGAGCTTTGTAAAAAATGGGGGCTTGAAAATTCTTTCATTGCTTGGATTCATCAGAACCATTTTTACAATACATTGGTCGATAGGATAGTTCCCGGTTTTCCCAAAAAAGATCTTGAATTTTACAAAAAAGATTTGCCCTTTGATGACCAATTAATCGTTACATGTGAACCCTTTTTCCTCTGGGTAATTGAAGGAAATTCCAAACTACTCGAAATTTTTCCAGTTGATCAATTAAAAAACATTGATGTAAAGGTCGTCCAAGACCTGGGAGTCTACAGAACTAGAAAAGTGAGGATACTAAATGGTAGCCACACAACACTTGTCCCTGTAGGCCTGCTCCACGGAACACCGACCGTTTCGGAGACCCTAAAAGATGATTTTCTAAAAACTTTTATCTCCGAGACACTATTTGATGAAATTATCCCAAGTGTAGATTTTGACAAGCAAGAATTAGAAGACTATGCGCAATCGGTTTTGGAACGTTTTTTAAACCCCTTTATCATTCACCAATTAGAATCTATTTCATTAAATTCCATATCGAAATTCAAAGTTAGGGTCCTCCCCAGTTTACTTTCTTACCACAAAAAAGAAGGAAAGGCTCCCAAAAATTTAACTTTTGCAATGGCTGCCCTTATTTACTTTTATGGCAAAGAGATATCTAAACATAATCACCCACTGAAAGATGATCCCCAAATCATCTCATTTTTCAATGATGTTTGGAAAGACAAAAAAATTGAAAAAGTAGTAACCGAAACTCTTTCTAATTCTAAACTTTGGGATCAAAATTTGACCGAAATTGGTCCGCTAAAGAACACCCTTACTCAAGCGCTCAATGCCATAACCTCACATGACGAAATAAGTGAGGCTTATCAGGTTTTTCAAATTCTTCAGTCATGATTAAAGCAATTAAAATAAATCCTCAAGATAATATGATTGTTGCCCTTGAGAATCTCAAAAAAGGGGAAACGGTCAAGCTTGAACAACAACAAGTTACCCTGTTAGAGGATATTCAACAAAAACACAAATTCACCAAAGAATCAGTAAAAAAAGGAGACACACTAATCATGTATGGTGTCAAAGTAGGCCTTGCCAATCAAGATATTCCTAGGGGAGCGGCACTTACAACAAAAAATATGGATAATGCCTTCAATGAAGACATCAGTTTTGAAAATGTAGGGAAATCTTCAGTCCAAAGCCTGCCCAAAAACGAAAGATACTTTATGGGTTACCCCCGTAAAGATGGTACAGTAGGCACTCAAAACATCTGGCTTTTTTTTCCTTTGGTTTTTTGCGAAAACAGAAACGTCGAGCTGCTCAAAACCGTTTTTGAAAGAGAATTCTATCCCGACAAATTATCAGAACATCAGCATTTCTTAAGAACTCTAGTTCAAGGAAAATCAGAAACCGTCCAATCCCGAAAAACTGTAAATCCCTTCCCCAATGTCGAAGTAAGGTTTATCACTCATAATGCTGGTTGTGGGGGAACAAGAGCTGATTCTACCATGTTGGGAAAGCTTTTGGCGGGCTATGTCAATAATCCCAACGTAGCCGGAGCATCCGTCTTAAGTTTGGGTTGTCAAAACTTACAGGTAGATCTTTTCCTTGAGCAGCTCAAAACAATTAATAAAAACTTTAACAAACCCCTACTGATCTTTGACCAACAAGAAGTAGGAAGTGGAATCAACTTAATTCAAAAAATAATCAAAGACTCTCTAGTTGAAATAAAAAAAGTCAATGATATCGAAAGGAAAAAAACACCCCTTACCAAGCTTACCATTGGTTTAGAATGCGGTGGTTCTGACGGCTTTTCAGGGATTTCTGCCAATCCCACTTTGGGCGCCTCTATGGACAAATTGGTAAAGTTAGGAGGCAGTGCAATACTTTCTGAATTCCCTGAACTAAGAGGAGTAGAGCAAGAACTCGTAGACCGCTGTGTCGATAAAGAGAAAGCTAAAAAATTCATTAAACTCATGAGGTCCTATGAAAGCAAAGTGATTGCCTCAGGAACTGATTTTAGCGCCAACCCATCTCCCGGAAACATCAAAGACGGACTCATAACCGATGCCATGAAATCTGCCGGAGCGGCTAAAAAAGGGGGGAGCTCTCCAATTGTCGATGTATTGGATTACGGAGAATATTTTAAAAATCAAGGATTGAATTTACTTTGCACCCCAGGAAACGATGTGGAAAGCACAACTGCAATGGCAGGGTCTGGAGCCAACCTAATTATTTTTACAACGGGTCTTGGAACCCCAACGGGCAACCCTATTGCCCCTGTAATTAAAGTCTCCTCAAATACAGCGGTATTTAATAAAATGAAAGACATCATTGATTTCGATACCGGTTCTATTATTGAAGGGGCTCAAACTCTGGAAGAATTATCTGACCATATGCTAGAGTTAATTATAAAAGTTGCCAGCGGGGAGAGCATCACCAAAGCATCGCGAAATAGACAATTTGACTTCCTGCCATGGAAGCGAGATATTTCTCTATAAATCAAAAAAAATGTATTGTGAAAAATTAAAAAAACTTGACTATTTTTACAACCCATGAAAAACAGAAAGATGTACAACAAACAAAATAAATCAAGAAGAAACTTCATAAAAAAAACAGGTATGATTGGAACAGGTGTATTCATTGTTCCACGTCACGTTTTGGGTGGAGAGGGATATACTGCTCCAAGTGACCAATTGGGGTTTGCAGCCATTGGATCAGGAGGAAAAGGAACCTCAGACATCAGAAATGCATATCAAAATGGGAAAAACCGAGTCGTTGCTCTTTGTGATGTTGATCCTGCTAATGCAAAAACTTCTTATGAAAGTCATCCTGATGTAAACAAGTATGAAGACTATAGGGAAATGCTTGATAAAGAAAAGGGAATCGACGCGCTAACTATTTCTACACCCGATCACAATCATGCAAAAATTGCATATGATTGTATGAATAGGGGCATTCATGTTTATGTGCAAAAACCCCTAACTCATACAATTGCTGAGGCAAGGCTTTTAGCTCAAACCGCTGAAAAAAATAAAATTGTTACCCAAATGGGTAACCAGGGTGGTTCCAGTATTGGAGTCCCCAAAATTCAAGAGTGGATTGACCAAAACAAAATTGGAAAAGTTCACACCATATACGCATGGACCAATCGTCCAGTTTGGCCACAAGGTGTTAATCATCCCGGTCCTGCTGCAAGTAAAAAACCTGAAACATTAAACTGGGATTTATGGTTGGGGACAGCCCAATCAAAACCTTATTCTCCTGGATTACACCCCTTCGATTGGAGAGGTTTTTGGGAATACGGAACCGGTGCATTAGGAGACATTGGATGCCATACCCTCGATGCGCCATACAAAACATTAAAGTTGGGATATCCCAGCAGTGTAGAGTGTACCGCAAGCAACGTTTTCAAAAAAATGTGGACCCCGGAATACACCCCAGAGGGATGTCCCATTTCCTCTATTGTTACCCTAGAATACAAAAATTCTCCACATAACAAAGATGGAATCAAACTCATCTGGATGGACGGAGGACTCACCCCAACCATTCCTGAAGAAATAGAAGAAGAATTCATAATGAATTTCGACATGGGGAACTCTAGTGGAATTATGATGTTAGGAGCCAAAGGAGTTATTACTTCTGAGATTTATGCCAATAATCCGACATTATATGTCAAAGGAGAGGAGCCTGTTTTATTTGACACCAGAAAACAAGCCAATGTAAATGATGTCCACGCTGCAGCATGGACAGAAGCGTGTAAGGCTGGATTCAACAGCAGCGAACACAAAAATTTGACCTCCTCATTTGATTATTCTGGACCTTTTACAGAAACTGTAATCATGGGGAACCTTGCCCTTCGTAGTAGAGATCTTAGAAAGGAGATTGGAACCAGAAAAAACGGTCGAAAAATCACTAGTTACTATGGCAGAAAAAAACTGCTTTGGGATGGCGAAAACATGAATATCAAGAACTTGGATGAAGCAAATGCCTTTGTGAGTAAAGAATACCGCGCAGGCTGGGAGCTTCCTATTTAATCCTTTTTTAAATACTATATAAAACAGGAATAGCAATACAATTTGTTATTCCTGTTTTATCTTTATAATATGAGTCAGTCCGAAAAATTCATTCAAGTTAAAAATTATATCGAATCTTTTGGATACCATATTGTCAATTTCGATTTTAAACGACCTTGGGGGGGCTTCTTGGTCATCGATGAAACCCAAGCTCAAAAATTTGCAAATCAATTTTTTGATAAAATTTCAATTGAAAGTCTTAAAATTGGAGGGAAGCTCAGCCCCAAAATCCTCATCGTCAATATCAATTCCAGACTTTCATGGCAATACCACCACCGAAGAGCGGAAATCTGGCGGGTCTATAAAGGAACTGTCGGTATTATACGATCCAATGATGACGATCAAAAACCACTACTAACGCTTAATGAGGGGGATCAAGTTAAACTTAAACAAGGTGAACGCCACCGGCTTATTGGTCTGAAACAGCAAGCCTTAGTAGCCGAAATTTGGCAACATACCGACCCCAACAATCCCTCCAATGAGGAAGATATCGTAAGACTGCAAGACGACTTTGGCCGCTAAATATTAGCTTTAATTATAACTTTTTGATATTAGACACAAAGTGTAAATGATCTTTTTAACTTTCTTTAATAACACCTATATTGATTTGATTAAAAATAAAAATCTACATCGATCATTACAAAATTTGTCTACTGAATAAACATAGCACTCAAAAAAAGATTGAGTAACTTATACAAGAATAATTAATCAGTTATTGCAAATAGAAAAAAATTGCTTAAAAAGATTCTTACGAGAAGTAAGATGGTTACAAATGAGTTTTTGGATACCTTAATGCATAAGATTTTCTATGATTTGAATGACTAGTAAATAAAATTTTTATGATAAAGATTACTCCAAAAAAAATTCTCATTTTACTTTCAACATTTCCGTTGTGGATTTACGCACAGGATCAACCTTTTTTTGTAGCCCCAGAGGAACAGTTCCTTGTAAGTACAGACCTTCACATCCATACCACCTTTTCAGATGGCTCAGTTTGGCCCAACATTAGAGTATCTGAGGCACTGAAAGAAGGACTTGATCTTATCTCTATTACAGATCACCTAGAATATCAACCTCACCATGAGGACCTTCCTAATCCCGATAGAAATCGATCCTACGATATCGCAAAGGGGAGTGCTAAAGAATCAAAACTTATAGTGATTAAAGGTGCCGAAATAACTCGCTCTATGCCACCCGGACATCTCAATGCAGTATTTATTCAAGATGCTAACAAACTTTTATTCCCAGATGACCCTTCTGCCGGGATCGAAGAGGCCAATCATCAAAAGGGATTTGTTTTTTGGAATCATCCCAATTGGGAAGCCCAAAGGAAAGACGGAATTGCAAGACTAGATACTATGCATATCGATCTCATTGAAAGAAAGCTCATACATGGTATCGAAGTGGTCAACTTCACCACTTATTCAGAAGAGGCCATTGAAATTGCACTAGAAAATGACCTTACAATGTTAGGAACTTCAGACGTCCACGGATTAACCACTTGGGATTTTGATATTCCACAGGGTGGTCATAGGCCCATGACGTTTGTTTTTTCTAAAGACAACAGTCCCAAAGAAGTAAAAAAAGCCCTCTTTGAAGGGAAAACAATGGTTTGGTTTAAAGAGCTGATGATTGGAAAGGAAGAACACTTGCTGGATCTTGTTAAGGCCAATATCTCCGCATCTTCCCCCAGCTACAAAGATGATGAGTTGATCGCAAAAGTCACCTTAAGAAATCTATCAGCCAATACACTACACCTAAAATATACTGGACCATTTACCTTTCATCAAGACGGAACCATTTTCAAAATTGAGCCCTACAGCGAAAAAACTATAAACATAAAGACATTGGAAATAAAAACATCTTTTCAGCTTCCTTTTGAGCTGCTCAATGGCATTATTGGACGTAAAAAATACCTTAACTTCTCAATTAAAACACAATAGGATTTTTGAGACCTTTTCTTAAAATATTAATCCTTCTTCTGCTTTTATACTTCCCAAATAACAGTGCAAAGCTATTAGCCCAAACTGTAGTCTCTGAAGTGCAACTCCCCAAAATAATTGAAGAAACTTCAGGTTTAGAGTTTTTTGAAAATGACTTCCTTACCCACAATGATTCCGGTGGGAAGCCCGACCTGTATAGGTTTACTAAAAAGGGGAATCTTATTGAGCAATACAGTATCTTGGGAGCTGAAAATAATGACTGGGAAGACATTACACAAGATGAAAATTTCCTCTACATCTCAGACAGCGGAAATAACAAAGGAAAAAGAAAAGACCTCAACGTCTTGATCGTTGATCCCAAAAATAATTTTAAAAAAGTTGGAAAAATAGCATTCAATTACCTCGACCAACAAAATTTTGACAAAAGAAATAAACACCCTTTTGATGCAGAAGCCTTGATCGCCACCCAAGAAATGTTGATCTTATTTTCAAAGAATCGAAAAACTTCTAGGACTGAACTGTATTCCATCCCTAAAACTCCAGGAAATTATTCCTTAAGCTCGCAAAACTCTTTTGATGTTCAATCGCTGATCACAGGAGGGGATTATTACCACTCCTTAAAGTTAGTCGCCCTGGTAGGCTATACTAAGTCTAGAGAACAATTTCTATACACCATCAGTTCATTTGATATGGAAAATTTAAACCAAGTCAAAATGAAAAAATTCAAATTGCCACTGGATGGAAAGCAAATTGAAGCCGTTAAAATCATCGATCAAGAAAACTTTTGGATAACAAGCGAAGGTGGAGTCAATAGTTATCCTATGCTTTATAAGATTCGGCTTTAGTCATCGCCGGTTAAATATTGTTCAATCTTTTTAAAAATTTTAGTTGATTCAAATTGATCTACTACAAAAGCTCTACCCGCTTTTCCCATGGCTTTGAGCTCCTTAGGATGATTGTATAAATAAGCTATCTTATTACAAAAAGCAGCTACATCATGAGGTGGTGTCAAATAACCAGTCGCTTCACTAATCACCTCGCCATTACTGCTAATATTAAATGCAATAACCGGAAGTTCACTCAAAGAAGCCTCAACAATGACGTAACCAAAACCCTCCCACAAAGAAGGTAAAAGAAAAATATCCGAAGACATTAGTAAATCCTTAGGGTTATCAAGAAAACCCAAAAAATTAAAAAAATCTGTCAAATTATTTTCATCAACAATCGATTTGAGCATTGACTCCTGAGAACCTTTTCCTCCGATTAAAAATTCAAAAGGAATGCCCCTTTTTTTTAATTCTATGGCTACAGGAATCAAAAATTCAAAATTCTTTTGAGGCTCCAACCTCCCCAAAGCTCCCAATACAATAGAAGCTTTTTCTTTCGGCTTAAGCACCTCAAAATTCTTATTCAAAAAGGATTGAATGTCAATGCCGTTTGGTATAACCGTGATCTTGTCTGGATAAACCAAGGAACGACCATTGGATAGAATTGCTGTTTTAGTAGCCTGAGAATTGGTAAGAATTCCGGTTATCACCTTTTGATAAAAAAATCGATTTATAAAATAATTTCTAACTCTTCGATCGCTTCCCCGTCTGAAAATAATTTTTTTAACGCCCGCCATCCGAGCCGAAATACCCCCGCATTTTAAGTCACGAGATAGATTTAAAACAACTGTATCTACTTTATTAGATTTAAAAACATTAACCAATTTGAGTAATACAAAAGGATTAAAAAAACTCAAATTTCTCAAAACAATATGAAAAACTGCTATCCCTTCTCTTTGGGCACGTTGCCCTATAACAGCACCAGGTTGGGTAATAATCATCACACGGTGCCCCTTGGACCGAAGATGCAAGGCCATGTCTAGATGCCACCGTTCTCCTCCGCCCCATTCGTCAACAGTATTAAAAAAACAGAATGATTTCAATATATTAAAAATAGTAATCAAGAATAAGAAAAATAATCAAGAGAATAAAGGAACAATCTGTTTTTTGGTAAACCTTGGTAATGAGATATTAAAAACTGATTTTCTATAATAGAGGAATTCCTTTTTTCTAAAATACTACCTTTGGGACATCCGATTATTGGGTAATAGAAGAAATAAAATATTAAGTTACAGTTGATTTTTTATGATAGATTGAAAAGAACATGTCTAACATATTTTAAACGAATCTATTGAATTTATGAGCTTTCAAAAAGATTTATCTAAAAATAAATCAATAATTAAAATTTTAGTCATTCAACAAAAAATGATTGGAGACGTACTGATCAGCACCTTAATTTGTAAAAATTTAAAACGGTGGAATTCGGTCATACATATTGATTTTATTGCCAATCGCCATACATTAGATGTAATTCGTTACAATCCTTACATTGATGAAGTTGTAGTTTTCGAAGACCGTTTCAAAAAAGATAAGTGGGGGTTTTTAAAGTTTTTACGATACCATCGAAAAAAAAAATACGATTACATCATTGATGCCTATGGAAAACTTGAAAGCCTTTTGATTTGTTTGTTAGTTCCTGCTCAACACAAAATCGGTTTTAAAAAATTTTACACCTCTTTTTTCTATAGTCATGCTGTCAAAAAAAAGAAAGTTCAAGAAGATTCACTTCAATTATCAATCAAAAATAGATTTCAATTGTTGGAACCTATCATGGGAAATTTTCCAAAAAACAGCGAAGTTGAAATTCATCTGACCTCCGAAGAAATTGCTATAATTAGGGAGCAAATGGACGCTGTTTTGGGTAAGGGTAATCAAGCAATCATGGTTTCTGCAATGGGCAGCAGTAGAAACAAAACCTATCCTTTTGAGTATATGGCTCAACTGATGGAAATTGCTTTTATAACCACGAACCTCCCATTTATACTAAATTACCGCCCCGATCAAGAGGAACAAATTGATACTCTGGTCGATCAGCTGCAACCCGCCACCAAAAAAGCAGTGATGAAATCATTAACCCCAAGTTCGTTGAGGGATTATATGGTTAAAGCCTATCATTGTAATGCTGTCGTGGGGAATGAAGGAGGAGCCATCAATATTGCTAAAGGACTCAAAAAGCCCACTTTTGCAATTTTTTCACCCTTAATCGACCCTTCAGGTTGGCATACTGAAATTCCAAACAAATGTATGGCGGTTAATCTTAAAGCATTTTTTTTTGATGCAATCGATTACAGTGATCATCGAAAATTAGCAAAAGATCCTGCAAAAGTAATGGAGCTATATAAAATGCTAAAGCCAGACCTTTTTGAAAAAAAATGGACTGATTTTTTAAAAAGTGTTATTTCTAAATGAATTTATCTAGTAAATAATTCTTTAGCTTTTTAAAAATTCTCTTGTTGAAAATAAATGTTTTAACTTCTATTTAACCTCACTTTTACCAATTCTTTAACAAATCATTCATTAATTTTATGTGAGAATTTAATAAGCTTCATTTTTGTTTGTTTAATTGGTTTAACCCCCTAAAGTTCAAGCTAAACTTAGCGGGTTTTTTTATAAATAGAGGCAAAATTTATTGAGAAATCTCATATTCAAACTCCCAATTGGGGTTTTCCAATTTGTTGATTATGTACTTTATGGTAATTTCTTGACCCACTGTAACAGTTTTAATCGCTTCAATGCGAATGTGTTTTAATTTCCCCATTTCATTGTCCTCTTCAGCTAAAATCGCCTTACAATTAGGGATTTCGTGGTGATTGATAAAACCACCCAAGGGCAAACGAATATATCCGTCAGGAAAACGCTCGTCAAAAATATGTGAGATACCTAGGTCAAATCCTTTGGGTAAATCCCGTGTGGCAAAAACCCCCAGACCTTCTATTTTACTTTTCTTAATGGTCAAGAAATCTGGCAAAGGACGCCAAGTCGTTTTTTTTATCATGACTCTATTTTTTTAATAATTATCTGATCCTTAAGTATACTTCTTTCTACTATTTTTTAAATAATTCTCCACAAAAAATCATGCAAGGTTTAAACTTTGTGAATTTATCTATTAAAAATAATCATTTTACTTTAAAACAGCGTTTAAAACTGCTTAAGCATCGACCTCAAAACAGGTTCATAGGCATCTGCATAACGCACCATTCCAAGATCGCTAGGGTGTGAACCGTCAGTTGCTCCTTCCCCATCTTCACCCAATAGATAATCTCCATCCAAATAATAGAGGTTTCCTATGCCGGCATCAATCAATTTAGAATAAGCTTTTTTGAGTGCTGCTCGACTTTTTTGGTGATGAGATTTTCTGAAAGGGAAAAATCGAGTATTAGTAAAACTTCGATCTTCTACCAATAATATAGGAGTTTTGTCGTGTGCTTCTCTCAATTTTTTCACCAACGGAACTGTTCTTTCTGAGATACTGATTTCGTTCATATTGGGCAGACAGTCAATTACATACGCACATGGATCTTGCTCGGCTAGCAAAGCAGCTACCTCTGCTTCCATACGTCCATTCCCTGAAAATCCTAAGTTGATGGTTGGCCTCCTCAACCTCCTGCCCAAAATCGCCGGGAAAGCCATGCCTGGTCGTGATGCACAAGCACCGTGCATGATAGAGGTTCCATAAAAGAGTAAGGGTTTTTCCTTACGGGGGGCTAAGGCTTTAAAAGATTGTCCTTTGAAGACACCTACTTCCAGTGAGTCTACTCCATTGTATAGAGGCAAATACAGCGTATAACGACGTGACCCCGGGGCCAAGTCTTTGGCTATGGTGGTTTCTATCTCTTTTTTTTCTGGTCTTACGACTGCCACCCAACGGTCTATACCATTATCATCACTACCGTACAAATCCAAACCACTCACACCTGTAGCGGGCATATGGGACATGGCCAATTTGTCTTCGTAAAGGCTATAGCGAACATATATATTAGGCGAATCCGAAACAAACCGCAAGCACATCCCCGCTGAATGACGAGAGAGATTCCATACGGCCTCACGAACCATTCCCTGAGCTTTGGAAGGAAATCGGTCAAAACATCTTTTGGTGTCTTTCCAGCCTTTCCCTTCTACCCCTGTTCCTTTTACATCATACCAATCTATTTCATTCTCTGACATCAATGGTTTTTGGGCAAATAGTGCCGGAGAAAGAACCAAGCTGACCAAACCTCCCACCAATTGAGAAGTAAACTGGCGTCGACTATAACGGTTGGTTTTCATATATTTAAATTGTTTATAGATGAATTCGTATTCAATATAAGATAAATTCTTCTAGCGGATTTAATTAGCCTTTTCCATAGGAGGCTCAGCAGTTCTGTTGCTGAACAAGGCTACGAAAATACTTCCGTAAAGTGAATGAACCAAGCTGGAAATAGCTGCTGGGATTGCCACTGTAGGGTTTGCAAAATTTTCTTTGGCCAAAACTACTCCCAAACCAGAATTTTGCATGCCCACCTCTACCGAAATAGTTCTACTCACACCTTCTTCTTTTAGAAAGATTTTACTTAAAAAATAGCCTAAAATAAATCCTGCCAGATGAAGGGTCATAATGGAAAAAATAAGGGAAATACCAGATCCAAGAATAATTTCTTTTCCCTGTCCAATAATACTAGCCACTATCAATGTTATAAGTATTACGGCAAGGGATGGGGAATAAAATTGAATCTTTTGAGTGTAACGCGGTAACTGGGCATTGAGAAAAACACCCAAGACTACAGGAACCAAGACCACCTTGAGCGTAGTATAAAACAAGCCCAAAGCATCCACATGAATTTCACTACCTGAAAGACTACTGGTCAACAAGGGAGTCATAACAATCCCCACCATGGTCGAGAGGGCAGTCATAGTAACCGATAAAGCCAAATTGGATCTAGATAAAAATACAATCACATTAGAAGCTGTTCCTCCGGGACAACTAGAAACCAGAATCAATCCCACCGCAAAAAAAGGAGGTAAATCAAATACTTTTCCCAAAAGCCAACCAAAAAAAGGCATAACCGTAAACTGCAAAAGAAGACCGGTCATAACCCACCTTGGAGTCTGGGTCACCCTAAGAAAATCCACTAATCGTAATGTCAAACCCATACCCAACATTATGCCTCCCAATCCAAGGGTTATCCAATTTCCGGAAAACCAAGTAAATAGTGGAGGATGGTATAATGCTAGACACGAAGCAATCAATACAATCCATGGAAAAGCAGCAGGTATAGTGTTAAATATACCCAACGACTAGGGAATTCTATAAGTCCATATTTCATGCAAGGGCTTTCCTTTGCTGCTGAATCCTTTATGATGCCAATCCATTCCTTTTTTTTCATATTCAAACCCTAGTGTAATTCCTACTTTGTTGTTATCCCTCGAAAAATAATCAATTGTTTCGGTATAGGTATCTTCTAATGCGGTATAACTTCCCCCTCCTGTTCCATGAAAGGAAAAGCTAGCTGTATTATACGCAATCCACTGGAAATAACCATCAACTAAAATTTTCATCGTTTTTCTTGGGCGGTCCGTATCTCTTCTTCGTTCTTGATCTCCATTAACCCTTCCGGCCATTAACCACTTGCCTTGAAGAGGTAATGTATTATTGGAAATTTTTTTCCAATAATCTTGATTGTTGATCATAATGTTTTTCAGGCTATCCTTGGGAAAATTGGAGTTGAACTCTAAGACCACCATCAAATCGTTACCCTTTTTTTGATAGAAGCCTCCTATGGTTTTAATAAATTGATTGGATTTGGAAGAAAATTGAGTTTCTACAAAATACTCCTTATCCATTAAAATTCTATGTTGTATGTGTTTTCCATTTTCTTGAGTTATAAAGGAAAAAACCTGTCCTAATAACATTTGCTGAAAAAAGAATTGTGAGAAAAAAACGATGAAAATTTTGTTTTTCATTTTGATGATTTTTAGTGATCAAGTTGAGTTTAACCTTGCGTTATAACAACTATGAATCTAAGGATTAATTTCTTCTTTTAAAATATTTCTTTTTTCATGTTAATAAAACAGTCCTAACTAATGCTCCAAGAAAAGAAATACTAAATAGATCTGACTCATAATTACCCATAGAACTTTAGAAAAACATTCTCTTTTAGCTTCTTTATAGGTAATTTATTAAATTAAATTAAATTTAAGCTCAATTATAGTATGAAAAAACTTAACCTCAGTATCTTGACAGCTTTATTTATTGGCTCTCAATTCATTTATTGTCAAAAAGTTGTCTTTGAAGAATACGACCTAGATAACGGTCTTCATGTAATATTGCATAGAGACAACTCGGTCCCAATAGTCACAATCTCAGTTTTGTATCATGTGGGCTCCAAAGATGAAGATCCAGAAAGGACAGGTTTTGCGCATTTTTTTGAGCATCTGTTGTTCGAAGGCACAAAAAATATACCAAAAGGAAAATGGTTCAGCATAGTTACTGGCAACGGAGGTTCTAACAATGCCTACACTACAAATGATTTTACCTATTATTACGAAAACTTTCCTTCCAACAATCTCAAGCTGGGCCTTTGGATGGAGTCCGAACGCATGCTCCATTCCATAATTGATCAAACCGGTGTTGACACCCAAAACGAAGTGGTCAAAGAAGAAAAACGCATGCGCTACGACAACAGCCCCTATGGAAAATGGAATGAAGAAGTAAAATCCTATTTGTACAAATTGCATCCATACAGCCAAACGACCATTGGAAAAATGGAACATTTAGACGCTGCTACCCTCGAGGAATTTATGGCCTTCAATAAAAAGTATTACATTCCCAATAATGCAACTTTGACTGTTGCAGGGGACATCAAGATTCCCCAAGCCAAGAAGTGGATTGAAGACTATTTTGGAACTATCCCCCGAGGTCTGGAAATTCAGCGAATATTTCCAAAAGAATTACCCATCACTCAGACCATCAAAGCAGAAGCCTTTGACTCTAACATTCAAATACCGGCTATTTTTTTGGCCTACAGAACACCGGGAAGAAATTCTAGAGACGCCAGAGTCCTCGACGTGATTTCGACTTATCTCAGTAAAGGAAAAAGTTCTAAACTCTATAAAAAACTAGTAGATAAGCAAAAAATGTCACTTGAGATCGCTGCTTTTAATATGAACAACGAGGATTACAGTACCTATGTGATTTTAAGTTTACCTCTGGGTGAAACAAAATTAGAAAATCTGATAACTGAAATTGACGAGGAATTAGTTAAAATTCAAAAAGAATTAATCTCAGAAAAAGACTACCAAAAATTACAAAATCAGTTTGAATCTGAATTTGTCAATTCTAATTCTACCATAGAAGGAATCGCCAATTCCCTGGCGGAATATTACACCTTTTACAATAAAGACACGAACCTAATCAACAAAGAGCTTGAACTTTACAAATCCATTACTCGTGAGGAAATCCAAAAAGTTGCTCAAAGCTACCTCAACTCTAATCAGCGATTGGAATTACACTATTTACCTAAGCCCCAAAAAGAATAAAAATGATAAAAGCCTTAATATTATTAGTTTCCATTGGCTTTTTGGGCAATGCAAAAGCACAAATTGATCGATCCATACAGCCTCAACCAGGACCTATTCCCGAAATCAACTTTGGAACTCCAAAAGAACACCAGTTTGATAATGGTCTAACCCTTATGGTAGTAGAAAACCACAAATTACCTCAAGTTTCCGTTTCCCTCAGTATCGACAACCCCCTTTATCTGGAGGGTGAAAAAGCAGGCTTATCTGGACTACTAAGCAGCATGATGGGAAAAGGATCAAAAAACATTCCCAAAGATTATTTTGAGGAGGAAATAGATTTTATGGGTGCCCGTCTGAGTTTAAATGCACAAGGTGGGTACGCCAGTACGTTAAAACGCTATTTTCCCAGGGTTTTTGAAATGATGATCGATGCTTTACTCCACCCCCACTTTCTTAAAGAGGAATTCCAAAAAGAAGTAGACAAAACCTTAGAAGCATTAAAATCTAATGAAAAAGATGTAAAAACAGCAGCTCGCAGGGTAGAAAATCTTCTCTCCTATGGTAAGGATCATCCCTATGGTGAATTCGTTTCAGAAAAGAGTATTAAAAGTGTTTCGATAGATGATCTCCAGCAATTGTATCAAAAAAACTTTCATGCTCAAGATGCTTACATCACCATAGTAGGGGACATCGACTTTGAATCCTCAAAAAAACTGACCAAAAAATATTTAGGGAAATGGGCCAAAGGCCAGGTAGTACCTTCTACGTTTTACAATCCAAAAAACTTACCCCAAGCCCAAATCGCCTTTGTAGAAATGCCCAATGCCGTTCAATCTGAGGTTTCGGTTTTATGTACTGCTAATATTGATAGAAATAACCCCGATTATTATGCTCTAACAATTGCCAATCAAATATTGGGTGGTGGTGGAGAAGCTCGACTATTCCTTAACTTAAGGGAAGACAAGGGTTACACCTATGGTTCTTATTCTCGTTTTAACATAAACCATAAAACTAAATCCCAATTGCGGGCTTTTGCCGCTGTTCGCAATTCAGTAACCGACAGTGCTGTGGTCCAATTACTCTATGAAGTTGATCGAATGAGTAAAGAGATGGTCACCGAAGAAGAATTGGAACTTGTTAAAAAAAAATATGCAGGCTCACTTATTCGATCTATGGAGGATCCTGAAAATATTGCCAATTTCGCTTACAACACCAAGACGCAAAAATTACCCCCCAATTTTTATAACAAACTTTTAAAGAATATTCAAAAGGTTACAAGAGAAGATATTACTAGAGTCTCCAAAAAATACTTTGATCCCAACTTAATGTGGGTAGTGGTTACCGGAAAGGGAAGTGATGTTTTGAACCCATTAGAAAAAATGGAATTCAATGGCCGTAAATTAAATGTGCTTTATTTCGACAAATACGGAAATGTTACAGAAAGACCGGTCTTTTCTAAACCCCTAATGGACGGACTAAGTGCCAAACGTATTATGGAAGGATATATAGATGCCATTGGAGGCAGGGCCAAGTTGGAAGTAATAAAAACCAAAACCTCTATTTCGGAAGCCAGTATGCAGGGTATGACCATACAGATATCGAACCGACAAACCGCTAAAAAACAAATGCGGGTAGAAATCAGTATGATGGGCAACATCATCCAAAAAATGGTCTTAAATCCCTCTAAAGGTTATAACGAAATGAAAGGAGAAAAAACGGAGATGAAAAGTGAAGAGTTTGAAAATGCTATTAAAAATGCTGCCTTATTTCCCGAGTTGGAAATCAACCCCAATCAAATCTCATTAGAAAGAATCGTCATCATTGATGGAAAAGACGCATACGAAATCAAATGGTCTGACAATAAAACCGTTTATTATGCTGTAGATGATTTTCTTAAACTCCAAACGGTAGAGACTATTGAAATGCAAGGGAAAGTTCAATCTTCCACGACATCTTTTCGAAATTATAAGGTAATAGAAGGGATACTCTTCCCTCAAGTTATCCAAAAAGATATGGGTTCGCAAAAGGCAGATTTTCAATTAAAATCAATCATCCTTAACGAACCCATGCCCGACAATTTATTTGAATAAAATTTACTTTAAATCATGGAAAAAATATCATTCTACTCTGTTATAATTGGGCTTTCATTTTTAAGCCTTACCTCTTGTAAAAACAACATATCTCAAAAAACCATTAAGTTAAAAACAAATGCTCTTAAGACCAACAAAGCCTCATTCCAAGAATCCCAGCCTATGGCCATGAGCATTGAAGGGATGATTTGTTCTGTGGGTTGTGCGGCACTCATTGAAAAAAACCTTAACAAAACCAACGGAATAAAAGAAGCCAAAGTAGATTTTGAAACCAAAAAAGCCACTTTGATTTTCAATCCTAAAGTCATAACTCCCAATGAAGTTGCTCAAATAGTTCTAAATACTGGAGAGGCCTATTCTGTCAAAGATTTCGAACTATTAGATTAATCCTTCCACCGCAGAGTTTCCATCAGGTGAATTACATCTCGCTCTACGTATTTGGCAGCGGGCATGATAGAATCATAATTGGGTCTTGAATAAAAATAGAGTGACCCAATAAGAAAGTGATCCGTAGAGTCTGTCACAAAAAACTGCAATTGTGAAGCAGCATTTCCCACCACAGTAAAAAGAGTCCCATATACTCTTTTATCTGCAGACAAAAAGATCTTTTCGGGTATTTCAGTTGCCTTTATAATATGCTTCCCTGAAAGTCTATATGCGTCTTTTAATAAAGAATCTATATTATTTTCTACAGCTACATAAGACAAATACAAGGTAGCTTTCATTTTAGGATAATACAAATCCGGAGCTGTTTTAGCAATTCCTTTTAATTGAACCCAATCGTTATATTCAAAATCAAAACGAAAATCATCGGGTACCTGCTTGTATTTTGGCTCGGGATACTGAAGGCGAAATTGAGCCTTTGGTTTGGGTTGTTGGACTCTTTCGCAACTCAAAAGCAGTACAATCAGCATCAATAAAAAAGCCTTGACCCATTTTGATAATCTCATGGTGAAGGAGGTAAAATAAGCTTTATTCTTTTGATTCTCTTTCGATCTAAAGATTCAATTACAAACTGGTATCCTTCGAATTGTATAATTTGACCAATCTTGGGGAAAGCCTGAGAGATCTCAAGTAGAAAGCCTGCTATGGATTCAGACTCTCCCTTGGCTTTTTCAAAAATTTCCTCTTGCTCTAAATCAATGACCTTGTAAAAATCTTTAAGGTTGATCTTAGCATCAAAAACAAAAGTAAAATCATCCAACTTAGAATATATCAATTCATCGTCATCAAATTCGTCGCTGATATCCCCCACTATTTCCTCAATTACATCCTCCAGAGTGATAACACCCGAAGTACCTCCATACTCATCGACCACAACTGCTAGGTGGATTTTTTTCTGTTGAAATTCTCTCAAAAGATCATCCAATTTTTTGTTTTCTGGAACGTAGAAAGCAGTTTTTAATAGCTTTTGCCATTTAAAGTTGGCCTGCTCAAGATGAGGCAGTAAATCTTTGGTATATAGAATTCCCACAACACTATCGATATTCTCCGCATAAACCGGAACTCTAGAAAATCCTTTTTCCAGGATGAGTGAGACGATGGTTTCCATATCCATTTCCTGCGAGAGCGCAAAGACGTCAATACGAGGGCACATGACCTGTTTGGTGTCGGTATTCCCAAAGTTTACAATTCCCTGCAAAATTTTTTGCTCCTCTCTAGTGGTTTCCTCCTCACTTGTCAGCTCTAGGGCTTGAGATAATTTATCAATCGAAAATTCATTGTTTTTTTGAGCCAAGCGTGACTCCATTAATCGGGTAATTTTACTCATGGGAATAGTCAGATAAAACAAAAAATATCGGTCGATCGTATAGATGGGGAAAGCCACAGCTTTGGAGAAAGTCATAGCATTTCTGTTGGCGTAGACCTTGGGTAGTATTTCTCCAAAAAAGAGAATTAAAAAAGTAATTACTCCTATTTCAATTAAAAGTACAATAAATGGATTTTCAATTTGGCTGAAGATATCCTCGCCCAGAGAAGCAAACAAGAGTACAATGGCAATATTGATGAAATTATTAGTGATTAGAATGGTTGCCAAAAGGCGTTTGGGGTTTTGGAGCATCTTCTGAATAATCTCCACTTGCCTAGACTTTTTCTCCTTTTTAGAATCCAATTGGTCTTTGGTCAAAGAAAAAAAAGCCACCTCAGCACCTGAAACCAGTCCTGAGGTTATCAATAGCAATGCAAGTAAAATGAACTTGATCATCAACAACCCCTGAACATCTAGAATAATGATAAATAAACTTAAAGGGTCAGGGTCCAATTAACATATAGTTTGATTAAAAAGGAAGATCGCTTTCGGGAGAATTTTCTTCCAAAGCCGGAGGGGCAGATTCGTCTGGATTTGATCCGGCTGTTTCACTCTTCTTTGTGGTTAAAAAGGTAAATTCATCTACATTAACTTCAGTTGTGTATCGATCCTTTTGATCCTGATCTTGCCACTTTCTGTTTTTAACTCGTCCTTCGATGTAGATTTTATCGCCTTTACTAAGGTACTTTTCACAAATTTCTGCAGCTTTATTACGAACCACTATATTGTGCCAGTCGGTATTAGTGACTTTTTCTCCAGAGGTTTTGTTAGTGTAGACTTCGTTGGTCGCAAGTGGAAACCTTCCTATGCAACCTCCGCCATCGAAATAATGCATTTTAACATCATCTCCTAGGTGACCAATTAACATAACTTTATTTAGTGTACCATTCATGATAAAAGATTTTCGGATAACACTATCAAATGTAATGAATCACAATCAGTTGATAAAAAATTTATCTCTAAAATTTTGGAGTACCTTGGGCATTGGGTAATCTTGAATCCTGCAACTTTGAGTGCCTAAATTACTACTGTCAAAAAGATTGACAATCCAAAAATTAATTTCTAATTTTTGATGCGTAAGCTTTTGAAAAATAGGCTGATCATTCCATTTATCAATGACAAAATCAGATGTAATTTGATGTTCGGCTAAAAGTGATTTGACCTGGTGCTTTTTAAAATCCTCTTGCTTTCCGAAAGTTTCAACTAGTGGGAATTGATACAAGTTTTGCCATATTCCCTTTGCTTCTCTTTTTTGCAAAAGGGTGTTTTTAAATTTATCGATCAAAACAAAAAAATTGAGGTAGCGGTTTTTTACTATTATTTTTTTGGCTTTAATAGGGAGCAAACTCACCTTTCCTTGTCGGAAAGCCAAACAGTTTTCTGAAAAAATACAACCTTGACAATTAGGGTTTTTGGGGACACACTGAAGTGCCCCAAATTCCATTATGGCCTGATTAAAGTCCCCCGGAGGGGCCCCTTTCATCAAATCCTGGGCTTTTTCTTTGTAAATCTTGTATGCTCTAGAAGCATCGATGGGTTGATACATACCAAAAATTCTTGACAATACCCTATAAACATTTCCATCTACAACCGCTTGTTCTTGATCGAAACATATAGAGACAATAGCACTTGCTGTATAATCACCAATTCCTTTAAGACTTTTTATTTGATTGAAATCACTGGGAAACCTTCCATGGTGTTGATTTGTAATTATTTTAGCTGTAGCATGAAGGTTTCTCGCTCTGGAATAGTATCCCAGACCCTGCCAAATCTTCATAATATGATCTTCCTCGGCTAAAGCCAGTTTTTCGACAGTTGGGAAATTTGAAATAAAAGATTCATAATAAGGTATGCCTTGGGCGGCTCTTGTCTGTTGTAAAATAATCTCTGACAACCAAATGTTATAGGGTTTAATATTGTCCCTCCATGGAAAAGATCTGCGGTTTTCTTTAAACCAATCTATCAATTTTTTATGGAAACTCATTCTGGCATTAAAAAATGAATTATAGAGAAAATTCATAACAAAGATAAAAAGGTAAGTCTGAATGAATTATCATTTTAATTTTTATATTTGCAAGCCTTTGGATAACTAATCTTAATAAAAATAAAATATGACAAAAGCTGATGTTGTAAGCAATATATCCGATCAACTAGGGATTGACAAAACTGACGTTCAGGCCACTGTTGAAAGCTTCATGGGGGAAATCAAAAACTCATTGGAGAATGGAGAGAACGTTTATTTGAGGGGATTTGGAAGCTTTATTATCAAAACAAGAGCTGAGAAAACTGGTAGAAATATTTCCAAAAATGTAGCTGTCAAAATTCCAGCCCATAATATTCCTTCATTTAAACCTGCAAAAGTTTTTACGAATAGCGTAAAATCAAAGGTAGAAGTTGCATAATAAATCAAACATAAATTCAAACATAAATTTGAACTATGCCAAGTGGTAAAAAAAGAAAACGGCATAAGGTAGCCACGCATAAAAGAAAGAAGCGTAGAAGGGCCAACCGTCACAAGAAAAAATAGTGTTTGGAAATACACTTAAAAATTTATCCAAAGTTCATTGAAATTTGATACTGCTAAGTCAGTATCTTCAGGAAAATCCTGAATATTTATTGTTTAACAACGACACACTTTATAGTGTCGTATCTAAAATTCATCAGAGTGAATAAAGAACTAATAATACGATCGAATTCCTCTGCTGTTGATTTTGCACTGCTCAAGGATGGAAAATTAATTGAGCTCAATAAAGAAGTAGATAATAATAATTTTTCTGTTGGCGACATTTATGCTGCCAAAATCAGAAAACCGATTTCTGGTCTCAACGCTGCTTTTGTTAGCGTAGGTAGTGAAAAAGATGGTTTTTTACACTATCATGATTTAGGGCCAAACCTCCCTACTTTATTAAAATTTTTTAAACTGGTAAGCTCAGGTAGAATCAAAAGTTATTCTCTAAAGAATTTTCGTTTTGAAAAAGAAATACCCAAAGACGGATCTATACAAGAGTATGTTAAGACCCAACAGCATATTCTTGTTCAGATTGTCAAGGAACCTATTTCTACAAAAGGGCCTAGAGTAAGCTCAGAATTATCCCTAGCGGGAAGATTCATGGTACTCATTCCTTTTTCAGATCGCATTTCAATTTCTCAAAAAATTGAAAGCTCTGCCGAAAAAAATCGGTTAAAAAAACTGGTTAATAGCATTAGACCCAAAGGGTTTGGTGTCATCATCAGAACTGTAGCCAAAGATCAAAAGGTGAAAGAACTAGATGCCGATTTGCAACAACTGCTAGGTAGATGGAAAAACCTGTGTGAAAAATTTGTAAAAGTGGATCAATATCCTAGCAAAATTCTCAGTGAAATCAATAGATCCTCTTCTATTTTAAGAGACATCTTCGACAATGATTTTACGGGAATCCATGTGGATGACCCCGAAATGCAAGTGGAGATCGAGGATTATTTGAAAACCATCGCCCCTGACAAAGTGTCCATTGTCAAGTATTTCAAAAACAAATCAACGCCCATTTTCGATCATTTTGGAATTGAAAGGCAAATTAAAACTGGATTTGGCACAACGGTATCCATGCAAAAAGGTGCCTATTTGGTCATCGAACATACCGAGGCTCTACATGTAATAGATGTTAACAGCGGTAATAGATCCAATAAGGCCAAGTCTCAAGAACAAACTGCCTTGGAGGTTAATCTTATTGCTGCTAGTGAAATTGCCAGGCAATTACGTTTAAGAGATATGGGAGGTATTATAGTAGTCGATTTCATCGATCTCAATACCAACGAAAATCGAAAAAAATTATTTGACCATCTCAGAAAAGAGATGGAAAGTGATAGAACCAAACATAAAATTCTGCCACCTTCTCGATTTGGACTGATCCAAATCACCCGTCAACGGGTCCGCCCGGAGATGAGTATTAAAACAAGAGAACCCAATCCCAACAAAAATGGTGAGGTTGAGGCTCCCATTGTTTTAATTAACAAAATCAACGCAGAGCTTGACAAAATCGTCGAGCACAGGCACAACAAAAAGAAACAGCTGCATTTGCATCTTCACCCTTTTGTCGCTGCCTATCTAACCAGCAGTTTCCCCTCCATCCGGAGCAGCTGGTATTTAAAATACAAAAAGTGGGTGCGCATTGTACCCCGTGATGCTTATTTTTATTTGGAGTTCCGTTTTTTGGATCAAAACAGAAGACTGCTCCGGACCAAATAACCAAAACCGCCTTGGCAACAGGGCGGTTTTTTTATGTATTAATTATACCTGCTATCCTGGAGTTGAACTTTTTTTGAATGATGTATGATATTTGAACCATTAATAATTTTACTTCTTTTTATCACCTTTGCCCATGATTTAAGATTTGAAATTTTCAATTTAATTAAAAAAATTGAACTGTTTTTCAAACTCCAAAAACTTGTTAATTTTGGCTATGCCAGATCAAGCAATCCCCTTGTTGGAAATTCAAAAAAAATTAGAGCATTATTGTAGCTATCAGGAGCGTTGCCATCAAGAAGTGTCCAAGAAACTTAAAGAGCTGGGAGTTTTCGGAACTACTATAGATAAGGTTATTTCTCATTTGATTGAGCAAAATTATCTGAACGAAACGCGTTTTGCAGAACACTTTGTCCATGGAAAATTTAGCATCAAAAAATGGGGGAAAAAACGACTTCTCAGGGAACTGAAACAGCGCCATATTTCTGACTGGAACATCAAGAATGCAATGAAAAATATTTCTGATAGAGTCTACTTTGAGTCTGGTCGGGCCTTGGCAGAAAAGTTTTGGTCAGCTCATCAAAATCGTCCACTAGCTGAGCAAAAGAAAAAAGTTTGGAATGCCATGCGTTACCGAGGCTGGGAAACAGAAGTGATTATGGAAAATATCTTAAGACTAGAGCATCAAAAGGAATAACGTAGTCCCAAAAGCCCATTTCCCTTGGGCATAGGGACCAAATTAGACTCCCAATATTCAGTATTGAAAATATTGTTTAGATACATGCTGACTTGCCATTGACCAATCGCCCATCGAGCGAAAGCATCCATTACTGAATATGCATCCCCAGAGGTTCTTTTTACATATTTGTAAACAAAATAGGTGCTCAAATTTTTATGAATAGGTAGATGATAACTGGAAATAAAATGGTGCTTTATGTTGTTATTGATGGAGTAACGGGAAAAATTATAGCCACTGTTTTCCAGATTGTTTTCCAAGAAGGAATAACTGATTTTAAATTCGTGGGTCAAGGTATTGATTTGAATACGATGGGTGAGCTCTAGGTCAACTCCACTGGTATTAACCTGCTGTATGTTTTCTGCCTTAAATGGAATGCTGTCGTTATTACTGTTTTTGACATAGTCTATTAGGTTTTTGGCCTTTCGATTAAAGAAGGCAATGGAGGCAATGACTTTGGGGCTAATAAAACGGAAACCCATTTCATTAGAGATAGCTTTTTCGGGGTTTAAATCGATATTGCCCAATGTGGTTCTATCTGAATAATAAAGATCCGTAAAAGTGGGTATGCGAAAGGTGGCTCCTATGTTAGCATAAAGACGAAATTTAGGGCTAATTTGACACCCCAGATCAATTCCAGGAAAACTATGGCTTCCGAAATCAGAAAAATAGCTGGCCAAAAAACCAGGGGTGATGTCAACACTTTTGTTAAATAGATAGAAACGGTGTTCCAAAAAGAAATTCATCATAGTTCGACTACGATCACCCAAGTTATTACTGCGGATACTTACGCGAGAAATATCGACCCCCATTCCCGTCAATCCCAAATTCGTTACTATAGAGGTATCAAATGCCGCACCCAGTTTGTTGGTTACATGAAGGTTACGGTATATTTCAGGTTTGTTGCGAATGTATTCGTACATGTCCTGTCCCCTGCGCCAATAAACTTTAGGTTTAAAGATCCAATCTCCTTTACTGCGTCTTTGTGACAATGAAATCAAACTCGCTTGGGTTTCCTCGTATTGATCTATCGCCGATGGGCTGGCATAAAAACCATTGGCGCCAAACTTTCGACTCGAGTAGGTAGCAATAAAATCAAGCGGAGTCTTATGGCGGTTAAAACTTGATTTGACAAAATATTGAGCTTGGTCATAATCAGTATTGTAACGGTAGCCATCTGAAGTGTTTCTGGAAACAATTCCAAGGAAGCTTGTTTTTTCAGTAGTATTGCCTAGAAAAACAGATCCATTGGTTTGATCGTAGTTTCCTTTTTGTAAATCCAAAGTCAGGGTTTTTGGTGTATCTGTCTTGGTTACCACATTGATCGCTCCTGTAAAAGCATTTTGACCATAGGCTCTAGAGGCGGGGCCTTTTATAATTTCAATACGTTCAATCATCTGTGGAGGAGGGAGAAAGTTTAGGGTATGATGTCCTGTCTGGGCATCGTCTAGCTTGACTCCGTCAATAAGTAAAAGGGTTTGATCAAAAGTCCCACCACGAATGTTGAGATCGGCTTGAGTAGCTCCTAATCCTCTTCTTTTGATGTCTATTCCAGCAATTTGCTGTAGTAAATCTACCACATGAGTTACCCCACTTTGTCTGATTTGATCAGAGGTAAGAATTTGAACCGTTTTGGAGTTTTGACGTAAAGAAATCTCCAAACGGTTTGAAGAGATAACTACTTCCTCAAGCTTTTGAATTTGGAGGGAATCAAGTCCTACTTTGTTCTGAGCTTTAACCCAATTGGCCAGAAAAACAAGACATATGAGGCTTACCGCACGGTTTTTTTTCATGATCCAAAAGGGTTTGTTGGAACAAATTAATCTGCGAGAAGTATCAATTTGTTATTTTTCATTTCAACAGTACCTGAGCTGATCTCAAATAGTGTCGTATTGTTGTCTTGTTTATTAAACTTGTTTTGAACGATATCGTCCACGTCCATTTTTCCTGAAATAATAACGGTTCCCTCTTTAAGGATAGAAACAATAGGAGCGTGATTGTTAAGCATCTGAAAAGATCCGGAAGTTCCAGGAACGATTACTGAATCTACTTCACCACTAAACAAAGTTGCCTCAGGGGATACAATTTCTAAGTGCATTATGCTTCGGCTAACATTTTTTCACCTGCCTCAATCGCATCTTCGATGGTCCCTTTAAGATTAAAGGCTGCTTCGGGAAGGTGATCTAACTCACCATCCATAATCATATTAAATCCTTTGATGGTATCTTTAATATCCACCAAAACTCCGGGAATTCCAGTAAATTGTTCAGCCACGTGGAAAGGCTGAGAGAGAAAACGTTGAACCCTTCTGGCTCTGAATACTGCCAGTTTATCTTCTTCCGAAAGTTCTTCCATTCCTAAAATTGCAATGATGTCTTGTAAATCCTTATAGCGTTGTAACAATTCCTTAACTCTTTGGGCACAGTTGTAATGATCGTCTCCCAAAATATCTGCAGTCAAAATCCTAGAGGTTGAATCTAAAGGATCAACGGCGGGATATATTCCCAGCTCAGCTATTTTACGGGATAATACAGTGGTTGCATCCAAGTGTGCAAAAGTGGTAGCAGGTGCGGGATCTGTCAAGTCATCTGCAGGAACATATACTGCTTGTACAGAAGTAATGGACCCTTTTTTAGTGGAAGTAATTCTTTCTTGCATGGCACCCATTTCAGTAGCCAATGTGGGTTGATAACCAACCGCAG
>CAJWLL010000026.1 GCA_913043275.1 uncultured Flavobacteriaceae bacterium | reverse complement strand
CATCAAGGTTACAGATGAGGATAGTGCTCATATGGCTCGCGAGGGAACCCGAAAAGAAGGCCTTTTTGTGGGCTATACATCTGGCGCTGCAATGCAAGCCGTTAAGCAACTCAATAAAACAGGAAAGCTCAATGAGGATAGCTTTGTTGTAATCATTTTCCCAGATCACGGTTCTCGTTATATGAGTAAGATATACAGTGATGATTGGATGAATGAACAAGGATTCTTTGATTCCGCCAACCAAGAAGCCCTCAACAAAATCGAATACATATAAGTATTGACAGCTTAATAATCTAAATATGAAGGATTTATTTGATAGATTTTACCAAAATAAAGGTCCGCTTGGAAAATGGGCTGAACATGCAGAAGGGTATTTTGTTTTTCCTAAATTGGAAGGGCCTATAAGCAATCGAATGTTCTTTATGGGAAAAGAGGTCATCACTTGGAGCGTCAACGACTACCTGGGTTTGGCAAATCATCCTGAAGTTAGAAAAGTAGATTCCGAAGCCGCAGCAGAATATGGTTCCGCTTACCCTATGGGGGCAAGAATGATGTCTGGTCATACCCATCTTCATGAACAGTTAGAGCGTGAACTGGCTGAGTTTGTCAATAAAGAATCTGCATATTTACTTAATTTCGGTTATCAAGGCATACTTTCCACAGTCGATACATTGGTAGGCAAGGATGATGTAATTGTTTATGATGTGGATTCTCATGCCTGTATTGTTGATGGAGTTCGACTTCATTTGGGTAAACGTTTTACATACAAGCATAATGATGTTGAAAGCCTTGAAAAAAACCTTCAGCGAGCCCAAAGGGTTGCCGAACAAACCGGAGGAGGTATGTTGGTAATCTCTGAGGGAGTTTTCGGTATGCGAGGCGAACAGGGAAAGTTGAAAGAGATTACAGCTCTGAAAAGTAAATACAAATTTCGTTTTTTGGTAGATGATGCCCACGGTTTTGGAACATTGGGTAAAAATGGGGCAGGATCTGGTGTTGAGCAGGGTGTACAAGACGATATTGATGTTTATTTTGCCACTTTTGCCAAGTCTATGGCTTCAACCGGAGCTTTTATTGGTGCGGATAAAGAAATTATAGACTATCTAAGGTATAATATGCGTTCTCAGATGTTTGCAAAATCACTGCAAATGCAGTTGGTAAAAGGGGCGCTAAAAAGATTAGACATGCTCAGAAATCAACCTAATTTTAAAGCAAAGCTCTGGGAAAATGTTAATGCTCTTCAAAACGGCCTCAAAGCAAAGGGGTTTGATATTGGTAACACCCAAAGTTGTGTAACACCTGTTTATCTTAAAGGAAGTATACCTGAGGCTATGACATTGGTCAAAGACCTGAGAGAGAACTACGGTATTTTTTGTTCCATCGTCGTTTATCCAGTGATTCCCAAAGGAATGATTCTCCTGCGATTAATTCCTACAGCTTCCCATACCATAGAAGACGTTAATGAAACGCTTGAAGCTTTTGCAAGTATAAGAGAAAAATTGGAGAATGGAACTTATAAGAAAATTTCCAATCACATCACTGCAGAAGTAAAGTCTAATCATTTAACATAACAGGCATCACTAGCATGGTAATGTCTTCCCCTTCATCTACATGATCCATTGGGGTAATGATCCCCGCACGGTTAGCTAGTGACATGGAGAGTTTAATCTCATCACAATTTATGTTGTTAAGCATTTCGATCAAAAATCTAGAATTGAACCCAATTTGAAGATCGTCTCCCAAATACTCACAACCAAATCTTTCATCAGCTTTATTGCTGTAGTCAAAATCCTCGGCGGATACCTGTAGTTCAGCCCCTGCCAGTTTTAGTCTTACCTGGTGGGTAGTTTTATTGGAAAATATACTTACTCTTCGGACCGAATTAAGGAATTCGGTACGGTTAATTTGCATCACATTAGGATTTTCTTTTGGAATGACCGCTTCATAATTTGGGTATTTCCCCTCGACCAATCGACAAGTCATTCTGACATTTCCAAAAATGAATTCTGCATTGGTTTCATTATATTCAATCAACACATCTTCGTCAATGCCTTGCAAAATACTTTTCATTAACTGAAGGGGTTTTTGGGGCATTATGAACTCTGCATTTTTATCGGCTTGAATGTCTGAACGGGTATATTTTACTAGTTTGTGGGCATCTGTAGCCACAAAAGTTAATTCGGAGGTGTTAAATTGAAAAAAAACTCCACTCATCACTGGCCTGAGGTCATCATTGCCCGATGCAAATAGGGTAGCATTGATGGCCTTAGCCAAAATTTGACCGTTGATCTGGATATTGATAGGATCTTTAACCTGAGTTGCTTTGGGGAAGTCTTCGCCATTTAGATAGGCTAAGGCATATTTACCATTATTGGCACTTATTTCAACGGTATTGTTTTTGGTTTTGACAAAAGTCAAAGGTTGTTCAGGAAAAGTTTTTAGGGTATCCAAAATCAGTCTTGCAGGTAGGGCGATCATTCCGCTGTCTTGCGATTCCACTTCTATGTTAGTGGACATGGAAGTCTCCAAGTCTGAAGCGGTCAAAACTAATTGACTGCCATTCAGATGGAATAAAAAATTGTCCAAAATGGGAAGGGTGTTGGTGTTATTAATAATTCCACCCAAAATCTGTAATTCTTTTAGCAATGATTCGCTGGATACGATAAACTTCATTGGTTTTAAATATTTTTTAAATATAAACTTTAGGCCATTTCAAAAAAAATGAAGTTATTAAAAGTTATTGACCAAATCTGAGAATTCTCCAACGGTAAACCACCCCTCCTAAAATTAATAAAATTATCAAGGGAACAACTAGCAGTATTGCTTTCAAAAAGCCAGAGAGATTTTCCACTTTTTGAAAATCCAGTAAGGGAAGTTCAATCGTTTTTTTTTGGAGATTAATTAGTTTTTGATTGCCCATCAAATAATGAACGGTATGTTTTAGAAATATTTTGTTAAAGTAAAAATTATTGGTCCATTTGTCGTACCCCAGCTCGAGTGGATTGTCCTTATCAACTTGGTTTTCTGCAATGGAACCACTGGAAAAAATAATAAACTTACTTTTTCCAGTTGTTTTTTCCTCTTCGAGCTTTACAGGAGGGATTCTGTTTTCAAAGGCTGAACTGAATTCTCCCTCCAGTAAAACCCCCAAGGGTTGTGGTTTTTGATCGAATAGTACGGGATTTAAATTTTCCAAGGCTTCATTTATACTAATACTTACTGGGGTTTGTAGTGTTTGTGTGAAATCAGAGCTGCTGATGAGTATTGTTTTGTTCACTAGATTTTTAAGGGTATCTATAGTAGAAGAAAAAGGTAATAAAACATTACCAGAATGGTTTCCAAATAATTTTTTTTGTTTGGGTTTACCCAATGCGTAATAGGGCCAGAGATATGGTAAATATTGTGTTTGACGATCTGTTCCGCTAGCTAATACTACTGGAGCACAATTCAAGTCTTTGATCAAATTATTTTGTAATCTGAAGCCATATTTAAAAAAGGCATTCTCCATGTTTATAGATCGTCCCACCGCAACTGTTGATCCTCCGGAATTGAACAAACTGTCTCGATTTAAGGCAACTGCATTGACAGCCCACCATTGTTTCCCCCCGTGCATTAAGTGTTGATCCAACAGGTATTTTTCTGTTTCATTGAAGTGTTCAGTTGGGTTTGGCACCATTAATAAGGGATATCGCTTTAGGTTTTGTAAGGTTTTTTTGGGGTCGTTTTCCAGGGCTTTTAGATCGAAAGAAGCCAACTTGTAATAAGGTTGGAGACTCCGCATAAAATCTGTAATTTTCAATGCTTCAGAGGTGCCGTGTGATGTCAATACCGCAAGTGTCGGTTTTTGTTTTTGGGCAATCTTAAAAAAAGCATCGTAAAAATTAAACTCCAGTTGGGCGATTGAGCGATTAATTTTCTGTTGTTCATCATCTCCCAATACTTTTTCCATCAAGGGAATTTTCAAGGTCTTGCTACCGTCATTGACCATTGCCCATGGGAAAACAACTGTTTGCTCAAGGGCTTGCATTTGATCGGAAATTATGTATTCAGGGGTGAGTCCATACTGCGTCATTTCTCCAATCAATGCTTTGCTGCTTTCTGCTCCTTCAAAAGGATCGATAAAACGAACTACCAATTTATCCGTGTATTCTCCCATTCCTTTTATTAATGTTTTGATTTCTCTTTGCAAACGGAGGTAACTGGCGGGGAGCTTACCTGTTAAAAAAACATCGATTTTTAGGGGATACTCTATTTGTTTTAAAAGGGCTTTGGTGTTGTCGTTTAAAGAATAGCGCTGGTCTTGGGTAATGTCCCAACGGTGATCAATAAATTGAGTCAAGAGCATCAACAGCAATGGAATGAGGAGGTTTTTAAACAAATGCATCTTATTTCTCAAGACTCTTGATTTTTGATCCTGTACAATAACAATTTACTTAGATAGAGTACTATATAGTTAAAGCCGATAAAGTATACTCCATCTTTAAGTGCAATTACTCCTTGCCGGAGACTGAAGTAATGTTCAAAAATACCAAGAGCATTGAAAAAGCGGTATAGACCTTCCTGTTGCATAAGGTCTGCAATGCCTTTCCATACATATAATTGTATAAAACAAAGTAATAGGGTCGTTATAAAAGCTGCGGCTTGACTTTTGTTTAGCAAAGCAGACAAAATTCCAAGAGCAACAAAACTGGCACCTACGCAAATCAATCCAAAATATGCAGTAATTGTACTACTCAAATCGATCGGGACCTCCCCTAGTTTAAGTGAATCGATGGCTAAAAAATATACCAGTGTCGGAATCAACGCAGTTAATAACAGTCCTATATTGGCGATATACTTAGCTAGCAGGATCTGCCATAAGTTTAAAGGTTTTGTCAATAATAACTCTAAAGTTCCCAAACGTTTTTCATCCGAAAAGCTCCGCATACACAATGCAGGAACGAGAAGTAAAAAAAACCAAGGAGCAATTGTAAAGAAGGAGTTAAGGTCTGCAAATCCAGCGTTAAGCAGGTTATAATCGGTGTCAAAAAACCACATGAAAAGGGTAGATAGAGTAAGGAAAAAACCTAAGCTTAGATAGCCTATCGGGCTACTAAAAAAAACAAACCATTCTCTTTTGACTAATGCCCACATATTATTCAAATTTAACGGTTATGGATTCTCTATACTCCAAGCCAAAAAGTGATTGAGCACTTCCAACGGATTGGGTATTGCTTTTGTATATGGCCAGTTCGAGATGATCAGCATCGTTGAAAAGAGCTATTTTTTTACCATCTTCTTCTCTTTTTTCATTTGGAATGGAAAAGTCGATGGCATCGCTGTAGGTCTTGTATACTTTTCTGAATTTTACATTTCTAGCAAAAATGGTGAAGGGTCTAGATTTCCCAACCTCGTTGAATAATTTTCGGGTAATATTGGTGATGACATTACCATAATTGTCCACATAGATTACCGCACCCAAGATTTGGTCACCTTGTTGGTTCATGACAGGACGTAGTTCTTTGATTTCTTTGATTCGATTAATAGGTTTACCCACCACATCAAGTTTACCCTTACGCGATATATGGGCAGCTACCCAGACAAAAACCTCTAAAACAGGGTAGGAGGCTGGCATTTTATCGTGGATGTTGATCAATACGATTTTTTCGGATTTTAAACCCCCTTTTATCATTGCAAAAATCCCATTGTCTGCCCCGATAAAATAATGCCCGTCAAAATACATTGCCAGGTGTTGATTTTCAGGGGTCTTTTCAGATTCAACACCAATGATATGGATACTGCCTTTGGGAAAAGTTTTGTAAGCGTTTTTGAGTACATAAGCTGCTTGAGTCGAGTTGTAAGGAGTTATTTCATGGCTTATGTCAATAATTTGGGGGTTTTCTACTGTACTTAGAATGGCTCCTTTTACAGCTGCTACGGCGTAATCTTTATTTCCAAAATCAGTCATTAAAGTTACTATCGGCATAGAAGTTTAGTGAATAAAATTATTTAAATTTGAAAATAAACATTTTAAAACAAAATTAATTTTTTTTAATTGACTATCCTTTGAACGAAATAAAAATTGAACTTTCTGAGGTTAATCCTCAAGATTTTTTCGGGCATCAAAACATCAATATTGAAAAATTAAGATATTATTTTCCCAAGTTAAAAATTATCGCTAGAGGTAGCGCTATTAAAGCCTTTGGTAAAGAATCTATACTTGAGGATTTCGAAAAACGTGTTGACATGCTGATCACCTATTTGGGTGAATTTAACAACCTAAACGAGCAGGTCATCGAACGCGTCGTTTACGCCAGTTCCCCCCCCAATTTTAATTCATCTTCTGATAAAGATAATTTCATCCTTCATGGTGTTGGTGGAAAGATGATCAAAGCTTTGAGTAACAATCAGCAGCGCTTATTAAAGGCCTCGAAAAATAATGATATGATTTTTGCCATTGGCCCTGCGGGAACAGGTAAAACCTATACTGGGGTAGCTCTAGCAGTTAAAGCCTTGAAAGACAAGCAAGTCAAAAGAATTATACTGACCCGTCCGGCTATAGAGGCAGGGGAGAACTTAGGTTTTCTTCCTGGGGACTTGAAAGAAAAATTAGACCCTTATATGCAACCTCTATACGATGCCCTTAGGGATATGATTCCAAATGAAAAACTTAAGACTCATATTGAAAACGAGACGATTCAAATTGCGCCTTTGGCTTTTATGCGCGGTCGGACTTTGGACAATGCCTTTGTAATTTTAGACGAAGCCCAGAACACAACTCACGCCCAAATGAAAATGTTTTTGACCCGCATGGGTCGTAATGCCAAGTTTATGGTAACGGGCGACCCTGGTCAGATTGATTTGCCCCGCAAGGTAATTTCTGGTCTTAAAGAAGCCCTCTTGATGCTTAAAGAAACCGAAGGTATTAGTATCATTTCCTTGGACCAAAAAGACGTGATCCGCCATTCTTTGGTAAAAAAAGTAATAGATGCCTACAAACGTATAGAACATCATAATTAATTATATTGATTAATACATTAATCCATTGTGATTTTCATTTTCCTGGTCAACTTTCTCACTACAATGGAAAAGTCAGAGAAGTTTTCGAGCTTAAAGATGATCTACTAGTCATGGTGGCTTCTGATCGACTGTCGGCTTTTGATGTAGTTATGCCTAGAGGGATTCCCTATAAAGGACAAATCCTTAACCAAATAGCAACAAAAATGATGGCAGCAACAGAAGATATAGTTCCCAACTGGTTGACCGCAACACCAGACCCCAATGTGACTATTGGTCAACGCTGTAAACCCTTTAAAGTTGAAATGGTTATTAGAGGTTATCTCTCAGGTCATGCTGCAAGGGAATACAAAGATGGCAAGCGAACTATTTGCGGAGTAGAAATGCCTGAGTGCATGAACGAAAACGATGCTTTTCCCAATCCAATCATCACGCCTTCTACTAAAGCAGCAGAAGGACACGATGAGGACATTTCCCGTGATTCCATCATTCAGAAAGGTATAGTTAGTGAAGTTGACTATTGTAAATTGGAAGAATATACCCGTTCTCTTTTTCAAAGAGGAACCGAAATAGCTGAAAAACAGAATTTGATTTTGGTGGATACCAAATACGAATTCGGGAAAAATTCCAATGGAAAAATCATATTAATCGACGAAATTCATACGCCCGATTCTTCTCGTTATTTCTATTCTGATGGCTATGGTGCCAGAAAAGCTGAGGGTATGCCTCAAAAACAATTATCGAAAGAGTTTGTTCGCCAGTGGTTGATTTCCAATGGTTTTCAAGGTTTAGAAGGACAGAAGGTTCCTTTTATGTCTAACGAATACATCACTTCTGTCTCAGATCGCTATATCGAGCTATATGAAAATATAACCGGAGAAAATTTTATAAAAGCGGACACCTCCAATATTAACCAACGTATTGAGGAAAATATTTTGGAATACCTGAAGGGACTCTAATACTTCTTTTAGTCAATTGAAAGTAATACAGTTATACCTAAATTAGTTGGATTGCCTGCTCTAAAGTCTGATTAAACTCTCCCATTGTTAGAGCGCATGTATCCATTCTATGAAACCAAGTCATTTGTCTTTTAGAGTAGTGCCGGGTATTTTTTTGGATTTCTGAAATGGCTTTTTCCCGGGAGTATTTTCCATCAAAGTGATCAAACCATTCTTGATAGCCTACTGTTTTTAGAGTAGATAGGTTTTTATAGGCATAGAGGTTTTGGGCTTCCTTTTCCAATCCATCCTTAACCATAAGTTTAGCTCGCTGGTTAATACGTTTATAGAGTTGAGCTCTGGGCAGTGTCAGCAATAGAGTTCTGGTTATAAAAGAACGGTCTTTAGTCGATTTTCCAAAAAAAGAGGAATAGGGCTTATGGGCTGATTCGTAAACCTCCAATGCGCGAATAAGCCGTCGGGGGTTCATAAGATCTACAGTCTTAAAATACTCGGGGTCTTTTTCTGACAATGCTTTTTGTAAGCCCTCCAAACCGTAGGTTTTATAAAGTCTACCTACTTTATCTATTGATCTTTGAGATACTTCAGGGAAATCATCTAACCCCTCTATTAGAGCTTTGGCGAAGAGTCCTGAACCACCTACCATAATGAGTATATCATGTTTTTTAAACAATTGATTCAGCAGGATCAAGCCTTCTTTTTGAAAATCGCCTGCGTCAAAATGACAATGGATGCTTTTATTTTGAATGAAGTGGTGGGCAACACCCTGCTGTTCTTCCAAAGTTGGAACGGCAGTACCAATAGTCATTTCTTTATAGCACTGCCTGGCGTCACAGGAAACAATCTCGGTTTTTAAATGCTTTGCAAGTGCTACACTTAAAGCTGTTTTTCCCACTGCTGTTGGTCCTGCAATATAAAGGAGTTGTTTATTCAATATTATTTAGGATTTCACCGCATTGATGACAATATTTAGCTTCGTCTTTATGTTGTGTGGTCATGCAATAGGGACAGGATTGTGTATTGTGGTCGATGTTAAAAGCTTGTGAAGTAAATTCGGCCGAAATGATACCTGTGGGAACGGCAATTATACCATAGCCCAAGACCATGATTATCGAGGCGATAAATTGCCCCAAAGGACTTTCGGGTGCAATATCACCATAGCCAACAGTTGTTAGTGTAACTATACACCAATAGATGCTTCGGGGAATACTGGTAAATCCACTTTCGTCGTCCTCAACCATATACATGATGGTTCCAAAAATTATACACAAAACCACTACACTGAACATGAAGACCAATATTTTGGTTTTGCTTCGGGCAAGGGCTTTGACAAGCGCATTAGATTCTCCCACAAATTGGGTGAGTTTTAGAATTCTAAAAACCCTTAATAGACGAAGTGCTCTAAGAACAAGCAGTGACTGAGTGCCCACAAAAAAAAGGGAGATGTATTTTGGTACGATAGCTATAAAATCGATGATGCCGAAGGCACTAAAAATGTATTTGGAAGGTTTATTGATCGATATGATCCGAAAAATGTATTCTAGCGAGAAGATAATGGTGATGATCCATTCAGCGTTATCAAGTTGGTCGTGATATTTTTCATCTATCCTATTAACGCTCTCTAAGGCAACTAATGCGACACTGGAAAGAATGAAGAAGAGTAAAACCACATCAAAAAATTTACCGGCTCTAGTATCCGCCTCGTAAATGATTTCGTGTAATCGGTGTTTAAAATTCTTGTAAATCAATGGGTTATTATTAATGAGGATTATCTAAGGATTCTCCCAAAGGTATTAATTTTATATATTTATTTTTTTTGATATCGACCCTAATTAGTGCACGGAAATCAGAATTATTATCCATGGCGATCATACGGTTAAGGATTTTTTCTTTGTTGTTGATTTGGTGATTTATTTCGTAAAAACCATAACCTTTAAAACATTGATTTTCAATATATATAAAGCTCCATTCTGCATCTTTTCTTCCATTTCCTATAATTAGAAAATTGTCATAAGGATATTTGTTTTTTTCTTCGATTTGCTTGAGTCTTTGGTTGTATATTTGTGGGGTTTCTTCTTCCAAACAAGTGTCTTTGCATTTGTCATTTTTATTGACATAACAGTCTCTATCAGGATCCTGTAGAGTGGAAAAATTATGAAAGAGTTGGTAGGTTTTCACCCACTGGGTAAAGGTTTGCTTGGCGACACGTCCATTTTTAAATACAAGTAGGTAGTCTTTGTTGTTTCTGACTTGCTCCAATACGAGTTGGTGGTAAAAACTTTTTTTATCAATTCTTATTCCTATAGGGTAAAGACGGTAGTGTCTGTCTTTATTCATTTGGGGTTGATTTTTTTTGATTTCATGTTGCTCTTTTAGAATAGCAATTAGTTCACTGCCGGTGATTTCAAAATTAACTTTATGGAGCTTTTTTTTAATTTCCTTCGATTTGTAATCTGTCCCAATAAGATGCCTTCTTACTCTTTTTTGGATGTTTTTACCTTTACCGATATATAGTAAATCACCCATGTCATTGTGAATGTAGTAAACTCCTGAAACTGAGGGTAATTCTTCGATAATGGAAAGGTGTTTTGACGTGGATTTATTGGTGTTTATGGAGTTGATTTGTGACCTCACTACCTCCTTTCTACTATCTTTTTCAAGGAGTAACTCAAAGAGCTTGACCGTAGCCAAGGCATCGTCCTTGGCACGATGATGGCTTCTTAAGGGGATACCAAGTAAACGAACTAGATTGCCTAGTTTGTAAGATTCCATATCTGGCAGAAGTTTTTGGGAAAGTTTAATGGTGCAAAGGGAGTCTCTTTCGAAGTTATACCCCAAGCGCTTAAATTCGGTTCTGAGTATTCGGTAGTCAAAATCTGCATTATGGGCTACAATAAGACAGTTTTCGGTGATTTCTATGATGCGTTTGGCCACTTCAAAAAACCGAGGAGCATTTCGCAACATCTTGCTATTAATACCTGTAAGTTTTTCGACAAAAGGCTGTATGGTCTTTTCCGGATTGAGCAGACTAATAAATTGATCGGTCACTTTTAATCCATCGTGTTTATAAACGGCAATTTCGGTAATACCCTCTTTATTATATTCACCTCCGGTGGTTTCAATGTCAACAATGGCGTACATGATTAATAGTTTCGAGTTCCAAAAATTTGACTGCCCACGCGGATCATATTGCTGCCTTTTTGGATAGCGATTGGATAATCCCCGCTCATCCCCATCGAGAGGATTTCTAGTGGTATATTTTGTTGTATAAATTTATCGTATAGACTTTTGAGTCCCAAAAATTCCTTTGCAACTTGGTTTTCTTTTTTGGTGAAGCTAGCCATTCCCATCAGTCCTTTAATTTTGACACTGCGGAGGTCTTTAGAAAGTTTAATAATTTCCTGAGATTCCTCGGTAGACAGTCCAAACTTGCTGTCTTCCTCGGCAATATGAATTTGTAGTAGACAGGGAATAACACGGTTGTTTTTATTGGCTTGCTTGTTTATTTCCTTTAACAGCTTCAGGCTATCGACACCGTGGATCAAACTAACATAGGGTGCCATATACTTGACTTTGTTGGATTGCACATGACCTATCATATGCCATTGTATGTCTTTAGGTAGCTCCTCATGTTTGAGGTTCATGTCTTGGATTTTGTTTTCTCCAAAAATCCTTTGTCCTGCATCATAAGCTTGCATTACTTCCTCATTGGATTTAGTTTTAGAAACAGCCACCAGTTGGACTGATGGGGGTATCTCCTTGATTATCCTAGAAATATTTTCTGCTATATTCATAATACAAACTTACAATTTTCACAGAGTATTTTTTAAAGAATGAATTGAAATTGAAGTTGAATTAAAGCATTTAAAATTTACAACATTCCATGATTTGATGTGCAAGTTTCAAAGCACGGGTTCCGCTTTCCAGAGGAACAATAATTGGATCATTATTTTCGATGGCATCAGCAAAAACCTCTAACTCTTCCAGTATGGCGTTGGAATCTTCAATTCGTGGATTTTCAAAATAGATTTGTTTTTTTTCTCCCTGTGCATTTTCAAGAATCATGGCAAAGTCTTTCGGTTTTTTTGGAGCTTTTTTCATTTTTACTACCTCGACTTTTTTCTCTAGAAAATCTACTGCGATATAAGTGTTTTTCTGGAAAAAGCGCGTTTTACGCATTTTTTTTAGTGAAATCCTGCTTGCGGTAAGGTTGGCAACACAGCCGTTTTCAAACTCAATTCTTGCGTTAGTTATATCGGGGGTGGAGCTTATTACCGCCACCCCAGAAGCGGATACGGATTTTACTTTGGCATCGACAACACTCAACAATACATCAATATCGTGAATCATCAAATCTAAAACCACTGGAACATCGGTTCCTCTTGGATTGAATTCTGCCAAACGATGGGACTCTATAAATTTTGGGTGGGTAATCGATGATTTTACCGCCTTAAAAGCCGGATTAAAACGTTCTACGTGTCCCACCTGACCAAGAACCATTTTTTTTGTAGCCATTTCGGTAATTTCAAGGGCTTCGGTAACATTATTGGCAATAGGCTTTTCTATAAATATATGCTTTCCTTTTTGGATTGCATTTATGGCATTTTTATGGTGGAAAAATGTAGGAGTGACAATATCTACCATATCGCAAGCTTGGATCAAATCGGCTTCACTTTTAAAAGCGGTATAGCCATTTTCTTTAGCTAAGGCCTTGGTGTTTTTTTTATCCTGATCATAAAACCCCACTAATTGGTATCGTTTAGAGGCCTCTAGTAAACGCAGATGAATTTTACCCAAATGTCCTGCACCCAAGACGCCGACTTTTATCATAGCACTTAATTTTTAATCAAAAATACCATCTTTTTCTGATTTTTTTTTGGAAGTAATTACATTTGTCCTCATGATTGATTCAACCAAGCATCAAGGACAAAGAAGACAGTTGGTAAAATTGTTAGAGGAGAAAGGAGTCTACGACAAAAGGGTTTTGAATGCTGTTGGAAGTGTTCCCCGTCATCTGTTTATGGATTCGGGTTTGGAGGAGTATTCCTATATTGACAAAGCCTATCCCATTGCGGCTAATCAGACCATATCACAGCCTTACACCGTAGCTTTTCAGACCCAATTGCTGGAACTTCAGAAAGGGGATCGAGTTTTGGAAATCGGAACGGGTTCGGGCTATCAAACAGCTATTTTAATCGCCCTTGAAGGTCTAAAAGTGTATACCATTGAACGCCAACTGGAGTTATATAAAACAACTGTTTTGTTATTTAAAAAGTTGGGGTTAAATCCCAAAAAAGTGATATTTGGTGATGGTTACCAAGGTTTACCAGATCAAGCACCTTTTGATGCCATCATCGTTACTGCAGGTGCGCCTCAAGTACCCAAACCTTTGTTGGAACAATTGACCATTGGAGGGAGACTCGTAATCCCTGTGGGAGAGAAAGACCAAGTCATGACCCGATATATGCGAACAGGGGAAAAGACCTTTGATCGACAAACCTTTGGGAATTTCAGATTTGTCCCTTTGCTAAAGGATGAGAGATAGAGCTTGTTAAGTACTTCGTGAATATCGGATTTTCCTTACTGAATTTATAGCTCTTGACAATATCAATTGTTTGAAGATGGAAGGTGAAGTATACTTCAGGCTTCGTAGCTGATAAGAATATTCACTCTTCGATTTTATAAATTTTGTTAAAAAATTGCTCTACGTCGGTAGTTTTTTGGATTGATTAGAGCAGGTTTACTGTGTGTTGTAAAATTTTTATAATCTTTAATTTGAGGTTGTTCACTATAATTTGGTGAGAAAAACTATTTATTGAAATTTTTTTTAATCCTATCTAAATCCCTTTTATTGTCTAAATCTTTAAGGGCTTCTCTTTTATCGTAAAGTTTTTTCCCCCGAGCTAAAGCGATCAACATTTTGGCAAAACCTTTTTCGTTGATGAAAAGCTTAAGTGGTACAATGGTCAAGCCGGAATTTTTCACCTGTTTGAAAAGTTTGTTTAATTCTCTTTTTTTAAGCAAAAGCTTTCTACTACCCCTTGGGCGATGATTAAAACGAGTGCCAAAGGCATATTCTTCAATATACATGTTGACGGCAAAGAGTTCACCGTTTTCGTTGAATTCACAAAAACTTTCAGCAATGGATGCTTTACTGTTGCGAATAGACTTGATCTCGGTTCCAGTCAAGACAATTCCTGCAGTAAATTGATCGAGTAACTCGTATTCAAACCGGGCCTTCTTGTTTTGTATATTGATTCGCTTTTGCACCAGGTAAAGTTAACAACTTATTCCTTAGTCTTTTCAGTATTTCGGAATACGATTTGTCCATCAAATTGATCAATCAAAACGGGCTTTGTGTTATCTATTTTTCCAGCCAACAAGGACTTGCTTAAAGCATTGAGTACTCTTTTTTGCATCACCCTTTTGACAGGTCTTCCGCCGTATTCCGGTTCAAACCCCCACTGAGATAGTGCGGCAATGGCTTCGTCTGAAGCAGAGATATCGAGCTCTTGCTCTGTTAGCCTTTTGACCAAAATTTTGAATTGCAAGCGGACAATGGATTCGATTTCTCGGGCAGTAAGGGGAGAAAACATTATGATGTCATCGATTCGGTTAAGGAATTCCGGCCTTATGGTGTTTTTAAGCAATTGCAAAACTGTTTCTTTGGCTTTTTCTTGGGCTTGGTCAAAATCTTCGTGGGCTTCAAATTCAGCTTTGATTTCATGGCTTCCAAGATTGGAGGTCATGATTACAATGGTATTTTTAAAATCAGCAGTTCGCCCCTTATTGTCCGTCAATCTTCCTTCGTCGAGTACTTGCAATAACAAATTAAAGGTGTCGGGATGGGCTTTTTCTATTTCATCCAAAAGTACTACCGAATAGGGTTTTCGCCTGACGGCCTCGGTGAGCTGGCCTCCTTCTTCATAACCTACATATCCAGGAGGTGCTCCAACCAATCGGCTGACGGCGTGGCGCTCCTGGTATTCGCTCATGTCGATACGGGTGATGTTCTTTTCGTCGTCGAAAAGCACTTCGGCCAGGGATTTGGCCAATTCTGTTTTTCCCACTCCTGTGGTTCCGAGAAATAGAAAACTACCAATAGGACGGTTTTGGTCTTGCAGTCCCGAACGGCTTCGTCGGATGGCATCAGAAACTGCTTCTACTGCGGTTTCTTGACCGACCATGCGTTTGTGGATTTCTTTTTCTAGATTTAGCAATCGTTCTTTGTCGGACTGTAGCATTTTGTTGCTAGGTATACCAGTCCATTTGGCGACTACTTCGGTGATGTCGTCATAGTTTACTTCCTCTTTGATAAGAATTTCTTTTTCTTGATATTCTAGTAATTTACGGTGCAGTCGGTCGAGAGTTTGCTGAGAATTTTTGATTTTACCATAGCGTATTTCGGCAACTGTAGCATAATCACCTTCACGTTCGGCTCGGTCGGCTTGCAGTTTGTAGTTCTCGATTTCCTGCTTGGCTTGTTGGATTTTGTCCACCTGCTCTTTTTCTTTACTCCATTGGGCGAAAAGTGAATTGCGGTCTTCTTTGAGGTTGGATAGTTCTTCGCTGAGCTTGGTCACCTTTTCTTTGTCTTTTTCTCGCTTGATGGCAACGATTTCGATTTCGATCTGTCTGATTTTTCGGTCCAAGGTGTCGAGCTCTTCGGGTTTGGAATTCATTTCCATTCTTAATTTAGAGGCGGCCTCATCCATTAGGTCGATGGCTTTGTCGGGGAGGAATCGATTAGAAATGTAACGGCCGGATAGTATTACCGCGCCAATAATGGCCTCGTCTTTTATCCGAACTTTGTGGTGGGCTTCGTATTTTTCTTTGATGCCGCGTAAAATAGAAATAGCGCTCTCAGTATCGGGTTCATCAACAACTACTTTTTGAAAACGTCTTTCTAGTGCTTTGTCTTTTTCGAAATATTTTTGGTATTCGTCCAGAGTTGTGGCACCGATGGCTCGAAGTTCACCCTTTGCCAAGGCAGGTTTGAGTATGTTGGCCGCGTCCATGGCTCCCTCACCACCTCCGGCGCCGATCAGAGTATGGATCTCGTCGATAAAAAGGAGAATGTCTCCATTGCTGTTTACGACTTCTTTGATGACACTTTTAAGCCGTTCTTCAAATTCTCCTTTGTATTTCGCCCCGGCAATAAGCGCACCCATATCTAGGGCAAATATTTCTTTTTGTTTTAGGTTTTCGGGAACGTCACCGTCGATGATGCGGTGGGCCAATCCCTCTGCAATGGCTGTTTTTCCTGTTCCGGGTTCTCCCACAAGTATGGGGTTGTTTTTGGTTCTGCGAGAAATGATCTGCAACAAACGTCGGATTTCCTCATCACGACCGATCACAGGATCTAATTTTCCGTCTTTAGCAAGTTGATTTAGGTTTTTGGAATATTTACCTAAGGAGTTGTATTGATCCTCTGCAGATGCAGAGGTGATTTTTTCACCTTTTTGAAGTTGGACAAGGCTTTCTTCCAAGCTTTTTTTTGTTACGCCTTGGTCTTTTAGCATTTTACTAATGCTTCCGGTATTGTCGAAAAGGGCAACCAATAGGTGCTGGGTAGCTACAAACTGATCTTTAGAGGATTTGGAGATGTTGATAGCCTTGATAAGAGTTTTGGAGGCATTGGGAGAGAGGGCGATTTCCCCTCCTGATACCTTTGGCAGGCTATCCAAAGCACTATTTGCTAGTTTTTTTAATAGTGAAAAATTAATCTGGAGTTTTTTGAAAACAAAAGGTAATACGTTGTCATCCACATCCAATAAAGCCTTAAAGAGGTGTTCATTTTCTATTTGTTGTTGTCCCAGTTGCTGGGTCAGCTGCTGGGCAGTTTGCACTACCTCTTGTGATTTTAGGGTAAAATTATTCAGATTCATGGCGGTTTTTTATAAATAACGATCAAGATTTATTCCACCTCTCTATTGCCGCAGTTTTGTCTTGTTTAGCCTTTCAAAAGCTGACAAATTGTCTATTTCTTCGCTAAATTTTCCATTTCCTTCCAAACATCATTGAGTCCGTCGATGATGTCTGAGGCTAACATAAAAGGAGGGGAGAGGGATTGAGTTTGGATGTCAGCAGCACGTCCGTGGGCATAGACTCCTAAAAGGGCTGCATTTTCGGGGGTATAACCTTTCGCCAACAGTCCTCCTATAATGCCGGTAAGTACGTCTCCGCTTCCTGCCGAAGCCATGCCTGTATTACCGCTGCTATTGAACCATATGTTTCCATCTGGAAGAGCGATTGCCGTGTGAGCACCTTTTAAAACACAAATGAGTTGGTTTTGTTTAACGAAATCGATAAGACGCTCCAATTTATCTTTATCGCCTTCCCAAGGCCCAACAAGTCTTTCAAATTCCTTGGGATGAGGGGTAAGTATCGTTTTTTGCTGTAGTTTCTTGATCCATTTCGGATTGAGGGCAATTAGGTTGATGGCATCAGCATCAATAACCATACGGACTTTAGTTTTAGTAAAAAATGAATGTAAAAAATCTTTAGTATCGGCGCTAGTCCCTAGGCCAGGGCCCAAAGACACTGTATCAAAATTTAAACCATAATATCCTGATAAACAATTGTTTCCTGTGTTTAATTCTATCATTGCTTCAGTAATGTTGTTTTGCAATATTTCCACTCCGCATAGAGGTGTAAGTATGGATAATTTCCCTAATCCCGTTCTTAAGGCAGCCTTTGCTGCCAGTATGGCGGCGCCGATTTTACCTTTACTGCCTGCAATCAATAAATGGTGTCCGTTTGTTCCTTTGTGATCGAATTTATTGGTGGATTTATAGAGAGTATTTGCAATTTTGGAGGTCAAGAAATTATAGGGAGTTTTGACTTCGTCCAAAAAAGAGGGCGATAAATTGATGTCCAGCAAATGAAATTCACCTGTTTTTCCTCCTTTTTCAGGAAGAAGAAATGCCAGTTTAGGCAATTGAAAACTAAGGGTATGATTGGCCTGTACGATTCTTTCAGTATAATTTTCACTATTGAATTCGGGGAAGAGCCCTGAGGGAATGTCTATGGACAAAATGGTGTTTGGAAGTTTATTAAGTTCTTGAATGACTCTTTTTAAAATTCCTTTAACCGGTCGATTTACTCCCGTTCCAAGCAAGGCGTCAATAAGGATAACTTCTTCGGGAAGAGAACAAAGCGCCTCAAGGGTGAGTTTTTTAATTTCCCCTATTTTAATTTTTTTTCTGTTTTCGATAAAATCTTTGCTTGGACTGTTATCAAGTGGAAATTCAAACAATTTACAGGGGTATTTTTTTTCGGCTAGCAACCGGTAAATGGCCAGTCCGTCCCCACCATTGTTTCCTGTTCCACAGATTATACAAAAGGATTGGGTCTTATCATAGCGTTCCACCAACCACCCGATACAGGCTTTTGCAGCCCTTTCCATTAAAGCAATGGAGGGAATGGGTTCTCTATTAATGGTTTGGTGGTCAGCCTCACGGATTTGCGATTGATTAAGGATTTTCATTAATTGTTATTTACAAATTAGCCAATTTATTAAGATTTAATTCTTGATTTATCTTATTTAAGAAATTGTATTTTAGTCTTTTATTTTCGTGGGTTAGTTTTATTTCTGAACTGTTAAAAATATTTCAAATTTAATTTAGTAATAAATAATCAAGATTTTATTAAAAACGTATTTTTGAATTCCAAATTTTATTGAACGATGAGAGCACGAGACAATACTATTTTTGATTTGATTAATTCAGAAAATCAACGCCAGTTGAATGGTATTGAATTGATTGCTTCTGAAAACTTTACCAGTCCTGCCGTAATGGAGGCTACGGGATCTGTATTGACTAATAAATATGCAGAGGGCTATCCCGGTAAACGTTACTATGGTGGATGTGAGGTTGTGGATCAAATAGAACAAATTGCTATAGATCGCGCCAAGGAATTGTTTGGTGCAACCTATGCCAACGTACAGCCGCATTCTGGCTCTCAAGCCAATACGGCGGTATTTCATGCTTTTTTAAAACCGGGTAATAGAATATTAGGGTTTGACTTATCTCACGGCGGACATTTAACCCACGGTTCTCCAGTTAATTTCTCTGGACGCTTATACAAAGCCCACTTTTACGGTGTTCAAAAAGATACAGGAATATTGGATTACGACAATATTTTGGCCATCGCCAAGAAAGTGCAACCACAAATGATTATTGCAGGGGCTTCGGCATATTCACGAGATATTGATTTTAAAAGGTTTCGGGCTATTGCAGATCAAGTAGGCGCTTTTTTATTGGCCGATATTTCGCATCCATCTGGCATGATTGCTACTGGATTGCTTTCCAATCCAATTCCTTATTGTCACGTAGTGACCACTACAACTCACAAGACACTAAGAGGTCCTAGAGGAGGACTTATTTTGATGGGTGAGGATTTTGATAATCCATTCGGCATTGCGCTAAAAAATGGCATTTTAAGAAAGATGTCCTATTTGTTGGACATGGCTGTTTTTCCTGGCAACCAAGGAGGACCCTTGGAGCATGTAGTGGCCGCCAAAGCAATTGCTTTTGGTGAGGCTTTGACCCCTGGCTTTAAAGATTATATGTTACAGGTAAGGAAAAATGCGAGCACCATGGCAGAGGCTTTCTTAAAAATAGGTTATAACTTGATCTCTGGAGGAACAGACAATCATATGATGTTGATTGATTTGCGAAACAAGGACATTACTGGAAAAGCAGCTGAGCAGGCTTTGGTTAAGGCGGATATTACTGCCAACAAAAATATGGTTCCTTTTGATGATAAATCCCCCTTTGTGACCTCTGGAATTCGATTTGGATCGGCTGCAGTTACCACTCGTGGACTAAAAGAAGCGGATATGGAGACCATAGTGAACTTAATTGATCGGGTGATTTCCAATCCTGAGGATGAGAAAAGCATTGAAGCTGTAGCAAAAGAAGTCAATCAATTGATGGAAGGCCGACCTCTCTTCGCAAACTAATACTTTTATATAACTATCAAAAGATTTGAGAGTGTTTTGACTTTCATGTTTATTCCAATATTTTAGTAAATTGTGCTATAATTTTAAAAAAGACATAAATTATTGAAAAAATTTACACCTCAATTGTTTTTTATAGGTGCCTTTGTTTTTGCTTTTGGTGTTAAGTATTTCTTTAAAGATGAACCCGAAAGTAAAACGGTTCTTCTCAGTTATATTGTGGATCGAGATAACATCAATGGCCCTGTACCTGAAGAAATCAGCTATAATTTTGATGTTAAACCGATTCTTTCTGACAAATGTTACACATGTCATGGCCCTGATCCCAAATCTGTTCGGGGTGAGTTTAGGCTGGATATTAAGGATAACTGGTACAGACCAAGTATAGAAGATAACAGTAAACAGATTATTTTTCCTGGTTATACGAATAAGAGTGAGTTGGTTAATCGCATTCGTTCAACTCGAGCTTCTCACCAGATGCCTCCACCAGAATCTAATTTAGTTTTGACCGAAAGAGAGAAAATAATCATTGAAAGGTGGATTGAACAGGGTGCTGAATGGGATACTCACTGGGCATATAATCCTCCTGTAAAAAGTAATCCCATAGCAAATAATTTTGACATTTCGAGCACCGATACAATTGACCGTTTTATTGCCAATCAAATGTTTAAAAAAGGATTAAAGCCATCGGCTAAAGCACCCAAAGAGATGCTGCTTCGACGCTTGTATTTTGATCTTATAGGGCTTCCACCCTCAATTAGTGAAATTGATAATTTTCTTAATGACTTTTCTGATGATGCATATGAAAAGGTAGTGGATCGTTTACTGCAATCTCCTTCCTATGGAGAGCGTATGGCATCAATATGGATGGATATCTCACGATATGCAGACACGAATGGATATCAAGATGATACTGAACGAACAATGTGGCCATGGCGTGATTGGGTGATTCATGCATATAATAAAAATCTTCCCTATGATAAATTTATTACCTGGCAACTAGCGGGTGATTTGATACCTACTGCAACCAAAGAACAAATATTAGCCACAGGATTTAACCGCAATCATATGATAACCCAAGAAGGGGGTGTAATTGAGGAGGAATACCGTGTTGAGTATGTTGCGGATCGTGTCGTAACTACAGCCAAATCATTGATGGGATTAACAATGGAATGTGCGCGTTGTCATGACCACAAATACGATGAGCTCACCCAAAAAGATTTTTTTAATTTATTTGACTTTTTCAACCGAATTGACGAAGAAGGTAGAATTTCCTACGAAAATAAAGCACCTAGACCAAACTTGAAACTTGATCAAAGTACAGTAAAAGAAGAACTTTCTTTTATCAAAATGCCAGACAGCATACCAGAGTTGGAGGTAATGGTCATGGAAGAGGTAGAGAGTTTACGAAATACCTACATTCTGAATCGTGGAGCCTATGACTCTCCTACAGAGCATAAAGTTGAAGGGGGAATGCCAAGCAATATCTTGAACTTTGAAGCTCATTTCCCTAAGAATCGATTAGGGCTTTCAAAATGGCTTTTTGATCCTAAAAATCCTTTAACATCGAGGGTAGCGGTGAATAATCTGTGGCAACAATTTTTTGGCATGGGTATTGTAGCCACACCCTCTGATTTTGGAAATCAAGGGTCATTACCTACCCATCCAGAATTATTGGATTGGTTGGCGGTGACTTTTATGGAAGAGGGCTGGGATACTAAAAAGATGATCAAAAGAATAGTCATGTCCTCAACCTATCAAAAATCTAGTAAACCTAATGCTTTACAGTTGAGTATTGATCCTAAAAACCAATATTTGTCTGTTTTTCCAAGACAAAAGCTTACAGCGGAAATGATAAGAGACAATGTATTGGTAAGTAGTGGTTTGTTTGTGGACCGAATAGGTGGTCCCAGTGTTAAACCCTATCAGCCACCAGGTTTATGGGATGAAATGACCGGAGGGAGTACATCCAATTCCCTTAAGCGCTATATTGTATCGATCAATGGAAATCAATACCGTAGAAGCCTTTATACATACTGGAAAAGAACTGTCCCTCCTCCAGGTATGATTACTTTCGACGCTTCCACTAGAGATTACTGCACTGTAGAGCGTCAGAAAACTAGTACACCTTTGCAATCTCTGATTCTCTTGAATGATCCACAGGTTCAAAATGCAGCTGAGGCCATTGCCTCATTGATCCTCAAAAGTGAAATTAAAAGAGATAAAGATAGAATTGTTGCCCTTCATAGGCGAATTACTGGGCGAAAACCTAGCCGAAAGGCCTTGTCCGAAATGATCGATTATCGGGATACAGTATGGGAGATCTACGCAGAAAAAACAGCCGAAATGAGTAAAATTGATTTAGAAATGAAAAGCTATATTTCTCTAGCTCATTTAATTTATAATTTAGATGAAACCTCTCAAAAAAGCTAGCTAATGCAAGAATTAAAAAAATATTTTCAAAACAACAACCGTCGCCATTTTCTAAAAAATATGGGATTTGGTATTGGCGGTTTAGCTTTGGGAAGTTTGCTCGATCCGTTTAACATGACTTCTCCTGATTCTTTGGGTCCTCAATTACAAGCTGGTCCATTACCTCTACCTCATTTTGCACCCAAGGCCAAAAGGGTGATTTATCTTTTTCAAAGTGGAGGACCCTCACAATTGGATTTGTTTGATTTTAAGCCTTATCTAAACAAATACCGGGGAATGGATTTACCCGATTCGATTAGGAAAGGGCAAAGATTAACTGGTATGACTGCTAGTCAAGACAAATTTCCCGTCACAGGAAGTCTTTATAATTTTAAGCAATATGGGGAATCTCGCGCTTGGGTGAGTGATTTGATGCCGCATGTCTCTAAAGTTGTGGACGAGTTGTGTTTTGTAAAATCGATGCATACTGAGGCGATTAATCATGACCCAGCAATTACTTTTTTTCAAACTGGTTCCCAATTGCCAGGTCGGCCAAGTATAGGTTCGTGGATGAGCTATGGTTTAGGGAGTCTAAATGACAATTTGCCTTCCTTTATCGTTTTACTTTCTACTGGTAATGGCAAGCCTCAACCCCAACCCTTGTATTCACGTTTGTGGGGCAATGGTTTTTTAAGTTCACTGCATCAGGGAGTACAATTCCGTTCTGGTAAAGATCCTGTTTTGTATCTGCAAAATCCTGAAGGAGTTTCCAAAAGCGAAAGAAGAAACATGTTGGATCATTTGGCCGTTCTCAATGAATCGCAAGAAAAAACATTTGGTGATCCCGAAATTAACAGTCGCATTTCAAATTACGAGATGGCTTATAGAATGCAAACCTCAGTCCCTGATGTAATGGATATTAGTGACGAACCGGATCATATTTTGCGGATGTATGGCAAAAACTCTTATCAACCTGGCACATATGCCGCAAATTGTCTTTTGGCCCGTCGCTTGATAGAAAAGGATGTACGTTTTGTTCAGTTGTACCATACGGGCTGGGATCAACACGACAATCTCCCTGCGCAAATCAAACGTCAGTCAGAGGATGTGGATCAAGGAACAGCTGCCTTAATAATGGACCTTAAACAAAGAGGGCTGTTGGAAGACACCTTGGTGATTTGGGGTGGAGAATTTGGCCGAACAAACTACTGTCAGGGGAGACTTACCGACAATGACTATGGCAGAGATCATCACCCAAGATCCTTCACCATTTTTATGGCAGGAGGGGGAATCAAACCCGGATTCAGTTATGGAGAGACTGATGACTTTGGATATAACATTGTCAAAGACCCCATGCATGTCCATGACTTGCAAGCAACCTTACTCCATCAGTTTGGTGTTGATCATGAAAAAATGATTTATAAAACCCAAGGTAGGAGGTTCAGACTAACTGACGTTTCAGGTGAAGTGAAAAGAGATATACTATCAAGTTGACCTGGTGGATTATAGTTTAGAAATATTAAAATATATAGGTAAATTTCACCCTTTGGTGCTTCACCTGCCCATAGGGTCTTTATTGATGACTTTTTTGTTGGTGCTCATTTCAAAGCTTCAAAAGGTGACTCTTGAAAAGGCCATTCGTATAGGCGTTGACTTTTCTTTTGCCGGAGCATTCATGGCCAGTCTATTGGGTTATTTGCTTTCTTTGGACGAAGCTTATGATTTTAACACCCTTAAATTCCATTTTTGGGCGGGTATCGTAACTTTAATAATGAGTTTCAGTTTGTGTTTTTTACATCGAATGAAGGGCAAAGAAACCCTTTTCTTTGGTTCATATATATTGACCTTAATCGCATTAATGGTTGCGGGACATAAAGGGGGACAAATCACTCATGGGGAGGATTATCTCTCTACAGCCAATTTATTTGAAGATATCAAATTAGTAGTACAAAAAGACAGTGTCGATTATTACAAAGAGGTGGTTCACGTGATTTTTGAAGACAAATGCATCAGTTGTCATAATGCCAACAAAAGCAAAAATGAATTGCGTTTGGATCGCTATGATTTGGTTTTGAAAGGAGGAGAAAGTGGAAGTCTGTTCGATCCGCAAAATCCTCAAGAAGGACGTTTGGTCAAATATATAAGTCTGCCCATGGAAGACGACTTGCACATGCCTCCTAAAAACAAGTCCCAACTGACCGAAAAAGAAAAATGGCTTTTGACCCACTGGGCGACATCTGGAGCATATCTTAAAGAGGGGGCAATGGGTTGGGCCGATAAGGATTCCTTAAAGGCCAATGTAATGGCCTTTTGGGGGTTAGATGAACAGGTGAAAGCAGCCGGAGGAAGCGATTTGGCAAAGCTGTTGGCCACAGGTTTTAGAATCAAACCCAACGCCTTGAACGACAATCTCCTGAAGGTAAAGTTCATGAAGCCTCAATTGACTGGGGAGCATTTGAAAACGTTGGTTAAGGTCAAAAATCAACTACTCGAATTGGATCTGAGCAATACCAATTTTGATGATGAAATGGCTTTTGTTTTAAGGGAATTTACGCGCCTTAAAGTTTTGCGATTAGATCAAACCAAAATCAGTGATGATGCATTGAATTCCCTGGAAAAATTAGCCTTGGAAGTATTAAACCTCTGCAACACCAGGGTAACACATCAAGGGGTGCAAAACTTGCTTCAACTGAATCCTCCAAAAACTATTTATGCATGGAATACTGCAATTGACAGAAATCAAGAAAAACAATTGGCTTCCATAACTCCCTCATTGATTCATTTTGGTACCTCGGATTTATTTTCGGAGAAGTTGAGCCTTAGTCCCCCTTATATCCTAAATAAGAATGTCATCTTTAGTGATACTATCAGTATCGTATTTGAGGAACCACAGGTTAAAAATATCAACATCCACTATACTTTGGATGGAAGTGAGCCTGACGAAAGTGCCCCTGTTTATGACGACCCTATTAAGTTGATTGATTCCAAAATGTTAAGGGCAAAGTCGATTAAAGTTGGCTGGAAAGACAGTGATCTGTTTGAACAAATGATTTTTAAAAACAACAATCATATTACCGACCATAAGGTTAATAACAACTTGGATAATGAATTTTCCATCAGTCATCATGTCAATTTTACTTTTAATAACAATCAGGCGGTTATATTTGACGGGAAAAAAGGGGAAAGGGTTTATAGGGGAACCAGTATTGAAGATGCCAAAACGTGGCTGGGAGTAAAGAAAGAGGATTTAGAAATTGAGGTAAAACTCAAGGAAGCTGAAAAAATCAATTATGTCACTTTGAGTATGCTGGAAAATCTGGACATGAGTACTGTTTATCCAAAAAAAATTGAGGTTTACGGTAAATCACCAATTGGAAAATACGAATTACTCAATAATTTGTCTATACCGGTCCAACATGAACCCGACGAAAGAATATCTTATTTTAAGGACTTTACGCTAGCCGTTGACTTAAAGGGATACAATGATGTAAAGATACGGGCGATAAACCACATGAAATTTCCTGATGCTCCGGTCTATAAAAAATGGAAAAAAAAGAATTCTTGGATATTTATCGATGAATTGATTTTTTGGTAAGTCCATAACCCATAAATATTCATATCTATTCTCAAAAATAAATGAAGATATTAAAGGAAATACATTTTGACTGTTGTTGGCATGTAAAATTGACCATACTGCTCTTTCTTCTTGTTTTAATAAATTTAAATGCTCAAGAAAATAGCATAGAGATTATAAAGTCTAGGATATATCACAGCATCATCAATGACCATTTGAGCACTTCTTCAAACGCTACATCAGAAGATTTTGACCAGACAATCAAAACGATTCTTTCTGATTTTGACGGAGAAAAGTGGCCCTATATTAACTATAGCGATGTATCTAGAGAAGGATTTGACAATAGAATTCACCTCAGTAATCTTGTCAGAATGGCAGTTGCTTATAAATCTTCGGCTTCAAAATATCATTTGGACAAAAACCTATGCAAAAAAATCATAGATGCCTTGAAGTTTTGGTGTGAGAATGATTTTTTTGGGGATAATTGGTGGAATAATCAAATTGGGACACCGCGCAGTATGGTCGAATTGATGCTGGTTATTGGGGAGGAGATCCCTCAAGAGTTGATAACAAAATCTCAAGAGATCATAAATCGAGCCAACATCAACAAAGGTGGCTCACGGCCTGGGGGCGATCGAATCAAAGTATGTTCTATTGCTGCCAAAAACCAACTTTTTTTGGGCCATCAAACTCAATTTGAATTCATTATAAAAATTATCGAAAATGAAATCAAGTTTGTAGACTGGATTGGAGGAGAATTTGGTTATACCTTTTCTAAATCCGATACAGGAGGTTTTAACGAGTTTTTAAAAGCCAATGGAAGGGGATTGAAATACGACTACAGTTTTCACCATAGAACTGATGGAGTCAACAATATACTGTCTTATGGTCTTGGTTGGGCAATGGCATTTGTTGAATGGGCATACCATGTAAGAAATACCGAATATGCCTTTTCGACAGAAAAAACAAAAATTTTGGTTGACTATTATTTGGACGGTATTTGTAAAAATTCAGTTTATGGTGTCAAACCTGACTATGGGGCCAAAAACAGGAGTATATCCAGACCTGGAACTACAAAAGCCTTTGATAATGAAATACCTCATAAAATTATTGCACTTACCGATTACAGGAATGAGGAAATGAACGAAATCATTGGATTGAGATCTGGTGAAGCCTTAGAATCCCCAATTTCACACGCCACTTTCTATTGGAACAGTGAGCATTTTGCTTTTCAAAGACCTGATTTTTATTCCTCTGTCAGGCTTTATTCCTCGCGAAATATGAATATGGAAAGTCCTTATAACAGTCAGGGATTGTTAAACCACCACAGGGGAGACGGAGCCAATCATATTTACATCCAAGGTAATGAATATGACGATATTTCTCCAGTTTTGGATTATCAAAGAATTACCGGAACGACTGTAGTTCAAAAAAAAGAATTGCCGCATCACAATCAAATCAAGAAATTGGGATTGACCGATTTTGTCGGTGCTACCACTGATGGACACTATGGTGTAGTAGGGTTTGATTTTAAAAGCATTCACGATCCATTGGTGGCCAGAAAAGCATGGTTTTTCTTCGACGAGCAATACGTTTGTTTAGGTTCAGGTATTTCTTCGAAATCCAAAAATGAGGTAAACACCACTTTAAACCAATGCCTACTTAACGGAAAGGTTAGTATTTCATCTAAAGGCAAGCATCGAAAACTCGATAGGGGGACACAAATGTATCAGGATGTTGATTGGATTCACCACGATAAAATCGCTTACTTTTTACCCAAACCTCAAGATGTTTCTGTAATGAATGATTTAGAAAAAGGTTCTTGGTGGAGAATCAGTAAGCAGATAGATTCTTCTAAAGAAATCATCGTTAAAGATGTGTTTAAAGCTTGGATCAATCATGGTGAGTCACCTGATAATGAGACCTATGAATACATCGTAAGACCAAATACTGATTTACTTGAATTGAAAAATAAGCAAGAACTTAATCCTATAGAAATACTATCTAATACTCCTTATTTACAAGCGGTTCATAATACTAGCCTGAACCTTATCCAAGCCGTTTTTTATAAAGCAGCTCAGTTACTTGTAGGGGAGGCTTTTAAGATTCAAGCTACCGCTCCCTGTATTTTGATGATAAAAATGAATCAAAATGAACAGATTGATAGTATTACTATTAGTGATCCTAACAGGGAATTAAGCTTACTTCTTCTTAAGGTATCTAAAAAGTTTGAAAAAGGTGGGGAGAGTTTTGATTCCAGATGGATTTCTGAAGAGGGCCTCTCAGAAATTACAATAAATTTACCTCAAGGAAGTTATTCAGGCAAATCTGTTGTGATTAAATAAGTCATTTTTAATTGATTTAAATGAAAAAACATCTTATCCTTTATCTGTTTGTTTTTACAACTTTGATCCTTGTTTTTCAAATGATCAATTCCAAAAAGGTTTTTGATGATTTGATGGAAAAATGGACCTATTCAAAAGAACATAATGAAAAATTAAAAGACTCTATATTTAGACTTCAGCTTAGATTGGATGAACAAAATGACTTTGATTTAGAAGGAAATGAATATGCCTTACGGTATTTTGAAAACTTAATTATTGAAAATATTGCCAGTCATGTTAAGGACCAGCTTTATGAAACAAATTTGTTGCGTGAGAATAACAACTTGATACCATATGCTTCTATGGGACGTACTTTTCTAATTAACAAAGTAAAGGTGCTAAACCACAATTGGATTATAGCTGATTTTTCGGATGGGACCCATTGGGGAGAAATATTTTTGACCTATAAAATAGACAAAAATAATGGACTCAATTTTGAATTGAAAGAGCATTTTTTATACCCTAATCCAGATTAGTTTTTGATAACCATTCCAACAAATCTCTAAAGTTTTCTTGGGATACATTGTGTTCATCAGGGTACGAGTTAAAAATTATATTGGTGTTATTCGCTCTCAGATGTTTTATACTTGAGTCTGCCCAATTATAAGGAATCGTTGGGTCGTTGGTGCCATGGGAAGCATAAGCCAAAATATTTTGGTATTCATTTAAGGGTTTTTCCAAAAGTTTAGTATTGATATATCCACTCATACAAATAGCTCTTCTGAATTGATCGGGCTGATCTAACAAAAGTGACCAACTAAGTATGGCTCCTTGGCTAAAACCCATTAAACAGATGTCTTTAGAATTCAAATTATATTCTTTTATGAAATATTCCAATTGCTGAGAGATGTAGGCTAGGGATTTTTTAGCCTCCTCGATATCAGACCATTTGTCTTGTGCCGCATCAAAATGAATTGAATACCAGGCTTTCCCTCCGAAGGGAGTTTCCAGTGGGGCTTCGAGTGAAATAATTGTAAAATGATTTGCTAAATAGTCTGAAAAAGAAAAAAGATCATCGGCATTACTTCCATAACCATGTAAAAGCATGATGCAAGGATGAGGAGCATTTCCTGTGGTTGCTTTTCTGACTTTAAATGATAACATGACTAATTAATCATTTAGCGTAAGTCTCCCATTGTTAAAACTACCCAAAACTTTGCCTTGGAGTTTTAATCCAAGATAGGGACTGTTCTTTGATGTAGATTTTAAATCTTTCTCATTATAGCTATATGATTTTTCAGGGTTGAAAAGGGTTAAATCTGCACCTGCTCCAACATCAATATTAGATTCAGGTATTCCAAAACACTTTACCCCACGAGTTAGGAAACTCAAGACTTTATCCAGTGGGAAAACTTTGTTCAGAATACCAAAGCAGCTTTCTAGTCCTAAACAACCGGGAAGTGCATTTTCAAACTCCAACTTTTTATATTCAATATTAATTGGCTCGTGCATGCTGCTTATCATATCAATGGTGCCTTCCAATAATCCAGCCCTGAGGGCTTGTTGATCTGTTTTAGATCGAATGGGTGGGTATACTTTGAAATTTGGGTCAAAACTTTCCAGTTCAACCTCATCAAAGATCAACTGTGGTAGCCCAACACTGCAACTGAGGTTTAGTCCATCTTTTTTGGATTTTCTAATCAAATCAACTCCTGCCTCTGTACTGATATTGGATATATGAAGTTTTCCTCCAGCATATTTTAAAATTTCAAGATCTCTTGCAATTTGAACCGATTCAGCCATTGAAGGAATTCCTTTCATGCCTATTCGGGTACTGGTAATCCCCTCGTGCATAACTCCTTTACCTGCAAGTTCTTTATTTATAGGGTGAGAGATCACTATTCCTTCAAAACTTTGACAATATTGCAGCGCTATTTTAAGCAGGTTTGCTTTTTGAATCGGGCTTTTATGATCACCAAAAGCTATTGCTCCCTCTGTGAACATATCATAAAGCGAAGCCATTTGCTCTCCTTTGGATTCAACTGTTAGGGCTCCTAAAGGATAGAGTGATGTGGTTGATCCTCTGGCCATTTTGATCAAATGTCCAATGATCGATTTAGAGTCAGGAACGGGGTAGGTGTTTGAATTTAGTAATATCTTAGTAAAACCGGATCTTGCTGCCACTTCCAAGCCATTAGAAAGGGTTTCTCTTTCTTCGTATCCTGGTTCGCCAAAAGAAACACCGCTGTCAAACCAACCGCAAGAAACATGAAGATTTTCAAATGTGTATACTTTAGTTTCTTTATCAGCTTTTATAGTTTCGGAAATTTGGACGATTATACCTGCTGAAATGAGAATGTCTCGACGGGAAGAATGATGGGAACTTTGAGGATTTAATACTGTGGCATTTTTTAGAAGTATCTTCATTAAGAAATTACAATACTACAAAAATATAAAATCAAGAGTAAAAAAGAGTTTATATTAGACCTTTAATATTTTAGAATTTCTCAAAGGCCCCCAACCCAAAGAGCGCAAAGTCATATTTTACAGGGTCTTTTTGATCAAAATTTCTGAGCACAGTATCTAGTTCCAATAGAGCTTTAGCATCGTTCTGTCTTCTTTTCAAAAGACCCAGTTTTCGAGCTATATTTCCAGTATGAACATCCAACGGGAGAGATAATTCAGATGTTGAGATGTCTTTCCAAATCCCAAAATCAACCTCTTTTTCGCTGGATCTCACCATCCACCTTAAAAACATATTTATTCTTTTGGCAGCGGATCCTTTTTTGGGATCAGATACATGTTTTTGTGTTCTTGGGAAGTGATCTATTTCAAAAAAAGTTTTTTTGAATTCATGAATGCGATCTTGAAGGCTGATTTTATTTGAAGAAAAAAGGCTTTCCAATCCATTGTGGTTTGTATAAATATTTTTCAATGCTTTTACAAAAAGCATCAAGTCTTGTTCATTAAATGTTCGATGCACAAATCCTTTAAGATTTTCTAAGTCTTTTTCTTGATGATTAAGGATAAAATCATGGGGGGATAGATCCATCATATCCATCATCTTTTGAGCACTTTTTATAATACTGAGCCTGTTTCCCCAGGCTATAGTCGAACTGAGAAAAGCAGCAATTTCTATATCCTTTTTTTTTGAAAATTGATGTGGAACTTGAATTGGGTCATGCGCTATGAATGCTGTTGATTCATATTGTTGGGCTTTGAAATCGAGAAAAGATTGCAGTTCTTTTGGACTCATGGAATGATATTACCATCCTTTAGTGTAATTTTTCTATCAGCCATGTTTGCTAATTTATCATTATGCGTCACAATTACAAAAGTACAACCCATTTGATCTCTGAGTTTAAAAAAGATTTCATGTAAGGAGGTAGAATTTTGAGAGTCGAGATTACCACTTGGCTCATCAGCAAAAACAACCTTGGGATCATTAATTAAGGCACGTGCAACTGCAACACGTTGTTGCTCTCCGCCTGATAATTCTTGAGGTTTGTGGTGGATTCGATCGGCAAGCCCCATTTGACCTAATAATCCTTTGGCTTTTTCTTTTAGTTTTCGAGGATCATTTTTTCCTATCCAACCAGGTATACATACATTTTCAAGAGCTGTGAATTCTGGTAGGAGTTCGTGAAATTGAAATATAAAACCCAAATAACTGTTTCTGAATTCAGCCATTTGAGCTGGAGCCATTTTTTGTAAATCTATACCTTCAATTTCTATTTGAGTTTTTATATTGAGATCAGCAGAATCTAGGGTTCCTAATATTTGTAATAGGGTTGTTTTTCCTGCACCAGAGGGGCCTACTATAGCAACAATCTCCCCAGGATCTATTTTTATATCAATCCCTTTAAGGACACTTAAATCACCATAACTTTTAAAAATATTTTTGCAAGAAATACCTTTTTTCATACTTCAAAATAAATTGTTTTGAAGATAATATACA
>CAJWLL010000025.1 GCA_913043275.1 uncultured Flavobacteriaceae bacterium | reverse complement strand
TCGCCAAAGGTAAATGAAATTGTTAAACCAGTAAAAACATACCAGTCATTATTGTGTAAATTTCCAAACTTTAAATCATTTGTAATGCTATCTTCTGTCTCAGGATAGCTTCCGTCTAAATTATCTGTAAAAGTATAACGTACTCCTAACTCAAGCCCTAATACTATAAAAGGGGATATGTTAGCTTTTGCGCCAATGATGGCTGGTAATGCAATATTAGATCCTTTTCCATAATCTATATTTTCCAAGGTTTTTGGTTCATGGTAAAACAAATTATACCTTATAAAACCTACCCCTAAAAACAAGTAAGGTGCTATTTTCTTATCATTTGCATGAAGGTTAAAATCGTAATAATTGACTTCGGCTCCCACCGAAAACTCCATGATCTGATTTTCAAATCTGTATTTTCGATTGAATCGCGCAAAATCTACTGGTGAATAATCACTTTTTTTGATATTCGTAACCATAGCGTTGGCGCGAAGTGAATATCGGGTGGTGCGATTCCATTTGTAAACCAAACCGAAAGCTGGGTTTTCGGGAGATAAGAAATTTGTAGCTCCAACATCTCCAATATAATTACTTGCTCCAAAAAAAGCACCTACTTGATGAAATTGAGCCTTAGAGGGAAGATTAAAGCATAGGAGAACGATAAAAAGCCAAAACCTTTTCATTTAAGTTTAGGGTATAAAAATTAGGGGCATTAATTTTATCCATTATTACCCATAATCTTTAACTTTCAAATGATAGAATTATTGCCTATTGCGGGCATCATAACCCCAAAAAAGCTTCTTACGAAGAGTCTTAAAATAATTGTCCCCTTCCAGTTCTACAGTAAAGATAGAAAAAGGGGCTTTTTTAATGTAAATCAGAGTTCCGTTTTTGATAGTAAAAATTCGTGAATCCAAGGATAATAAATGATCCTCACCACGGCCATCTACCCTAATTTCTATTTCTACTTTATCTGGAACAACCAGCGGTCTGATATTCAAATTGTGAGGGGCTATCGGATTGAGAACAATTCCCTCGGTTTCTGGCTTCAAAATAGGTCCTCCACTACTCAATGAATATCCTGTTGAACCGGTAGGGGTTGCAATGATTAGCCCATCGGCCCAATATGTGGTTAAAAATTCCTTGTCGATTTCGGTAGCGATACTCAACATGGCAGTCGTGTTTTTTCTGTTGATACTAATTTCATTAAGTGCATAACCAAATTCATCGATTTTTAATGATGGAGAAGACAATTCTACGGCTAGCAATGCGCGTTTGACCAATTTGAATTTTTTATCAAATAATTTGTCCAAAGCCTCATTAAGTGATTCTTTTTGTAGACTAGTCAAAAAGCCCAAATGTCCTGTATTTATACCCAATATGGGGATTTGAGTGTCTTTTACAAAAGGGATAGAACGCAATAATGTTCCATCTCCACCTATGGAGAACAGATAATCATTGTCGGAATCTAGAGTGGTACTAGCATCGAAAGCATTGTACTTTTTGGCTTCCAGAGGCAGGTTTTCTACTAGGCGACTGTCCAGAGACAATCGGTGTCCTTTGTTTTCTAAATAAGCAATGGCAGCCTTGGCAAATTCTATTGTTGAAGGCGTATCAAATGCACAAAAAACAGCGATCTTCATCACAAAAGCTTAGGTTGTAAAATTACAAAACTTTATTGGGCTTGCCTTTTGACACGGAAAATTTATACTAAGCCAGTTATAGTTCTTATTTTTATGGGTCTAATAGAAAAACCATGACCCAGTTAAGTGTAAACATCAACAAAATCGCCACACTGAGAAACTCCCGTGGGGGAAATGTTCCCGATTTGATCAAAGTAGCGACAGACTTGGAAAGCTTCGGTGCAGAGGGTATAACCATCCACCCTAGACCGGATCAACGTCATATCCGTTATGAAGATGCCTTGGGTTTGCACCCTGTATTGACTACTGAACTCAATATCGAAGGGAACCCCATTCCAAAATTCATCGATTTGGTTACAGAGATCCAACCTGATCAGGTGACTTTAGTTCCAGATGCCGAGGATGACATTACCTCCAATGCTGGGTGGGATACGATGAAACACAAGGACTTTCTAATTGAAGTTATCAGTGAGTTTAAAAATCATGGTATAAGAACCTCCATTTTTGTCGATCCGGTGGAAGAGATGGTCAAATGGGCCAAAAAAACAGGAACAGATCGTATAGAGTTGTATAGCGAGGCTTATGCTCAAAATTTTAAGAAAAATCCTGAAAAAGCAGTGGCTCCCTACATCCAAGCAGCTATAGTGGCCAATGAATTGGATATCGGCATCAATGCTGGACACGATCTCAATTTAGAAAACATTGCCTTTTTTGCTCAAAACATCCCCAAGCTGTTGGAGGTTTCCATTGGACATGCACTGGTCTGCGAGTCCCTATATTTGGGTTTCGAAAATGTTATTCCCATGTATTTGCAACGCCTGAGTTGATGTATATCCTAAATTCCAATATCATAGGTTCGGGAGACAATCATTTGATCATTTTGCACGGTTTTTTAGGAATGGGTGACAATTGGAAATCCCAAGCCAAAAACCTAGTAGAAAAAGGCTATTGCGTTCATCTGGTGGATCAAAGAAACCACGGTAGGAGCTTTTGGAGTGATGTTTTTGATTATGATTCTATGGTCGAGGATTTACGGATTTATTTGGATCATCATGGATTGTCTCAAGTGATTTTATTGGGACATTCCATGGGTGGTAAGACTGCCATGGGTTTTGCTTTGGAACATGCGGATCGTATCCAAAAATTGATCATCGCCGATATCGCCCCTAAATATTATGCCCCCCATCACCAAAAAATTTTGGCGGGATTGAGTACCCTAAACTTTGAAGAGATCAGTTCCCGAAAGGTCGCTGCCGAGCATTTAGAAAATTACATACCTGATCTGGGCACCCGTCAGTTTTTGCTTAAAAATTTACATTGGGTTTCCGAAGGTCAATTGGGATTTCGTCCCAACATCGCCGTATTAAAAAATGCCGTAGAATCCATAGGTGCTGCCATTGTGTCCCAAAACTCATTCCACAAACCCACCCTTTTTCTCTTCGGGGGGAATTCCAATTACATCAACCCACATAAAGATAAGGAGATGATTTTACAATATTTCCCCAAAGCTGAAATAATTGAAATTATGGGAGCCGGACATTGGTTACATGCCGAACAGCCTCAATTATTTTTTAAAACACTGATTGACTGGTTAACATAAAGTCAGTGTATTTATTTTTTCTACACTTCAACTCTAAAATGTGATAAAATATAACAAAATCTTATAATGCTAGTTTGTTACATTATTTTTGCCACATTATGAAAAAAGCTAACATTCGAAAAGCCGTTAAGTCTGATGCAGCATCTATCTTATTTTTGATCCATGAATTGGCGATCTTTGAAAGGGAACCACAGGCGGTAATCGTTACTGAGGCCGAAATTGAAAGAGACGGTTTTGGAGACCGTCCCCTATTTGAATGTTTTGTAGCCGAAGTGGCAGATAAAGTGGTCGGTATAGCACTCTTCTACCCGCGTTATTCCACTTGGAAAGGGCCTACTTTTCACTTGGAGGATTTGATAGTAACAGAGCCGATGAAGAGTAATGGGATAGGTACACAATTGTACAACGCCTTTTTAGAGCATGCCTACGATACGGGAGTGAACCGGGTCGAATGGGCCGTTTTGAATTGGAACCTCCCGGCAATTAAGTTTTATCAAAAAAGTGGTGCCTCCATTTCAGAGGATTGGAGAAGTGTGCAAATGGACAAAAAAAGCATAGACAACTATATCTCAAAAATTAATTCATAAGAATGAAAGTATTCAAGTTTGGAGGAGCCTCTGTCAAAGATGCCGCAGGGGTTAAAAATATATTGCGTGTTTTACAACATACCGGTTTTAAAGATACTTTGATTGTGGTGTCGGCCATGGGAAAAACTACGAACGCCTTGGAGCAAGTGGTGCACTACTTTTTTGAAAATAAGGAGCAGTTTCTCAAAAACATAGAAATGGTTAGGGAAAATCACCATCGCATTATTGGGGATTTGTTCGAGGTAGAAAATGCAGAGATCACTCAAAAAGTTAACGCCCTTTTTGATACCGTTATAGGCTTTCTAAACACTACTGATTCTGTGGAATACAGTTTGGTTTACGATCAAGTGGTAAGTGTTGGGGAATTGATTTCCTCCATCATCATCAGTCATTATATGAATAATCAAGGTGTGGAAAATTATTGGCTGGATGCCCGTGAGTGTATCAAAACGGATGCCTATTTCCGCGATGCGAATTTGTGCTGGACTGATACTGAAGCGGCCATTCAAGAGGCAGTTATTGGGAGAAGTACTTTTATTTCGCAGGGCTTTATCGGTAGTGCTTCCAATGGATTGACCACGACCTTGGGACGGGAAGGATCCGACTACAGTGCAGCCATCTTTGCTTATGCCTTGGGGGCTCATTCGGTGACCATTTGGAAAGACGTTCCAGGGGTATTGAACGGTGATCCAAGAAAGTTCAGCGACACGGTTTTACTGCATCAAATCTCTTATCGTGAAGCCATTGAATTGGCATTTTACGGGGCATCTGTAATTCATCCCAAAACAATCCAGCCACTCCAACGTAAGGAAATCCCTCTATATGTAAAATCGTTTGAAAACCCTTATGATTTGGGGACAGCTGTTTCCAAGGGAAAAACCCTCGATCCAGAAGTTCCTTGCTATATTGTCAAAAATGACCAAACTCTATTAAAGTTATCCTCAAAGGACTTTTCTTTTATTCTGGAGGAGAACATCAGTGAGATTTTTGCACTCTTGCACCAATACCAAATGCGTGTGGAGATGATCCAAAGCTCGGCCATCAGTTTTTCTATATGCATTTACAATAAGTACAGTAAACTGGAATCCTTGTTGGAAGCACTTAAAATGAAGTTTAAAGTCAAGGTTAACGATGGGGTTTCGCTCTATACGATTCGCCATTTTGACAAACCTGCCATCAATTTTATCAAAAATGCAGTAGGCGAAATACTCTTAGAGCAAAGAACGCTCAATACTGCTCAGTTTGTGGTCAGGGAAAAGGCCTAAAAAAACAGTTTTTTAACCTTTTCTATAATGGTATTGGCTAGTTTGACATGACTTTCTCGAGTCCAACCCGCGACATGGGGACTGAGCAATACGTGGTCTGCTTCCATTAAATACAGTAGTGCCTGTGGTAGTTCATCCCTATTGAAAATGGAGGAAAAGGATAGGGTTTCGTATTCCAAAACATCCAATCCAGCACCCATAATTTTTTGGGACTGCAAGCCTGCTACCAAGTCCTCAGTTATCACTGCCGATCCACGGGCGGTATTTAATAGCCAAAAAGGGTGGCTCATCCCCGCTATAAATTTTTTATCGATCATGCCACGAGTCAAATCGGTTTCTGGAATGTGGAGGCTGATGATTTCTGACTTATTTTGAAGGGTTTCCCAATCCACTTGCTGGGCATATTGATCTCCTACATTATCCAAAATATCGTAGCAAAGGGTTATGACATCAAAACCTGATATTCTTTTGGCGAAGCTTTTTCCTGTATTACCATATCCAATGATGCCTACGGTTCTGCCGGAGAGTTCCCAGCCTCGATGATCTTCTCGGTTCCACTGTCCGGATTGTATGGAGGCATGTCCCGCTTTAAGTCTATTCATCAAAGACAAAAGCATAGCCAGGGCGTGTTCTCCGACGGCATTTCGATTGCCCTCGGGAGCATTTATTAAGTTAATGTTCCGAGATTCTAAGGCTTTAAGATCTATATTTTCGAGTCCTGCTCCTACACGACCGATGAATTTTAGCTTTTTGGCGGGGGTCAAAAAAGCTTCATTTATAGGATATTTGCTTCGGATGATGAGTCCATCATATTGATCCATTTTAGCCAAGATTTCATCGACAGTATCGCTATAGGCAAGGTCGTTTTGGAACCCTAAGGCTTTTAGTCCATGGATCAGGGAGGGATGATTTTGTTCTAGGTGCAAAACTTTCATGATGTGCAATTTTAGAAGCCCAAAAATATTTTAGCCATATAAAAGAAAAGGAAGATACCAAAGATATCATTGGCAGTTGTGATAAAAGGTCCAGTAGCTATTGCTGGGTCAATGCCTCTTTTGTTGAGAATAACGGGAACAAAAGTACCGATCAATGCGGCAATAATGATCACACCCATCATGGATCCTGCTATTGTTAGGCTGATGCTGAGGTCTTGTTGGATAATCACACCAAAGAGAATGAGGATTAGGGCAAGGGCCAAACCGTTGATTAGGCTCAATCCAATTTCTTTAAAAAGCAGGTTGATCAATGATCCTTTAACGACATTATTGGCCAATCCTTGTACGATAATAGCGGAGGATTGCACCCCTACATTACCAGCCATTGCGGCAATCAGTGGGGTATAGAAAAACAAACTTCTCAGTTCGGGTAGTTCCATGACTTGTTCAAAATCCTGAAGGATAAACACACTGCCCAAACCTCCCAAGAGCCCCAGAAAGAGCCAGGGCAATCTGGCTTTGGTGAGTTCTAAAATACCGTCATTGGCCTCTACGTCGTTCGAAATTCCTGCTGCCAACTGATAGTCTTTTTCGGCTTCTTCTTTAATCAGGTCAACGATATCGTCAATAGTGATGCGTCCCATGAGTTGTTTTTTGGTGTTGACCACAGGGATGGCTTCCAGGTCGTATTTGGACATGATATCGGCCACTTCTTCTCCAGGTTGATCTACGGTTACATAATCAACCTTTGCAATATAAATATCTTTGACAATGGCCCCTGAGCTGGCAGTAATGAGGTCTTTTAGGGAAAGTCGCCCTTTGAGTACGTTGTTGTCGTCGACCACATAAATGGAGTGTACCCGCGTTACTTCTTCTGCCTGAGCACGCATGGCATTGAGGCATTTGAGTACGCTGAGTCCCTGATCGACCTTTACAAGCTCCTTGGCCATCAAGCCTCCGGCAGTGTCTTCATCATAGGTAAGAAGTTCACGAATGTCCTCCAAATGCTCTGTATCACTTATTTGTGACATAACCCGTTCTTGGCGCTCTTCTGTCAATTCGCTTATAAGGTCGGCGGCATCGTCCGTATCTAGCTCTTCGATCTCCTCTGCAATTTCTTTGGCGGAAAGGTTTTCTATTATGCCCTCTCGGATGTCTTCATCGAGCTCTGCTAAGGCATCAGCTGTTTTTTCACTGTCCAGTAATTTGACCAGATAGGTCGCCTGATCAGTGGAGAGTTCATAGATGATCTCAGCGATATCGGCGTAGTGGAGGTCTTGAAGTTTTCTACGTAGTCTTTTGTCAAAACCACTATCAATCAAATCCTTGATAAATTTTATCCCTGATTTGTTGATTTCAAATTTTGGCATTTTCTACTTTTTTTGTCAGTTCTATGAATAACTCCGAGGACAATTTTTCGGGCCGTAGGTCAAAGATACTATCTTCTAAAGTAATTTGTGGAATGTTTAGACTTTTGAGGCTGTTTCTCAGGGTCTTTCGGCGTTGTTGAAATCCAGTTTTGACGATTTTAAAGAGTAACTTCTCATCGAAATCGATTATTAAACCTTCCTTTCTTTTAAGTGAGAGTACTCCAGAATCTACTTTTGGAGTCGGAGAAAAAACATTCGGGGAAACATTGAAATGATATCTAGTTTGGTAATAGGTTTGACAAAAAACAGAGAGTATTCCATAGTTTTTGTTACCAGGGTTTTTACATATCCTTTGGGCGACTTCTTTTTGAAACATTCCGCAAAAAAATGGGATATGTTGACGGTGCTCTAGGATTTTGAAAACGATTTGGCTGGAAATGTTGTAAGGAAAGTTCCCAATGATGCCAAAGGGTTTACCTTGAAAGGTTTTTGAGAGATCCATTTTGAGAAAATCCTCATTGAGTATATGTTTTTGCATCTCAGGATATTTCAGGTCTAGGTAAGCTACGGATTCTATGTCAATTTCAGCTAATTTTAAGTTTTTGACCCGTGCGATAAGAAATTGGGTAAGAACTCCCATTCCGGGACCTATTTCTAAGATGTGGTCACAATCTTGATTATTGAGTAAATTAACGATTTTCTGGGCGATGTTTAAATCATTCAGAAAATGTTGTCCTAATTTTTTTTTAGGATAAACTGCTTTCATTGGTGTTTTTTTCGACGTCCAGTTTCACAATATTAAATGTAACTTTTATACTATCATCTATCATTTGATTGTTTCAAAACCAGTATAGGGAATCAATGCTTTTGGTATATTGATTCCATTTTGAGTTTGTTGGTTTTCTAACAATCCTGCAACCACTCTAGGGAGGGCTAGTGAACTGCCGTTAAGAGTATGAATGGTTTGTTTTTTCCCATTTTCGTCTTTGTAACGCAATTGCAAACGTTCAGACTGGAAGCTATTGAAAGTTGAAACAGAGCTGATCTCCAACCATCTTTTTTGGGCGGTAGAATATACTTCAAAATCGAAGGTCAATGCTGCAGTAAAGCCAAGGTCACCGCCGCATAGTTTTAGAATTCTATATGGGAGTTCTAATTCTTCTAAAATACCTTTGATGTGATCTATCATCTTGTCTAATGCCGCTCGGGAATTTTGAGGTTCTTCAAGTCTAACGATTTCCACTTTATCAAATTGATGGAGACGATTGAGCCCCCTTACGTTAGAACCATAACTCCCAGCTTCTCTTCTGAAACATGGGGTGTAACTGGTCAGGCAAATGGGTAAATCCTTGGCTTCTAAAAGTTGATTTCTAAAAAGGTTGGTTAAAGGGACTTCGGCTGTAGGAATGAGATATAGTCCATCTTCCGAAATGTGGTACATTTGCCCTTCTTTATCGGGCAACTGTCCGGTTCCAAAGCCTGAGTCTTCGTTGACTAAGTAGGGTACTTGAAATTCTTTATAACCGGCAGCAGTATTTTTGTCCAAAAAGTATTGAATAAGAGCCCTTTGTAGTTTGGCACCTTTCCCTATATAAACGGGGAATCCAGCACCTGTTATTTTACTACCCAAATCAAAATCGATCAAATCGTATTTTACAGCTAAATCCCAGTGTGGGAGCGCATCTTCGCCTAAATCTGGAATAGTTCCTGCGCTAAAAACCTCCTCATTTTCATTCTCCGAGTTCCCCAAGGGGACACTTTCGTCAGGTACATTAGGAATTTGAGTTCTGATGGACAATAGGGCCACTTCAATATTTTTGAGTCTCTCTTGTAGGGTTTTTCCAGTAGTTTTTAAATCATTTGTTTGCGATTTTAACGCATTAGCTTTTTCTACTTGCCCTGATTTATAAAGGGTTCCAATTTCTTTAGCAAATTGATTGCTTTTGGAAAGAGTTTGATCCAATTGGCTTTGAAGTTTTCTTTTTTTTTGATCTACTTCAAGCAGTTGGTCAACTAGCTCTGGCTCTTGAAAATTTCTTTTGGCCAATCCCTCTTTTATTTTTTCGGGTTGTTCTCTCAGATATGAAAGCGGTAACATGTTATTTTTTTTTCATTGCAAAGGTAGAAGAAACGAATGGATTAATTAAAATTTAAAGGTATTTTGGAATTAATTCTTGACAGCTTTTTTGGTCTATGCTGAGCTGATTCCCTAATGATTCTAGCGAGTCATATTTTTGTTCGTATCTTATTTTTTCTAGAAGTTCAATATTTAATTTTTTTCCATAAAGGTTTCCGTCAAAATCGAAAAAATAAGTTTCGATTTGATTTTCTTTTCCGAATACAGTGGGACGTTTTCCAATATTCATCATTCCAAAATATTTTTGATTATTAAAATAGCATTGAACAAGATAAACACCATTTTGAGGTTTGAGTTTATATTCTTCTTCAATGTATAAGTTGGCTGTAGGAAAGCCAATTTTTCTTCCAATTTTGTCTCCTTTAACAATGGTTCCACACAGAGAAAAGGGTCTTCCCAAATATTGGTTAGCTTTTTTAATTTTGCCTGTCATGATTGCATTTCTTATTTTGGTGGAACTTACGGCTATAGAATTTATGTCTTGGGCCGGAATTTCTTCAACTGAAAAATTGTAATCCAAACCAAAATGTTTTAAGTCTTCAACGGTTGCCTCACGGTTTCTTCCAAACCGATGATCGTATCCAATAATTAGTTTTGAAATACCTAGTCCGTTGACTAAAACGTCTCTGGTATATTCTATGGCCGTTATTCTGGAGAATTCCAGGGTAAAGGGTTGGACGATTAGAAATTCTACCCCCAATTTTTCCAAAAGTTTTTTCTTTTCGTCCAGGGTATCAATCATTTTGAGTTGGGTGTCTTTTTGTAAAACCATTCTCGGATGTGGAAAAAAGGTCAACACCATAGAGCATGAATCTTCTTTTTTGGCTTTTGACACTAGATCACCTATGATTTTTTGATGCCCAACGTGAATCCCATCAAAGGTTCCTATGGTAAGGATTGCTGTTTTTTTTGGCCGGTAGTTATTTATATTATAGATGACTTTCATCTAAAAATTTTCATATTTCTCAAAAGTACATCTAAAATACTTCAAGATTAATATTGTTTTTTTTAAATTATGAGTTTAAAAAACCGGTTTTGACAATATATCGTTTTTGTCTTTGTTTATTAACTTCATTATTTATTGGTTTAGCGGGTGCCAGTGCACAGCAATTTTGGTCACTATCTTTGGATGATCCAGTTGGCCATTTACCCATTTCAGATTTTAAAGAAAGGCTTTATATGAACTTGGATGCTAATGCGTTTAAAAATTCATTGACTGATTCTAAAGGGTTAAATTTTATAGGTGGGATAGATAAATTGGAAATGGTTTTACCGAATGAATTGGGTAAAGAAGAGGTGTTTGAACTTAAAAAAGCAGCTGTGTTGTCGCCCGGCTTACAAGCAAAATTTCCAGAGATCAGAACTTTTGTTGGAAAAAGCCTTGATCGTCCAAATGTTCGCATAAGACTTTCTTATACTCCTAATGGAATTAATGCTTGGATGCGTTATCCCAATGGAGAAAATAGATTTTTACAGCCTTTGATTGGAAAACAAAATAGTTACCTTTCTTATAATCGAACTTTGGAAATTTCGACAGAAGGATTTAATTGTAGCACATCTTTGAAGGATAACTGGAAAGATCAAAGTTTTTCTAATATTGATCGTAAAAGTTTTAGAAAAGCAAATTCGGGGGTCATAAAAACCTTTAGACTGGCAATTTCAGCAACTGGGGGTTATACCTCTTTTTGGGGAGACGACGATCCCTCTAATGGGACTAACAAGGAGGATGCATATGCGGCTGTTGTCAGTACCATTAATAGGGTAAATGAAGTCTTTGAAACGGAGTTGGGTATACATTTGGAGTTGGTATCAGGAATTGATTTGATCTATCCCAATGTTGACTCTGACCCATATACGAATGATTTAAATGTTCAAGCTCAAGAGACTTTGGACGAAGTATTGGGTGAAGAGAATTATGATATAGGTCATCTGTTCGCTTATAGCAGTGATTCTGGAAACGGTAATGCCGGTACTGTGGGAAGTGTCTGCCGAAATGGGGTCAAAGGGGGAGCTTTTAGTTCTCACCCTTTTCAGGGTTCTGCAGACGATCCTTTTCTAAATGATCATTTTGATATTGATTATGTGACCCATGAAATGGGGCATCAATTTGGAGCATATCACACTTTTTCCCATAGTAATGAGTTTGAAGGCTTCAGCACAGAACCTGGAAGTGGATCGACCATCATGGGGTATGCTGGTGTTGTAGGCTTGGATAATGTTCAGCGTCATAGTGATCCTTATTTTCATTATCACAGCATCCATAATATCAACCAATATACTGATACACAAACTTGTTACTCCTCGGCCATAAATGAAAATCAAATTCCCATTGCCTCTGCAGATCGTGACTTTACCTTGCCCATTGGAACAGCCTATGAGTTAAAAGCCTCTGGAAGCGATCCTGATGGTGATGCATTGTTTTATTGTTGGGAGCAATTGGATGCAGGTCAAGTGGATGCATCCAATTTTGGACCTTATAATCATTTGGGTGCTCAGGCAAGATCACTGCCACCCTCAATAAGTCCCATCAGAGTTATCCCTGCAATTGATGCGGTTTTGGATGGAAGTTTGACAATGGTCAATCCACAGACAGGCAGTCGATGGGAAACTGTTTCTATGGTTGATAGGATACTGACTTGGGCAGTAACAGTAAGAGATCGTTTTCCTGTACTAGCAGATGCAAAAGGAAGGATGGCTTTCGATATTAAAGTGCTTAAAGTTATTTCCGATGCAGGGCCCTTTAAAGTGAGTTCGCAAAATCAAGATGGAATTCTTTGGGAGGCTGGATCCAAACAAACTTTGTCCTGGGAGGTAGCCCAAACAGATCAGGCCCCTATCAATACAAAATTCGTATCCATATTCTTGTCTACAGATGGTGGAAAGACCTTTCCAAATCCATTGCTTTTATCCACACCTAACGATGGGGAGGAGTTGATAACTGTGCCTGGGGGAATTAATTCTGATCAGGTCAGAATCAAAATTGTACCGGAAAACTCTATTTATTTTGCTGTAAATACTCACGACATTAAAATCATTCCAGCTCCCTTTGTACTGACATTTGAGAGCTATGATCAAGAGGCTTGCCAAGATGAGGTGACTTTTGCATTTGATTTTGAGACTTTTTCGGATACTGATGAAAAGGTGAGTTTGAGTTTTAGTGGACTTCCTTCAGTGCTTTCAGTTCAGTTTTCAGAATCCGAGCTGACCAGTGCTGATGTGTCAGGAACAATAAAGGTTTTTGGTTTTGAAAACCTCCCATCTCAGGACTTAGCCTTGACACTCATGACATCTGGCCAGACCCTTACCCGTTCTATCGATCTTGAGGTAAGAATCAGGCAAGATAATTTTCAGGGTATTCAACTCTTAGCCCCGACCAATCCAGATCAGGAAGTGAGTCGAACAGTAAGTCTGAGTTGGACAGCCCTTCTAAACGCAAACGAATATATTGTTGAAGTCTCCAAATCGGAAGTTTTTTCGAGTTTAAGCGATATTAAAACGGTCAATTCCTCTTCAACCGACATAGGAGGCTTGAACTTTTCAACTTCCTATTTTTGGAGGGTAAAGCCCGTTAATGATTGTGGTGAAGGGACCTATTCTGAAGTTGGAACTTTTAGGACTTTTACGGTCAATTGTGGTACTTACAGTACCAGCGGGTTACCTACTCAAATAATTGATGCCATAGGGGGGTTTGCGAAAACTACAGCTGTAGACCTGGACATAAATGATCAGGCAATAATCCAAGACCTCAATGTGAATGTATCCATAGATCACAGTTATATTGGGGATATATCTCTTTACCTAGTAGCCCCCGACAATAACAGAGTCAAATTATCTCAAAATCTTGGTGATGATCAGGATGATTACAAAAACACGGTTTTTGATCAGGAAGCCACTGGGTCGATTGTATTTGCATTGCCCCCTTTTACAGGGTCGTATAGACCCCAAGAAGATTTATCGATCTTCAATGGAAAAAATCTAAAAGGCAGGTGGACTCTTGAAATTGTTGACTTGTACGACGATTTAATAGTTGGTTCAGTGGATTCATTTTCGATTAGTGTTTGTTACAGAGGTACGGTTGTTTTGGATACAGACAATGATGGTATAGCAGATGTATTGGACAATTGCCCTACTATTCCCAATGCAGATCAATCCGATTCTAATGAGGATGGCTTGGGAGATGTTTGTGATCTCTACTCCAACGATAATTTTAGTTTAAAGAAGTCAAATCCCACTTGTAAAGGAAAAAACAATGGTTTCATTTCCATTTCAGCTGTCGCACATTTCGATTATAAACTCAGTATTAGTGGATCTGATGGCTTTACAAAGGAAGAGTCATTTACTCATGAAAATGAAATAATGATTCCCAATCTCGCAAAGGGAAAATATACGATTTGTATCACCTCAAACAACAATACTGATTTTGAAATGTGTTATGCTACAGAATTGTTCGAACCGGACCCATTGAACGTGATTACGCAACTTAACGTTACAGATTTTTCAGTAACCCTAGATTTATCAGGGGGAAAAAATTATAAGCTAAGGCTAAATGATAATAATTACTCACTCAAGACGGGACGGCATCGTCTAGCTCTTAGCAAAGGTTTGAATATATTGGAGGTTACCACAGACTTGAACTGTCATGGTAAGTTTTTAAAAGAAATTTATATTTCGGAGGATTCGACTGTTTATCCAAATCCTGCATCAGAAATCGTTAATATTTCTGTGGGAGGTGGAGCATTGCAGGCGGAAGTTTTATTTTTCAATTTACAGGGAGACGTACTCTATCAAAGGGATGTTGTTCTCAATCTATTCAATAGAAGTTTTCAAATTCCTGTGGATTACTATCCTCCAGGTGTGTATCTAATTCGAGTGGTTACAGGAGATAGAATAGAATATTTTAAACTTTTAAAGCGTTGATGAAAAGATACTTGTACATTCTTTTTTTGATTTTGGCGGCTTGTAAAAAGGAAGTCATCCCCGATCCTCAAGCAACCCTGTTGCTGGGTCCTGAAAACAACAACAATTGCAATACAGCCATACAAGTGAGTGACCAACAAAGTCAAGTAAATTTTAGTTGGCAAGAGGCTCTTCATACCGACGAATATGAATTGGTAGTCAGAGATATTCTTAATAATGTGGATCAAAAAAAAGAAACTCTACGCCTTTCTTCTAGTGTTGTATTGGAACGTGGAAAACAGTTTTCTTGGTGGGTTAATTCTATATCTGAGCAAACAGAGAATATTGCCAAAAGTGAAGTTTGGACTTTTTATTTGGAGGGGCTCCCTACCAGCAGTCATTTCCCTTTTCCTGCACAACTTCTGATCCCTGAACACAATTCTCAGGTGAGCTTAGACAATGGAACTTTAACCCTGAGGTGGGAGGTGGTTGATTTGGACAATGATGTAGAAAGTTATGATGTTTACTTTGGAACTGACCCCGATGATTTAAACTTGGCTGCAGAAAATTTAACTGCCAATAGTATTTCTCTCACTTTGAATCCTGACCAATACTACTATTGGAAAGTTTCCACCAGAGATAAGGAAGGAAATATTTCTCATTCAATTGTAGGAATTTTTAGGACTTCTCAATAGGAGGTTTGGTGTTGAACTTATTCATGGTTCTTTCCAAGCCCATTTGGGTATATGAAAGAACAATTTCGTTACATTCTGGCAGTTTTTTGTTCACTTTTTCCTCTTCTTTTTCGGTAAATTTACTCAAAACGAAGTTAACTTGATTGAATGTTTTATCTTCATTTTTGATACCAAATCGAAGTCTTGGATAATGAGTGGTATTAAGTTGAGATTCTATATTTTTTAGTCCATTATGACCTCCATCACTGCCCTTACCTTTGAGTCTTAGTAATGCTAAAGGAAGGTTTAGGTCGTCTGTAATGATGAGAATATTCGGAAGGGCTATATTTTCCTTTAAAGCCCAATACCTGACCGATTTACCGCTTTGGTTCATATAGGTAGAAGGTTTGAGAAGAATGATTTTTTTGCCCTTGTGGTTAAAACTTCCTTTTGCCGCCAATTTAAGATTGGTCATTTGAACTTCAAACTTTTTGGCCATAAAATCGATTACTTCAAAACCAATATTGTGACGGGTTTTAAGGTATTCATTTCCTATATTTCCCAAACCTACAATTAAGTATTTTTTCATCTCAATCGGTTTTGATTTACCAAAAAACCACTTTAATATCATATCGTAAAATTAAAAAAAGCATCTCAAGATGAGATGCTTTTTTGTATAATTGATTGAAGTTCTTTAGTTTATTCTTCTCCAGAATTGCTTTCTCTTTCCTCACTAGCTTCTCCTTCTTCAGTGGTTTCTTCTTCTAATCCTTCTTCTTCTTCTTCAATAATCATTGAAGCCCTAGAAGTTCTTACTTTACAAACTACTGTGTTATCGGGATGTAGGATGGTGAAATCTTCACTTTCTAGCTCTGAAGTAGAAATTTTATCCCCAAGATTGAGTGATGAAATGTCAATGTTTATAGAATCGGGCAAATTTTTAGGTAGCGCCCTTACCTTGAGTTTACGATTAATGAATTCCAAGCTGCCCCCCTCTAGCATAACTCCAGGAGCAGACCCCTCAATTATAATGGGTATTTCCATTTTCACCTCTTTGTTTTCGTAAAGTTGATAGAAATCAACATGTAAAATTTTGTCGTTTACGGGGTGAAATTGAATGTCCTGTAAAATGGCATTTATTTTTTGACCTCCATTGATGTCAAGCACAACGGTATGGGCATTAGATGTGTAAACTAATTTACTGAAATCAAGTTCATTTGCGGAAAAATGGAGTGGGGTTTCACCTCCATACAATACGCAAGGAACTTTATCAGCATTACGTAAGGCTTTGGTCGCGACCTTCCCTAGGCTATCTCTTTTGGATCCTTTAATAGTAATCGACTTCATGAAATTGCTTTTACATAATAAATTTTGAACTTATCGAATGATTGTAATGAACATTTTTCATCACTTCAGCGAATAATGGGGCGCAAGATAATACTTTTACTTTAGGGTGGCTAACTTTCGGATAGATAGAATCGGTAACGATTAATTCTTCGAGTTGCGATTCCTCAATTTTTTCATATGCATTTCCTGAAAGCAGTGCATGAGTACAGATTGAACGTACTGAAATGGCTCCTCGCTCTTTCATCAAATCAGCAGCTTTTGTTAGTGTTCCGGCAGTATCTACCATGTCATCTACAAGGATTACATTTTTTCCTTCTACATTACCGATGAGCTCCATATGAGAAATGATATTGGCTTTTTCCCTTTGCTTATAACAGATTACAACGTCACTAGTTAGAAATTTTGAATACGCATAGGCGCGTTTAGAACCTCCCATATCAGGAGAGGCAATCGTTAAATCGGATAGCTTTAGTGAATTGATATAGGGAAGGAAAATGGTGGAGGCAAAAAGATGATCCACTGGTTTTTCAAAAAACCCTTGGATCTGATCAGCGTGTAAGTCCATGGTAATAATTCTTGTAGCTCCAGCTGATTCTAATAATTTTGCGATCAATTTTGCTCCAATGGGTACTCTTGGCTTATCTTTTCGGTCTTGTCTTGCCCAGCCAAAATAAGGTATAACAGCTGTAATGTGTCGAGCTGAGGCACGTTTTGCAGCATCTAGCATCAACAGCATTTCCATCAAGTTTTCGGAGGAGGGTTGGGTAGAGCCTACAATAAAGATACGGGCCCCACGGACTGACTCTTCAAAGGAAGGCTGAAACTCTCCGTCGCTGTAGCGCGAAAAGTTGACTTTTCCAATCTCAATTCCAAAATGATCGGCAATGGCTTTGCCTAGGGATTCACTTTGTGTGCAAGCGAAAATTTTTGCTGAAGTTTCCATAGAAAATATATATTGGCAAATTTAAAAATAAAATAATGCATCACCTTATTGGTGATTTTTAAATTAGAGGCAGAAATATTTTATTATTTTTGTACGCTGCATTTATCATCAGAGCAAATTGCCTCGGTGGCGGAACTGGTAGACGCGCTGGATTCAAAATCCAGTTCTTTCGGGAGTGTGGGTTCGATTCCCACCCGAGGTACAATCCGCTTCTTTCTTAAAAAAAAAAAGCGGTTTTTTAGTAAGATTAAACTTCAATCCTTTGTTGGTACTAGTAAAAAATATTAATTGATGATATCAAACCGAATGTTTTTATTGGCGTTAAGAATCAAACTATTGTCGAATAATTTTATTTTATTTTTTCCGATCATAAACTTTTTTAATTCGATTTTGCCATATAAAACAGAAAATTCAATCCGATACCCTTTGTCCGTTTTATCCACTTTACACATTCCCCATGCCCTGCCGTTTGACCAAAAATAATTACCGGGATTATCGGTGAATTTTATAAATTTATCAACACCTGAATACATAAATCCACTTTCGACAAGCACTGCGGCCCATGAGGCCATAGCCCGGGCATAGTGATGCCCACATTCTGCTTCATCAAACGGATTTCTCTTTTTGCCATCGAATCGGGTTCTAATATTTGTAATAGTTTCCAAACCTTCCTCTCTCATGCCTTCGTAAAGCATGCCTATTGCGGCAGTATATTCGAATCCAGTCATTACCTCAGACCAATACGGGAAAGGAATGGTTGGCCTTCCACCATTGGGCCAACTGGCCATCAAAAGTGCCTTTTCGTCTCCCATTGCATAAGAACGCATATTATTGAAATGTTCATACATGTTCTCTTTTTTATTGTATTTAAGAATGCTTTTTAAAGCGGTTTTAACATGCTCTTGTTTTACCAAGTAGCCCAACCCAAGAATGTGTGCCATATTCTGCCCTACTAATTGGTCTACTAAGCAACCGCTTGCCAATTGATAATCAGGATTTTTGATCTTTTTACTACCCATTTCACCGATTAGACCATTGGCAATGAGTTTTTTACTTTCGGGAACTATAATCTTTTGGATGTAATATTCTCCATTAAAAAGGTTTTCGTCTGTCCACTTTGAACCCTTGGAAAAAAGGGTGCTACATTTATTGGCGAAAGTTTGATCTTTAACGTATTTTGCCATCTCTTGGGCTGCTCTGAGCGCCCCAAGGTACCAGATCTGCATTTGTGGGTTTGGGCCAAAATATTCAACATCCATGGTATTATGTTGAACACCCTCCATTACGCCGTCAATGTCTCCATCCCAGCCATTTTCTACCCAGGAAAATGACAAAGCTGCCTTTACTTTATGCCAATATTTTTTTAAAAAATTGTTATCTCCAGACAGTTGCCAATCTCTGTAAAACTTCATAATCGTTCCCATTTGACCGTCAGCGGCAGCCAGGTTAATACCAGAAGCAGAGTCGATCAAGGGAAGATTTGTTCTAAAGCCCATGTGGCCGGTTTCGGTTGTGGAGTAACCAAATTCAACCTGTCGCATAGTTTTGGCCAAATCATTGAATAAGTAGGCGGTAGCTTGTTCGTAATTCCAAACATGAGTACAGGATCCAAAACAGGAACCAAAACGATCCATAATGCCTTCCCATCCAAACATTTTTCCATCTTTAACAAGAAAAACGGTTTGAGAACGGAGGGTAGAAAGGTTAAACAAAGCCGCCTCTTTTATCACTTGGGGGTAGGTGCTAGATGAAAATGAATTGACAAAATTAAGAGTTTGCTCGGTTAGTTTTGGCAAACGTTTTACTTCTTTTTTCAATACATCCCATGCATCAATATATCTTGTAGTATAATAATTTCCAATATTGGTTTTTGACCAGGCAAATCGATTGGGATAGTGCCATGAAAAATAGAAAGTAAATGTTTTTTTTTCTCCTGCTTTTAGTGTTTTTAAAACTGCCAGAGATGCCATAGGGTCTTCATCAATTGATTTGACCTTTTCAGTCAGTAATCCGTCGTAACTAAAATCATCCCAAAAATCGAGTAGTGAATTGCTCCAGGAGTTTTGGGCCGAACTTGTTCTGTAGGTTACCTTACCATCTTCTTCATTGGGAATACTAAGTGCCATTGTTCCCCAGGCAGCATCATTCTTATTGACGCCTTTGGAATACATATAAATTCCTTTAAATTCATCGGTTGAGCGATATTGATTTTTGTTCTGATCTGCTCCTATTGGGATGTAATCTCCCTTCCAGTTTGTAGTCGACTTACTACCGTCTTTTCCTATAAAATTTCGGAGGTTACCCGAAATGGAGACTTCAATTGTTTGGTCGCTGATGTTTTGGATTTCATATTTGAGTATCGCAATAGGAATCCCAGAGTCATCAGCATTTCCAGGGATAAATGGATTATAGCCAATTATTTTTACTTTGACGGGCATAGTCATGTCGGATAAGCTTACGATCCCAAATGGATAGGTGGTTTCAAAGGAGGCATTTCGGAACCTTGGTAATCCGTGATGATCGACTGACCTACCTTCGTAATGCTGATAATCCGCAGGGTCAACGGGTCCCAAAAGGGCTTTTGTCAGGGAAGATCCATTTTTTTTCTTCGTGTAAATCGAAAAGAAAGGCGCGTCATTTCCGGTGGTTACCGTACTATAATTTTTGGCAGGGATATTCATGATTTCCCAATCTCTCAATTCTCCGGCTCCTCCCAGTGCCACGGTCCCAGTTCCTATACCCCCTATCGGCAGGGCTATCCGATGAAGATGTTCCCGATCATATTGCTTAAGGACTTTTATTTGTTCACTCAAAAGTCCCTGTTGGGAATTTATAAAACTTGGAAATCCAAGGATTGTAATCAATACAAATAATAAGCTATCGGTTTTCATAAATCTCATAAATATAGATTGTTATTTCCTTAATGTGTCACCAACTAAATTAATTAAAATTTAATGCTGATATTTTTTTGGTTTCCATAGCCTCTTAACCTCAAACTATCTTTGTAAAATTCAAGAATTCCATAGGAGCTTATCTTGGTATCTACCATTCCAAATACTGTTATGTAATGTATCCCATTTTTGAATACATGGTTTCCTGCATGGTTGTGGCCATTAATAAATGCAATAACATCAGAACTTTCCTCAATAATGTCTATGATTTCATGATTATTCCACAAATTATGCGGATCGTCTTTTGGTCTTAATGGCATATGAGAAAAAAGAATGATCCTTTGATCTAAAAAACGGGCATTATCTAACTCTTTTTTAAGCCAGTTTTGTTGTTTTATACCAATAGCACTGTTCCAACGGTAATTGTTTAATTGATCTTTGGTGTTTTTAAAATATAAATCTATTTGCCTGATGTCGTGATCTTGCAATGCATTTGAAAAGTAGGAATAGTCCGTAGCGTCCAACACAATAAATCTCCACCCTTTTTTCGAGTATGAGTAATAGTAGTTGGGCATTGACAAGCGCTTTAGGATGTCTTTGAAATAGTTTGAGTCAATATCAAATTCGTGATTTCCTAGAAGATGATGGTTTTCGATGCCTGGTTTGAGTTTGTCATATATCGGTAGAACGGCATCAAAACTTTCCCATTCAACATCAATTATATCTCCAAGATTTTGGACAAAATCAATCTTGTAATAATTAAAGGTGTCGATAGCCTCTTCCAATTTCCATAGGGTTTCTCTATAATGTCTTTTGCCAGAGCTGGGGTTATTGGCATATTGAGGGTCAGCTACTAACCCCACTTTTAGATAGGGTTCTTTTTTTGAGCAAGCTCCCAGGACCACTAATAAGGAAATCAGCAAAAAAAAGTGCTTTATCATTTTGAAAATAATTTATTTAAACAGTTAAAGAGCTTTAATTTTTTAATTCAAATTTTGTTAATACCGGCCGATGATCTGAATTAAAAAAACCACCTTCGGGATCGTCCATTACAATTTTAGAGGTTAGGGTTTTTAGGTTTTGACTTTTGTAATAGACAAAATCAATCCTGTCCGATATGATATCCCTTGGGGAAAAATAGCCCCAAGTCCCATCAAGTGTTTGGCTGGGATCCGGATGGGCTTCCCTAAAAGAATCAGTATAGCCGCGTTCCAACATCAACTTACTCACCGGCCATTCTACCACTTTTCCATAATGAAACTCCTTGGTGCTTTCGATCCAATCGAGGTGTGAGGGTGAATTAAAATCTCCTCCTATAAATACTGGGATTTTTAGGCTTTTTTCCAAGCTGTCTACCTCCCTTATGATGGCAGTAATCTCTTTTAATCGTGTTGGACCCTCATTGGCTATAAGTGAATCTGGATCTATTTTTTTAATTGCTTCAAAAGAATCGGGCAGATAATGCAACCAAGTATTGACAAACAACAGTTGTTGTCCATCGAGATCAATTACTGCAGCATGAGCATTAAAAGGTTTAAAGATTTTTAATGTATCAGTGATAGGATATTTACTATGTATGGATAAATTAGAACTTGCTCTGACCGAATGAGAATATCCTGCTTTAAGGGCAATTTCCATTCCACAGCAATAGGTTTCCTGCATCAACAACACATCAGGGGCTTCTCGAAGGATGACTTTGTAAATATTAATGGTATTAACGGTATCTTTTTTAAACCCATTGTATTTGGTGCCGTGAAGCCCACCGTGCCATATGTTCCAAGTCATTACTTTAATGGACTTGCTTTTTGGGGTGGAGCAAGTCATAAGCATCAATATGCTATAAAACCCAATAAATATTTTGCCCATACGTATTGTTAAAGTTGTTAATAAATAGGGATTATTAAAAATATAATTTTTTCAAGCAAAAGCCATATTCATTTTTAGACTATACATTTCCTAAACAGTCAGTTAAATATATTATTTAATGTTTTAAAATCGATAACCAAACTGCTAAAGAGAGAGCGTCTTTTTTTAATGGATCCTCTGCACTTATTTTAGTTAACTTTTTTCGATAAAATGTATCTTTGGGATATGAAAAGAAGAAAAGCTGTTCAAACCATTGCCATGGGTGTCGGTGGATTGAGTTTACTCAGTCACTGTAATTCAAATCTTTCGGGTCCCCCTGTGATGGAAGATAAGGACCAAAAACTTGTAGGACTATTGACGGAGGCCATTTTACCCTCAAAAACTGAATCCTTTCCGACTCCGGAGACGAGGATGCAATTTATTTTAAATCAAATTGATGGTGCACTTACCGCAGAAGAGCTTAAAGGTTACAAACAGGGCTTAAAAATATATAAAGGGCTGGTCGAACGGACTTTTTTAAAACCCTACGAAGATTTAGATTTTGATATTCAAAATTACACCATTAAAAGGGCGTTAGGTCATCCAGGTCAGCTAGGATTTTTTATGCAAAAAAATCGACAGTGGTCCATGCGTCATTTTATGACATCAGAACGTTATATGAATGAGTTTTTAAACTACGAATTTATCCCCAACCGTTATTTAGGCTGTATCCTCGTTTAGATCAGAAAGAAGATGATTAAAGAAAATAAATTTGACACCATTGTTATTGGAGCTGGCATGTCCGGAGGTTGGGCGGCTAAAGAATTTTGTGAGCAAGGTTTTAATACTTTATTGATCGAACGGGGCAGGAATGTAGAGCACCTTAAGGACTATCCTACCACCAATATGTTGCCTTGGGAGTTTAAGTACCGGGGTGATGTTCCGGCCAAGATAAGGGAGGAAAATCCGATAGCCAACAGTTGCTATGCTTTTAAAGAAGATGCTATGCATTTTTTTGTCAAAGATAAGGAACACCCTTACCTACAAGCTAAGCCTTTCCAGTGGATTCGTGGATATCAAGTAGGAGGGAAGTCGATCATGTGGGCCCGACAGGTACAACGCTGGAGTAACATGGATTTTGAAGGGCCTGCCCGAGATGGTTTTGCCGTGGATTGGCCTATTAGATATAATGATCTGGACCATTGGTACAGCTATGTAGAAAAATTTGTGGGGGTTAGTGGCAATAAAGACGGTTTAGACATACTACCCGATGGGGATTTTCTTAGACCTTTTGGAAACAACTGTGTTGAAGATTACTTCAGTGATCAGATGAAAAAACATTACAAGGACCGCCATGTGATTTATGGTAGATGTGCACACCTTACTGAGAGTAAACCCATTTATTTGGAGCAGGGCAGGGGTCTTTGTGCAAGTCGAAATGTATGTCGAAGAGGTTGCCCCTTTGGAGGCTATTTTAACGCTAATTCTACTCTTATTCCTTGGGCGATGAAGACAGGGAATTTAACTCTAAAAACGGAAAGTGTGGTCCATTCCATAATCTATGACGAGGATAAGAATAAAGCGGTGGGTGTCAGGGTTATCAATGCCCACACGAAAAGGATTAAAGAATATTTTGCCAAAGTCATTTTCTTAAATGCATCCACCCTAAACACTAATCTGATTCTGTTAAATTCTACTTCAGATCGATTTCCCAACGGTTTGGGGAATGATAGTGGACTGCTGGGTAAATACATTGCTTTTCATAATTATAGAGGGGTTATTTCTGCTACTCACGAAGGACATATTGATAAACGTGTGGACGGGCGAAAACCTACTTCCGCATATGTGCCTCGGTTTAGAAACGTGTATCGACAGGAAACGAATTTTCTTAGGGGTTATGCTGCCGGTTTTGGAGCGAGTAAAAAAATGGATTATGACGCCACACCAATAGGAGATAAATTGCACAATAATCTCATAAATGCCAAACAAAGCAATGTTTGGACTGTCAATTCCCATATGATGGGAGAAACTATACCTAAGGAAAATAACCAGGTGACTCTGGATGAGAGTTTGGTTGATCCTTGGGGAATTCCTCAGCTCAAAGTGGATGTAGATTATGATGATAATGACGAAAAGATGTTACAGGACTTCTTTGATGAATTTTCTGAAATGTATTCTAAGGCCGGTTTTACTAATATTAAAACCAATGATAATGGTCGTATTCCAGGAAATGACATTCACGAAATGGGGGGAGTTCGTATGGGAAGTGATCCCAAAACCTCTTTGCTCAATCAATGGAATCAAATGCACCATTGTCAAAATGTTTTTGTAACCGACGGTGCTTGTATGACTTCCACTTCCACCCAAAACCCTTCGCTAACTTTTATGGCTTTAACGGCCAGGGCTGCTCATCACGCCATTGAGGAAATGAAAAAAGGAAACATTTAGATATCCTTTACACAGCGGAATCCAGTATGTTGAGAGCCTGTATCTGGTGAGGATTTCATCTTTGAAGCCACGCGATAGCCAGAGCAATAAGTGTCGTTGCACAAAAAAGATCCGCCTCTGATAATTTTCTGCGCGATATAGGGGTTATAGGGATCATAGCTTTCATTGGGCCCTTGAGGGTTGGTAGCTGTTTTTCCATCCAAGGTTTTGTAATAGTCGTAGTGGTACCAATCGGAACACCACTCCCACACATTGCCTGCCATATCGTATAGACCGTATCCATTCGCTTCGAAAGACTTGACCGGAGCAGAATAAAAGAATAAATCTCTGTTGGTATTGTCATAGGGAAAAGAACCTTCCCAACTGTTGGCTTTTGCCTTTCCGGTGGTAATTTCTTCATCTCCCCAGGGGTATTTTTTATCTTTGAGTCCGCCACGTGCGGCCCATTCCCATTCTGCTTCTGAAGGAAGTCGCTTGCCTGCCCATTTTGCATAAGCATTTGCATCGTCCCAAGAAACGTGAACCACGGGATGGTTTTCTTTGCCCTCAATGGAAGTGCCTTTTCCTCGGGGTTGCCGCCAACTGGCTTTGGGTTTCCATTCCCACCATGCGGCATAATTGTTCAGGTCAACTGGGCCATTGGTAGCTTTGAAAGTCAGAGAGGAAGCTTGAAGTAAGGAATCGTTAGGCTTGGGCGTTCCGGGGGGGAGTTGTTTTTTCATTTCTTCCCAGTCCACAGATTTTTCGGCTGTGGTGACATAGCCTGTGGCTTGAACAAAAGCAGCAAATTGGGCGTTGGTCACTTCGGTTTTATCAATCCAAAACCCATCCACTTTTACCCGATGGACGGGGCTTTCATCCGGGCGGGCTTGGGGGCCTTTACTTCCCATCATAAAGTTGCCTTCGGGAATCCAAACCATCCCCGACGGGGGTGTTTGGGAGGAGGCCTCCTTTTTGGGTTTTTGGGTTGGAGAATCGCAACGCAACAAGAGCGTTGTGATACAAATTAAAATAGTAGCAGCAATTTTGGATTTCATATTTCGTTCTTGTATAAGGCAAATATGCTAAAATTAAAGATTAACCCCTATATTTGTATGCGTTTAATATTTGAGAGAAAAATGGCACTCAACCTGAAGAAAATGTTCTTGACCCCCTTTTTGACGACTGTCTTGATGTTGCCTTATTTGGGGTCTTTTTACCACCTTTTTGAAGATCACGATCACAAAACTTGTGAAATTTCAGAAACACATTTGCATGAAATTGAATTTGATTGCAACATACTGGACTATCAATTTACTCCCATTATCGAAATTTCCTCTGATACTAAGGATGCTTTAGTTCAGATCTCTCAGCAAAACAAGTATACATCCTTCTACTTTGGATATTCTTTTTCCATTGATACGATTGATACACTTCGGGGGCCACCTATTACTTGATTTTCCCCGTATTTTTTTGTGTCGCTTACTCGCTTGGGGTAAAGTGACTTTGTATCATTTTAAAATTCAAAACAATGTTAAATAATATTTTTATCAAACCTATAATTGCCCTATTTACTTTTATTTTAATTTTCGCTTGCTCTAAAGATGAAGATCCCGAACCTGCTCATGAGGAGGAGGTAATTTCCTTGGTCACTCTAGAGGTAACTAAAGTCGGATCATCTGAGACCATCAAATATAATTTTGAAGTTGAGGGTCATGATCATGACGATCATGGAGAAGAAGATGATGACGACGATCATGATGATCATGAAGGAGAGCATATGGAGATTGAATTAGAGGCTAATTCTAGTTACAACGTCTCAATGCTTATATACAACGATACTGATCCAAATAATATTGAAAATATTACACTAGAGATCATTGAGGAAGTTGATGAGCATCAAGTATTTTATGCGATAACTGACGAGCTTAGTGGTTTCTCTATTGCATCTGCCTCCGATGACACTCTAGATAGTAACGGTAAGCCATTATATATTAAAACCACTTGGACAACAACTGGTGAAACTTCTGGTGATGTTGTGGCGTACCTTATCCATGAACCCACCTCAAAAACAGGAAGCACAAGAACAGATTTTGGTGGTGCAACCGATTTTGAAATTGAGTTTGAGGTACATGTTGAATAATGAATATTTTAAGTTTTATAGCAAAGCTATTTAATTTAAATTCTGAGAACTGTAAATGTTGTAATAAACAAAAAACTGCGGCCGGCGTATCGATTTTGGCCGCTTCTTTTTGTTTTTGCCAAGAGTGCGATCTGGAATTTGAAGGGCAAATTTTAGACTTACACGATAACTCTCCAATAAGTCAAGCAGCTATTCAAGTTATTGATAGTGACCAAATAGTATATTCAGATTTTGACGGTTTTTTCAAACTTAAAAACCAATGCTCAGAAAAGATTAATTTAAAAATTTCGCATCTCAATTGTGAGGATATATTTCAGGAGCTTAATTTAAATAAATCAGTTTTTAAGAAATTTTTTCTAGAGCACCACATTGAATTTTTAAATGAGGTAATAGTTGAGGACAGTAATATTAGAGAACTTTCTTCTTCTGCTAAGGCCTATTTACTTTCTGACCTACAAAAAGATATATACAGTGGAAGGGGTTTGGCAAAAGCTTTAGAGCAAATCAGTGGAGTAAATATCTTGACTACAGGAAACGGAATATCTAAACCGATGATTCATGGAATGTTTGGGAGTCGAGTAGGGATAATTAATGATGGTGTGCAGATAGAAAATCAACAATGGGGGCAAGATCATGCTCCAAATATTGACCAAAATGCTTTTGAGGAAATTCGATTAGTTAAAGGAGCAGGAGTATTAAAGTATTCTGGTGATACTCCAGGGGGTGTTGTAGTTTTAGAAAATAAGCTTCCATTGATTAATGACTCTTTATACGGAAAATCAATTTTAAATGGGTTTACCAATGGACGCGGTTTAAATATTATTAGTTCTTGGACAAAATCTTACAGTAATGGAAACTATTTTAAAGCTCAAGGAACAATTAAAAGAAATGGTGATTTTTCGGCGCCAAATTACTTGCTTTCCAATACTGGTACCAATGAAAACAATATTTCCTTTTCGATGGGAAAAAACAAAATTCTTAGCCAATGGAAAACAAATTTTAGTTTTTTCAGTCAAGAAATAGGTATTCTCAGAAGCTCTCATGTAGGAAACACAAATGATTTGGTTTATGCAATTGAGTTAGCTAGACCAACAATTATTGAACCCTTTGACAATAAAGTAAATCCTCCTAAACAGGTAAACAAACATCATACTGCAAGTATTCAATATTCTACAAGGAATAGCTCAAATGGCAAATTAAATGCTAAATACAGTTGGCAAAGAAATAATAGAAAGGAGCATGATGTGAGAAGAGGGGATTTAAAAAATAAGCCTGCACTTGATCTTACTCTGAATACTCACGATCTACTCTCTAATTATCAATGGGAGAAATCAAATTGGTCGCTAGACTCGGGAGTTTTTTTCCAAATTCAAGACAATTATTCCAATCCAGACACAGGAACAAGAAGATTAATCCCTGATTATCTTAAAACAGAATTAGGAACGTATTTTACTGCCAGTTTTATCCCATCGAATAATTTGGGTCTGGCATTTGGATTACGTTTTGGTCATCAAAACAACCACGTAAAGAAGTATTACAAAAATAAGCGTTGGAAAGAAAAAAATTATCAGGAAAAGCTTGGTTCTTTTGTAATAAAGGAAGTCCTCAGTCAAAAGTTGGTTGAGCAAAGGTTGATTTTCAATAACCTATCTTTAAACACAGGAGTAAAGTTTTCTATATTAGAGAGGTTAAAATTAGGTTTAAATTTGTTTCATACCGAGCGTGCTCCTGATATTGCAGAGATGTTTAGTGATGGACTTCATCATTCATTAGCAACGATTGAGTATGGTAATCCTTTTTTAAAAAGCGAAACTACCCAAAAATTTGTATTAAACTTTGAAAAAGATATTGGAAATTTCAAATTTAATTTTAGTCCCCATTATACCAATGGTCAAAATTATATTATTATAGAGCCTAGCGGAATTGAGTACTCAATTAGAGGGGCCTTTCCAGTTTGGGAGTATAGAGCTGTAGGTTCTGCAATTAGAGGGTTTGATTTTGACTTCTCCATAGATTTAAACAAAAATTTTAGACTTAGAAGTAGTTCTTCTTGGATTGAAGGATTTGAAAGAAAAAGTAAAACACCTTTAATTAATATACCAGCTTTTACATCAAATAATAATATTCAATTTTCAATCCCTAAATTCAAATCATTTTCAATAGCTCTATCTAATAAAATTACTTTAAATCAAAATCAATTCCCAAATCATAATTTTGAAACTTCTGTTGTTGAAAATGGAACAAGATTGAATAAGCTTGTTGATATAAGCACTTCTCCAAAAGGCTATCATCTTTTTGGGGCTGAGTTCCACTGGGGCCCTTATGCATTTTTTTCTGATAAAATAAGATTATCTCTTATATTTGACAATATCTTAAACTCATCCTATAGAAATTATCTCAATCGATTGCGGTTTTACGCCGATGAAATGGGTAGAAATATTATGTTGCAGATTAAGATAAATCATTGATTTATGAGTCTCAGTTTAAGGTTTTTTTTCTTTTTTTTTGGAATTCAAACATGCCTTTTTAGTCAAATATATAGAGATGAGTTTGTTGAACCAATTAGTGATCCTTCGGCAGAAGGCCAGCGTTTTTTTGTTGAAGATTTATTAGACATTGCAGGCTATGTGCCGGAAAAAATTGAGATTTATCAGACATTACCCAACAAAGCTCGTGTCTTTAGGGTAAAATTAGACAGTGTTAATGGGGGATTTGTTTTCGTGCGTTGGGACAGAGCCAAAAAAGAAAATTTTGTCGCTAATAAAATGATTGATCCCGGGGTGTACTATAACCTGAAAGCGGCGAAGGAAATCATGAGAAAACAAACTAACAAGGCTAATTTTACCGTGGATGACGTAGCACTTCAAGCACCTGATCAAGAACAAATAAATAGTAATGATCTCGATGAATTAAGGGCCGAATTTGACCTCAAAAATGAGGAAAAAAGATTAGAGCAGGAAGAGTCATTGACGAAACAAAAATCTAATAGGGAAAGAAAAGAAAAGAGAAAAGAAAAGAGAAAAGAGAAAAAGGATACTGACTAACGGCTGACAGTCAAAATGTTCCCTTCTATCATAGTTGAATAGCATGTCAATTTTAAACCAGAACCTGAACAATCGTCATTAAACGATCTATTGTGGTTTCCACAGGTAAACTTTGAATTGCTATGACTCCACTGATTGTTGGACCCAGCGTGAGGACATACATTGCTAAAGGCTCTAATTTCTATGGTGTTAATTCGCAACAAAAGCATTTTTTCTTCACTGTAATTCATCCAACCACCCACATCTCCTAGGTCAGAAAAATTTGAGTTAGTCAGATCTATACTTAACGATTTATCCTGATCTGATTCAGCTGAATTATCCACACTTCCTGGGGACGGAGTAGTGCCTAAATCGTCATCATCTCCAGAGCTACACGATTCAATTATGCTGATGCCAAATATTGAAAAAACTACCGGTGCACAAGCGGTCTTTAAAAAATATCTTCTTTTGTTTTTCATTTAGAGTACAATTTTAGTTTAAATATAATCACTTTAGTTTAATCATTTATAAAAAATATTAAACAATAATAAATTCATCTCATAACTTTAAGTTACTTTTGCTTAAAAAACAATGCGAAAGTTATTCCTTTTATTCTTATTGAATACTTTTTTATTGTACGCACAAAATACTGGTAAGCTTAGCGGTAGAATTCTCGATCAAATAACACAACTTCCCATTCAAGGAGTTACCGTTCTTTTGGACGGCACCTCAATGGGTGTGGCTACTAACAAAGAAGGCTATTTTACATTCAAGGATATCCCTACTAGGACTTATAACTTGACTATCAGTCACTTAGGTTATCAATCCCAAACGATCTTCAACATAATAGTAAAAACCTTTGGAACACCTCCATTACAAATCTTACTGGAAGAATCCTCCAACGAATTGGAGGAGATTGTAGTGTTCCAAAGCCCATTTAGAACCTCAGTCGAAACCCCTCTTTCCACCCAAACTTTTTCTGCTGTTGAAATTGAAACTTATCCCGGTGGAAACAATGACATAACCAAGGTCATTCAAAGTATGCCCGGTATCTCCCCATCTATCGGCGGTTTTAGGAATGACATTATCATACGAGGTGGTGCACCTAACGAATCTGTTTATTATCTCGACGGTATTGAAATCCCCAACATCAACCACTTCAGCACTCAAGGAAGTGCAGGCGGTCCTGTAGGGATGCTCAATGTATCTTTTATCAGAGAAGTTACGCTTTCAAGTTCTGCATTTGGTGCAGAGTACGATAATCCTCTTTCTGGGGTATTGTCTTTTGAACAAAGGGAGGGAAACCCCAATCGCTTTGGAGGTAATTTTAGGTTTGGAGCCAGTGAAGCAGGCTTGACCTTAGAGGGGCCTCTTTTTAGAAAGGATAAAGAAAAACCGGCTAAAACCACCCTTTTGTTTTCAGTGAGAAGAAGTTACCTTCAATATATATTCGAGTTAATCGGTTTACCAATTCGTCCAGACTACTGGGATTATCAATGGAAAATCAATCACGAAATCGATGATTATAACACACTTGTTTTCTTGGGATTAGGGTCTATAGATGATTTTTCTGTAAAAGCTCCGGATGACTTTGATGCAGAGCAACAAGCCACCATTGAACAGGTACCCATCATTGAACAAAAAACCACTACAGTAGGGGTGTCTTGGAAAAGAAAATTCAGGAGTGGAAAAGGATCAATGATAACCTCTATAAGCACCAATCGTTTGCAAAATATTTTTTCCCGCTACCAAGACAATGCCAAAAAATCAGGGGTATTGTTTCAAAATGATTCCCATGAACAGGAAACGAAACTAAGGTTTCAAACCCAGCACTATATTGAGCAGTGGAAAGTTGTTGCCGGATCCAATATCCAATATTCTGACTATGGAAACGACACCCAAAGTGTACTTTATAATCTTGACTACAGCACCGGTATAAGTTTTATCAAATATGGATTCTTTGCCAAAGCAGAACGCAAATTCTTTGAAGACAATTTAGGACTTTCCTTTGGTTTTAGAGTTGACGAGGATAGTTTTTCCGAGGGATCGAGTTTTACGGATAATATTTCCCCACGCCTGGCAATGACCTACAATCTTAATGAAGATCAAACATGGAAAATCAATACATCGGTAGGGAGGTATTACAAGATCCCTACCTATACAATGTTGGGCTATCAGAACAGCCTAAGAAGATTTGTTAATAAAGATGCAAAATACATCCGCAGTGATCACATGGTGATGGGGTTGGAATATGCACCGGGAAATGCTTCTAGAGTTACCCTAGAGGGTTTTTATAAAAAATACAGTCAATATCCCATTTCACTAATTGATGAAGTTTCTCTGGCCAACAAAGGCGGGGGTTTTGAGGTTTTGGGCAATGAATCCATCAGTAGTGATGGAAAAGGTAAAAGTTATGGTGTTGAAGCTTTGTATCAACAAAAGCTTTCCAAAAACTTCTACGGTGTTTTTGCCTATACTTATTTTCACAGTCAATTTACCACAACCCAGGGAAATTATCTTCCTTCGGTATGGGATAGCCGTCATTTGATATCTTTTTCTGGAGGTTACAAATTGAAGAGAAATTGGGAGATAAGTGCTCGTTGGCGATTTTCAGGAAGGACTCCTTATGTACCGATCAATCAAAAAATGACCTTAAAAGCCTATCCCGAGGTCGTGTTGGATTACAACCAATTGGGGGATTTAAAATTGGATCCTTTTAATTTGGCCGATATTCGTTTTGATAAAAAATGGAATTTTAAACGCTATTCGTTTAACTTTTATTTTGAAATTCAAAACTTCTTTGCACAAAGTATACCCAGACCGGATGAATATGGTTTGGACAGAACGCAGGAGGGCAACCTAGTTTTGCCGCGTAATTTGGTAAAGGTGAATACTGAAGAAAAAAACAACATTCCCTTCCCTTCCTTTGGTTTTGTGATTGACTTTTAGATCGATTACTTAAAAATATCTAATAATCCTTCCGGCAAATTGAGGTAGATCTTCTTCCTCTCCCTGTCTAGCTCTTTGATAAAATTATCATGAACAGGAATCAATATTTCAGTTCCATCAGCATTGATGACAAAAAGAGCTTGAGGACCGGATTCATTGATATTCTTAATTTCACCAATTTCTTTATTAAATTGATCTACGGCTGTAAATCCTGTTATCTCATGATAATAAAATTGATTTCCTTTTAAAGGGGGGAGCATATTCAATGGAAGAAATAAATCTTTTTTGAGTAATGCCTCTGCTTCATTTTCAGAATCGACACCTTCAAATTTTACCCTCAATAATGAGGATTTGTGCAACTGACTGTGATCGATAAAATAGGGAACCAAACCTTGAGAAGTCTCAATAAGCAGGGAGTCCATATTTAAATAAGTTTCAGGACTGTCGGTATCCAGTTTAGCGAGGATTTCACCTTTAAAACTGTACTTACTAACAATTGTACCTAGAAAGAAGCATTCTTCTTTTAACATCATGATAAGATGTAGGGGGAAGGGTTTATTATTTTGTTTCCTCTTCCTCAGTAGGAGCATCCTTAGCTTTAGATTCTTCAACTGAGGGAATTTCTTCATGAGCATCCTCTTGTGCAGTTTCAGTTTCAGCAGGGGCGGTTTCTTCAGTTGAAGGTTTACCTTCAGGAGCTTCCTCATTTTTTGCTTCCTCAGTAGGAGCATCCTTAGCTTTAGATTCTTCAACTGAGGGAATTTCTTC
>CAJWLL010000024.1 GCA_913043275.1 uncultured Flavobacteriaceae bacterium | reverse complement strand
TTTTAATAAAAATTCAGCCCTAACAAACGCCAACAAACCTGTATGGGGAACTTGTCCGCAATAAATACAGTAAGCAATCTTCCTCAATCACCCCCTATACTTCGCATTAAGTCTGTTGCCAATCCCTAATGGGTAGCGTTCTGATTTATTTTTATATTTGAATTATATTACTCTTTAATATTAATTAATGATGAATCAACAAAAAAAATTAGAGTAAATATTATTGAGATATCAAGGCTTTTAGTAAGGATTTTACTGCAGCAGGATTATCAATATAATATTCTGCTTGGGTAGCTTTTTTACCCACTTTCACATTAAAGGAGTGAGAAGGTAGGTCGTTGAACATAAATTCATCCGTAACATCATCACCAAAACAAATTATAAAATCACATTCCTTATCTCCAATAATTTCAGATATAGCAGTACCTTTATTATAACGACTACTGACCACCTCTATTACTTTATCTCCATCCAATATATTTAAATCGTCAGAGATCAAACTGTTCAATACCGTTTTGAGCTCTACCACTCGTTCAGAGGCTAACTCTGGATCTGTTTTACGATAATGCCAAACCAAACTGTTTAATTTTTCCTCAATAAAAGTCCCAGGGGTACGATCGGTAAATGTTTCTAAAAGAGGGACAATGTCATCTTTCCAGTTTTTGTGTTGTGTTTCTTTACCAATCCAACCTTGATTTTTATGTTTGATAAAGTGACCGTGTTCTGCTACAAGAGAAATGGCAAGTTTACCAAACCATTTTTCTAAAAAATATTGATCTCTTCCACTGACAATGGCCACTTCAGTATTTGGTAAATTAATTAGATTTTGAAGGGTTTCAATTAAAGATTCATCAGGGAAAGCTAATTCAGGATCTTGATTGTATCCCACCAATGTTCCGTCATAATCCAAGAAAATCATACTTTTTTCGGACGACTTGAATTTTTTGAGGATTGTTTCTTGAATTTTATCATTGATTTTTGTAATTGAGGACTCTTCTATACTTTGGTGTTTGTTTTTTAATGCGCTCATGAATTCATTGGCCCAATGCTCTACAGAATATCTTCTGAGCCTTTTTTGCATACTCATGTTTCTTTTTTGCTGCTCCTTAGCGGGCATTTTAATGGCTTGCAATAAGGCATCTGCCATTTGGTTGAGATCAAAGGGGTTTACTAATATAGATTCATAAAGTTCTTTTGATGCACCTGCCATCTCACTGAGTATCAAAACACCATCTCCTTTTACTCTCGTGGCGATAAATTCTTTCGCTACCAAATTCATTCCATCTCTAACAGGGGTAATCATAGCAATGTCAGAGGTCATGTAAAGATCAATTAAGTCATCAAAAGCCATCGCTCTATAATAATACCAAATTGGTGTCCAATTGATTGTAGCAAACTTTCCATTGACACGTCCAACGATCTCATCGGTTTCTTTTTTTAGCCTTTGATAGTCTGAAACGTTTGATCGAGAGGGAACAGTAAGCATGACCAAGCGAACTTTCTCAAGGTATTGTGGGTATTTAGTCAAAAATAGCTCAAAGGCTTCAATCCGTTTCACAACCCCTTTAGTATAGTCCAAACGGTCTATGGAAAGAATTAGTTTTCCATATTCAGCGCCTTTTTTGTGTAATTCTAATTGTTTCTTAAGATCAGACTTTTCGTCCATAGCCATTTCTAGATGGAATTGAGCCGCATTTCTAAACTTGTCATAATCAATTCCCATCGGAAAGGTATTAACTACCACCTCACGTGTTTCTAAATTTACTCGGTTAAAAGAGACTTCTTTTCTCAGAATCCTTTTCACAGAACTTAAAAAATGACGCTGATAATCATAAGTATGAAAGCCTACGAGGTCAGCCCCAAGAATTCCCTCCAATAGTGGATCTCTCCAAGGAAAAATTCTAAAAATTTCAAAAGAAGGGAAAGGTATGTGAAGGAAAAAACCTATGGTTACGTCAGGTCGAGCATTTTTTATCATTTTTGGACAGAGCAATAGTTGATAATCATGAATCCATACAGTATCCCCTTTTTGAATGTTTTGAATTACACTATTTGCAAACTTTTGATTTACTTCTATGTAGGATTTCCATTGTTTTTCATTGAACACAGAAAACTCGATAAAGTAATGAAAAAGGGGCCAAAGGGACTTATTTGACAGTCCATAATAAAAATCTTCGATTTCTTTATTATTTAAGGATACTGGAAAATAGCCCTTCTTTTTTAGTATTTTTTTTAATGGAACCCATGTCTTTTTATCAATATCATCGTAATTGATGCCCGGCCAACCTATCCAGAGGGATTCTTGCCCATTGTGAACCGAATTCATGCCTGTTGCTAAGCCCCCACTAGTAGTGGTAAATTCGAAAGAATTATCTAATTTAGTAATCTGTATCGGTAATCTATTCGATACTATAATATTCTTAGCCATAATTCTAAAGAATCAATAATCACTTTCGAAAGTATGCATTTAAAGCAATTGACCAAGCTTGAAGACAATCTAAATTACGGAATAATAGGAAATTGCAAATCTTCCGCCCTTATAAATGAGGATTCTTCAATTGATTGGTGTTGTTTGCCTCAATTTGATTCTCCATCAGTTTTTGGAAAAGTACTCGATGAGAAAAAAGGAGGTTTTTTTAAAATTGATTGCGATGACAGCTATGAAATTACTCAAAAATACCTTGATAAAACAGCCATTTTAATCACCCGTTTTGATAATAGAACAGATGCTTTTCAGTTGGTTGATTTCATGCCTAGGTTCCAAAAAGACAGTGGAATATACTATGCCCCCCCTGAAGTTTCCAGGTTGATTAAAGTACTAAAGGGTAAGCCAGTGATGAAAGTATATTATGACCCCAAGCTTGAATATGCTCAAGGTAATACCAAAACTTATGTCAAAAACGATTTCATTATTAGTGTAGTAGATGATGAACGCTATGATACCCTTTCACTTTACACGGACCTTGACAAAACGTCTATAATTAATGGTGATGAGATCAAATTGGATAAAGATTACTTTTTAAAAATATCCTACAATGAGAAAATAAAACCTTTTTCAATAGACGAGGTCAAATTTGAGTTTGAAAAAACAAAGGTGTATTGGCTCAACTGGTGTTTTAAAACCCCAACTTTTAACAATGCTTACAATGATCAAATCTTGAGAAGTGCCATTACCCTTAAATTACTCACTTTTGAAAAAACAGGGGCCGTTTTGGCAGCAGCCACCACCTCTTTACCTGAAACCATAGGGGAGGTTAGGAATTGGGACTACAGATTTTGTTGGATTAGAGATGCTTCTATGGTGATCAAAGTCATTGCTAAATTAGGTCATCAAAGAATCGTGAAAAAATTTATAGAATTTATCATTGATCTTATTCCCGACAAGGATGAGAAGTTGCAAATCATGTACGGGATCAATGGTGAAAAAATGTTAACAGAAAAAACCTTAGATCATCTATCTGGATATCGGGGATCAAAACCAGTCAGAATTGGAAATGCAGCATTTATTCAAAAGCAAAATGATATCTACGGGATATTGATGGATGCCATTCATTTTCAGATTGACAAGTACACAGATGAGACAGATAAACATGAAGAGTTATGGTCTATTGTTAAATCGATAGTTTGGGTTGTAGACCATAATTGGAAACAAGCCGATAAGGGCATTTGGGAATTTAGAAAAGAGGACCGCCACTTTACCTTTTCAAAACTATTATGTTGGGTAGCCGTAGATCGAGCCATTAAAATTTCAGAAATCATCCAATTGGGGAAATCTGCAAAAAAATGGGAGTCTTTGAGATCGGAGATATTCAACGACATTATTAATCATGCATGGAATGATGAGATTCAGGCCTTTACTCAATCATATGGTACAGAGTATTTGGACGCATCTGTTCTACTTATGGAGCCCTATGGTTTTATTGATGCTAAAGATCCTAAGTACATAAAAACTGTAAAAGCGATAGAAAAAGAGCTTTCCCATCAAGGGCTCCTTTTTCGATACAAAAACGATGATGATTTTGGAACACCGAGTTCTTCATTCACAGTATGTACCTTTTGGTTTATCAATAGTTTGTATAAAATTGGTGAAAAGGAAAAGTCAAAAACTATGTTCGATCAATTATTGTCTTACAGCAATCATTTAGGATTATTTAGTGAGGATATTGATTTTAAATCCAAGAGACTCTTAGGGAATTTCCCACAGGCCTATTCTCACTTAGCATTGATTGATACTGCTATGAATTTCAAAAATTGAATTAACATAAAATGACTTAAATTAGATTTTGTAAATTTATATAACAATATATATTGCATGACAAATCAATTAATTAAAATAGTTAGTTTAAATTACTATGATGGTAACAATTATCATTTATAATAATTAAAAAACATACTAACTACTTAATATTCAATATTTAGGCCTCGTAGCATAACTGAATAGTGCACTTGATTACGGCTCAAGAGGTTGGGAGTTTGAATCTCTCCGAGGTCACATTAAAGAAAGGGATTGCAGCAATGTTTTCCTTTTTCTATTTAAACAGAAATACGAATTAAAAATGGGTATTATTAATATATTAATAAAAGAATAATGAAAAGAACGACACTTTCGGCTTTTACAATTTGTATTGCGCTCAGTCTTTCATGTCCCTTGATGTCACAGTCTGACGAATATACTCACACACATGTTAATGGAGAGGGGCACCATAACCATCAAGAATATAAGGAAGCTGCATCTGCTGAGAAAGTAAAATTAGTAACAGGACAAGGAGACTTTATTTTTTCATGGGATCAGGAACTAACTGCTGCATTCCCAAAAGATGCTATTAAGTTTGAGAAAAGAATGCATGGTGGTTTTAATAACGACCCAGAAACAGGAATCGTTTACACAGGAATCCCTGGTTATGGCCTTTGCTCAATTAGCCCTGACCTAACAAAATGGACAACTATTGGAACTGATGATAGATTAAAGGATAATATCCATGGCATCGTTTTCTTTATTCACAAAGGAGAAAAATTCCTTGCAGTTGCACAGGAAGGAAAGAGAGTACTTGTACTAAACTTAGCTGGTGAGATTGTTAGTGAAATTTTAAAGCCCACGGGAAATGAATTCAAGTTTAAGGAGGCTAACGAATTTTATACATCTGAAGACAGTAATTTTGGTGTTACCGATCTGACATATTTAGACGGAACAATCTACGTTGCTCATGGATATTCTAAAGGTGATTTTATACTTACCATTGAAGAAAATAATGATGCTTGGAGTTGGGGTGATCTTGCATGGGGTGGAAGAGGAGACAAACCAGGTCAATTTCAAACAGCACATGGTGTTTATGCTCATGAGGACCATATTCTTGTTGCAAACCGCGCAGCAGGTCAAGTTGTAAAGTTTACAAAGAAGGGGGTTTATGTTGATGTTTTTGATGAAATTCCACAGGGGAGTCTAATTTGTAATGTGTCTTATAAGTCAGAGCATTATTTTATGAATGCCTTGCAAGCAATTGGAAATCAAAAATCTGCACCTATTTATGTGCATACAAGTAGAAAACTTAAATCGACTATTATACCTGGAGACTTGGAAATTCCAAATTTAACCAATATCCATCAGGTTTGGCCACATATTATTACTGCTTCGGACGGCTCAAAACAATTGTATCTTTTGGTCCATGGATGGAACAAGGGTAAGTATGCGGTTTTAAAGTTGGACATATAACATTATAAGAAATAGAGTATAAGCAGCTATTAAAAATAGTTAACCAATACAATTTAGAAATTAATTTATTCTAACACATTCTATTCCAGCCATTTCACAAAAGTCATTTAAGTGATCAATATTTAGATCAAGTGAAAAAACTGTATGATGAGAACCTCCGGCTAACATCCATGATCTAGTTGCATGTATAAAATTAGGCTGAACATCGAGTAATGCTCTAGCAACAGGCAACCTAGGTAATTTATTATCGATTTTAACAGATTTAACTTCATTAACTATCATTCTAAAATGTTCTCCCATATCAACTAAACAGGCGTTAATTCCCTCACCTGTCTTAGCATTAAAAACTAAGCGCACAGGATCTTCCCGATTGCCAATAGAAAGAGGATGAATCTCACATCTTGGAATTGAATCTGATATAGATGGACATACTTCAAGCATATGTGAGCCCAAAACCAGAGGTTTCTTAGAACCAAAATGATAAGTATAATCTTCCATAAAAGAGGTTCCTTTGTCTAAGCCAGAAGCCATTACTTTCATTGCTCTAAGAAGTGCGGCAGTCTTCCAGTCACCTTCAGCAGCAAATCCATAACCCATTTTCATTAATCTTTGAACTGATATTCCTGGAAGTTGTTTTAAACCTCCTAAATTTTCAAAAGTTGTAGTAAATGCCATACAACCAACTTTTTCTAAAAAATTTTTAATTCCTAATTCGATTTTAGCAGCATCAATCAAATTTGAGTGAAGTGTTCCGCCTCTTTGTAATTTTGGAGCAATATCATAATCACTTTGGTATTCTTCTATTAAGGAATTAACTTCTTCCTCATCTAAGAAATCTACTTCACTCGAAATATCGTCACTATCATATCCATTTACTGAAAATCCAAATTTTATATGTGCCTCTAATTTATCTCCTTCGGTAACAGCAACATCTCTCATATTATCTCCAATCCTAGCTACTTTTAAATTTTGAATTTCATCCCAACCCAGAGCACTTCGAGACCAAACCCCAATTTCTTTCTTAACATATTCTTCTTTCCAATGACCTACTGCAACTTTTCGAGATATTTTCATTCTGGTTAATAAGTGAGCAAATTCTCTATCTCCATGAGCGGATTGATTCAGATTCATAAAGTCCATATTGATTGAATCCCAAGGAATTTCTGTATTAAACTGGGTATGTAAATGACAAATAGGTTTAGTCAGTTTTTTGAGACCGGATATCCACATTTTAGCTGGGGAAAAGGTATGCATCCAGATTATAACTCCTATGCAGTTTTCATCATTATTTAATTCTAAGCAGGTTTTAGTTATTTCATCAGGAGTGGTTAAGACCTTTTTAAACTTTATTAGAGCTGGAATCTTATCAGATTTATTAAAATGATCAATAATCTCTTTAACATTTATTTCAACTTTATCGATTACCTGATCACCATAAAGGTGCTGGCTCCCACAAATAAATTGTACAGTTTTATTATTAAAAAAATTCATTTTTTATTGGCCATAATATTTATTTTTTCCTCTTTTTCTCTGAAAGTGCTTATCTATAAGAGACTTTTTTAACCTTTTTACTTGTGGATTAATTTGCTCAGTAAGAAATGCCATATTTGCAATTTCCTCAAGCACTTTACTATTAAAAACTGCTTTGGAGGCATTTTTACCCCAACAAAATGGACCGTGGTTCCCAACTAATACCATCTCAACTTCATTTTGATCAAGATTATTTTCTTTAAAATATTCAATTATTTGCTTTCCAGTGTTATGTTCATAGTTTCCTTTGATCATTGAATCACTCATTGTTGGAATACAAGGGATGTCTGTTGAAAGGTGATCAGCATGGGTAGTACCGTATATAGGTATATCTTTGAGTGCTTGGGACCAAGCAACAGAGTATAAAGCATGGGTATGGGCAATACCACCTATGTTCGGCCATTTTTTATAAAGGTAAGAATGAGTTTTCGTGTCCGAGGAGGGCTTCAAATCACCTTCAATAATATTGTTGTTAAAGTCAACAATAACCATTTTGTTTGGTTTTAATTCTTCGTAAGGAATACCACTGGGTTTTATGGCAAAAACTTTTTTATTATGATCAGATGAACTAACATTCCCAAAAGTATACATAACTAATCCTAGCTTATTTAGCTCCATATTAGCCTCATAGCATTCCTCTTTTAAGTAAAAAAAATCACTCATTTTCAATTGTTTAGTTCATCTTCAACAACTCTAGAAAGTTGTTCATATTTTAAAAACATTTCTTTTAATCGGATTACCTTCTCAGATTCAGGATAATAAACTTTGTCAAAATCACTACCCATTACTGTTATAGCATCAGGAATAGACTTATGAATTCCAGATGCTACTGAGGCACATATTGCTGCACCAAGAGCAGGCGTTTGGTATGAGCGACAAACTTCAACTGGTAAATCTAAAACATTAGATAACGTCTGCATTATGAATGGAGATTTTCTAGCTATTCCCCCAACACCTATAATTTTTTTTATTTTCAAACCCTCATCCTCGAGCCTATCTATAATTTTTTTCGAACCAAAGCAAATAGCAAATACTAATGATAAAAATATCTCTCGGGCTCCACTTCCTAGTGTTAAATTTGAAAAGGCAGCTTTTAAATTTTGATTAGCATCAGGTGTCCTTCTTCCATTTATCCAATCTAATGCAGTTGGGATAGCATTATCATCTTTTAGCTTGGATGCTGAATCTGTTAGATCTTTTAATAAATTATCCTTAATTATTCTGATAAGTTGTTTTTTTTGCTTCTCATCAATAGATGATATTTTTTTTAAAGTATTTTCTAATGGCCACTCTATAATTTTTATAAACCAAGCTAACAAATCTCCAAATGCTGATTGACCTGCTTCCAAACCATAACAACCTGGAATTACTGATCCATCGACCTGACCACAAATACCACTTATCGCTTTTTTACTCATAGAGGGGGATCTACTGATCATTATATCGCAAGTGGAGGTTCCCATAACTTTCACTAGAGTTTGATCTACTACTTTTGCGCCTAATGCTCCCGCATGAGCATCAAAAGTTCCAACGCCAACAATGGTTTGAGTATTTAGTCCAAGTTTTTTTGCCCATTCAATACTTAGATTTCCTGCTGCATAATCAGATGTAAATGTTTCTTTATAAAGTCTGTCCCTAAGACCTGAAAGATAAGGATCTAGTGAACTTAAAAAAAGTTTATCTGGTAATCCTCCCCAAGACTCATGCCACATCGCTTTATGGCCAGCTGCACATCGACTCCTTTTAAAAATCGAAAGATTTTTATCTTCTATCAAACTAAATGTAATATAGTCACAATGCTCCATCCATGAGTAAGCATCCTTTTTAACATCTTTATCAATCCTTATTATATGTAAAATTTTTGCCCAAAACCATTCGGATGAATAAATTCCACCTGAGAATTTAAGATAGTCTAGCTTTTTTTCTTTTTTAACTAGATCATTTATTTCATTGGCTTCAAACAAAGCTGTATGATCCTTCCATAGAATAACCATTGCATTTGGATTATCTTCAAAACCTTCCTCAAATACAAGAGCCTTGCCTTCATTAGTGATTGCAATGGGTGACGACCCTGTTGTATCAATTGTTAAAGCTTTCACATCATCAGTATTAACTTTTGATATAGAAATCACCTCTTTAACAGTATTTTCTATTCCTTTGAAATGATCTGATGGGTGCTGTCTAAACTGATTTATTTTAGGGTTACAAAATAAACCTTTAGACCATTTTTCGTAATTGTAAACCGAATGAGCTAATTCTTCACCATTTGAAGTATCAACAATTAGTGCTCTAACAGAATCTGTTCCAAAATCTAAACCTATAACATAAGAATTCATTAATTATATAAAATTTAGCTACAAATTATTAATGATTTTTTGAGCTACATGTTTAGCAAGAAACTTATATCCCTCCTCTGTAAAATGGACATTTTTAGGGCGTTGTAAAGACCCAATTACTGGTAATAATTTTGAATACAAATCATTTATCTCAATATTATTTTTATCCATAATCTCAATTGCAACCTCATTGTAAATTTTTGGCATACCAGGGGAGCGCATTTGCTTGCCTAGTTTATCTGGATAAGGAGTAGTCGTTGCAAAAATGAGTTTAGCTTTTGTTGTTCTTAATTTAGATATAATTATTTTAAGGTTTTTTGAGTATTCTTCTGGAGAAGCTTGTCTAGGATGATCAAGATTTTTACTGTTTTTACCAGTAATTGGATTTATATGTTTTAGATCATGTAAGCCAAAATTAAAATGAATGATATCCCATTTTGTGTCAGCAAGAAATATGTCAATTTCATTTACTCCCTGAGTAGTGCCCTTACAACAACTCAAAGGATTACCATTATTGTCATATCTTAAGGGTTGAAATAATTTTGCTTTTCCAGACAGTTCTTCATTTACAAATGGGAAATAGCCGCCTGAAATAGAATCACCAATAATCAGAACGTTAGGAATTTTATTACTACTACATCCGATACTAAATGAAATTATTTGAATGATAAATATGAGTTTAAAACTCTGTTTCATTATAAAATATTTTATATGAACTATTATTATTTAAAATTAAAATAAATTAAATGAATTTGATTAACAATTGCTATATTAAAAAATCATGAAGCTCTTAAAGTTTTACACTTTTTTAATAATTACATTGTTTTATGTTAACCTAAATTCTCAAAATTTAGAAAAACCAAATATTCTTTTCATTGCTATTGATGACATGAATGATTGGATTGGACCGTTGAAGGGTATTTCAATAACAAAAACACCAAACTTAGATCAACTAGCAAAAAGATCTGTTGTTTTTTCAAATGCACACTGCTCATCCCCGGCCTGCTCTCCTTCACGTTTATCTGTTATGACGGGTGTTTTACCTCATAAATCAAATATTCTTGATAATCAATGGTATGACGGGCCAAAATGGAGAGAAATATCATCTTTGAAAAATATTGAAACATTAGATCAGTTTTTTAAAAATAGAGGATATAAAACTTTAGGTGGTGGGAAAATATATCATTCGCTAGCTCCTCCATGGACATTAATGAATCAAGCTGATCCAACTGGGTGGGATTTTTACTTTCCTAATATTTCAGCACCTATCCCATTTCAAATTAGAGGTAAAAAAGAAATAATTAATCCAGATTCATTTAAGGGTAAAAGACATAAATATTTTACTTGGGGACCCCTTGAGGTAGAAGATCAAAAAATGTCTGATTACCATGTTGTTGATTGGGTGATCTCTGAGCTAGAAAAGGAGCACAATAAGCCTCTGTTTCTTGCATTTGGTTTGTTTCGCCCTCATATGCCATGGGAAGTTCCAAAAAAATACTTTGAAATGTTTCCTCTAGAAACCATAGAGTCATTAAATATATTAGAAAATGATCTTGAAGATGCTTATGATCATGGCAGAAGAAAATGGCACAAATTTGTTAAAGATAATAAACAATGGAAAAAAGTAATCCAAGCATATCTTGCATCCATTGCCTTCGCTGACAATCAGATCGGAAGGGTTCTGAGAAGCCTAGAAAGTTCCAAACATCATAAAAACACAATCATAATTTTATGGTCTGATCATGGAATGCACATAGGTGAAAAAGAAAACTGGGAAAAGTTTACACTTTGGGAGGAATCCACAAGAGTGCCTCTATTAATAAATTATCCAGGGATGACTCAGAAGGGAATTCTTTGTGATGAACCAATTTCGCTTATCGATATATACCCAACATTATCTGAGCTTGCAGGGTTTGAACCGCCAACTCATTGTGATGGCGAAAGCCTCATACCTCAGCTAAACAATGTTTCTTTTGAGAGAAAAAAATCCGCATTGACTAGTTTTAGATTTAGCTCTGGTGAAATTGGACATGCTTTAAGAAGTAAAAACTTTAGATATATATATTATATGTCAAACAATTTGGAGGAACTTTACAATCATGAAATTGATCCAAATGAATTTGAGAATTTAGCTTATAATCCTAAATACTCTCAAAAAATACAGCTTTTTAGAAAAGAGTTAAATAATAGACTAGAATTGAAGAAAGATGGAAATTTAAATGTGTTATCACCAACAGGATATACGGTTTATAATGGGAGAATTAAAAAGAACAAATTTATACCTATTTCAAAAATTAATAATGATCCCAAGTGATTTCGAATCGTAAGTGAAAATTATTTGAAACTAATACGCCTAAGATCTAATAAGCTGTCTTGTTTTCCTTTAAAAACAAAACACAAGTTAACAAGGTTGTCAATAGGTTTAAAACTGAATTGTTGATGATTAATTTGTTTATTTTGAGATACATTAAAGGCTCCAATTAATTTCCCCTCAGGCGAATCTAATCTTGCTTCAATAATTAAACTATAATGAAAAGATCCTGTAAATTCGATAGTTTTTTTACCACTTAAACCCTTTATCCTGTTGTAAACTAAAAAATCATTATTCTGTATATCTGAAATAGAGAATGTACCGTCAGTATTTTCAATTTTTTTCGTTCCAAATGATTTAAAATAATCTACTGCATTAATATGGCCTTTATTAATATCATAATTTCCAACACCAATTCCATCAACTCTAATTGGAGATATTTCACCATTTTCTTTATAATGGATATAACTAATAAAAGTGTCTCTAAAATACCTATTACCTGTTTGACTCATATCACAATAGGCAAAGTACCATTGATTATACCACTGAAAAAAAGATCCATGGCGCCCTTGTTTGAATCCATTCGGCCATGTAGGAGAATCATAACCATGGGAAAAACTATTATTTTCAATAATGGATCCCTTATAATCATATGGGCCATAAACATTATTAGATATTGCATAAAAACAACCCCATGATAGGTAATATTTTTGGTTGTAGTAATGAATAAATGGCTTATCATCTGTTCTTTTTTCATCTCGAATACCACATAAATTATATGGGCCTCTGGGATTATTAATTACAATTTTTCTAGGTTTTTCAGCTAATGAGATCATATCATCATTCAGCTTTGCTATGTAGTAATCCCAAATACCAAAAACAATAAAGAAATCGCCATTTAAATCCTCAAAAATACCCATATCATATTCCAGAGTGGGGGTTAAATTCTCTTTAAGAAATGGCTCTCCAAGTGGGTCAACCCATGGCCCAACTGGGTTGTCAGCTACTACAACACCAGAATTCTTGTTAGCAACAGAAAAATACCAATAATATTTATCATCTCTTTTAACAATGTCTGTCGCCCAGCATTTTGTATAAGGTTTACCAATGTATGTTTCTTCAGGAGTCAACGTCTTAACCAATTCCCAATCAACAAGGTTTTCTGATGACCATAGCCACCAATTATCCATTACAAATGTTTTGTTTTTTGGACTTCTATCATGTGAAGCAGCAAGGTATGCTTTATTGTCTATTATTCTAATGTGAGGGTCATTAACCCCTTTATTGGGAATTATTGGGTTCTGAGAAAATGAAAAATAAGATGTTATAATAATTACTAAAAATTTATTACCTAAAAAATTTTCTCTTACAAAGTTGTTTTCCATTGTATAATAATTAAATTGAAATCTGAAATTTGTTTTAAATTATCTTATGAAAATTTATCTATTTGTTATTGTTTGCTTTTGTTATCAATTATCAGTGTGTCAGACAAATTTCAATTTACAAATTCCAGAAAATAAAACCCTAATAAGTAAACATATTTATGGTCATTTTGCTGAACACCTAGGAAGATGTGTTTATGACGGAATCTATGTTGGGCAAAAAAGTGAAATTCCAAATTTAAATGGAATAAGGATCGATATAATTAAAGCCTTGAAGGAATTAAAAATACCAAATCTAAGATGGCCTGGGGGCTGTTTCGCTGACTATTATCATTGGAAAGATGGAATTGGCCCAAAAGACGAACGGCCTTCAATGGTTAATATTTGGTGGGGTGGAGAAACTGAGGACAACAGCTTTGGAACACATGACTTTTTGAATTTATGCGAAGAATTAGAAACAGAGCCATTTATTTCAGCCAACATTGGTACAGGAACTGTTAAGGAATTAATGGAGTGGATTCAATACACTAAGCACGATGGTATAAGTCCTATGTCTAAACTAAGACGAGAAAACGGTCGGGAGTCTCCATGGAATGTTACTTTTTGGGGCGTTGGAAATGAAACCTGGGGGTGTGGAGGAATGATGACCCCAGAGTTTTATGCAAATAAATATAGATTGTATTCTTCATTTATGACAAACAGACAAAACAATAATAAGATTTATCGAGTAGCATCTGGTGCATATGGTGAAAATTACAATTGGACAGAAGTATTGCTTAAAAACATCCCCAAAAAACTAATAGAGGCAATTTCATTGCATTATTATACTTCTGCATCTGGAGTAATTGGAGCTGGGAGAAACCCATCAGGTTCAGCTACTAATTTTGGTGCCGAAGAATATTTTAATACAATGAAAAGTGCTCTAAAAATTGAAGAAATTGTAAAAAACCATATTTCTATTATGGATAAGTATGATAAAGATCAAAGAATTGATTTAGTAGTTGATGAATGGGGCTCTTGGTATGGGGAACAGCCAGGAACCAAGCCAAGGTTTTTATTCCAACAAAATACAATCAGAGATGCAATGATTGCGGGAGTTACACTCAACATCTTTAACAATAATGCTAGGAGAATAAAAATGGCTAACCTTGCCCAAACTGTAAACGTACTTCAAGCAGTTATTTTAACCGAAGAAGAAAAAATTATCCTCACTCCAACTTATCACGTAATGAAGCTTTTCTCCGTTCATCATGATGCAGAACTAATTAATTTAAAATTTGAGTCCCCATTGTATGAATTTCAATCAGAAAGTCTAAAAGCTCTTAATGCATCTGCATCAATGGACAATTCTGGAAATATCCATGTTTCTATTGTTAATTTAGATGATAGAGAATCTCATCCTGTTTCTTTCAAATTACCCAATTTTGAAATAAAAAAGATAGAGATGGACATACTTACCTCTAAAAACTTGAATGACCATAATACTTTTAAAAAGAATGATTTAATAAAACCAAAATCTTTTGAGGATTATGTGTTTGTCGAATCAAACCTTGATTTTAAAATACCCCCACATTCAGTTATGGTAATAAAACTTGTAAATTAAATTGTTTCTTCCTTTAAAAAGTTTTTTATGATTCTAACTCTTTCCTGATTAACCAGATTTGTTTAGTTAATCAAAACTATTTTTTTGATCAAATAAAATTTTATAATCTTTTAAAAACTTTGGTTTTCCACTTAATGTTTGATCATCACCAACATTTTTCATCCTGTCAAATACAATTTTTCTCATTTTTTCAAGTACATCATTGTATTTCGGATCATTGGCTAAATTTTTAAACTCAAAAGAATCTTTTTCAACTCTGTAAAGTTCTTCTTTTGGACGAGAGTGGTAAGCCTGAAGAAATTTTAAAGCTAATCTATTTTTTTTTGAAGCTTCAATCCATGAATTCCAATGTCTGTTATAAAATTTTGATTCTTTTTTTACAAGGTCCATATGAGTTGTTCGATAAAACTCAGGGTGTATATTGTAAATATACTTCCATTCATTATCTCTAAGCGACCTAATCGGATATACATTCCAGTTATTATCTCCTTTATGAACACCAAAGATTTTCTCTCTATGAAATATTTTTTTTTCTATTAAATTTTTTTTGAAAGAAATTCCATCAATTTCCCAAGGAATTTCTCCACCAGCGATATCAATCATTGTTGGGATCAAGTCAATCCAACTTACCATTGCATTGGAAATTGATTTTGCATTAATTTGTTTAGGCCATCTTATTATTAAAGGAGTCCTAATTCCTGTTTCATATAGGTCCCATTTGGCGAAAGGCCAAGCTTGCCCATTATCAGATGTAAAGATTGTGACTGTATTTGAAAAGTTGAGGTATTTTTTAATTATTTCATTAATTTTTCCAAGTTTACTATCAACAATCTCAACAGCTTCTACATATCGAGTAAATTCTTTTCTAACATCATATGTGTCAAAAGTTTTTTCGGGAATTTCTACTTCCTGTGGTTCTATACGAACCTCACCAAGCTCTGGCCAGGGTCGGTGAGGATATCTACATCCAAAAAAAATTGCTACTGGTCTTTTATCCAACCTATTTGCTAAATACTCCTCCAGTTCCTCTGGCTGGGGTCGAAAACCCTTTGGTTTAATTATTTTAATTTTATTCCCAGAATATGATCCTGGACCATGACCAACTTTACCAAGCCAAATTATTTCGTAACCTAAGTCAATTAATATTGGTAGCAAAGGTCTAACCCCTACATTCCTTACTTTTTCGTGGTTTCCAACGATTCCGTTTTTATAAGGCATCAGACCTGTCATCAATGCTGCTCTACTAGGTGCACAACTAGGTGAAGCAACATAGGCTCGGTTAAACTTCATACCTTGTTCGGATAGAAGCTGAATATTCGGGGTTTTTATCCATTCTGCTCCATAAGCTGAAGTGTGATAAACCCCTAGGTCATCCGCTATAAAAAAAACAAAATTTGGTAAATCACTAGCCCTAATAATATTTAAGCTAATTGTAAATATAATCGCATAGTATTTCAATTTTCAAAATTTAATTAATGAAATTTGTAGTTTAAGATTAAATGAATGTATAAATATTGTAAATAATAATTAAAGTTTAAAATCGAAAATTAAAATTAAATGAAATTTATCTTTAAAATTTTATTGTTATCTTCTATCTCCTCGTTTTGTTTAAGTTGTAATAAAAAACAAAATAAAACTAAACCAAATATCATTTTGATAATGACAGATGACCAAGGTTGGGGACAAACAGGATACTACAAACATCCAATATTAAAAACACCTAATCTAGATTCCATGGCTAAAAATGGTCTTCGTTTCGACCGATTTTATGCTGGTGCTCCACTTTGCTCTCCTACTAGAGCTACTGTTCTGACAGGAAGATCAAATGACAGAACTGGAGTTTTTTCTCACGGTTATGCGCTTAGATCACAAGAAAAAACTATAGCTCAAGCTTTAAGGAAGGTAGGCTACTCTACAGCTCATTTTGGAAAATGGCATTTAAATGGACTTAAGGGCCCTGGTGTTCCAATATTTGAGAATGATTCTCATGGTCCAAAAAATTTTGGATTTGATTATTGGCTAACAGTATCTAATTTTTTTGATTTGGATCCATTAATGAGTAAGAATGGAGTTTTTATCGATTTTAAGGGGAGTTCCTCTGAAATCATAGTTGACGATGCTATTAATTTTATTAAAGAAAAAGTGAGTCAAAAAATCCCTTTTTTTACAGTAATATGGGATGGCTCTCCACATGCTCCATTCATAGCTAGTGAAAAAGACCGGAGTTTATTTAAAGATTTGGATGAACAATCGCAAAATCATTTTGGTGAACTTGTTGCATTTGATAGAAGTCTAGGGAAATTAAGGAGTCAAATAAAAAAACTTGGAATTGCGGAAAATACTATTATCTGGTTTTGTAGTGATAACGGTGGTTTAAGAAAGGTGAATGAGGCTAATATTGGAGGGTTGAAGGAGACTAAAGGATCAATATGGGAGGGAGGTATTAGAGTTCCTGGGATAATTGAATGGTCAGGAGTAATTAAACCTAGAATAACCAACTTTCCTGCGTCAACATTAGATATTTTTCCAACTATTGCAGAAATAATTCAACTTCCAAAAAGTAACTTACTAAATCCAATTGATGGAACAAGCCTTTGTCCAATTTTTAAATCTGATTTAAAAAAGAGAAAAAAAATGATCCCGTTTCGAATAAATGATAAAGCAGCTTTAGTAGACAATAATTTCAAGTTAGTTGTAACTAGTTTGGAAAAGCAAAATTTTGAATTATATAATTTAGAGGCTGACCCAACTGAATCAAAAAATATTTCAAAAGAAAAACCGGATGTCTTCAAAAAAATGAAGACTGAATTCGTTATATGGAATAAGACTGTTCAAATGAGTTTGGAGGGAAGAGACTACTCAGAAGGAAAATTGTTTGAACAGCCAGTTTCTCACTTTTGGATGCATGATGATAAATATAAGCCATTCATTAAAGACTGGATTAACCGACCAGAATATAGAGAGAGAATTATTCTTGGACGTTAATAATGATATTATTCAACAATATTGTCAAGAGTGAAATAAGGGAGTTTTATAAACTTAGTAAAAAAATTGATGAAAAATCATTTTCTTAATCCCATTGGGATTAACCAAATATTATCATTTATAAATAAATCCAATTATGTTTGATAACTTAGGGATTATGAAGAAAAAAATCAATTCTCCAATTAATCTGATTATTGTAATTATTTTATTCTTTATTTCATCATGTGAATTGGTGACACATGAAACAGTTGCAATTAAAAATACAGCCAAAAGACCCAACATTCTTCTATTAATGTCTGATAATCAATCTGCAGACCATTTAGGATGCTATGGAGATACATCTATCAAAACACCTCATATCGACAATCTAGCTAGAATGGGGGTGATTTTTAAAAACGCCTATTGTTCGGCACCTTCATGTTCCCCTGCAAGGGCTTCTATGCTAACCGGTCAGGACATTTGGAGCTTGGGAGAGGCGGCCAACCTTTGGAGTAGTTTTCCTAAAGTTAAAGTTTATTCAAAATTAATGGAGGAGTCGGGCTATCACGTTGGAATTGAAGGAAAAGGATGGGGGCCTGGCGATGAGACCGTAACCGGTTGGGAGCAAAATCCGGGTGGAGTCAGGTACGATTCTTTTGAAGAGTTTTTTAATGAAATAGAAAAAGGACAACCATGGATGTATTGGTATAGTAGCAGGGACCCACATCGACCCTACAAAAAGGAGGGGTGGAAAAATTCGGGTATCCATCTAGATTCTATAAATGTTCCCCCCTACCTCCCTGATAATATTGAAGTTAGGAAAGACATAGCTGATTATTATAATGAAATTCAAAGATTTGATGAAGAAGTAGGCTCTTACATCTCCTTGCTAAAAGAAATGGGACAACTTGAAAACACAATGATTATTGTTTGTAGTGATAATGGTTGGCAAATGCCCAGAGGTTTAGCCAATTTATACGATTTTGGAACTAAAATTCCATTGATTATATCCTGGCCAGAGTTTTTTCCACCGGGACGTAAAGTGGACGACTTCATTAATATAAAGGACTTTGCTCCCACCCTTCTAGAACTTTCAAATATCCCAATACCTAAAGAGATGAATTCCAAGAGTTTTTTAGATATACTAATCTCCAAAAAACAAGGCAGAATCGATCCAAAAAGAGATCATGTCATCATGGCAAGAGAGCGACATGCCTTTGTTAGAAAAGGAGGTTTGGGTTATCCAGGTCGTGCAATCAGAACAGCTGATTATTTGTACATTAAAAATTACGAGCCCGATCGATGGCCTGCAGGAGACCCGCCTTTGTATGGAGATGTAGATGCCCACATGTTACACTACGAATCACCAACAAAATTACATATGTTAAAAAACAAAGAATCGCAGAAGGTTAAGCAACTATTTGATTTGGCCTTTTCCAAAAGGGTTAAAGATGAACTCTACAATTTATTGGAAGACCCTTTCCAGATGAACAACCTTGCAGAGGTAAATGAATACAGACCAATTCTAGAAGCATTGTCAAATCAACTCAAATCTTATTTGGTCAAAACAAAGGATCCAAGGGAAGTAGGACAAGTATTTGATTGGGACAATGCCCCATACTTTAAAGACAGGGACAAAAAACCAAAACCTTCAAAAAAGGCTATACAAATTCTTGGGCTTAAAGAAGAATACAACTATTTGGACTAATTATATCTTCTCTTTTAATTAAAGCTTTTTTAGCGGATTTATTCAGTTTCAATTTTTACGCTCCTGAACATGAAAGGATTTTCACTTACCAAAAGTTTCTTTTCACTTGATATGCTAATATTGTTTAAAAAAACCTTTTCGGTCTTGATGTAGGGAAACTGCTCTTGGAAGCTTTCGTCAATCATTTTGGGATTAAAATTTGAAAAAACAGCAATCGCATTATAGTCTTTGTGCTGATTCGAATCATCGATATAAAGTTGATCTATGATTATTTTTTTTGGCATATAACAGGTATAACCAAAATCATGAAGTCCAGAATTTGATCCACTAAAAAGACTGATGGTGGCTGACTTTCTTTTGGTCGGAACAAAAATGCAATTTCGAATTGTAAAGTTACCTTCCCATGTACTCCCATAATCGTAACGTAAATTGATAAAACTTTTTCCCCTAACGGTAGAATTTTCAATAAGAAATTCACCAGATCCAATCGCGTTGATTCCCATATATCCTAGTGTAGAATTTCGAATGGTTGTATTGTAAACGCCCATATGTGCATCAAATCTGGAAAATGTACAGTTGTCGAAACTTATATTTTTAGAATAATTGGATGCGAAAATACCCCAATACTTATTGTCGTTAATGTCATTAGTCTGACTACAGTTGACAAAAGACACACCTATGGAACGTGTTACCGATATATCGTAAGAGCCCATTGAAACAGTCTTACCTGCATTTCCAATTGTTCGATAGGTCTTATGCCCTGTCAAAACACAATCCTTAACCAATACATTGGAACAATCCGAAATACTAATAAAACCCCTGTAAGGGGCACCCTGATCACCTTCACCTTCAATCACATGTTTTAGATTAGTTACAACCACGTTTGATCTTTTGATCGAAATATTTCTACTGTAATAAGTATACTTCGATGGGGCCTTATTTGCAATGGTGATAAAAAATCCGCCATTAATGACCAAATTCGTTTTGTCTATGGGTAGAGCACTAATATCAGTGACATGCTCAAAATCCCATATAATAGGTGAACTACTATCAATATTTCCCATTTTATCTAGGATAAAAATATCTGTTTGAGCACTACCTTTGTTTTGATTTAGTCCATAGCGAATATACCTTTTTACGTTGTCGTCTGAGACGGTTACCAAAAAATCATCTTTAAAAGTCAGATCAACATTTTTTTGATTTTTTCTGAGGGATTTAATTGCATCAATAGTAATGGGTTTCAATTGGGATTTAACTTCAAAAATAGAGGCAAATCGATTATCTATCTCAGTATCATCAATGATAAAAGTTGCGTCTCCAAAATCCGTGTTGGTTTCTATTATAGCTGTCATCTCCTTTCCCCCAATTAAATATTTGGCTCCATCATCCGCTTTTACATCAAAACCATATTGATTCGCCAAAGCGTGGGTAGCTAAAATAAATATCATGTCGTCTGAATTTCCATCAGCAGTGGCCCCCATTTCTGAATAACTGATAAAACCTTTTTCTTTTATTTTTTCTAAATCATAATGATTCACATTAATCTTAATCTCTCCGTTTTCTTCTTGATAAACTTGAGTAGTTCTTGTGTTTAAGGTTATGGCCATTCCTGCATCAGTGTTCATTTGTCCACTAACAATAATTATTTTAAAAATCAAAAAAAGTAAAACCAGTAAATTTTTCATATGTATCTATGAGTTTTTTTATTCTGTAATATATAAATTTAACTACTACTCTAATAGTTCAAAATCAATTTATTGAAAATGGATTTTTAAGAAAAAAGTTAACCGAGAAAGTAGGAGTCCAGAGGTTAACGCTAATTATCCTAAATTTAGATTATAAATAAAATTTTTATCTAAAATTCAATGAAACGCCGATCATTTATAGCAGGAACAGCAACCGCCATCACAGGGCTTGGAATTTCAACTAATTCTTGTGCTCCTCCACCAAAGAAGAAAATTGAGCAACTATTTAAAGTATGTGCAACTGTGGATCAGCAAAAGGTTTCTTTTTACGCCGAAGTCATCAACGAGTCCATCAAGGTAGTACACATCGCCGACACACATTTGTTTATGGATGATAAGAGGGGAATTCCATTTCAAGATTACAGCAATCGAATGGCAAAGGCTTACAACCAAACCACGCATTTCCTAACAAGAGAAAAAACCAATCCCAAGGAATCCTTTGAACGAACACTGGCTTTTGCAAAAGAAGTCAATGCAGATGTTATCACTTTGGTAGGAGATATTTTCAGTTTTCCATCTGAAGCGGCAATCGATTGGGTATACTCCAAATTAGATGCTACGGGAATTCCCTACATCTTTATTGCTGGAAACCACGACTGGCATTACGAAGGAATGGAAGGCAGTTTGGAGTCCCTACGTAATACCTGGATTGAAAAAAGGTTGCTGCCATTATATCACGAAAATCATCCCTTGATGGCGGCATATGATTTCAAAGGAATCCGGTTTTTGGCCATTGACAATTCAACCTATCAAATCAACAAAGAGCAATTGGCTTTTTTGTCAGCACAAATTACAACTGGATTACCACTGGTTTTGTTGGTTCACATTCCAATGTATGCTCCGGGAAAAAATATTTCTTTTGGTTGTGGCAATCCTTTTTGGGGGGCAGCCACCGATCGTAACTTTGAATTGGAACGACGTCCAAAATGGCCTGAAAGTGGACATACTCAAACAACCTTTGATTTTTACAAGAAAGTTTTTGATGCACCCAATCTGATGGGTATTTTTGCAGGACATAAACATCGAAATTCCATTGAAGTAATCAAAGGAAAACCTCAAATAGTATCCGATGATAATGCCAGTGGAGGCTATCTGGACATTGACTTTTTACCCCTAGAGGACCAACACAAAAAAATAATTTAATAATCTTTGTTCTAGGCCTTGGAGTTTTGTAACATTAAGTGAAATATTTCTAAATGTATTTTTTGGTATGAAAATAAAGTTTACCTCAGCAGTAATATTTTTTACAGCCATAATGAATCTGTGTTTCTCACAAAACATTGAATCTAATGAAAGTGGTTATATCCTGGCTCCTTCTGATCTACTTGATGGTTTGCAGCCCGAAGCCAAATGGATTTGGGACTCAGGTGAGATAAACCCGAGAAACTACTATTTGCATGTACGCAGGAAATTTAGCTTACCAAATACGATCAAACAAGCCAAGGCCTACATCTCTGCTTTTGCATTTGCCGAATTGTATATTAATGGGCTGCATGTCGATCGTGTACCTACCAATCCCGATCCAGAGTATCAAACTTATGAATCAATAGATTTGAAACCCTACCTTAGAACTGGTACCAACACTATTGCAGCACTTGTTTATAATGCTGGAGAGGGATTGCACCACAGGATGAATGCACGAGGAGGGTTTTTCTTTCAAGCTAGTATTATCGACCAAAAAGGGAAAATCATAAAACTAAACAGTGACAAAAACTGGAGCGTGGCCCAAGCTGAAGCATGGGATACCAAATCCAAACATCGTCAGAATGATCATACAATTGGTATGCTAGAGCATTATGACGCTCGCTTGGCTTACGAGGGTTGGAAACAATCTTCTTTTGATCATTCTAATTGGGAAAAGGCTAAAGAAATTGGAACACCTCCCCTAGAACCCTGGAATAAAATTGTTGTCATTAAAAGAGAACGTTTGTTCTATGATCGAATCAAGCCTATCAAAAGCTGGAGTGTAAAAGGGTACAAAGTATATGATTTTGGTAAAGAGATTACTGGCTTTCCAAGTTTTACAATTAATTCAAGTAAACCAGGACTTTACATGAACTTTGGGACTGGAGAAAACTTGGGGACAGACAGTATTCCTTTAATGAGAGACAATGTAAATTATACTGATTCCTACATAACTAAAAAAGGTTTGCAAACTTGGCATCCTCTTACATGGAGGGGTTTTAGATACTATGCTATAAGGGAAAGTAGCGATATAGACATAAATGAAATCTCGGCAATTTTCAGATCATTTCCTGTAAAAAAAACAGGATATTTTTCATGCTCCGATGAGACATTGAACAAAATTTGGGAAATCGGGAGGTGGAGCATGCAAATTTGTGCCCATGATACATGGATGGATACACCCTGGCGGGAGCAAACGCAGTATATTGCTGGTGATAGCCGATACATGCTTAGATACTCTGCTTATGCCTTTGATCCAAACATTAAACTACTTCACGATTACAACCTGCTCAGTGGGGGATTCTCTCAACGTCATTCAGCTAAAGGAGCCATCAGATCACGCTATCCTACAGGTTATCACCTCGGCCCTAAATCCTCAACTTACATTCCCGACTATCAACTCGAATGGATCTTGATGCTTCATGAGCACTTTATGTACTATCGGGACGCTGAATTGATCAAACAGGTATACCCAAATTTAAAAACCTTATTGAAGTATTTTGAGGCTTATAAGTCTTCTGAAAGAGGGCTTATTGGAAAGGTCCCTGGTTGGGTAGTTTTGGATCATCCAGACACATACCAAATGGATGTTGATGGAGAAAACACAGCAGTCAATTGCCTTTATTATGGGGCATTAAATTCAGCAGTGTGGATCGCCAAAAATATAATGGGTGAAAAAGAACAAGCTTTAGATTGGGATCTAAAAGCTCAAAAAATAAAAAAATCTATTCAAAAATATTTATGGTCTGAAAAAGATAATGCATATAGAGATGGATTTGAAAGTGAACGAATCACACAACAAACACAAGTGTATGCGTTGAATTATGGGCTTGTACCCGAGGAACAAAAAAAAGCTGTTATAAAATTTACAAAAAATCAGGGTCGATCCTGTGAGCAATCTTTCTCATATTGGTTGCTCAATACTCTTTTTTCGGAAGGTGAGGCCATGTGGGCAATTAACTATATTAGAAAACACTGGGGGAAACAAATGAATAGAAATGATTTTAATGGTGCATGGTTCGAAAATTGGATTCCAAAGTTAGGCCGATCAAAATCTCACGCTTGGGGAGCAGGCCCAACTGCACTGCTTACAGAAAAAGTTTTGGGGGTGCAACCCATAACTCCAGGATGGAAACAATTTAGGATAAAACCGAATTTGGGTGATTTAGAGTGGTGCAAAGGTATTGTCCCCTCTATTGCAGGTGATATTAGTGTAAAATTAAAAAAACTGAGAAAAAACAAACTTGAAAAAGGATTACAAATCAAAGCCATAATCCCAGTCAATACTACTTCAAAAATCTATGTATCCATTCTAGATACAGACCAATTTACCATTGATGTGAACCAATTGAAAATATGGGAAGGCGGAAAATTTTTGGATGGCATTAAAAATATTTCATTCGATTCTCAAACAGACGATTATATTGTGTTCGAATTTCAGCCCGGAAGCTATACAATCAATGCTTTAAAAGAATAGAATTAATAATAAATTAGAAAAAAAGTTCATGAATTAACAGTTTAAAATCATTAATTAAAGTATTAATAATCCATAAGTTCAATTTGCTATTTAACTAAAAAGGGTTGGGTCCATGCTTTTTTAGTTTCATCTACTAAAACTGGATTTTCTTTTTTAGCATCTGAAGTAATTCTTACCCTTAAAAAAACATCCTCATTTTGAAATGTATATGATGCAGATGTACCTTGAGTTTTTTTTAACTCAACTACTTCTTCAGTACCCTTTTGGTATCCCATAAAAATTATTACATAATTGACCCCCACTTCGGCGTCAACCGATATTGAAATTCGATGCTTTTCCGTGAGGACCTTTTTTAGACGGACACCCGTGGATGCATAAAAATCACCACTTTCCATGGCCGAAATCAAATAATTGACATCTAATCTTTTTGAATTTACCATTACCCATCCACGTCCAGTATTGCTATCTTTGGATGAAAAGGAATGATAGCGATGACTGTCGTCAGTAGCAATTCCAAACAACAATGGTTTTCCCTGTTTGTAATAATGAATATTGATTAAATCCCACATGGTTTCAGTATCAACACTAATATCGTTCCCGTCATTGTTTACGGAAGGATGGCCATTGTATAACTCAAAAAAACGTTCACCATTTAATTCTTTAAGATCATCGGTACTGATTCCATAACCAAAGTTGGGGTGGTTGATATGGGCAAACATGGGTATGTTAAAACTTTGACGTTGCTTATGTACTGCATCTAGGGTTCTCTGCATCACATCCAACACAGATTTTCCAAGGAAGGGGTCTATTTCTTCCTGAATGTTGGTGACATTAATGTGAACAGGCTTGTTTTCAAAGGAGGAGGTGACCTCCTCAGATTTGATGACCAAGAATGAATCCAAGACCTCCAATTTGGATTGGTACTCGTCAAATGTTTTGAGCCGTACCAATGTTTTAATGGAGTCTGTTTTTGTCTCTACCCAAGCTCCGAAGCGGTTTTGATATTTCTTCAAAGTTTTGTTTTTCCTATCCCGCTCTTTTATTTCATACCAAAATTCTGAATCAGCAATAGTATTGTGATCGGAAAGTGCAATGAATTGATAATCGTGATCTTTGTACCATTGAATAATCATTTCGGGAAAATCATCACCGTCACTCCAAAGAGAATGAGTGTGTAAATTTCCTTTGTGCCAATTTTGCTCATTTTTTTTGTTATTACAGGAGACTAGATGTAAAGTGATGAGCGCTAAAAATACAAATAAAAATTTGTTAATTGCTGTCATGGATATTGTTTGCCGAAATATATAAAAAAAGAAAAAAAAAACCGTTCAATTGAATATTAAAGCTCGGAAAAATCCTAAGATTTACCTTAAAGAAAAGACTCAACATCGGTAAATACTTTTAAATAACCATTCGTGTTTTTAGTATAGTGATTCTGAAAACATCTTAAAACAGATTCATGCCCAATGAATCCGTTTAAAAGACTAAATTTGCGCGTCATAAAGTTAAGAGGAGTAGCATAAATAAATCATCTTTCATTTTTGGCTAAACAAAATGAATAACAGCATCCCTCAAAACTAATAAAAGCCATATGAGTTTTATTAACAAGTTTCCACTAAAATGGTAGGAGTAAAAAGAAAAAATTATCCCTCAATAAAAAAAAATAAAGCACAAAGGGAGCGAGCCGTAGAATACCATTCAATAGAAAAAAAGACTTCATCTACTGGTATAAAAAAAGCATCAGACCATGGGGCGAAAAAAAAATCAAGGTCGAAAACTAGAAAAAATTTTGGCCAGGGATACAAAAGCAGAAATCTAAAATCAAGAAACAGATCAGGGGGTGGCAGGTTTAAAAAATCTGATTTGGACCCCAGTATGATGGTTAACACTACCATTAAAATAAAAGAGGATAAAAAGTGTTTTCAAACCCGTGCATTTTATGAACTAGATATTAGTCCAAAACTACAATCCAGAATCAAAAACAAGGGTTATGAAAAAACCACAGAAATTCAGGACAAAACTTTTGAAATAGTATCCCAAGGAAAAAGTGTAATTGGTATTGCTAACACTGGTACTGGAAAAACAGGTGCCTTTTTGATTCCCATCATTAACCGACTTATAAATAATAAAAATAAAAATAAGACCATCGTGTTAATTCCTACAAGAGAATTGGCCCAACAAGTTGAACAAGAATTTAAAAGCCTCAGCAAAGGACTTAATATTTTTAGTAGTTGCTTTATCGGTGGTACTAATGTCAATAAAGATATTAATAAACTGAGGAGACTGAATCACGTTATAATTGGAACTCCTGGAAGAATTAATGACATGATCAACCGCCGAGCACTGAAATTACATGATTTTACCAAAGTAGTTTTGGACGAGTTTGATACAATGTTGGACATGGGCTTCCTTCAAGAAGTGCAAAAGATAATTAATCAAATGCATAAAAGGAATCAGACTATTCTTTTTTCAGCCACAGAAAACCCAAAACAACAAAATATCATCGATAACTTAGTGAAGCAATACAAAAAAGTGAAAGTGTCTGAGGGAAAGGCCAATACTGACAATATTTATCAAGACGTTATTAAACCAAAAGATGATGAGGAAAAAAACCAAATGTTGGTTAATCTTTTGAGAAAAAAGGAATTCAAAAAAGTTTTGATTTTCTCTGAAACCAAAAGACAGGTTTCCAAATTGTGTAGAGTTTTAAAGAAGTTTGATTTAAAAGTAGATGAGATTCATGGTGACAAATCTCAGCAATATCGCTCCAAAGCGATTCAAAAATTTAAATTGGGATCTATACAAATAATGGTTGCAACTGATGTGGCCTCCCGAGGTATCGATATTGATAATATTACCCATGTAATCAATTACAGAATCCCCAGTTCCAAAGAAAGTTATATCCACAGAATAGGGCGGACTGGAAGAGCCGGTAAAGAGGGCTATGCTCTTACTTTCATATAGATTATCGATATTCCAAACCTAAGTTTTGATATATCAATTCAGCAAGACAAAAAAAGGTACTGCTTTATCGTGCGTTTCTTTTTCTTTCGTTTTCGTCTAAAAATATTTTTCTCAACCTCAAATGATTCGGAGTTGCCTCTACATACTCATCGATTTGTATGTACTCCAAGGCCTCTTCTAAAGAAAACTTAATTGGGGGGGCAAGGCTTACTTTTTCATCACTTCCAGATGCCCTTATATTGGAGAGTTTTTTGGTTTTGGTAACATTGACTACCAAATCATTCATTCGGGTATTTTCTCCAATGACTTGACCGGTATAAACTTCCTCATTGGGAAAAATGAAAAACTTTCCTCTTTCCTGAAGTTTGTCTAATGCGTAAGGAATGGCACTCCCCTTCTCCATGGAAATTAATGATCCGTTGATTCTGCTTGGTATCTCACCCTTAAAGGGTTGAAATTCCATAAAACGATGATTCATTATGGCCTGACCTGCGGTGTTGGTAAGTAATTGATTTCTTAATCCAATAATCCCACGAGATGGAATGGTGAATTTACAAAGCATACGATCACCCTTGTTATCCAGACTTATCATTTCACCTTTTCTATGAGTGACCATTTCGATGGCTTTACCGGAAAAGGTTTCGGGTAAATCAATTGTTAGGATTTCTATAGGTTCACATTTGACTCCATTTATCTTTTTGATGATAACCTGCGGTTGACCAATTTGGATTTCATAGCCTTCTCTGCGCATGGTTTCTATCAAAACGGAAAGATGCATGACCCCACGACCAAAAACCAAAAATTTATCTGCTGAATCTGTTGGATCGAGTCGCAAAGCCAGATTACGTTCTAACTCTTTTTCCAGACGTTCTTTGATATGGCGAGAGGTAACAAACTTACCGTCTTTTCCAAAAAAAGGAGAATCGTTGATGGTGAAAAGCATACTAATGGTTGGCTCATCGATCGCTATTGTAGGCAATGCCTCTGGCTGAATGTCGTCTGCAATGGTGTCTCCAATATTAAAGGACTCCAGTCCAATAATGGCACAAATGTCTCCTGCTTCGACTTTTTCGACTATCCTCCTTCCCAAACCTTCAAACACATTGAGCTCTTTGATCCTAGACTTAGTGATTTTACCATTTCGATCTACCAAACTGACATCCATATTGGTTTTTAGAGTCCCACGGTTGAGTCTTCCAATGGCTACTCTACCCGTGTAAGGAGAGTAATCAAGTGAAGTAATCAACATTTGTGTATTTCCGCTTTTGATCTCAGGAGCAGGAACATGTTCCAATACCATATCCAAAAGTGAAACAATGGAGTCTGTGGAAGTTTTCCAATCATGTCCCATCCAATTATTTTTGGCAGAACCATATACGACTGGAAAATCCAATTGCCACTCCTCTGCCCCGAGAGAAAACATAAGATCAAAGACAGCTTCATGGACTTCTTCAGGTCGACAATTCTCTTTGTCTACTTTATTTATAACAACCAGAGGTTTTAATTTTAAATCCAATGCCTTTTTTAATACAAATCGGGTTTGTGGCATCGGTCCCTCAAAAGCATCGACCAATAATATAGCTGCATCTGCCATGTTAAGTACTCTCTCCACCTCTCCTCCAAAATCTGCGTGACCAGGTGTGTCTATGATATTGATTTTAATCCCTTTATAACGGACGGATACGTTTTTGGATAAAATGGTAATCCCTCTTTCCCTTTCTAAGTCATTACTGTCCAGAATCAAATCTCCCTTGTTTTCATTGTCTCGAAACAATTCACAGTGAAACATGATTTTGTCTACCAGTGTTGTTTTTCCATGATCAACGTGGGCGATGATAGCAATATTTTTTATATAGGACATGAATTCAAATTAATGAGCGCAAATATAGTTTTATATGCTTGTTTATGGATTTATAACAAAATAAATTATTGCTTTTCCTTGCATTAAAAATCAATCATGGTTAAAATTGATTGCATAAGGTCAAGAATCAAATAAATAAATTAAATTTGTTCTTAACTAAAAAGTAAAGTGCGTATTGCCTTCAAAAATTCTAGTTACAGGTGGTCTGGGTTATATCGGCTCCCACACTTGCGTTGAATTAATCCAACAGGGATTTGAAATCATCATCGTTGATGACCTTTCAAATAGTTCTAAAAACGTATTGGATGGTATAAAAAAAATCACAGGTATTTCTCCTAAATTTGTAAAACTCGATTTGAGGGATAGAAAAGAAGTCAATCTATTGTTTCAATACCATCCGGATCTTACCGGTATTATCCATTTTGCAGCCTATAAAGCAGTGGGAGAAAGTGTTAAACAGCCACTGGAATATTATGAAAACAATATAAGTTCACTGATCTATTTGCTTCAAGCCATTGAAAGTAAAGGCCAAAGGTGTTCATTTATATTCAGTTCTTCTTGTACGGTTTATGGTCAAGCAGATCAACTACCCATCACCGAGCAAGACCCCGTCAAAAAAGCTGAATCTCCCTATGGAAACACGAAACAGATTGGAGAAGAAATACTTTATGATAATACACGGTCAAACGACCTTTTAAAGGTGATTTCACTACGTTATTTTAATCCTATTGGGGCACACTCCAGTATTGAAATCGGAGAGTTAAGCAAAGGAAAACCCCAGAATCTTGTCCCTTTTATTACCCAAACTGCTGCGGGAATTCACCAAAAAATCAATGTCTTTGGTGGTGACTATCCTACTGATGACGGAACATGTGTCAGAGATTACATCCACGTTGTAGATTTGGCAAAGGCACATGTGGTTGGACTTAAAAGAATGATTGCTGATGAACAAAGTGAAAATTTTGAAGTTTTCAATTTGGGTACTGGAAAAGGCAATAGCGTTTTAGAAGTAATCAAAACCTTCGAAAAAATTTCTGGAATTTCTTTAAACCACGAAATTGTTGACCGAAGATCTGGCGATATTGTGGAGGCATATGCTGACACGAGCAAAGCTAATGAAATCCTTGGATGGCAGGCTATAAATAACCTGGAAATGGCATTGAAAACTGCTTGGGAATGGGAAAAAAAAATACGTAATAAATAACCAAAAATATCAAAATGAATACGAGTTTTGAATTTTTAGATTACCTGATTTTCTTTATATACGCCCTTGTTATATTGGGTTTTGGATTATGGGTTTCAAGAAATAAAGAGGGTAAAGATAAAAGTGCTGAAGATTACTTTTTGGCTGGTAAATCACTTCCTTGGTGGGCGATTGGTGCCTCACTGATTGCCGCAAATATCTCTGCCGAGCAATTCATTGGGATGTCGGGATCAGGATTTGCATTAGGTCTTGCCATCGCATCATATGAATGGATGGCAGCAATAACACTTATTATTGTGGGAAAATACTTTTTACCCATTTTTATTGAGAAAAAATTATACACCATTCCAGAGTTTGTAGAAAAACGTTTTTCCTCACAATTGAAAACCATTTTGGCGATTTTTTGGATTTCACTTTATGTCTTTGTCAACCTTGCCTCAGTGATGTATCTGGGTGGCTTAGCTTTGGAAACAATTATTGGAATAGATTTGGTATACGCGGTATTGGGTTTAGCTCTTTTTGCAGCTGCTTATTCCCTTTACGGAGGATTGACAGCGGTGGCTTGGACAGATATCATTCAGGTTGTTTTTCTCGTTTTGGGAGGCTTGGTAACTACTTATTTGGCATTGGATACAGTATCCCAAGGGCAAGGCGTATTTGAGGGTTTAAAATCTATTTACAAGGCTGCTCCAGACCGTTTTGAAATGATTTTGGATAAAAGCAACCCTGAGTACAACAACTTACCAGGTATCGGAGTATTGGTTGGAGGGCTTTGGGTAGCTAACCTTTATTATTGGGGATTCAACCAGTATATCATTCAACGTACCTTGGCAGCTAAATCGCTCAAAGAATCACAAAAGGGAATTTTGTTTGCAGCAGGTCTCAAATTAATTATCCCATTGATCGTGGTCATTCCTGGAATCGCAGCTTATGTAATCGTAAATGATCCTGAAATTCTTGCTGGATTGGGTGAAAATGGAATGATGAATATACCCACTGAGGGAAAGGCAGACAAGGCCTATCCTTGGTTGATGCAGTTTTTACCGGTTGGCTTTAAAGGAGTTGCTTTTGCAGCTTTGGCAGCGGCTATTGTTTCCTCTCTGGCTTCAATGTTGAACTCTACCTCGACTATTTTTACGATGGACATATACAAGCAACTGATCGATAAAAATGCCGACGACAAAAAAACAGTAAGGGTAGGGAGAATCTCTGCTGCTGTTGCTTTAATTATTGGAGCTACCATGGCTCCTCTTTTGGGAGGTATCGATCAGGCCTTTCAGTTTATACAGGAATATACCGGTATTGTAAGTCCCGGAATATTGGCCGTTTTCATTTTGGGATTATTTTGGAAAAAAACAACCAATAGAGCAGCCATATGGGGTGCACTAAGTTCTATTCCTATTGCCATGTTTTTAAAAGTAGGATCCAAAGGCTGGGTAAATGGAACAAGCCTTAAAGCTTTCTTCCCTAATCTACCTTGGATGGATCAAATGGGATTAACAGCCCTTTTGACCATGGGAGTGATTGTGATTGTTAGTATTAGACAAAATAAAGGCGCACAGGATTCAAAAGCCATCAATTTACCCAAAGGTATATTCAATACCTCACCCCTTTTTAATATTGGAGCATTTGCTACCTTGATTATCTTGACTGTTATTTATTCTCTTTTTTGGTAATTCATCCATTAGGTTATTGATCCTTTAATCTAGATTCAGGTTTTGTTGTAAGCTCTTCAATAAACTAATTTGATGCTAGGGAAAATGCATCCCTAAATAATGGAAGCCATTTGAAGATCCTTTTCTTTATTATTAAGACTTGACTTTGAATTCTATGGATACGCTAGAACCTTTTTATTTTATGGGTTCTAAATAGAAATCAGTTTTAGCGGGAGATTATAATACTTAACTGAATGATATACTTCGCAGAGGATTCGACTAATAATTTTCTCTTGGGTGATGAGTGTAAGTCTAAATTAAGTAGACTGACTATTATGTGATTACCAATTTATATGACAGAACCTTCATTTGTAATCCAATAGGGCAAAAAAAAACTCCCAACAATGTGGGAGTTTTTTCATAGAGTAATTTAAAGCTTACTCAACAACTTTAATCTCAACTTTTCTTTCGAATTTAACTCTTCTGTTGGCAGATCTTCCTGCAGCAGTTTTGTTATCAGCTGAAGGTCTGGTTTCGCCATAGGCTACCGTCTCTAATCGAGAACCATCAACGCCCATTTCAATAAGCGCATCTTTTACGCTGTCGGCCCTTTTTTCAGAAAGCGTTTGATTGTATGCCATACTACCATCGCTAGATGCGTGACCTTCAATGATTACGTTGGCGTTAGGGTAGGCATTTAATAATTCAGTAAGTTCTTTCAACTTAGTACTTGAGTCTTCGGTAACAACAGCACTGTTAACAACAAATAACAATGTTGAATTTTCACCTTCTAGAAAGGAAACTAATTTTTCTGGAACTGCAGGACAACCGTTGTTTGCAGCTTCACCAGCTTCATCTGGACATGCATCGTCTTTGTCAGCTACACCGTCTCCGTCACTATCGTCATGAGGACAACCATTGTTTAAAGCTTCTCCAGCTTTTTCTGGACATTTGTCAACATTATCAGCTAGACCATCACCATCAGTGTCAGGGCAACCATTCATCTCTGCTGAACCAGCTTCGTCAGGACAGGCATCATCTTTGTCGGCAACTCCATCGTCATCGGAATCAGGACAACCATTTAATTCGGCAGTACCTGCTTCTTCAGGACAAGAATCTTTGTTATCTGGAATACCATCGCCATCTGTGTCAGGACATCCCTCGAATTCTTTTAGGCCAGGTACGTCAGGACAAACATCTTTTTTATCAGAAACACCATCTTTGTCTGTGTCTTGAGCACCAAACACATAAGTAAAGCCAACTACATGTTGAAGGTGATTATAACTTCCTTTTTCACTAGTAGATCTGAAAGAAGTACTTGCATTAACGTTCCAGTTATCAGAAATGGAATAACTAACACCAGCACCTCCAAGGTATGTTCTGCCTGCTCCACCAGATGGGAAGAAGCCTTCAGCATCAGAATTCTTTTGGAAATTTGAAAGACCGTATCCAGCAAAAAGGTATGGATAAATGTCTCCCTCAGAAATGTTATATCTTAATATAGCCTCAACAGAAGAGTAATCAACATCGGCATTATCAATTTCTAAAGAATTTAAATTGTACTGTGCGCCAATAGAAAACCCTCCAGCAATGTATCTAGACAGACTTAGTGATGGAATTCCTAAACTCATTCCTGAATCAACAGAGTCATCACTAACACTCACTAAATTCGCACCTAGACTTACTGCCCATGGACTATCAGAAGTCTGAGCATTGGCAACGAAAACTAATGCCAAACTAAAGATTATTATAGAATATAATTTTTTCATTTTTGAAATTTTATCAAATTTAATAAATAATTATCATATTTTTAAATTAAAAA
>CAJWLL010000023.1 GCA_913043275.1 uncultured Flavobacteriaceae bacterium | reverse complement strand
TTAATAGGCCCATGTCAAATAGCCTGCTCCCCAGGTGAAACCTCCACCAAAAGCAGCAAAAACCAGCCGATCTCCAGGGTTTAATCTTGATTCGTAATCTTTTAGTAAAAGCGGTAATGTTGCCGCTGTTGTGTTTCCAAAATATTCAATATTAGTCATGACCTTTTGATAAGGCAAACCAACACGTTTGGTAATTGCATCGATAATTCTTTTATTGGCCTGATGAGGGACCAAATAAGAAATATTCTCTATGTCAAGTTTGTTACGATCAATAATTTCCTCAACTGCATTGGTCATTTCTGAAACGGCATACTTAAAAACTGCCTTCCCATCTTGATACAAATTATGCATTCCTCCTTGTAATGTTTCTTCTGAAGCAGGAAACAAAGATCCTCCTGCCTTTATGTTCAAAAACATCCTTCCACTACCATCAGATCTCAAATACTCGTCCTCCCATCCGTAAGCAGATTCGCTAGGTTCAAAAAGGACTGCTCCAGCACCATCCCCAAAAATAATACAGGTTGATCTGTCAGAATAATCTATTATTGAAGACATCTTATCTGATCCGATCAGTAAAACCTTTTTGTATCGTCCGCTAACAATCATACTGGAGGCATTTGACATTCCGAAAAGAAAGCCGGAACAAGCAGCTTGAAGGTCATAAGCAAAGGCATTGATCGCGCCAATTTCTGAAGCAACGTATGCAGCAGTAGCAGCAACTTTCATATCGGGCGTGATAGTAGCAACGATGACCGCTTCAATTTCTAGAGGGTCTAATTTTCTTTTTTTTAGGAGATTTTCAGCGGCCTTGATTGCCATAAAAGAAGAGCCTTTTGTCGGGTCTTTGAGTATTCTTCTTTCTCTTATCCCAGTTCTTTCCAAAATCCACTCATCAGTGGTGTCTACCATCTTTTCCAAGTCAGCATTAGTGATTTTTTCCTCAGGAACATACGCCCCTACCGCAGTTATAGCAGCCTTTAAGGGAATTGGATTGATATAATTCATCAGTAGATCACTTCCTTTTGAACCGTCAATATTATATATGTGAAGATAGTAGTTTTTTAGAGCAAACAAAATCTTTATTCACAAAAAAGTCCTTAAAAAAAGGAAGAGTTTTTGTGAGATTTTTGTAAAAATTAAGCTTCTGTAACCTGGTTATTGTCTATCAAAACTTTACCTCTGTAGTAAAGTTTGCCTTCATGCCAATGAGCACGGTGGTACAAGTGGGCTTCCCCTGTAGTATTGCAAGTACCAATTTGAGGAGAAACTGCCTTGACATGGGTTCTTCTTTTGTCCCTTCTGGTTTTCGATATTTTTCTTTTAGGGTGAGCCATTTTTGTAGCTTTTAATTTTTATATATTATTATAATAAGTCTTTCAATTTATCCCATCTTGGATCTGTTTCATTTGATGGAGATTTTTCTTGAGGCTGTAAGTCTTTTAGTTTTTCCAAAACCTCTGATTTTAAAGTTCCCTCGGCAATTCCAGGATGAACTTTCTTTTGAGGCACAGACAATACTATCATTTCGAAAATGTATTGAGCCAGTTGAATTTCATATGAACCATGTGGAAGAATCAAAATCTCGTCATCATCGAGGTTTTCCTCCGGCCCAAATTTTACCACTAATCTAAAAGCAGTATCTATAGGCAACTTAAAAAGTTCTGTGGTGATATCACATGGAACTGTCACCTTCCCTTCTGCACTGAAATTCAACTCCAAAAGGGTTGATTTTTTTTCAAAAACCAAATCAACCTGAATCTCGACTTTTTGAAAATCTAAAAAATCAAAGCCTTCAAAGAACTTATTATCAATCTTAAAATCGAATCGATGTATGCCATCCTTTAAACCAATAAACGAGATCAAGAATTCTGAAAACTGCCCCATCCTTTCGACTTTTAAGGGTGCAAATTTATATAAAAAAAAGCTTTTAACAGTGTCCTTATCCTATTTTTCAACTTTATTCTCAATGGTAAGTAATTTTTTCTCTTTGTCTGTTAAAGTAAATGTTCCTAGCCAAGAACATTGCATTCCTGAAAGATTCTGTTTCGGCTAAGCCTTTTCCCGCAATTTCAAAAGCAGTCCCGTGATCTGGTGAAGTCCTTATTTTACTTAGACCAGCTGTAAAATTTACGCCCGATCCGAATGTTAAAGTTTTAAAGGGGATTAGACCTTGATCATGATAAATAGCCAAAACAGCATCAAATTGGAGGTGAGTTTGATTGCCGAAAAAACTATCGGCAGCATAAGGCCCATAAACCAAATGGCCTGATGCTGATAATTCTTGTATCAATGGAAGGGTAATTTCATCATCTTCTTTACCAATTACACCTTTATCTCCTGTATGGGGATTAAGCCCCAAAACACCTATTTTCGGTCGACCAATGTTAAAATCCTGTATTAAAGAGCCCTCCAGCTGTTGGATTTTTTCTCTTAATAATTCAGGGGTAAAAACTCCGGAAATGTCTTTAACTGCAATATGATCACTAACGAGGGCTACTTTTAATAACTCCGAAATCATAAACATCAAACTTTTTCCACCAAGTTCTTTCGCTAAGTAATCAGTATGACCTGGAAACTTAAAATCCTTAGATTGAATTGTTTCCTTTTTTATTGGGGCAGTAACTAAGGCATCAACCTCTCCTTTTTTTAAGGCTGAGGTAGCTGACTTTAAAGATTCTAAAGCCAGTTCACCTGCCATTTTTGAAGCTTCTCCAAAAACCAGCTTACCCTCCGGCATGGGAAGGTCAAATACATTCAACTGAGCCCTATGCAATTGTTTATTTTTCTTTTTTACGGCCAGAATGGGATTGAACTGAAAATGTTTTTTTTGATATTCCAGCAACTTGATCGGCGCAAAAACAACAGGAGTAAAAAATTCAAATAACCTTCGATCTTCAAAAATTTTTAAAATGATTTCGACCCCAATCCCATTTGGATCTCCAATTGAAATACCCAGCTTTATTTTCCCCAACATTTGTGTTGCTTTTATTCATAATTTTACATCACAAATGTAATTAAATCTAACTGATGTTTACCGGAATTATTGAGGCATATGGGAAAGTGATTTATTTGGAAAAAGACCAAGAGAATCTTCACCTAAGCCTGGAAAGTAGTTTAACGCAAGAATTAAAAATAGACCAGAGCGTGGCCCATAATGGTATTTGCTTAACCGTGATTGAGATAAAAGGTAATCAATACACGGTTACTGCTATTCAAGAAACTTTGGAAAAATCCAATCTAGGGAGGATTAAAATTGGAGATTTTATCAATCTTGAAAGGGCCATAATGATTAACAGTCGTCTGGATGGACACATTGTTCAAGGTCATGTAGATCAGATCGGTTTTTGCACCGGAGTCAATTTCAGAGAAGGAAGCTGGTTTTTTGACTTCGAGTATGATCAAAATCAAAAAAACATTACTGTCGAAAAAGGGTCCATTTGTGTCAATGGTGTCAGTCTTACTGTGGTTGATTCTGGTCTGAATCACTTTTCTGTGGCAATAATTCCCTACACCTATGAACATACTAATTTCCGCCTGATACAAAAAGGAGAAACGGTCAACTTAGAATTTGACATAATCGGAAAATATATTTCAAAACTTCACGATTTGTACATATAGAAATATTTAGATTATATTTAAGAAAACTATTAATCATGGGCATTCTTGAATTATCTACTATATTAATAACTTTAGCAGCAATTTTTACGCTGATTAATATCCGAGTTTTAAAGCTCCCTCAAACCATAGGTTTGATGATTTTGGCACTCTGTTTATCTATTATTGTTACCATGGTGGGGGTTGTTTTTCCTCAGGTATTTGAAACTGTATCAGAAATTACTAAAGAATTTGATTTCAGTGAGTTGTTGGTAAATGTAATGTTGCCTTTCTTGCTCTTCGCTGGTGCTATGAGTGTCAATGTTCATGAACTATTGAAAGATAAAGTGACTATTCTACTTCTAGCTAGCTTTGGGGTGATTTTTTCCACTTTTGCAGTTGGTTCGGGAGTCTACTGGTTGATTGAGCAACCTGTATTTGGTCTGAATACTATGGGGTTGACTTATATAGATTGTCTTTTGTTTGGTGCTTTGATAGCACCCACTGATCCCATAGCAGTATTGGCAATGATAAAAAAAATGAATCTATCTTCTATAACTGAAACCCGTATTGCAGGAGAATCTCTTTTTAACGATGGTATAGGCGTAGTGGTCTTTTTAACTCTTTTGAGTATCAAACAAGATGGTGTGGAAAATATAACTGCTGCTGCAGTTGGAAGCTTATTTGTAACTGAGGTTTTGGGAGGTATTGCTTTAGGAACAGTTATGGGGTATTTTGGACTTAAACTTTTAAAATATATTGAGAATGAACATACTGAATTAGAAGTTTTAATAACCATTTCACTGGTTTTATTACTGCCTATTATCTCACACTATTTTCATTTTTCCGCAGTTTTAGGGGTAGTGATGATGGGATTATTTCTAAATCAAAATCTTGACATTGATGAAAATGAAGATGGTATCCAAAAAGCGATGGGTGATTATGTCTATAAGTTTTGGCATCTTTTGGATGAAACTTTAAATGCCATTTTATTCATTCTTATTGGACTGGAGGTTATTATGATTTTTGAGTCTTTCCAATTACCATTTATAACTATCTCCGTTTTGGTAATTATTCTGGTTGTATTGTCTAGGGGTATAGGTGTAAGTATTCCTATAGCCTTCTTATCACTATTCAAAAAGTTTGAAAAGAAAACTGCCTTGATCATCACTTGGGGTGGACTTAGAGGAGGCTTGAGCGTAGCCTTGGCGCTTAATTTACCTGACGATATTGGAGAGGGAAAAGCCTTAATTCTCTTTCTTACATATGTAATTGTATTGTTTACGATTTTGGTTCAAGGATTAACGCTAAAAAACATTGTAAAATAATCGGGAGAAATTTTTTTTCTGCTTATATTTAAAAAGAATTTCTTGCTGTGACAACAGCTATGTCTAACATATTTTGAAAGGAGGTGTCAAATGTCTTACGTATGTAATTTAGGAAAGTTAGGACAGCAGATACCTACAAGTACTGTCTTCTGAGCTATCCTTTTCTATAAGTCAAATGCGAGCCGATGGGCTCGCATTTTTTTGCTTTTTTATAATCTAATAAGCTATTTGAAATAGAAAGCCTAGAGTATAATTATACTTATATTTGAGCACTATGCAAAAAGATCTGGCAATCGTAATCCCATGCTATAATGAGGCTGATAGGTTGCCCGTTTCTCAGTTCGTAAGCTTCCTTTCTCTCCAACCTAAAGTGTCTGTTTTTTTTGTCAATGATGGTTCAAAAGACACAACAGATGATGTGTTATCGGCCTTAAAAAATCAATTTCCCGGTCAAATTGAATTATATAATATGGCACAAAATAGGGGAAAGGCCAATGCTATTTTTACTGGTTTCCGCCAAGTACTAAAATATCAAAATTTCCAAAAAGTAGCTTATTTGGATGCTGACCTTGCCACCAGCCTTGAAGAATGTTTGCGCTTGTCAGAACAGGTAAAAGAAAATGTGGTATTGGCTTTTGGATCGAGAATATTAAAACTAGACAACCAAATCAAAAGAAAATGGTACCGATTTCTCTTGGGAAGGGTTGTCGCTACCGCAATCTCCAATGCATTAAATTTAAGCATATACGATTCTCAATGCGGATGCAAAATTTTTGAAACCCAAACCGCTGAGAAAATATTTGACCAGGTTTTTATTTCCAAATGGCTTTTCGATGTTGAAATTTTCTTTAGAATGATCCGTCTTTTCGGAAGATCCGAAATTCAAAATTATATAAGGGAAATTCCACTTAGGGCATGGGTAGACACCCCCGATTCCAGAGTGAGTCCCCTGTATTTTTTTACCCTATGGTGGGACCTTTTTAAAATTTCAAAGAAGTATAAAAGTTGAGCTTAGCAGAAAGAATTAAAAAAGATTTCAGATCACCCTATGGTTGTATATTTATTCTTCTGGCGGGAATACGCTTATTTTTCAATGCCGTCATTCCACTAACAGACAAAACAGAAGCACGCTATGGAGAGATTGCCCGATTGATGGTTGAAACGGGTAATTGGATTGTTCCGCAAATAGATTACGGTGTCCCATTTTGGGCTAAACCTCCACTCTCTACATGGATTTGTTCCAGTTCCATAAGTCTATTTGGAGACCATGAATTTGCCCTTAGGCTCCCCTTTTGGATGATAGCTATTTTAATTACTTTACTTCTGATTCCCTATGGTCACCAAAAAAAAATTAATGGTTTGATCCCTGGAATTGTCCTTCTTACACTTCCCGAGTTTTTTCTTCATGCCGGGGTACTCTCTACCGATTTGATGCTCTCTTTTTCGGTTGCTTTAACAATGATGGGGTTCTGGCAATTTCTTCATTCTGAAAAAAGTAGGATATCAGGATTAATTTTTTTTGTTGGTATCGGTTTGGGGTTGTTGGCTAAAGGTCCCATCATTTGTGTACTAAGTTTTCCTCCCCTTTTCGTCTGGTGTATTCGTCATCGAATATCATTAAAAAGAATTTTTCAAATTCCTTGGGTATTGGGAGGGCTTTTAACTCTATTGATCGCCTTTCCTTGGTACTATCTGATGGAGATTAATTCCCCGGGTTTTATTGACTATTTTGTGGTGGGAGAACATTTCCTGCGTTTTATAGACTCCTCTTGGTCGGGCGATAAATATGGTTTCCCCAAACAACAGCCTTTGGGGATCATTTGGGCCTTTATATTGGCCGGTGCTCTGCCTTGGTCTTTTGTCCTTTTAAGCCAACTCAAAAACGGATTAAAAAAAGTTTGGAATGACCCTTGGCAACTCTTCCTTTGGCTATGGATTTTGTGGACTCCGTTTTTCTTTACTTTTTCAAAAAGTTTGATCCATACCTACACCCTGCCGGTAATGATTCCTATTGCCCTTTTGATCACCCATCATTGGACCTCATTTAAGAGAAAAAAATCGTTGCTGTGTGTTGCTGTAGGTATTCCCGTATTGTTGATTGGAGCTTACTTTTTGGAACCCACACAAAAGATACTCTCCAATAGTACAGACAAAACGCTAGTTTTCCATCCCGAGGTAAATTCATCAGAGCTTTATGCATTCCCATTCAAATCTTATTCTAGTCAGTTTTACTCTAAAGGAAAAATAAAAATCATTACTCCATATGCGTTGGAAAAAATGGTTGAGGACTCGACATCCTTTTCTATCATTATCAAAAAGAGGCAGCTTGAAGATCTCTCATCCAACGTAATAAGCAAACTAAAACTGCTAATGGATAGAAGAAAAGATGGGCTTTATCAAATTAAATAAATTCAAATATTATTTTTAGATCTTAATTTGATTAAGGAAGCTATAAAGCCACTGTTAATATTTTAATGAAGTTGAATGAAAAAGATGTGTAGAAAATTTATTTTGAGTCTCATTTTTATTTTTTTAATATCCTTCTATTCAAGGGGTCAGATTAAAGGAGTCGTAATGGATAAAAACACAGACAACCCCATAGAGTATGCTTCGATAGTTCTGATAAAAGATGGTGAAATTTTGGAAGGAGCCATTTCAAAACCTGACGGTAGTTTTCTCCTCCCTATCAGCAGCTCCGGAAAATTCTCAGTAAAAATCTCATTTCTTGGTTATCATACCTTAGAAACCGGAAATATTGATGCCCAAAAAAATACTCCGGTTAATCTGGGAATCATCGGTCTAAAAACCAGCCAAAATTTTCTGGATGAAGTAGTTGTAGATGCCAAGCACAAAGCCATTCGAAATAAAATTGACCGACGGGTATATTCTTCAAGTGAATTCTCAACCGCTAAAGGTGGGACCGGAATTGATGTAATTAGAAACCTGCCTTCTATGGCTATCAATGGCTTAGGTGAAATTAGCCTTAGAGGAAGTACGGGTTTTGTGGTGTTATTGAATAACAAACCCATACAGTCTGATATTCAAAGTTTATTGAGTCAAATCCCCGCCAACAGTATCAAAAATATCGAAATCATTACTGCTCCCTCTGCTGAATACGATGCAGAAGGGAAAGCAGGAATCATCAATATACTTACCCTTAAAAATATCCTTAAAGGGGACTATTTTCAGTTTAACACCCTCTTAGGCGCTCCATCTATCGAAGACTATGAAAATGTTCAACCGGCTCAAAGATTTAGTGCAGACATTACATATAACACTGTTAGGGATAAATGGAATTTTTCGTCTGGATTAAACTTTCAAAGAAATGACATCTTGGGAAGGAGAGAAGGAGACGTATACACAATAATTGGGGATAAGTATACAAGGTTCCCCTCTGACGGCGAACGTAGTTTCGACGAAATCAATTTTTCAGGAAGGCTTACAGCAGATTATCAGCTTTCAGATAAGGACCTCTTTTCACTTGGACTCTATGCTGGAAAAAGAACCAAAGAGCGAACTGCTGACATTCTTTATTATGCTAATTATGCCATCACGGATAAAATTGACTACCAATTTCAATATTACAATGAAAATCTAAGGATTAGAAAAAGTGACTTTGTTTTGGGGAGCTTAAACTACGATCATCGTTTTGAAAATTTGGCTCAGCTCAGCTCTTCCATTCTTTATGAATATGCTCTCTTAGGAGGTCCTACTACCAACAAAAATTTGGGCCATCCGGACCATACAATAGTCTATCAAGATGAATACAATACAAACGAAAATCCGCTATTCGGTTTGCGGGTTAAGCTAGATTATGCCTTTAAACCACTTAGTATAGGTACCCTTAAAATGGGATACCAATTTAGAAACCTAGACCATACTGGAGATTTTGTTTATCAGCGAAAAAACAATGAGACACAGCTTTTCGATTTGATTCCTGAGTTCTCGAGTGAGGTTAATCTAAAACGATCAATAAGTGCCGCTTATTTGCAATATAATAGCAGTATTAAAAAGTGGAATTTTGCAGCTGGTCTGCGATTGGAAAAAATGAAAAGAGAACTTTCTTTAAAAGACAAAACAGGAGAATTGGATGAAAACTATTCATTGGATTTTACTAAGCTTTTTCCTTCGGCTAGTATATACTACCGGTGGAGAGAGAACCTTTCATTAAGCCTTGCTTTCAGTAAAAGAATCGAGCGAACAACTACATTTAAGATGAATCCCTTTCCAGAAAGAGAACATTCAGAAACCCTTGAACAAGGTGACCCTAACTTACATCCTGAATTAATAGATCAAGTGGAAATTGGAGTAAATAAGAAAACTAAAAAAGGTAATAGTAAATTTTTTAAAATATACTATCGAAATGTTAATCATTTGATCAATAGGGTCAATACTGTATACAATGACACACTTTTGAATCGTATCTATTCCAATGTGGGGAATGCCAAAGTTATCGGAAGAGAAAATGGTGCGGAATATAACCTCAGTAAAAGGTTAAAAGTGTTTTATTCCTCTAACTTTTACTACTATATCATTCAAGGATCATTTGACGATCGTATAGTAAATACAGACGACTATATTTATAGCTTAAACATAAACAGCACTTATAATTTTTCCAACACCTCTTTTGCTCAGTTTACATTCAATTATCTTTCTAAAAGAATAACTGCTCAGGGAATAGATTCGGAGTACTACTCACCAAACTTAACCTTAACAAAACGTTTTTGGAATAACCAATTAACTGCATCACTCCAATGGAAAAATATCGATATGGGACTTTTAAACTCTAATGAACAAAGGATTACTACACGAAGGGAAGATGAATTCTATACTACTACCAATTATGTTTATGAGGTGGATATGATACTGCTTACCTTGAGTTATAATTTTAACAACCGAAAAAATAGGTCCAAGTTCATCGATAGTGAATTTGGCAAAAGAGAATTCTAAATTTTATGTAACCCGTAGAAAAAAGGTATATCTTTTGATTCGATAAATCCAAAAAGTGTAACCCTGTTTTTTTTTGGGTTTTCTTATCTGTGAGGTTAACCTTTCCTTTAACTAAAATCTGCCTTCTTACTTTTCTGTAAACTCTTAGAGTTCCCTCCTAATATAGGTCTAATGACATTTTTTAACGATTATCGATTAAATAATTCATCCTTCTGTTTATCAAATCATTTGGTTTATCATACCATTCAAGTGGGAAAATTTCTTTAGATAAATTGAATTTAAAGTGGGGGTTTAAATTTTTAATCAAACCTAAACTATTGAGAATTAGGTTAGCTTCTATCTCTGACTTGGCATTTTTTAACAACTCATCAATGATTTTGGAATCAAAAAATTCTTGATTCAACATCAAGTATTCCATGGCGCGAGCCCGGACTAAGTTTTCATTATCTCTATTAACCATTTTTTTAATTTGAGGAACCAATGTTTTTGCCTTATCTCCAAAAGAGCTACATACAACTAAGCCCCAATATCTTTTCCATGGATTGTTATCATTCAAAGCTTGTTTTATTTTTTCTTTAACCACTTTAAATCCAGACAAATTAAGATCCGCAACTTCTATCAATTCACTAATTTCATTTTGATTATTTTGCCCAAAAGCTACAGGATTTTCGATAGCATTCTCCAACAAATAGGGTTCAGGATAAAAACTGAGATCAGGCAATCCGGTAAGTTTTTCTCGCAACTGGCTTCTCATCCGGGTCAAAATTTCTTGATATTGGGGTCTTTCGGAAAGGTCATTTACTTCATGGGGATCTTGCTCTAAATCGTAAAGCCCCTCAGGACCTCTTGGTTCAAAAAATTGCCTTTGTTCTTCATTGAGCTTCCCCATACGGTATAATTCATCCCACTCCTGAAATGCCAACATTTTATAACGATAAAAATTAAATAAAGCATCTGCATTAAAGGGTTGATAATTTCTAATGTATTTGTATTTCCCAACCCTCAAAGTTCTGACTAAATCGTATTTTTCATCAAAGCGGTCAGCGTAACCTATGGTCGTATTCTTTTGTTCTATTTTTGAAGCTTGCGAAAACACACCTGAAACTGGTGTTCCGTCAATGCCCTGTGGAGGAGTAACACCTGCCAAAGAAAGAACTGTGGGCGCTAAATCGACAAACTCCACAAAGGTTTTTGATCTCGATCCTTTGCTTTGATGAAACAGGTGTTTCCATTTTTCAGGGACATAAACTACCAAGGGGACCTGCAATCCACTTTCGTAAGCGTAGCCTTTGCTTCTAGGAAGTACCCCTCCATGGTCGCCAAAATAGAAGATTATGGTGTTTTCCATAAGTCCTTGTTCCTCCAGGTCTAAAATGAATTCCCCCATCTTCTGATCGGCCAAAACATGCCTATTTTGAAAATGGTGGTAGGAATAACGAAAGGTTTTGGTGTTAGGATGATAAGGGAAAACCTTTATTCCCTCTAATTCTTTATCCAGAGTATTGTCTATAGCCTTTTGATCAAAATGCAAATTTCCCTCATGGGTTACCGTATGATTTTGAACATGAAAAAAGGGTTGACCAGACTTTCTGTTTTTGTAGCTTGCTTTTTTAGATGATTCATCCCATACACCTTCGGGCAGTATAAAATTATAGTCCTCTTTATGATTATTAGTAGTATAATAGCCTACCTGTTTAAGGTAAAATGGGAATGGCATAAGCCCCTTTGGAAGGGGAACATGTTGGGCTCTTCTGTGAAATTGAGTAAATATTCTGGGTGCATAGCAACCCGTAATTAGAGTACTTCGAGCTACAGAACAAACCGGTGCATTGGAAAAGGCATTATCAAAAACAATCCCCTCTTTTGCTAATTTTTCGATAGTAGGCATAGCCGCACCCTCAGCATTATACAATTTCATATGTTGGGGTGAATTGTCTTCGGTGGTTAGCCAAACGATGTTGGGGTAGGACTGCTCAATTGAATCACATGCTACATTAAGCAGCAGCAATACAAGAAAAAGTGATATACGCATTAATTAAAGTTGAGAATAAGACATGGCGGTTAGGAAAGCACGGGTGATGGAAGAGCAACAACTGTCTTTGTAGGCAGGGTCACTTTTTAACTTTGTCCAGAAAGGATGATCGAAAAACTGTCCCCAGTTTTCGTTTCGCTCCTCCAAGCTTTCAAAAGCAAGCATATAGGTCAAACAAGGCATTCGATCCCCCGCGATTTTATCCCCAAAAAATACAGAACCAAAATCAAGTTTGTCAAACAAGGCTAGCTCTCCCTGATTAAACATCTTGATTTTTCTCCTGAAGGCGTCTTCCGAATGACTTTCATAGGTGCGCAATTCAAAGAATCGATTCATATTATCGGGTTTGACCATTTTGGGCATTCCATCAAAAGCCATGTAAAGCGACGTCTCATATCGATTGAAGATAGGATTATTAACAGGACTGAGTTCGGCAGAAGCTTTTTGGATGCTCTCATCAGTGGCAATAAGGGCACGTGCTTTCTGATAAGAATCCATGTCTGCAAAAGGGATGAAAACGTAAATTTTTCTGGGTAGGTCTTCCGAAACTTCTTGGAATACCCCTATGTTATCAATCCCTTGTTGATTGAGAACAGGAATGAAAAAATCCTCAAAATAGATGTTGAAATTATTAAAATTAGAAGATTGAAAAAGTGCATAAGTTCTGATTTCATAAACTTCATTTTGTCCAAAAAAATTAATACAACTTATGAGGGCGATTAAAACGAGTATTTTTTTCATAATTAATGTTTAGTCTATGTAAATATAATTTTTTTACTCAGGAAAATAAATGCTAAAAACCTAGTGGTTTAGTCAAGACAAAAAATGCGTTTTTTGGCCAAAAAAAGGCTTATTTTACTCAATTAAGGGGGTAAAACGACCTAAAATTAACTAAAAAAGAGTAAAATTGATCATTTTTAGCTTTCTTTAATTTGGCGATCTATCTCGTCTGCTAATTGAAAATCCAAGTCTGTAATGGCGTTTTGATCGTGGGTCCACAATTCGAGCGTAACAGAATTGTAAAGATTCGTGATTTTGGGATGATGATTCATTGATTCCGCTTTTTCTCCAACACTATTGATGAATTTTAATGCTTCCTTAAAGTCTTTAAATTGAAAGGTTTTAATTAATTTACCTGAGCTTTGTATCCATTTATTTTGCATTGCTAAATTTTTTAACAAAAATAAATTTAATTAAAGTAGGATGAAAAAGAGCATTTACTTCCTGTTATTTCTATTGATTTTTATGCTTTTTTCCTGTCGTCAGCAATTTACCTTGGCGGCTCCCAATATCATTTATATTTTAGCAGATGACCTAGGCTATGGAGATCTGGGAGCCTTTAATCCAGAGGGAAAAATCAAAACGCCTTCTCTAGATAAAATGGCTAGTCAGGGGATGATTTTTACAGATGCTCATACCTCCTCTTCAGTTTGTACCCCTACCCGATATGGGATATTGACAGGGAGGTACAACTGGCGAAGTCCGCTCAAAAAAAGTGTTTTGAGTGGTACTTCACGTGCCTTGATCCCACAAGACAGAACAACCGTGGCTTCTTTTTTAAAATCCAATGGCTACAATACTGCCTTTATTGGCAAGTGGCACTTGGGCTGGGATTGGGCCCTGAAGGATAGCGCTTTTCAAAATACACCAATCAAAAATGGAGAGATTTTTGAGAAAATTGATTTTTTAAAAAAGATCAGCAACAGCCCAAATGGCTTGGGTTTTGATTATGCCTATGGACACTGTGGCTCACTAGACATGCCGCCTTATGTATATGTAGAAAATGAAAAAATTACCGCTCAGGTTGAGAATATTACCGAAAGAAAAGGAGATTACCACTGGTGGAGAAAAGGGCCCACAGCCAATGACTTTGTCCATGAAGGGGTTACTCCTCACCTATTTGATAAAGCAGAAACTTATATCACCGAGATGAATGAAAAGGGAGAACCATTTTTCTTGTACTTGCCCTTGCCCTCTCCCCATACTCCCATCTTACCCAACGAGGAATGGAAAGGAAAGAGTGGTTTGAACCCTTATGCGGATTTTGTGATGCAGATTGACAATCACGTGGGGAAGCTCAATAGGCTGTTGGAACAACTGGAAATCTCAGAGAATACAATTGTAATTTTTACTAGCGATAACGGATGCTCTCCCCAAGCAAAATTTGACGTTCTGGGAGAAAAAGGACATGATCCCAGTGGTGACTTCAGGGGGCACAAGGCCGATATTTATGAAGGAGGTCACCGGGTACCTTTTATCTTGAAATGGCCAAAGAAAATTCAGGCCGGTTCGGTTTCCAATAAAACTATTTGTACCACCGATTTGCTTGCTAGCTGTGCGGATATATTGGGGAAAAAACTATCAGACAATGAGGGGGAAGACAGTTTTTCTTTGGTGCCCGTCTTTGCAAAAACAACCGAAAATGATTACCAAAGAACATTTACGGTCCATCACTCGATCAATGGTAGTTTTGCCATTAGAAAAGGAGACTATAAGTTTATTTTTTGTCCCGGATCGGGTGGCTGGAGTTACCCTCGACCCTCTAAAAAAGAAGCTCAAGGATTACCTAAATTTCAACTTTACAATCTGAAGGAGGACCCTGAAGAAAAGAATAACCTCTACGGTCAATCCCAAAAAATAGAAGGCGAACTGATTACTCTTTTTACAGCTGCTATAAAAAATGGAAGAACGACTCCGGGAACCCCCCAGAAAAACTTTAGCACTAATTTGTACTCCAAAAAATGGGAGCCTCTGGCTGTTTTTGAAAACTAATAATACGGTAGGGCATAGGTTAATGAATAAATAAGAGATTTTATCTAAATTAAATTCCTAAATGCCACTGAAACTTTTGCAAGGGTCATTATAAGAATTGTCAAAAAATGATCTTAATTATTCAATGTTTTTATGTAAAAAAAGACATGAAGTCTTGGGTCTCAAGCCCCTGTTAAAAGAAGTTAAATTTGATAATTTATTTTTTTGTGTTCCAGCGGTTTTTTAAGTAAGGAAAGTAAAAATTGATTTTTTCATTATTGAAATTTTCTTGTTAAAGAAATACAATATACTTATCCTAAATAATCGAAACTCATTTAATATTCTTTTTTTTTTTTTTTTACTTCAAAATTTTTAATTTCACTCTGAGTTTTATGAGAAGTATCTATCTAGCATTATTTTTAATATCTCTATCGAGGTTATTCTCTCAATCTGATAAAATAAAAGTTTTTCTTAGTTGTCCTTGCGATAACGATTTTATAAAGCAGAACACTCTTATATTTGATTATGTTCGTGATAGAACCTTGTCCGATATTGAAGTTTTTGTTTTTCAAATTACCAATGCAGGGGGTGGGAGAAGTTTCTCTTTTGAATACAAAGGCAAAAATAATTTTCAAAATTTAGAGAATCAAATCAGTACAGATATTCCTAAGAATTTCACCTTTATTGAGACAAGAGAAATATTATTAAAAACATATAAACTCGGGATTGTTTACTTTATGCAAAACATTGATTATCAAAACCAATTGGATATAACTTTCCTCGATAAAGAATTCGAATCCGATGAATTATCATCGGATAAATGGAAAAATTGGGTTTTTGAGGTTTCAGGCTCCTTTAATTTTGAAAACGAAAAAAGTATCAAAGAGGAGGAAATTAACTTTGGGGCTGATGTGGATAGAGTCACTGAAATGTGGAGGATTAGATCAGATTTAAACCTAAAAAGATCGGTCAAATTTTTTTCTGGGGATGATGAAAGCTATAATAGTGAACGAGAGAGAGCTAATTTTTCAGGTAGTGTAGTAAGAAGTCTATCTAGCCATTTTTCAACAGGTGTTTTTGGATCATACCTCAAAGATACTTTCTTAAACTATAAGTCATCTGTGAATTTTTCTCCAGCTTTAGAATATAATTTTATTCCCTATTCAGAGGTTTTAACCAAAGAAATTACTTTAGCTTATAAAATAGGATACAATTTTTATGAATATTTTGACAAAACCATTTATGGATTTATTAATCAAGAAATGTTTAATCAATCCTTGACGCTGAATTTAAGGTATAGGGAAAAATGGGGAAGTATATACTCTTATCTAGTGGCCTCACAGTTTGTTGATCAGCCAGATCAAAATAGGCTTACATTCAACAACTATATAAACTTGAGAGTCTTTAGAGGGCTTTCTTTAAGGGTCTCTGGAAACTTTCAGTTAATCAGGGATCAAATCAACCTACCTAAAGGGGAAGCCTCTATCGAAGATTTATTACTCAGACAAAGGCAAATTTCCACCAATTTCCAAAACAGGGTTTCCCTTGGCTTGAGTTATACTTTTGGATCTATATTCAATAATATTGTAAATACTCGACTATAAACCTTAAGTATTTACATCTAACAATTATTTAGTGAGATGTTAATCTTTTAGTGTGATTTTTTATTACTTAATAACTCAAAAATGTTAAGTTGTATTAATTATAAATGTTTATTATTAGAATTTCTAATTGCCCTATTTTTTAATTTGAATGTATTTAATTATACATCTATCTATTATTAAAATTTTAAATAAATGAAAGGACCTTTTCAAAAAAAAAATTTGCTTATGGTCTTAGCTGATTTGATTGGCCAAGAGCTTCTAGTTAAATACAAAAGAAATTAGTTGTTAAAGATGACTCGCAAGGACAGATCTTCACTTGGCAAAACGGTATTAATATCAGCTTGGTAGCTGGAAAGTTTGCTATAAAAAGAATCTACTGAAAAGGAAAATACTTGTTTAAAAACATCTTTCCAATTGGCTGACCCAGGATTCTGTTCCTGAAAATCCTTAATAATCATTCTAATGGCATCTGATTCAGTATGGTCTAGTTTAACCAATTCTTTTACTAAGGCTAATGTCATAAAAACACTTGAAGAATAGTTTGAATCTCCCCCACTGTCATAACTCTCATATATGGAGGGGTTGGTTATCGCTTCATTGTCAACCCGGTCTTGATCATATTTAAAATAATTGTAGTCGTAGTGCTCCTGAACGTATAACGATTCAAAAACTGCAGCGGGTCCTTCACTAAGCCATTTAATTTTAAAATCTCCACTATTAAAGTTTGAGGAAATACTCATTTGATAGGCGTGAAAAAATTCATGAGCGATAACGGAATATCTGTGCATGGATTTGTAGGTAAACTCATCTTCGGGAATCTCAAGAACCATATATCTGCCTTGATCGTTACCGCAAATACATGCTCCAGAGGCATCTCCTATTTGAGAACTGTATGGCTTGTTGGTATTACTATTCCAAGCATAAATATCTAAATCTTTATAATTATTAGCAAATACAGGTATTCTTTTGTCGAGTGTGTCTAAAATAATGTTGTATTGTTCGACCCATTCCGCTGTTAAGCTATTGTGAATGTTGGAATTAAAAACTACTTTTTTTTCTGAAGTATTTGTGTTATCTGTATCTGAGCTATTATTCCCAGAGCTATCATCACTAGAACTGTTATTGCCTGAACTTTCGTTGCTCAAGCTATCATTTTGTTGGGTATCATTAGAAGTGGAAGAAGTGCTAGAGGATGATCCCGAATCAGATGATTCTTTGCCACAGGAAATAATAAGCGTGATAAATAAGAATAAAATTAGACGATTCATTTTTTTTTGCATTAATTAGCTATCTACCCTGACTCTCCTTTGTCGTTATCTTGAAAAATTAATCGAAGTGCCTCTATGCTAGACTTTGATAAAACTGGTGCAAAATAATCATTGAAAAGAGAGTATCCTAGAGGATTATTTGTTTGAATTGATTGTGGAGAACGTTTAGTTCCACTATACTCTTTTGAACGGTTATAAAAGTTAAAAAATAAAATTTGCTTTTTTATGTTACTATTTATATAAACTAAATATAATTAAAACATACAATTACTTTGATTGAAATAGATTAATATTAAATTTCAGAAAGGTCAAAGCCTAGAAGTTGTTTCGATAAATAGTTCAAGGTCTTGAAGTCTCCTTCAAAATGATAAGTACTGTGAAAGTGTTTGATGCTTTCTCCAGGATACAATTCTTTAGCGGATGAGGAGCTTTCCAACTCATAAAAAGGTCCAATCTGGTTCCCATTTTCTATGGGTCCATCGTTATACGAATTAATCACATCCCCCTTATATGGCTCTTTTTGTATTTTCCATAGTGAATTGACATAATCCTGATCATCGGAAAGTGAAAATTGTACGATTGTCAATACCTTTTTGGCAGGATCAAAACTACCCATAATAGGCAGTGAATTTTTAGGTGGAAGGCCTATTTTTGATCTGGACTTTCCATCCCCTTTGAACAAAACGACATGATCTGTGACCTTAATTTTATCCTCAGGAACTGCTCCAAAATAGGAAGTGTTAAGGTTGAGATCATTTTTATAGGGTATGATGACCCAAGTACCATCAGAGGGCTTGAACATTCCCAAAATCCATATTGACAAAAGTCCTGTTTTTTTTCTCCAAGAATTTTGACCCAAATTGGTGATTTTGTTATCACTTTGAAAACCTACAAATAATGTCCCTTCTATTGTGATGTTTAGGTTTTTTTCAATCTCTGAGCGGTTGAAAATGGTTACTTTTCTATCTACTTTCAATTTGAACTGATATCCTGAGTAGTTGACTAAATTCAAGTGTTTACTTAACTTAGCATATTTATTAGAGAATGAGTCCAATCGAAAAGGTTCTGTGTCTATTGAAGCGGGGGTTTGCCAGTGATCTAAATCAAAAGGATTCCCTTGTTCGAAGAAGATGGAAAATTGTCCTCCTTCAGGCCCTAACCAGAACCGATCTTCACCACCATAGGCATTGATATGGGATTGAATTTCTCCCGAGCTGATTAGATTATCATTAATCCATCCATAACTACTTCCTAATAGACCATTGCTTGTGGAGGTCATAACCCTTCCTTGAAATTCGGGAACAACAATTAATTGACATTGGCCGCCATTGGATTTGAGAATAATAGGCTCTGTTTGTTCATTTAACAAGTCTAAATCTTTCTTAAAACTATTGGATGATACATCAATAGACTCACAATTTAAAAAAGACAAAATAGATAATATGAAATAAACATTGTTTCGAAGAAAAAGCAACATTGTTTAATTTTTTTATTACAAAATTTGATTGTTTAAATTAATTTTTTTTGACCAGTTCAACGTCTAAACTACTTTTTAAAGGTATAGTTATTATCCAACTCTCATTATCTATAAAAATTTCTATATCAAAGCCTGAAGAGTTGACTTCTAAAACATTTGTTTTTATTTGCCTTTGACTATTATTCTCAGGAATTATTAACCATAAAAAAGATTCCGTTTTATCAATTTCAACACTGTACTCTGTTAAAATATTAGGTTCATATAGGTTGTATTCAGAACTGTACCATCCTTGAATATTTGGATTCTCTTGGCCAGAAACTTGCGAAATTTTAAAATTGACATTTGATAATGGCATAATCTTTAAACTTTTTTTATCAACAACCCCACGAGTATTAATTGATTCTTGAATTACTCTACATTTGGGGTGCCAATGCCATAAAAATTTTAAATTTCTTGGACGATCTGTTGTAATATTATCTAGAACTAACCAAAATTGATCTCTAAGATAAAAAAGTGCCCTAGTGTGTTCAGCTTCGCCTTTTAGTTCTAAAAAATTATTGAATGTTCCAAAAGCATAATCATAGTCTTGAGTAATCTTGTATTTATCAATTGATTGCGGACTTAAAGTTTTTTCTGGTCCAGGGCTCTGATTTTTATTATCAATTAGAACTACATTATGAGCCGAACTTCCCCTTGCGAATGATCTAAATTTATCTGCAACAACTCCTTTGTAGGCAAACCTTCCTGAATCTACTAAAAAATCATATCCATAGGCCGATATCGAAAGATGAAGTTTATCCTGATGTTGGTGTCCTGAACCCCATGGGCCCACGTCAAAAAATGCCCAATGAGCTAATTTGTCATATCCACTTCTTGAAATTAATTGCCCTGCCCATGGATAAAAGAAAGATTTTTGTTTCGGGGCTATTCCCTTTTTACCATTAGTTGCAATGAATAGCCATTCAGGATTATTATATTTTTCGTACCCATCTAGAATTAATTGCCTATTATCGTAAGCAAATGTGTAAGTTTTTCCTAACTGATTTCCCCTGTCTGAGTCATTATTTAATGGTCTACTGCCATCAGGTCTCATGACCCTGGCAGAATAATTATACATCTCTTCAATAGTCTTTAAGTAATAATCGGGTAAATCCCTTCCTACCAAAATGCAAAGATCATTAAAGAGTTCAAAGTTTTTAAGAGACACATTGTGATAATGTGATGATAGTTCTGTTTGAACACCATCAGGATAAATCTGTTCTTGCATACTCTTTGTCATCTCCTTTATTGAATAATCTATCCACTGATTAGATAATTTATATTCTGGGAAAAAACTTGCGATTTTCGTTAATGCTGAAATTTCCATTGTCAACCAATTATCCTTTTTTGAGTGAAAGTTATAATTGTAGTGCGCATGCTCAGCCAAACTTATTAGAATAAGTAAATGAGTTGCAGGATAGAATTGATCAAAATTTAATGAGGAATAAAAAATATCACTCCATTTTTTTGCTCTAAATGAAACCTCTAGTCCCCTCCATACTGAAGTCGTACTCTTTTTTTTTGGATAAGGCCAGCTCTTAATAATAAAATCTCTCAAAAACTCATCGACATATAAAGCATACTTTGGATTACCCGTCTCCAAATAAGATTGAAACACCTGAGATAATTGAGAATGTCTATTTGATAACCATGCCCATTCCTCATCATTGAATGGTCCTTTATAATACCAGTCTCGATGAGAATCCTTAAGTATTGGTAGTTTGCTTTTAACATTTTGGATAGTAAATACATTTTTTAAAATCGTATCTGATTTTGAGACCGATTCGTTTGTTACTATTGGCTGTTTTTTTCTTATACTATCAAGCTTCCCATTTTTCTTATAGTATATTAGAAGTTTTCTTGCAGCAGTTACTAAATCTTTTTCTTCATAGCTCTTCTTAACCTCAACTAATCCATCATAATTAAGATCTAATTGATCAAAAAGGAACTCAAGCCTATTTGGATATGACTCATATAAATCTTCTATAGTTTTAATGTTTTTCCAATTATTCTGTGCAAGAACTTGAGAACATAATAGAATTACTAAAAAACTTAGTTGAATTTGAAACTTTTTCATAGTTAAAACTTTATGTTAAATTTTAAAAACTAGAGTTTTAAGATTTTTGTATATTAAAGTTATAAAATTTCAACAATGAATGAAAAATTAATTTCCAGACGGTCTTTTGTTAAAAAAACTACTCAAGGCTCAACTTTACTTGCTTTTGGAGGTATACTGCCTCAGTTTAGCGCCAAAAGCTATGGAAGGATTTTAGGCTCCAATGATAGATTTAATGTTTCCGTCATGGGACTCAAGAGCCGTGGATCAAGATTAGCTAAAAATTTTGCTAGCCAAAAAAATTGTGATGTCATTCACGTTTGTGATGTTGACAGTAGAACTATAACCAAATCTATTTCTGAATTGAATGAAATTCAAGAAATAAAAACTAAGGGATATGGTGATGTACGAAAATCTTTAGAGAGTAAAGATCTTGATATTTTAGTAATTGCTGCTCCTGATCATTGGCACGCACCAGCTTCTGTAATGGCCATGCAGGCAGGAAAACATGTTTATGTTGAAAAACCATGTAGTCACAATCCCAATGAGGGTGAAATTCTTGTTAAAGCTGCAAATTATTATGGAAAAGTTATTCAAATGGGAAACCAGAGAAGATCTTGGCCCAATGTCGTCAAAGGAATAACCGCAATCAAGAATGGAGCAATAGGACGAGTTTATTTTGGTCGTGGTTGGTATTCAAATAATAGACCCTCTATTGGAATCGGGAAAAAAGTAGACCCCCCAAAATGGCTAGATTGGGAATTATGGCAGGGTCCTGCTCCTAGAAGAGAATTCAAGGACAATCTTATACATTATAACTGGCACTGGCACTGGCATTGGGGAACAGGAGAAGCTCTTAACAACGGAACTCATATGATTGATTTGTTAAGGTGGGGAATGGATGTTGATTACCCCATTAGAGTGAGTTCAAACGGAGGAAGATATAGGTATGATGATGATTGGGAAACTCCCGATACACAAACAATTAATTTAGATTTCAAAGATGGATTGTCCATGTCTTGGGAATCTAGAAGTTGTAATGGAAAATATAGTGAAGGAAGTTCTGTAGGGGTCGTCATTTATGGCGAAAAGGGAAGTTTATTAATCCCCGGCGGAAATAGCTATAAAATCTTTGATTTAAACAACAAAGTAATTGAAGAAGAAAAATATGACAAAAAAATTGATTCTAGAGATAGAGTTAATCCATCCGAATATTTAGATGCATTGCATATTAGAAATATGTTTGATGCCATAACTCATAATAAAAAACTTAATTCTGACATAGATTCTGGACACAAAAGCACTTTACTTGTTCAGCTAGGAAATATTGCTTATAGAGTAGGGAGAACACTTGATATTGATTATAATAATGGTCATATAATTAATGATGAGGGTGCAATGAAATTCTGGAGCCGTAATTATGAAAAAGGTTGGGAGATGAAAATCTAATGAAAAACAAGAGTTCAATGCAGAAAATTTTCTCCAGAAGGTCGTTTATTGGAAATATAGCAAAAGGTAGTTTATATTCAATTGCTTTTGCAGCTCCATATAGAAGTTCTGCGAACCGATCATCATTTAACAGTTTTGAAGATGATATTTCCAAAAAGATTAATATTGGTATTATAGGTGCAGAAAATTCCCATACAGCTGCATTTGGGAAACTTTTTAACATAGACAACATATTTCCAGGATTAGAGGTAAAGTATGTTTGGGGTGAAACTGAAGCTTTTGCAAGAATTGCAATGGAAAAGGGGAATATTCCAAACATTGTAAGTCATCCAAACGATATGTTGGGTAAAATTGATGCACTTATAGTAGATCATCGACATGGTAAATATCACCTAGACGCTGCTATGCCTTTTTTAGAGGAAGGGATTCCAATTTTTATTGATAAACCTTTTTGTTATAGAAAACAAAAAGGTGAAGAGTTTCTTAGTAAAGCACGTCAATTAAAAACCCCTGTCACTTCCTACAGTTCAATTGCACACAGTTTTGCAACATTTGACATAAAAAATCAAATAAGCCAAATGGAATCCAAAGAAAATATAATAATGTATGGACCATTAGACCTAGATTCTAAATATGGAGGTGTCTTTTTTTATGGCCCCCATTTAATTGAGCCATTAATCTATATAATTGATAATAGGGCAGTAAAGGTTCGCGTGAATAAAAATAATTCCACTGGAAGTGCAAGTATTATTTTTGAAAATGGTATATCAGTAACTTTAATTTTTTCAGTTAAAAACAGAGGTTGGCAAACATTTGTTGAAACCAAAAAAGGGTTTGTTGAAATTAAGGCAACTGTTGAAAAAAAAGTTCCATCTAAAAATTATTTAGATATGGTTACGATGTTTAAAACTGGTAAAGAGCCACGGAAACACTCCAACATTCTTCATGGTATCGCAATCCTAGAAGCCCTTGAAAAATCTGTAAATAGTGGGGGGTGGGAAAATGTAGATCAATGACATTTGTAAACCAAAAAAAATCAAACCTTATCGGAAATAATTTTTTTAAAAAATATTAATTGAATTACAAGAAATTTTTACTAGCTATAAGTGCTCTTGGCCCTGGACTATTTTTAATAGGATATAATATTGGTACAGGAAGTATTACTACTATGGCCAAAACAGGAGCTGAATTTGGAATGAGTTTATTTTGGGCATTATTACTTTCTTGCATTTTCACCTACATTTTAATGGTAGCCTATGGAAAAGTTACAATTGTATCTGGTAATACTGCTTTGTTCAACTTCAAAAAAGAATTCAAATTTGGATCAATTCTGTCAATCTACATTATTGTGGCACTTATTATAGGGGAATTACTAGCTCTAATTGGTGTGATGGGTATTGTCGCAGATTTGATTCAAGAGGGAATTAGGATTGGTTTTAATAATACGATTATTCACAGAGGATGGATAATCTTATTCTTCAGTATTATAATTTATATACTAATTCTGTTTGGTAGGTATAGTCATTTTGAGAAAGCACTAACAGTTTTGGTCATTCTAATGGGTTTGTCATTTGTTTTAGTTTTTTTCATGGTAAAACCAAGTTTATCATCATTATTTCAGGGTCTAGTTCCTAGCATACCTAATGTGCCAGGAGCTTTTGGTTTGATAGCTGCAATAACAGGCACCACATGTTCAGCAGCTGTTTTTATTATGAGAAGTACTGTTGTAGCTGAGAAAGGTTGGACAGTAAATGATTTAAAAAAAGAAAAAAAAGATTCATTTGTTTCTGCTTCTATGATGCTTTTTTTAAGTGGAATAATTATGGCTGTCGCAGCTGGAACACTTCACTTATCAGGTTTAAGGGTAGAAAATACCATTGAGATGATTCGCCTTTTTGAACCTTTAGGAGGAAAATTATCAGCATTTATTTTAATTATTGGCATTGCCGGAGCTGGGCTATCAACAATCTTTCCTATTGTTTTAATTGCACCTTGGCTTATAGCTGATTACAGGGGTACGTCAAGAGATATTCGAACTCAACAATCTAAAATCTTAATATTATTGGGTTTACTATTCTCATTTGGTTCAATTTTCATGGATCAGCGTCCGCCAGCACTAATGATTTTTTCACAAGCTTTTCAGGCTTGTATTCTACCAGCCGTTGCAATTCCAATTTTTATTTTGATTAACAAAAAAAGATTAATGCAATCCTATAAGGCTGGCATAATTGAAAACACAGCGATTTTAGCAGTAATCCTTTTTTCTTTTATTACTACTTGGTTTGCTATTGTTGAGTTTCTTTAAATATCTGGAAAATTTTTTGTTAAGCTTAAAGACACATTTTTTACAATGAATTTAAAAGAACATCCTTTACACTGTTTATTTTATAAGCGGTCCTCAAGTCTAATTTTAAACACTCCAAATTTTATAGCTACAATCACTATCAAGTAAAGTAAAATCCTGATTATAATTTGTAACTGAAATAGTCAAGAGGAGTATAGCCCAGCTGCTAGAGAATTAAATTGTTTATATCCAAAATGACTTAAGTCAAAAATGAGCCTTGGGATAGTTTAAAAGCATCACAATTGTTTGAAATGGATTGACTAGATCATGATGGCAGTAGATAGATTCTAAAAACAAAAAAGATATGAGAAGCAACCATACTAATCATACCTTTTAAGCAAAAGTTACTACGTGAATAGCAACGTGTAAATGTAAATAATTTATTATGAAAACTCAAAAGCAATTCACCTTAAATCCAATGGGAAAGATAAACAACTAAAGCCTTATCTTTACCATAAAAATGCTTTTAAACGTCTCTTATAATGAGATAAAGATCAAAGAAAAGATTGAGGCAACAGTTGGTAAGCCCTTTTCTTTAAAAGAACGTTGGGCCAAGGGGGGCATTGGTTCCTCCAAACTGGTCATTAGCCAATCCTCTATCGATATTCACAACCTTTTGGTGTTGGATAACAATCGTAATACCTGCAACATCGAATTGCGTCCTAAGGGGATCATTTTGCGGTTCAGGAGTCTTTTGGAAACCTATGCTTTGGTGATCCCCTACTACAAACTCACCCTATACAAAGGAAAAGCAAAGGAATATTCCATCTACAAAGAAAAACAGTTCGTAAAAGTAATAACAGATACGAAGGCCACATTTAAGTTTTTTTCAAAGCTCAGTGCAGAAAAGGTCGCCAACCAACTCCCCGAGATCGGGGATCTTTAGTAAGGATTACATTTTGCATTGGGTGTGCCCGGTATAAACCTGTCGGGGTCGTCCGATAGGTTCTTTGTTGAATCGCATTTCTTTCCACTGAGCGATCCAGCCCGGCAAACGGCCAATGGCAAACTATGGAAGGCATCGCTTGAATGATAGGCTTAATCGCTTAGGGATAAGAGATGAATAAAGAAAATAGCACAATTTTTATTTTTTGGCTTTATAAAATATATGTATAAAAATAATTGTATTTAAAATGAGATATGTTAATGCAGGTAGTGTTTGGATAAATGTGTCATTGATTTTTAATCTTACTCCAACACCCAATAGCATCATCACTGAAAGCCCCAATGATGATATTGTTAATATCCTTTTATCAAAAACACCTATGATGGAACCTATTCCTCCCAACAACTGGAAAAAACCAACTGTTGTTCTGTATTCTGACAAACCATAACGATAAAATTCATTTACAAAGAAGCTACTGTAAAAACAGGCTAACCCAAAAAGAATAAAAGATATTCCTGAAAAAAATGATAAAACTACCCTCATAGTATTTATAATGCAAAAATAGCGCAATTCGTATTTGCATTATTCGCAATCTAAAAATCTTTGATTAGGGTCGAAATCACTAAAAAGTATCGATTAAATGCACTTTTGAGACCTTCTGAATGCAGCATAAATTATAATTCACTATTTATCAGCAGTTTGCAAGTCTACTTGACATAATTATAATTTATCTGAAACAGGTCTCCTGTTGCAGGATTTACATCTAATCTAGAAAATTATTGAAAATTTAATGTTTTGGAAAACTTCAGGTATTGATCTTTTCCAATAATTGCATTAAAAATTTCAAAATTCATATTTATTTTTTTAAGTAATTCAATAGTTTTAATCTTAATTTCTTTTGATCCTCTAGGAGGAATAATAAATATTTTGTCATCTTCATGTAAAGTGAATTCTCCATTATAATTGAGTATAAGTGGAATAGAAGATAAATTTGATAGATTTACTAAAGCTATTTTGGTGTTTTCAATATATATTGGTTGAGAAAATTCTAGATTTGAATCTATTACTGGTAATAAATTTTCTTGCTTTCCAATTATTAAGTCTTTATACCAAACCATTGTTTTACCCTCAAATAATCCATTTTTAATACTTGTTAAATCATTACCTTTACTTAAAACAAATGTAATTGGTCTATGTCCTCCATACTGCTCAAATTCCCAAGTCGCTATACCATGTACGTCTGATGTTCCCAAAATAGTAAGATTATTTTCAATCGCAATTTCAAGGGCTTCAAGCGATAAACCAACGTTTACGACTTCAATGCCATGAATAAACTTCTTTTTAATCAACTCTTCATGAATAGGCTCTAACCTAGCAATTCCACTTGGTCTTCCTGGCCACCAGTTAGGATGATTTATAAAAACGAATGCGTTTTGCTTGTTAGCTTCAATAATACCTGAAATTGAATCTTTGTGAAGTAGTAAATTAGCATCAGTAATAAAAACAGCGTTTAAATGTCCTGGAGGCATAGATCTAGTAATTTCTGCCCCGAGCACCACATTTAATTCTTTACCTTGGGCAAATTTATTAGCAATTTCAAATGACCTATTTTTATCTGGATTTAGTATATCACCTTTATGCGGTTGATACTCAAGATGATCAGTTATTGAAATTAGATCTAATCCCTCTCTCAATGCCTCATCAACCCTTAAATCGGGCCATACAAAACCGTCGGAAAAAACAGTGTGGATATGAAGGTCTGTGCTAATTAAAAAAGTATTTTTCGGATTTTTAAAAAAATTTTCTTGAGAGAATAGACTCAAATTAAAACTTAAAAAAAGTATAAAACACCCTAAAAGAAGTATTAGCTTTTTCATTTAAGTACAAAATAAAAATAAATGTCACACATAGTTAACAAAGATTTAATAGTATAAAAAAGTTCAAACAAAAAACTCCGACAATAAATCTTCATAGTTAAAGGTCAAAACAAACTATAATAAGTTAATTAGCTAACTCAAGCTCTATTAATTTTTTCAATTCTGTATTCAAATCTAATGTCCGGTTTAAGAAAAAAAGGTAACCATCATTTGACAATTGTTTTTGCATATACATGTTTCTTAATATTTCATCTAAAACAATTTTTTTTATAGTTAATTCATTATAAACAAACATAAAATCCTCAACATAATCAACTTTAAATTTTGAGTTCATGTACTTCTCAATCTCATTAAAGTGTTTTTCATCTTGCTGTGCAAAATCTTTTAAAAGATTGTATTCAGTTATATAATAATCATGAATTTTTTCTTGCAAAACATAATTACCAATGTATTCAATTGAACCTGTTGAAAGCATCGAATTATAATTTCTGTCTTGTCCTATAAAGCCCCAATACCTTTTCACTCCATTATTAATCATTTCATTTGATATTTTGAATTTTGGGTCAATTATAGAATCAATTATTAAGGATCTTTCTTTAATCTGATCGACTGACAATAGAAATAACTCTTTATCTTTTTTTAGATCGGATAAAACACCCTTTAAGCCTAGATTTTTTAATTCAATTTTCTCCTTTTCATTCAAAACATTTTGAATATAAAAAGATAGTGTCACCGAAAAAACAATCACTATAATTTCGAAAATATACCTGAATGCAGGTTTATTTAAAATAGAGTTTTTCATCTAATGAATTTATCACAATATACCCATTTCTCTAAACACCTATTAGTAATATAAATCAGAAAAACCCGCAAGTGATTTAAAATCACAAAGGGTTTGGTCTGGGGGTGTTTTAGAGGGTTTTTGCGAATCAAAGTTTGAGAGTAGTTAGGTGTCCCAGTGTCCCACCCATAGGGTATGGGACAGTTGGGGGCACTCTTAGAAAACTATAAATAATCCAAAAAGGCTATTGACTATAATTCAATTTTAATTACTTGTTAATCGAAAATAAATTATTTTTGAAATTATTAATCATAAATTATTTAAAATGAAAAATTTCTTTTTAGCATTATTTTTTTTATGTACAATCTCACTAAAAGCACAATATTGTCTGTTTTTTGATTTTAAAGCTGAAAATAAAGAAATGGTTGTATCAACCATAACAGCTGCTATGAATACCGATTGGGCTAAAAACATTCAAGGTACTAAGTCTTTATTTGCTTATCTACCCAATGGATCTACAGAATCTACTCATTCAATTCAATTTTGTTTTCCAAATGAGGAAGCTTTTGAAAATGCTTTTATGTCTTATGGTCAGTCTATGGATGCAAGATTACTATTAGATGAAAGATTAAGAGAATATGCAATTGATGTGTCACAATCAATCAATACACCAATTTGGTATAATGGCCAGGATTGGGCAGAAGATAACGTATTTATGCTTTATCAAATGGAAGTAACAAATCCGTCCGCTTACCTTAAAGAATTTAAAAGCTTTTCTCAAAAAATGGCAAAGAAATTGGAGTTTGAAAAAAATTCATACGGTATCGCTTTTCCAATAGTTGGTAAAAATGCTGATTTTTCTCATTTTGTATGGATTGGTTCACCTGATATTAAAACAGCTCTTTCTAAAACCAAGAAAATGTATAGTGATCCATTATTTGCAGAGTTTTCAAGTAAAGTTTCAGGAATAAGAAAAGTAGTGAATACAGTAATGTCTGTTCGTGTAATGGACTTTTAAAATTATAACTGTAATATAAATAGCTAACCCTCCCTTTTGGAGGGTTTTTTATTACATCTCAGACATATAACTTCTGTATAGCTCAAATTTAAAAGGTTTTTAAGGATCAAAGTTTCAGATTAGTTAGGTATCCCAGTTTCCCACCTATAGGGTATGGGACAGTGGAACACTCTTAGAAAATTATAATTTAGTGGGAGGTTTTTTAATTAACAAATGTTTGTGAAAGAATGACTAAGGGTTTTTGACTTTAAAATGATCTTTATAATATGAGACCTTTTTTAAGGTTTTGTTTCATACTTGTTTGTGTTTAACCCTCCTTATTCATCACGGGAGGGTTTTATATTTCAACTCAGGCAATTCTAATTACTTGTAATATAAAAGTATTATAAGTTCCATAGTTATGGAAATACCCATCACAGCATATTGGTAGTTTTTAATTGCAAAGCGGAGCAGTCTGAACATAATTAACTATTTCTATATTATCTACTTATTTCGAAGTCAATTCTTAATTAATCTCAATCTCAATCAACTGTTTTAATTTATCTATTGTTTCCAATGACTTACTCATTTCACGAATGTACCAATGATTCGACCATTTTTTCTGTAACAACATATTTCGAAGAGTTTTATCTGTACCAATTTTTTTTAGTTCCAAAGGAGAGTATATAAAATTGTAGAAGTCATATTCATTTAATTTTAAATGATCCGCGTCAAAATTAGAATTTATATGTTTTTCAATGTCATTGAAATACTTCTCATCTTGTTGGGAAAAATCTTTCATTAAATCATAGTGCCTTCCGTAATACAAATGAATTATTTCAGTTAAATCTTTATTACTTATGAATTCAATTGATCCAGTTGAAATCATAGAGTTATAGTTTCTGTCTTGACCAATAAATCCATAATATCTTCTAGCACCTAATTCAAACATTTTATTAGTTGGAATTATACTTTTATTTGTAAGAGAGTCAATATTAGCTTGAGTACCATTCATTCTCCTAATTCCCCCACTATAGAACTCTTTGTCCTTATCTAAATCAGTTAATACAGCTTTTAGTCCAATATTCTTTAGTTCTATTTTTTCTCTATCATTCAATACATCTTGAATATAAAATGAAAGTGTTACTGAGAAAACAATTATAATAATCTCGAAAATATACCTAAAAGCTGGTGTAATTAAAATAGACTTTTTCATGTTTGGCCAAGTTAAAAATAAATGTAATACATATTAACTAAGATTCAATAGTATGTAATACACCCTTTCAAACTTGACCGAAAAGCCCTTACTTAATTGATATATATATACTCCCATAACAAACGCTATGGAATACAAAGACGAAATAATCAATTTAAGGATTGAGCCTTCATATAAGGAATCACTCCTTGTGAAAGCAAAACAGGAGAAAATGACCCTTACAAAATATTGCAGAGAGAAACTCACAAAGGATCTAGTTCCTTAAAACAAAATAGGGGGTCCTACCAAACTGGTCAGGTTTAAGCATAGACTGACTGGTTGCTGATCCTTCATTTGGCCCCCTTTTTTATAATTAAATAAAATAGAATAATACAAATTCATGAAAAGAAGATACCACTTTAAAGGAGACGCACTCCAGTCTGAAATGAAGATTACTAACACAACAGTAGCTCTTAAAAAGCTAAGTAAAATCAGAAAATTATTAATTAAATATCTAAGCAATGGAAGCAGCAATTAAGAGACAGGAAATCCACTTTGATGCTTACAGGTACGAAATGAGTATCAATCAATGGAACAAGAGAACAGAACTGGTAAAGTCCATAAGGTATAAGCTAGTAGAGAAGAAGTATGTTCAAAACAATCCTATGCACCTGTCAGGAATCAAACTAGCAGAGCTGCATGAGATGGACTTCCGACACCTTCTAAACAATCAACTCTTTGAATACGGTAAGAGACTTGATCTCAAGAAACCCACAAAAGCAGACCACACCTTCTATGCAGAAACCCCAGAGGAGATACAACGATTAAAGAAAGTCAATGCTTTCATAGATGCTGTGAAAGAGTTTTCAGGAAAAGGTTCTTTTATGATGCCTGAGCAGAATCAAATCCATCACTTGACAAAAGGAGCTGTTAGCATTGGCCGTAAATCCGATCTAATTCCAAATGTAACCTAGATTAAAGATGCCGTTTGAGAAAGGAAATACTTACAGCCTAGGCAGGCCCAAAGGTGCTAAGAACAAATCTACTGAGATAGTCAAGCAGACTGTTGCTAGGTAGCTGCTGCATTTACTATTGATGAGATCCTGTATGAGATTAGAGGGCTAGAAGGCAGAGACTAACTCAATGCTATATTTCATCTTTGGAAGTTTGTTGTTCCTATTCCCAGGGATGAGGTCAGTGAAGATAGTTCTGTTGACACTAGGACTGCATGGATCGACAAGATCATGGCAGTAGATCCAGATGAGTTGCACCAAAATATTATGGATGAAATTAAATGAATACGAGCAGACAAAGGCATAGCTCAAAGCCAACCAAGCCTCGAATGATAATAGCCGTAATAGCTTATTTAATGACCATCGACATGCCATTGTTGCCTCTAGCCACCCTTATGGTTTATTCGCTGAGGTTATCTCAGAGGGTAAGGAATATCACTTCTGTAATGGGTAGCTGCATATCGTCTATGATGAAAAAGGGAATGAAATTTGGTGTATTAAATAATAGACAAGTTAAGATTTTGATTTTCTAGCTGATATAAAACTTTGAACAAAAATAATCATAGCCCACAATGATGTAATAATCATTACAGAAACTCTTAAAATTCCTACTATATTTCCTCTACCTAAAGTTCCTAAAAAAGGCTTCACCAAACCAATTATTATTAATAGTGTCAGAAGAACTGCAACATGAGCTGCAATTTTATTTTCTTTTTTAACACCACTATTTATTAAAAGTAAAATAACACCAACAATTACCGGAATTAAAGCAGTGATAGGCCTAGAGTCTGACTCAAAATAACCCCATAAACCCATAGATATTAAAACTATAGAGTTTATTAAACTTACTGTATTTGCTTTCATAACTTATTTTTTTTGTAAATATAAATCACCTTAATTAAATTACTTTGTCATCATGAAAATTTTTGAAGTAAACAACTATTTTATTTACCCTGGACACCGTTCTTTTCTTGCTAGGTTGACTTTGGCCCTCACGAAAGTGGGGGTTTTTTCTTTAACAAATGTTTATGAGAAAGTGACTAAGTGTTTTATGTTTTAAAATTGTCTTAGTTATATCAACATTTGTTGATGTTTCATAACAACGTTTGATTGGTTTCACCCTCCTTAACCGGAGGGTTTTTTTTTGTCTCCATATTGTAGAAAAAGATTATTTTTGGTCTCGTAGTCATAGTTCTTTGAATATTGGTGTTTTGACGAAATACGTAAATCTATACGTAAATTACCTTTTTTAGGTAGTGATATTATTTTTCAAAAACCTTCTTAAGTCCAATAAACACTACAACAGGTCCTATAGCTCAGTTGGTTAGAGTAGCTGACTCATAATCAGTTGGTCCCTGGTTCGAGCCCAGGTGGGACCACCAACAAAGAAAGAGCGCGAGCTCAATCAAGACAAGCCCTTCGAGTAATCGAGGGGTTTTTCTTACAATTAAGTTTAACTTAAAGTTAGTCAATTTCTTGACACTTATTTGACACTCTCAAAATATAAATAGAAAACTACTGCCTTAAATTCTTATACTTCTGTTTAATCAAGAACATTATATAATCAATATCCGTATCCTTGAAGATAGAAACCTTGTAAACATTTCCTTTAGTTTCGCTTTTGTAAGTCCAAGAACCTTCTTTAGCTATTCCTTTTGGATCATCAAGCGTAAAGTAATTTTTAGATGTCGATCCATCAGGATAAAGATTACCCCTTGAAAAATCCATTCTAATGCCACTTTTTTGGAAATTAAAGTATGCTACAATTTTATTTTTATAATCAAGATCTAAACTTATATAACCTTTTTTAGGAGTTAACTCTGTATCAGTCAATTCTATCATTAACTCTTTTAATTCCTCCCACTTTTCAAGAACATCTGCATTTGTTTTGGACGTACTATCCTGTTCAGTATAAACCTTTACTTCCTTATTAATTTCGCTAAAAGCATTGTTCTTTTTAGAATCAGTTAGTGATCCGATACTTTCTTTTGAGTTTGATTTGTGCTTATTAAATACAATCGTATTGTTTGTAAATCTTTTAATCTCCCAAAGTTCAAATGGCAAGTTATCAAAGTTCACGCTATCCTTTTGGTATGAGTTAAATGATTCAGCAACAAAGATGATTTTAGATTGCGACCAATCAACATCTTTCATTTCAAGAACCTTTCCTTTGTGTTGTGAAAGCATTAATAAGAAATCCGCTTTGTTATTAAGCATTAGTTGCAGGTAGGTCATTCCTTGATCAACAACCGAGTAACTACTTCCTTTTTTATATTCTACAATAACAAAGGAATTGTTTTCTGGATCAAAGCAAAGAGTATCTATTCTATATTTTTCTACTCTAAATTCTGATTCTATAAATTCTAATTCAAAAATTGATTCGGTGTTCTTTTCTACTAATGCTTGTATATCCTTTTCAAGTTTAAAGGGGACAAGATTAACTTCTTCAAGATTTTCTTTATTTAGATTGTACAATTCCATACGTCTAATCTAATAAAAGTTTTAAACAAAAGCAGAGTTGATTTTCAATGAGTTAGACGAAAAGTTCGCTCTAATTGTTTATAAAGAGCGATCACACCATTAACACTTTAGACATAATCTTATTATATATATAGTAACAAGGTATTAACGCCAGTAGTTAATGTTAGCCTTACCACCCAAGATGGACAAAAGTTAGTTATTGGGTTAGAAGTTGGATAGTAGACTACAAGATTGAAATAAGATCTGAACATAGTGGTTGAGGTTTCTCCGATAGTTACGAAAAAGGACTTACTATAATTCTGATATGGGTGATTAAACGAACTGGTCAGTTGAAGTGTAAGTAGAAAACAAGTAAGATGCGTTAAGGTCGTAAGGGGTTTACTATATAATAAATTAATCTATTAAATAGGCTCGCTCACCCGCTTCGCCGAGTTGTTTAAGATTGAAATAGAATACTACTTTTTATTATACTTGTTAAATAAATAAACAAATACA
>CAJWLL010000022.1 GCA_913043275.1 uncultured Flavobacteriaceae bacterium | reverse complement strand
AAAAAATATTTTTTCATTAATGTGCTTTTTAACAATTTAAAAATACTCATAAATAATATTTTTTTATAAAATAAAACCATATAAAATTTATATACACCTAAGTCTGAAAAAAATTCTTAATCTTTTTAAAAATAGAGAATTTGGCATGAAATATGTAATTTTGGAAATTGATATAAATGAAATGAAAGTCACCTATTACTCTCTTCTCTCTAGTATCCTATTGTTTCTCTGGACTAATTGTTCCAAAGACAAAGAGCTGACAAATGATAATATTGAAGAGACAACTGCTCAATCTGTTTCCAATATTAGCAAATCTCCAAGCCTTTTGTTAGGGTCTTGGAATTTGACAAAAGACAATTCCGTACAAAACTCAGAAAAAACAACTAATGATTGTAAGGCTTCAAATATTCATTTTTTAGAAAATAATGCTTTTTATCTAAAATATCTAGACAAACGAATACGGGGCAATTACGAAATAGTTGATTCCATCAGTATCAATTTACTTAGTGGTTCCAATATAATTGGAGCCGTTTCCCAAATAGAGGTTATTGAAAACAAAATCAGCCTTTCACTAGAAATAAATAATGAATGCAACGACAGCTATACAGGCGAAAAGTACTTTAGGATTCATCAGTTTATCTGGGAAACACTAAATGAATATTATTTATGGCAAGAGGAGGTTCCTGAACTAAATGATTCGATTAAACCAGTCAGTTCTGCAAAGTATAAAGAGCTTATTGAACCCTATCCCGAACCAGAGGCCTTTTTTGAGTCTCTGAAACACAAAGAAGACAAATACAGTGTGATAAGGTCTAATTATGAAGATATAGAAAATGCTATCAAAGGAATAGATGCCAGCAATGGCTTAGAATTCGTATTGTCTATGTATGGTTCTGGAGAAAGTATTTTGGGTGTAGTTACCTACATATTGGAAGAATCAGATGCTGCTAGCAAAGACATCAAAAGAGGGGACATTTTTACTGGTGTAGACAGTAAAAATCTCACCTTGAATAACTATAGAGAATTGCTTTTCGGTGATAATTTGGACTACACCTTGAATATGGCTGACCTAAGTAATAACCTACTCAGTCCCAATGGCAAGAATATTACACTTACCAAAACAGAAAAATTCCAAAGTAATCCCATACAAATTAGTAAGATAATTGAAGTGGGCAAAATCAAGGTAGGCTATTTGATGTATAATCAATTTGCTCAAGGTTTTGACGATGACCTCAATGATGTTTTTTCGGATTTCAAAGCAGAGCAAATCGATGAACTTATTCTCGATTTACGCTACAATGGAGGAGGGTTGACACGTTCGGCTGTCAACTTAGCAGGGATGATCACAGGACAATTTAACGGTGAGGTCTTTGCCAAATATTTATGGAATAAAAAGCTCATGACTTTTTTAAATGCGAATCAGCAACAATACTCCAGCTGGCTTGGAGAAAATTTCACCAATCAATTGGATGAAGGTGGAGCTATAAACTCATTGAACTTTAATAAACTCTATGTTATCACTTCCAGCCGCAGTGCATCATCCAGTGAGTTGGTAATCAATGGTCTATCTCCCTATATCGATGTGGTTCAAGTGGGAGACAACACTTATGGAAAAAACGTTGGAGGTCCTGCAGCACTATACGATTACGTTGATAATGAAGGAACCAAAAACCCCGATCATACCTATGCAATTTACAGCATGACCTTTTACAGTGCCAATAGCGAGGATTTTTATGATTACGCCGATGGTCTGTCACCTCAGGATGAATTAAGGCTCAAAGAAGACCTCACTAACATGGGTGCCTTAGGTGAAAGCTCTGAGCCACTTTTGGCCTTAGCATTGAAACATCTCAGTCCAGAAGCAGCAAGATATAAGGTGAAAACCCCAGTATTCCCATTGGAAAATATGGTGGATGACCCTGAGTTCATCAAAAACAAATCAATTACTACCCTCAAAACATTACCGCTGCTACAATTGGATTGAAATCCCTGCCAAGACATTTCTTCCCCGCGATGCATATTGAGGGATGATCACATATTCGTCATCAAAAAGGTTATAGACACTCAGAAATAAATTGGCATTGGGCTTTTTTAGTCGATGATTCAACTGCAAAGTAAAGAGGAAGTAAGCCTCCAGCAAGGTCAGGTTATCATTGGCGATACGCTCCCCTGTATGTTGACCCACTAAATTCAAGTGCATTTGATCCGATAAGGGGAAATCAATGACCCCATTGATGGCATGTTTAGGAATGCCCCTCAAATCACCATCGGTGGTCTCCGTAAAAATGTAATTAAGGCGGGTTTTGACCAAATCAAAAAGTTGAAAATCATAGGCCAACTCTAACCCACTGTAATAAATTTCTTTATCGGAATTGGTATACCGACCATAGGGATAGCCTTCTACAGCAGGCCCAAAAATAAGTGTCGGATCTTCTTTGCGATTGTAATAGACAGCTGAAAGTGTGTTTTGGTTGGAACGAATCTCGAAACCCAATTCAAAACTTACGTTATTCTCTGGCAATAAATCACTATTTCCGTAGAAAGGATCATACAACTGATAAAGTCCGGGAGCAATAAAAGCTTTACTGTAACTGGTCAAAATCTTCATTTGATGATCGGCATTGAGATCAAAAGAGTAGGAAGGGTTCAAACTGTGGGTCCAGTGGCCGTCATAAGCATTGTGATAGTTATAGCGTATTCCCACATTGAGATTCAAGCCGGAGGAATCAAGATAAACAGAATTTAGATAAAAATCAGATTGGGTAACTTCAGGATTATAATCTGCTATCATCGTAGCTTTCTGGTATTGAAAACCTACAATGGTGAAAAGATTATTATTGAAAACGTATTTGTTGAAAAAGTCAATATTCAAATTATCACTTTCATAAACTAAGGGGTAGGAACTTTGAAACTCTCTTTTGTTCTGCTGAAAGCCTGCATTGAGGTTTAGGCTTCCTACATTGTAATCATACTGGGTATTGAAGGAAAAACGATCCAGTATTGTCGAATAGTTAAAATCAGCCTGCTCTAAAGGGAAACCATTGTCATAATCTGCTTCGATCTCATCTTTATTCCAGTCCAATTTCCACTTAAGCTTAGGGGTCACATGACCGGAAAGTCCCACATTAAAATTGAATTTGTTAAAAGGGTCGGGTTCTTTTCCTACAACCGCTGTCATTCCGTCGCTGTAGCGTTCTGAGTAGGCCAAATTGATACCAATACCGCTTTGTGTACCACTGAGGTGGATCAAGTGATTTCCGGCGTTGAATCGATCCAAGGATTGATTAGCGACCTGTTCGGTACCCCATGTTTTTTTGGCCATCAAACAAAAAGAATCCCTAGCTTTTTTGGTGGTGATATTGATCACCCCTGTAGCGGCAGAACTTCCATATAAACTGCTGGCAGCACCCTTAACTATCTCAATAGATTCTATCATTTCAATGCTCAAAGCATTGATATCAAAATCGTTATCGATTCTGGAGGGATCAGATACCCTTACCCCGTCAATCAAAATCAAAACCTGACGGTTGCGGCCTCCTCTAATTGATATCGTACTGGGGTTATGCCCTGAATATAAATTTTTACCGATCACATCGATTCCCAAATGGGTCGATAAGAGGATGCCCAATCCCAAACCTGAAAATTGTTGAATTTCCTCTTGTTTAATTTTAACCACGGTTTTTCCGGATTGAGATCGCTTGAGGGCAAATCTGGAATCGGTAACCACTACTTCATCAAGGTAATTTGTTGATACAACGATGCTGTCCAAAGTCTGGTTCTGTGCAGTCAAGGCACAGAATGAGAGTATTATACCCAACAGGGCATTTAATAGCTTCATAATAAATAATAAAGGGACTTAATATCCTTACAGCAAGCTGATTCTTTATCCCCGAAGTATCAGATCACTATGAACGGCAGGTATCCTGGCTCGCGTTTTTTTGGACACCTTCCCGATAAAATCAGTGGTATGGAGTTTCCAAAAAACATCCGCAGTGCGGACTCAGCTTACAGTTGCGGGTACAGCATTGGTTTTTAACCAATTTCCCTTTTCATTTGCGATGCAAAACCTTATCACTACACAAATTTAAGAAAATTAATCAAGGGGTAGAAGGATGAAAAACAATTTAAATCAACACAATAATACGGATCAATACAGCGAACAATTTTGATAACTTCATAGAAAAAAAACACATATCAATTCAACCCTGTAAAGAGTGGAAGAAAATTCCTACAAATCACCTATGGATGACAAACATATTTCTCCTTTGCAACACATAAAAAGGATAAATCAACAAGCCTCCATAAACTAAATCTCCTAAAATGGTGTTGAGAAAAAATGGAAGTGCCAAGGTATAGCATTTTAACAGTCCTTCAAAGCTGATTGGGTAGTGTAACAACCATACCCCGAAGTTACTGACCAAAAAGAAAACTGTAGAAGAGAGTAACACCATTACAATATTGATTTTTTTAATATACATACCCAGAACAGCGATCAATATAAACGATGCATAAACGAAGGGTATGGTTCCATGCAATCCTAAAAATAAATCCGAGATAAAAAGACTCAAAATGGGGATTAAAATCACTATCCATCGGTTGTAAAAACCTTTACTGGACAATAAAGCTATTGCAGTAATGGGTGTGAAGTTTGGGGGATGGGGCAAAAATCTCGATAAAATTGCAATAAAGATGAGTAAGAGTACAAAAACATTCTTATTAATCATACTAATAAAATAGTCTTACTAAGATAGAGAATAATATATTATTTGGTGAGATACATTTTTCTACGAGCGTACAAATCGTAAAATTCGTCTTCCTTGAGACTATCAATAAATAAGATGCTTTCCCCGGTGCTTTTCATTTCAGGACCCAGTTGTTTGTTGACGTTAGGAAACTTGTTAAACGAAAACACAGGTTGCTTGATTGCATAACCCTCCAGTTTAGGGGTAAAAGTAAAGTCCGTAACCTTGTTTTGTCCCAACATCACTTTGGTGGCAAAGTTTACGTAGGCTTCGTTATAGGCTTTGGAAATAAAAGGGACCGTTCTTGAAGCCCTAGGGTTAGCCTCAATCACATAAACTTTGTCGTCTTTAATAGCGTACTGGATATTGATCAAACCTTTTGTTTTCAAAGCCAGTGCAATTTTGTGAGTATGGTCTTTGATTTGTTGTAAGACAAATTCTCCCAAGTTGAATACGGGAAGGATTGCATTTGAATCTCCAGAATGTATTCCACAAGGTTCAATGTGTTCCATTATACCAATGATGTATACATTTTCTCCATCACAAATAGCATCCGCTTCAGCCTCAATTGCACCGTCCAAATAATGATCTAATAAAAGCTTATTATTGGGGATTTTTATAAGCAAATCTACCACATGTGTCTCCAACTCCTCTTTGTTTATCACAATTTTCATACCCTGTCCTCCTAATACATAAGAAGGTCTAACCAAAATAGGGAAGTCCAGCTCATCGGCCAAAGCAAGTGCCTGATCAGCAGTTTCTGCCACTCCAAACTCTGGGTAAGGAATATCATTGTTTTTTAACAGGGTAGAAAAACTTCCACGATCCTCTGCTAGGTCAAGAGATTTAAAACTAGTCCCAATGATTTTGACACCATATCTGTCTAATTTTTCAGCCAATTTAAGTGCAGTTTGTCCTCCGAGTTGAACTATAACACCCTCTGGCTTTTCGTGTTGAATGATGTCATAGATATGTTCCCAAAAAACAGGTTCGAAATACAGCTTATCGGCTATGTCAAAATCGGTAGAGACCGTTTCTGGATTACAATTGATCATGATGGTTTCGTAATTACACTCTGAGGAGGCCAAAACGCCATGAACACAACAGTAGTCAAATTCTATACCCTGACCTATTCTGTTTGGTCCGGAACCTAAAACAATTACTTTTTTGCGATCACTGACTTTACTTTCGTTTTCACTGTATGGTTCACTATCTTTCAACTGTATTTTTTCTTCAAAAGTTGAATAATAGTATGGTGTAGAGGCCGAAAATTCTGCGGCGCAAGTATCCACCAATTTATAGACCCTCTCAATACCCATATCTTTTCTTTTCTTATTAACCTCACTCTCAAGGCAATCGAGCATATGGGCTATTTGACGATCTGCAAAACCTTTTTGTTTGGCCTCCAAAAGCAACCCTTTATCAAGGCTGTCGATATTAAACTTAGAGATTTCTTTTTCCAATTCGTACAATTCTTGATATTGTTTCAAGAACCACATGTCAATTTTGGTGATTTCGTAAATTCTACTAAGTGGGATTCCCATCTGAATGGCATCGTATATGACAAAAACTCTATCCCAACTGGCATGGGTAAGTTTATCAATTACTTGGTCGTATTCAGTGTAGCCTTTGCCATCTGCTCCTAAACCGTTACGCTTAATCTCTAGAGATTGGGTGGCTTTGTGAAGTGCTTCCTGAAAAGATCTTCCAATACCCATCACCTCACCTACAGACTTCATCTGCAATCCGAGTTTGCGATCTGATCCTTCAAACTTGTCAAAGTTCCATCGTGGTATTTTCACAATTACATAATCTAATGTGGGTTCAAAAAGTGCAGAGGTCGACTGGGTAATTTGGTTTTCTAGCTCATCCAAGCAATATCCTATAGCGAGTTTTGCCGCTATTTTAGCAATAGGATAACCCGTAGCTTTTGAAGCCAATGCCGAAGAACGTGAAACTCTAGGATTAATTTCAATTGCAATGATTTCCTCTTTTTCATCAGGACTTACAGCAAATTGAACATTACAGCCTCCAGCAAAATCACCGATACTTCTCATCATTTTGATGGCCATGTCTCGCATACGCTGAAAAGCGGTATCTGATAAGGTCATTGCTGGAGCTACAGTTATCGAGTCTCCGGTATGAATTCCCATGGGATCCATATTTTCAATGGTACATATTATGACAACGTTTTCATTTTTATCCCTTAAAAGCTCCAACTCGTATTCTTTCCAGCCTAAAAGAGCTTTGTCTATAAGTACTTCATGAATTGGAGAGGCTTCTAGACCTCTGGTCAATAATTCTTCAAATTCACCAGCATGATGCACAAAAGAGGCGCCTGTACCTCCCAATGTAAAGGAAGGACGTATCACCAATGGAAAACCAAATTTTTGTGCAATTTCTTTTCCCTTAAGTAAAGAGGTTGCTGTTTCTGCAGGGGCCACAGGGATGTCTATGGTCTTAAGTAGCTTTTTAAAACGATCTCTATCTTCGGTGATATTGATCGCCTCGATATCAACCCCTATGATTTCAATATCAAAATCATCCCATATACCTTTATCATCGGCTTCAATACAAAGGTTGAGCGCAGTCTGTCCTCCCATCGTGGGAAGAACAGCATCAACTTTGTGAATTTTTAGTACCTCAATTATAGATTTTGTTGTTAAAGGTTTTAGGTAAACATGATCCGCCATGGAAGGATCGGTCATGATTGTAGCAGGATTAGAATTGATAAGAATGGTTTCAATTCCATCTTCTCTGATGGACCGCAATGCTTGGGTTCCTGAATAGTCAAATTCACAGGCTTGCCCTATAATAATAGGGCCTGAACCAATTATTAAAATGCTCTTTATCTCAGATCTTTTCGGCATAAATAATAGTTTGAAAAATTTTCATAATATAAAAAAAAAGGTGTTATTCAAAATAGAATAACACCTTTAAATATTGTTTTTTTATTATCATTTTTTGTGTCGGGGCTCGGATGATACTGAAATTTTCTTTCTACCTTTAGCCCGTCTTTTAGCCAATACTTTTCTACCATTGGCAGAAGCCATTCTTTCACGGAAGCCATGTTTGTTTCTTCTTTTTCTTTTGGAAGGTTGAAAGGTCCTTTTCATTATTTAAAATGCGTTATCTTTGAGCCGGGCAAATATACAACATCTTTTTTCTTGCACAAATGCTTTTAGATCTATTCTTATTAACTTCTAACCCAAAAAAAAACTTATGTTTTCTAAAATAATTAAACTCATTTTAGCCATAGCCTTCCTTTTTTATAGTGGTTATGAATTTTATGAAAGTTATATTGGCAATGGTATCTTTTTGACCCTTATGTCTGGGATGATGATATTACTGTATTTTAAAAATGAAATCATTTTCCTTGCTTTTCTTAGATTGAGAAAACAAGACTTTCAAGGTACAGAGCGATGGCTAAATAAGATTAAAAAACCTGAAAGCTCTTTAGTTAGAAAGCAACAAGGCTATTTTTATTACCTACATGGAATCATTCAATCCCAAAACAATCTCACTGTGGCAGAAAAACACTTTAAAAAAGCTATTCAATTAGGGCTTTCCATGACACATGATTTAGCAATGGCAAAAATGAGCTTAGCAGGGATAATGATGCAAAAAAGAAGAAAAAGAGAGGCCACTGCCCTTTTGGCTGAAGCCAAAAAATTAGACAAACATGGCATGTTGAAGGATCAAGTCAAGATGATGCAGCAACAAATGAAACGCATCTAGTAGTATCCTTTTTCTGGGATGGCAATCTCGTAATACTTTCTAGATCTGTTGTTGAGGTGATTCTGCAACAGCCAAGGATTGTGGATCTTGAGTATTTTGTAATTGATGCCCATTTTCTCTGCAAAAGCAGTAAGGTTTGAAATGGCTGTATCCAAGGCATGATAACGCACTGGAACAGAATAGTATAAGTCAGTATCATCAAAAACATAACCATACTTTAAGGGGTTTTCGATGATTTCTTTTACCGCTAATACCCTAAATACATATCGACTAGTTTCCTGACCTAACTGCAAGTCAAAATAGCTTTTCACCTTTTGGGCGTCCAAACTTCTACTAATGCCTGATATTCCTCTATTGTAGGAAGCAGCGGCAAGGGTCCAAGATCCAAACTTCTTTTTTGCCTTTTTTAGGTATTGAGCAGCCATTCGGGTAGAAAATTCGATATGGTATCGCTCATCTACGTTACTGTTTACCTCCAATCCATACTCCCTGCCAGTAGTTCTCATAATTTGCCAAAACCCCTTGGCACCTTTTGGGGAAATAACATTTTCCAGTCCGCTTTCGATAATCGATAAGTATTTAAGGTCGGAAGGAACTCCTTCTTCTTTTAAAATTCTTTCAATGGTTGGAAAATATTTATTGGCACGCTTTAGTAACAACATCATATTAGATTGCCAATAGGTGTTCACCAATAACTCCCTATCCAATCGTTCCCTCAAGTCTGGTGAATTTATAGGAACTTTTTCTTCGGCAAAGCTTAATGTATCGGGTAATTCAAGTGCGTAAACCTTATAGGTGGGTTCTTCTCCATAACTTCTTAGGGCTGTATATCCATCGATTGTAAATACAAACCCAGTAACTATAAGTGAAAAAAGGGAAGAAAGGGCGCACCAAAACAGGAGCATAATTTTATTTTTCATACGTTTAAATTATTTCAAAAATGTTGAATCTTCCAAATTTTTAAACATAATTTTAGAAAGGTTTTTTTTTAAGCACTGATCTTTTTAAGTATGCTGCCATGATAAACAACTATTTTTAAAAATGGATTTTGACCTTTGAACCTTTAAAGCGTATCCATAGATTAATTTTCAAAGGCTTCATTTTTTTTTAAGTGGATGCACTAAAGAAAACTGATATTAAATTACTCAAATAATGAAAAGAACTCAAATATTTTTGGAATTGTACTCATTCCCTTTAAAAGATTTAATTACTTTCTTTTGGTATTTATTATTGTCAATTAGCTAAAAATATTTAATTTTGTAACCCCCTCTTCCTTAATCGACCGTATTTTATTATTTATTAATTAAGTCAAGATTAGTTTAAAGCGTAATGAATCCAGTTAAATTACAAAACAATGAATTCCTTAGACAATTCGAAACTTTTGTAAATGGATCGCTGGCAAGAATTGAATATGCCGAGCAGGAAAGGAAAATTTTCCTCACCAAAATCGTTATCCCTAGAGATGTTAATGATGTTGAATTTGAAGAGAATTTCATCAAAAGCGTTTTAGAATTTATTTCAGAAAAAAACTTAAGAGTTGTACCCACTTCACCAAAAATTGCAGGGTTTGTTAGAAAAAATAAGTCTTACAAATCTCTTTTACCCGTGGGCATTAAGCTTTAACTTTTTTTCCAAATCTTACAAATCCCTCATGATCTATTGATTGGAGGCTAACTTTTTTTAATTTATTAACCAATTTAGGATTCCATGGCGTTCTAACCTTTATATAATTTTCACTAAAACCAGTGATATAGCCCATTTTATTTTCATTTTCGAAAAGAACATCTACTGTAGTTCCCAATTGACTTTCGTAAAATGCACGACTTTTTTTGGCAGATAATCCTCTTAAAATTTTGCTCCTCTTATTTCGTATGGCCTGTGGGACTGAATCTGGCAGGCTGATTGCCTCGGTATTGGGTCTTTCCGAATAGGAAAAAACATGCAGATAAGAAATATCTAAATCAGCCAAAAAGGTATAAGTATCTATAAATGCTGAATCGGTCTCTCCTGGAAATCCTACAATTACATCCACACCAACAGAAGCCTGAGGCATCAAGCTTTTAATTTGCTTAAATCGATCCCTGTATAAGTAACTTAAATACCTTCTCTTCATTTTTCTCAAAACCTTATCATTTCCACTTTGTAAGGGCAAATGAAAATGAGGAACAAAAGCGCGACTCCGGGCCACAAAATCAATGATTTTATCGGTCAATAAATTAGGCTCAATAGAGGAAATTCTGATCCTCTTCAAAGCTTCTATTTTATCTAATTCACCAATCAAGTCCAAAAAAGTATGTTCGTGTTTTTTATTACCAAACTCACCTTTTCCATAGTCTCCTATGTTTACACCTGTGAGAACAATCTCCTTTATTCCTCTTTTGGTAATTTCCAATGCGTGCTTGATGATGTTATCCAAAGAATCACTTCTTGAAATTCCACGAGCTCTAGGAATGGTACAATAGGTGCATTTATAATCACAACCATCCTGGACTTTCAGAAAAGCACGGGTACGATCATTAAGAGAATAGGAACTTTCGTAATGATTGACCTCATCAATTTCGCATGAGTGAAACGTTCCTAAAGGTTTTTTGGTCAAATCCCCTAGATAGTCTATAAGCTTAAACTTTTCGGCAGCTCCCAAAACCAGATCTACTCCATTAATCTCGGCCATTGCTTCGGGTTTAAGTTGAGCATAGCAACCAATGGCAGCGACAAATGCATCAGGGTTTTGTTTAAGGGCTTTTTTTACTAAGCGTTTAAATTTCTTGTCTGCGTTTTCCGTAACGGAACAGGTATTAATAACATAAATCTCTGCTGGGACATCAAAAGCAACATGCTCATAACGTTCTGAATCAAAATCCCTTGAAATTGTCGCCGTTTCAGAAAAATTAAGCTTACAACCCAAAGTGTAAAAAGCTACCCTAGGTTTTGATACTTTTTGCGATATTTCCCTAGCATAATCAATCATCTATTTAGATTAAAAAAGTTGTATTTTGCTGCAAATATACAATCTTTGGACTTGTTAATTAAAAAGTATTATATCCCTGCAATGGACCGTATAGGCATACTGATACTCTTATTTTTCTCTATTTCATGTTCCCTTATATTAAAGGAAGATCGATCGCACTTGGTCTTTCGGTATAATGAATATGGAAACATCATGTCTTTAGATCCGGCTTTTTCAAGAAACCTAGCAAATATTTGGGCCACAACTCATTTATTCAATGGATTGGTTCAAATGAATGACAATATGGAGGTAATTCCCGATGTCGCTAAAAAATGGAATGTATCTGCTGACGGTTTAGTCTACGAGTTTCAAATAAGGGAGGATGTCTACTTTCATAAGCATCCCGCTTTTGGTAAAAAGAAAACCCGCAGCGTGATTGCCTCAGATTTTGTTTACAGCTTAAAAAGGCTTTTGGACCCTCAACTCGCATCACCCGGAGGCTGGGTATTGCAAAATGTAGAGTGTATCGAAACAAAAAATGATCAACAATTGACCATCACACTCAAGCAACCCTTCCCTGCTTTTTTAGGCCTGCTTAGTATGCGCTATTGCTCTGTTGTTCCAAAAGAAATAGTAAGTCAAGAAGGTGAAGGTTTTAGAAAAAAGCCCATTGGTACAGGTCCCTTTGCTTTTAAAAATTGGGAAGAAGATGTAAAATTAGTTTTGAGAAAAAATCCACTTTATTTTGAACTAGACAATAAAGGTAACACCCTCCCTTACCTTGAGTCAATTGCCATTACCTTTGTACCGGATAAACAAAGTGAATTCATGCTTTTTCTTCAAGGAAAATTAGATTTTCTTAATTCATTAGATAATTCTTACAAGGATGAATTACTAACCTTAGAAGGTGAGCTTTCAGAAAAATATTTGAATAAAATAGATCTCCAGAAAGGGCCTTATCTCAATACAGAATACTTGGGTTTTTATTTGGACAGTCCTTCACGTGTCATAAAATCTCCATTGATTAGAGAAGCAATTAACATTGGTTTTGATCGTAAAAAAATGATGGTTTACTTGAGAAACAATATTGGTTTTAAAGGAAATAAAGGCTTTATCCCCAAGGGTGTTCCCGGTCACCCCAAAAATCAATTTTCCAAATTTCAACCCGAAAGAGCAAGAGAATTAGTCAAAAACTTTGAAGAACAAACCGGACTAAAACCTGAGATCAGTCTAGCAACAGATGCCAACTATATTGACCTTTGTGAATACATTCAAAGGGAATTACAAAAAATAGGTGTTTCAATCAAATTGGATGTGATGCCTCCAGCAACCCTAAAGCAAGCTCGCTCACAAGGAAAATTGGAAATGTTTCGATCCAATTGGATTGCGGATTATCCCGATGCCGAAAACTACCTGTCTCTTTTTTATTCCAAAAATTTTAGTCCTTCTGGTCCAAATTACACTCACTTTCAGAGCCCTGATTTTGATTCTTTATATGAAGAAAGTTTTATGATAAATGATGTTTTCAAACGGAGTAAACTCTATCAAAACATGGACTCATTAGCGATGAGCAAGCATCCTTTAATCCCTCTATATTATGATCAAGTGGTACGATTTACGCAAAAAGAAGTGAAAGGGCTTAGCGTAAACCCCATCAATGTCCTCAAGCTTAAAAAAGTCTGGAAAACAAAAAAACCGTTATAAGAATAGCGGCTTATAAATTTTCCTAGAATTTGGAGAATTATTTTTTAAATTTTGAGTATTTGTTCTTGAACTTGTCAATACGTCCGGCTGTATCTACCAATTTGGACTTCCCTGTATAATAAGGATGTGATGTTCGTGAAATTTCCAACTTTACCAATGGGTATTCAACACCGCCATGCTCAATGGTTTCTTTAGTTTCAGCAGTAGACTTGGTAATGAAGATGTCTTCATTGGACATGTCTTTAAATGCTACAAGTCTATAATTTTCTGGATGTATACCCGTTTTCATAGCTATCTTTGTCTTAAAAGTCTCCAAATTTAATCTTTTTAAATAAATTTACAAGGATTGAATATTCAAAAAAAACTAAATCTACTTTCAATACGACTCATTTATGGAAAATCAAAAAAACACAACCGCAAAAACAGCCATCAATTTTGGACTGATTCTGGGAGGAATTAGCATTGTCTATGGTCTCATGCTTTTTTTCTTAGATATGCATTATCAAAATGAAACAGCTACATCTCTAATCGGATATGCTTTTTTGATTGTAATCATTCTCTGGGCCATCATAGATTTCAAAAAAAAAAACGAAGGTTATATTAGTTTATCCGAGACCCTAAAAACAGGAGTGGGTACTGCTCTTATCTCAGCTCTAATTGTCTGTGTCTATTCCATTATTTTGACTGAATACCTTGATCCCGAATTTTTAGATAAATCCATCGGATACCAAAAACAAAAGATGCTGCAGGAAAATCCAGAGATCTCTGTCGAAAACGTTAATAAAATGTTTGATATGCAAAAAGAGTTCACAGGACCATTCGTGATCTCTGGATTCATTATAATCTTCAATTTATTTTTCAGTTTTGTCTTTTCGTTGATTGTTGGTCTGATCGTTAAAAAATCTAAGCCGGAATAGCACAAATTTCCTATTTTTGCGGTGAAACCATTATTCTATGGAAATTTCCATCGTAATTCCACTACTGAACGAAAGTGAATCATTGACACAACTCCACGATTGGATAGTTCAGTCAATCGATAAGGAAAAATACAGTTTTGAAATCATTTTTATTGATGATGGGAGTTCTGACAACTCTTGGAATTTAATTAGAGATTTGTCTCGAAAAAATGTAAATACGCATGGTATTCAGTTTTCAAAAAACTTTGGAAAATCTCAGGCACTACATGCAGGTTTCAATATTGCTCAAGGAAAATTTGTGGTTACCATGGATGCAGATCTGCAAGATTCACCCGAGGAAATCCCTTCCATGATTGACCAATTAAAAGAAAAAGACCTCGACCTAATCTCCGGTTGGAAAAAAAAACGCCACGATTCCATTCTGTTAAAAAATTTACCTTCCAAGCTCTTCAATTGGTCTGCTAGAAGGTTGTCTGGCATTAAACTTCACGATTTCAATTGTGGGCTGAAAGTATACAAAAAAGAGGTTGTGAAAACCATACAAATTTTTGGTGAAATGCACCGCTATATACCGGTAATTGCCGCTCACGAAGGATTTGAAAAAATAGATGAAAAAATAGTTCAACACCAAGCTAGAAAATATGGAAAAACCAAGTTTGGTCCAGATCGCTTTCTTAATGGATTTTTGGACTTGATCACCTTGTGGTTTATAAATGGATTTGGAAAAAGACCTATGCATTTCTTTGGATTTTGGGGAACTTTGATGCTAATCATTGGGTTTGGTTTCACCATCTATCTGGGTATAGACAAACTCTACTTCAACACCCAAAGTCGGTTGATCACCCAAAGACCGGAATTTTATATCGCTTTGACCACCATGATTTTAGGAGCTCAGTCTTTTATCGCTGGCTTTTTGGGCGAAATCTTGATCCGTCATAACAAAAATATTAAAAGGTATTACATCACCAATACGACCTATGAATAATGCACTAAGCGCCAGAGTTGAAGAATGGTCTCGCCCTCCCTTCGATAAAGAAACCACAAATCAACTGAAAGTACTAAAACAAAATCCTGAACAACTCGAAGATGCTTTTTATAAGGACTTGGAGTTCGGCACAGGAGGGATGCGAGGTGTTATGGGGGTTGGGACTAATCGAATCAATCCCTATACACTGGGAAAAAGCACCCAAGGACTTTGTGATTACCTTAAAATTTTTTTTGAGAAAGAGCCCCTTAAAGTTGTGATCGCATACGACTGCAGAAACAATAGTAAAAGTTTGGCCATAAAAGTGGCTGAAGTTTTTTCAGCCAATGATATCAAAGTATTTATCTTCTCAGATTTGAGAACCACGCCCGAGCTTTCTTTCACCTTAAAACATTTAGAGGCTAATTGTGGAATCGTATTGACCGCATCACACAACCCCCCCGAGTATAATGGATATAAAGTTTATTGGAAAGACGGTGGACAAATCGTCCCGCCCCAAGACAAACAAATCATTAAACAAATAAATAAAACAGAGTTTTGTGACATCCAATTCAATGCAAAGGAAGAATTGATTGAGTGGATTGACAAAGATGTAGACCAGGCCTTTTTTGACAAGTCAGTTGAATTGGGTAGATTTGATCAAAGTGGTCGGGAAAAATTTAAAATTGTATTTACTCCTTTACACGGCACCTCCATAACTGCTATACCTCAGGTACTGAACCAAGCGGGTTATTCTGATGTTCATTTGGTTGAGGCACAGTCCTCTCCTGACGGAAACTTCCCTACTGTAAAATCACCCAACCCCGAGGAACCGGAAGCATTTAAAATGGCCCTTGATCTGGCAAAAGACATTGGTGCTGATATGGTTGTTGGAACTGATCCTGACAGTGACCGTCTTGGGATTGCGGTTAGAGATCAAAATAAGGATTTCCGTTTGCTCAATGGAAACCAAACTATGGTGGTGATGACTTATTTTCTTTTAGAACAATGGAAAAAAAACAAGCGTCTAGACGGCAAACAATTTATTGCTTCAACTATAGTATCAACCCCCATAATTCAAAAAATGGCCCAAGCCTATGGAGTACGCTATATGGAAACCCTTACAGGCTTTAAATGGATTGGTAAACTCATCAAAGATTTTCCTTCTCTTGAATTCATAGGAGGTGGAGAAGAAAGCTTTGGATATCTCGTAGGCGATGCCATTAGAGATAAAGACGCTGTTACAGCCACACTACTGGCCTGCGAGGTGGGCACTTATGCAAAAAACAAAAACCAAAGTTTTTATGAAATTCTGGTTGAGTGTTACAGAAAGTTTGGCGCTTACAAGGAAAAGCTTATCTCTTTCACTCAAAAAGGAAGAGAAGGAGCAAGCAAAATTAAGGCCATAATGGAAGGGTATCGAAATAACCCTCCCAAAGAAATTGGAGGAGTCAGGGTTTATAGATCAGAAGACTACCTCAAAAGTGAAAGGGTTTTTCTTTTGGAAAACCGATCTGAAAGAATTAGTTTACCCGAAGCTGATGTTTTAATTTTTTTATTAGAAGATCATTCTAAAATTGCTATAAGACCAAGTGGTACAGAACCCAAAATTAAATTTTACTTTAGTGTAAACGATACGCTTAATAAAAACGAGGATTGGGAATTTATGGAACTTCGACTGGATGGAAAAATAGAGACTATAATGAAAGGAATTGGACTATAAATGAATTATTTTTTTAAAATACTTCGGTTTGGCTTACCATACAAGCGGTTTGCTTTCTTAAATATATTCTTCAATGTACTATATGCTATTTTTAGTGCATTGGCCTATGTATCCATGATTCCCCTAATGCAAATTCTGTTTGGCACAACACACAAAACGATTGTCCCTCCAACCTATCAGGGTATTGGCCAAATAAAAAATTATCTCGAAGGTTTTTTCAATTACAAAGTCAGTCAATACATGGATCAAGACAGTGGAAAGGCACTTATCTTTGTTATTGGGGTGATCATCAGCCTGTTTTTATTTAAAAATATTTTTAACTATTTGGCAATGTATTTCATCACTTTTCTGAGGAATGGTGTTTTAATGGATTTGCGAAATGAGTTGTATCAAAAGACCACAACTTTGCCCTTATATTTTTTCTCAAAGAAGAAAAAAGGAGACCTAATGGCTCGAATTTCCTCCGATGTTTTAGAACTTCAGCATTCTTTCTTATCCATCTTAGAGTTAATAGTTAGAGACCCACTGACCATTATCTTTTCCCTTATAGTAATGTTCAGTTTTAGTGTAAAACTAACCATTTTCGTACTGATCTTTATCCCCATATCCGGAGGCTTCATCTCTCAAATAGGTAAATCCTTAAAGCGAAAATCGGATAATGTTCAAAAAGAACAGGGGGAATTTCTATCCCTTTTGGAGGAGACCCTGGGAGGTGTTAAAATAATCAAAGCCTTTAATGCAGAAAAAACGTTTGTAAAAAAATTCAAACACTCAACGGGGCGATTTTTTGATTTTTCTAACAAGCTCTTAAACCGACAAAACCTTGCCTCCCCTTTAAGTGAGTTTTTGGGAATTGTGGTAATCAGTGTATTGTTATGGTATGGTGGAAAAATGGTGTTGATCGATCAAACCCTGAACGGCGCTATTTTTTTATCCTATTTGGGATTGGCTTATAATGTTTTGACTCCTGCAAAAGGAATCAGTAAGGCTTACTATAGCGTTAAAAAAGGAGATGCTGCTGCATTGCGGATTCTGGAAATTTTGGAGACCAAAGACAACATGGAGGATTTGCAAGATGCCGTTGATATTAAATCGTTTGAAAAGGATATTAAATTTGAAAATGTTTTCTTTTCATACGAGAAATCCCCAGTATTGGAGGATTTTTCACTCGAAATAAAAAAAGGACAAACCGTCGCTCTTGTTGGGCCTTCGGGAAGTGGAAAAACCACATTGGCCAATTTGCTCAATCGATTTTATGACATTGATAAAGGTAGTTTGACTTTAGATGGAACACCCATAAATATAGTAAAGAAAAAATCTCTGTATGGGCTTACCGGAATGGTCACTCAAGACTCAATTTTGTTTAACGACAGTGTAAGAAATAATATTGCTTTGGGAAATCCAAAGGCCACACTTGAACAAATTAAGGAGGCTGCCAGAGTAGCAAATGCAACTGATTTTATAGAAAAATTAGAACAGAGTTATGACAGCATCATCGGTGAAGGAGGAAACAAACTATCGGGAGGGCAAAAACAAAGATTGTCTATAGCCCGGGCCATTTTAAAAGATCCGGATATTTTAATTCTTGATGAGGCTACCTCTGCACTTGACACCGGCTCGGAGAAAATGGTACAAGAGGCATTGGAAAACTTGATGAAAAACAGAACCTCATTGGTGATTGCCCACAGACTTTCAACCATCCAAAAAGCAGATTTGATTGTAGTCTTCAATAAAGGTAAAATTGTTGAATCAGGAACACACAAAGAGCTTATAACAAAAAAATCAGAGTATAAAAATCTGGTTGAACTGCAAACTTTATAGTACTACATTAAACTATTTTATAAGAACTTCATTTAAGAATAAAAAACTTTAAAACATCATAATCAATTTATTAACTAATTTTAATTACCTAAAAATCAGTAGATTGCCTTTAAATAATTGCTTCCTAATTATAAGGAACGTCTATACTGGAAAATAAGAAAAATTGTGATTAACTATGAGGATACCGATGAACTTCTGTAAAATATGTTAATCAAGGTATTTTAGAATATAAGTAAATTAATATAGAATAAATATATATACAATTGGATTTATAAAACAGCCTGTAATGAATCATTGAATTTGCTAGTTAAAAAATCGAAATGGATGTTTTTATGACGGAGATAAAATGCAATTGAAATTACAGAAAGTCATAGACAATCTTATCTTGAAAATGCATCATTCAAAATACGATTTCAACCGATAAATAGTTGACAGAATGATAAAAGCAAAAGTAAATCATTCAAATAAGTGATATAGGTTTAGTTTTGTACCCATCATGAAATTACACCGCAACATTGCCTTGGGTATTATCTCCGGATTGGAGAAAACACTGATAGAAAAACGACCAGCTGCCGATGTCCTCAAAAAGTTGCTCAAAATCAATCCAATCTGGGGGTCCAGGGACAGGAGAAGCATCGCTCAAGCATTCTACGAAATCATTCGTAAAAAAAAATTTTTTCATGCCCTTACTGGACCAGAAAGTGAGGCCGAAAATCTATGGAATCTAATGGGGTGTTGGATGGTGCTCAATGATTTCCCACTCCCCGAATGGGTCGAGTTCAAAAATATCGATGCAGAAGAGATCAAGGCGAAAGCCCCAGTTTTGGTTCTAGATAGAAAATACAAATATTCAATTCCCGATTGGTTGGATCAAATATGTGAAGAGGCTTTTGGAGAAGAAATATGGGAAAAAGAAATAGAATCACTCAATACCCCTGCAAACCTTATTATCAGGGTTAATACACTTTTGACTACGGTCGAAAAACTAAAAGAAAAGCTGTTAAAAAAATACAACATAATCACCAGTATTGTTCCTGACTATCCCCATGCCTTAGTTTTTGAAAAAAAACAATCACTTCAAAAGATAAAAGAGTACAGAGAAGGCTGGTTTGAAGTTCAAGATGCAAATTCTCAGAAAATCAGCCCTTGGTTAAAACCTGAATCAGGTAAATATTACATTGATGCATGTGCAGGTGCCGGGGGAAAAAGTTTGCACTTGGCTGATCTTACAAAAGATTCCGCTAAGATTGTAGCTTTGGATATTTATCCTGCCAAACTACATGAACTACGTAAAAGGTGTCTCCGTAATAAAATTGAATCCATTCAAACAGTAAATGTTGATGTAAAGGGAGTTTTTAAAACCTTAAAACACAATGCTGATGGTGTGTTGATCGATGCGCCCTGCAGTGGTTTGGGGGTGCTAAAAAGAAATCCCGATACGAAGTGGAACTTGACACCCGAGCGATTGACTGAAATACTGGAAACCCAAGAAAGTATTCTTCAAACATATGCACCTATGGTCAAAAAAGGTGGGAATTTGGTCTATGCAACTTGCTCTATTTTACCTATAGAAAACAAACTTCAAATTGTTAAATTCTTAAGCAGTAAACTGGGGTCTAAATTTGAATTGGAAAAAGAACACACGTATTTTTCCCATTTGACCGATTTTGATGGTTTTTACTGTGCTCGATTGATCAAAAAAATGTGAATAAAATGCTGAAAAGTTATTGACTCCAACTCCAAATTCGTTAGGTCAGAATCACTGGAAAAAATTATTTTTGGAACAACAATAATCCATTGATGATTTACTTTTTTGGTAATCCCGACCGGAACCTCTTCGCAGTTCAAACCAAACAAAATCTTGATCCTTTTATCCAAGAAAAATTGGTTTGGCTTTTCGGCAACGAATCATTAATCGATGAAAAAATCATAAAGGGTAATTTTGTTGGCCCCCGTAAATCAATGATTACACCTTGGAGCACTAATGCAGTCGAAATAACACAAAACATGGATATTGATGGAATTTCCAGAATAGAAATGTTTGTTATAAACAATCTGGGTGATGAATTTGATCCAATGCTTTTTAAAGTTTATAATGGGCTAGATCAATCCATTTTTACCATCGATATTACCCCAGAGCCGGTAAAGAACATAAACAACATTGAAGCCTACAATCAAAAAGAAGGATTGGCCTTAAACAAAAAGGAAATAAACTACTTGGAAGGATTATCGCAGTATTTGGGACGTTCTTTAACTGATTCTGAAGTCTTCGGTTTTTCTCAGGTTAACTCAGAGCATTGTCGACATAAGATTTTTAATGGGCGTTTTGTGATTGATGGAATGGAACAGAGGGAAAGCTTATTTCAAATGATTAAAAAAACATCTAAAATAAACCCAAATAGAATTGTATCAGCATATGAAGACAACGTGGCTTTCTTTTCTGGCCCAGAAATAGAACAGTTTGCTCCAAAAGATGGATCCCTACCAAGTGTATACGAAACCAATACCATTAAGAGTGTTATATCACTCAAAGCAGAAACCCATAATTTCCCAACTACAGTCGAGCCTTTCAACGGAGCTGCTACTGGTTCTGGTGGAGAAATTCGCGACCGGCTCGCAGGAGGTCAGGGTTCTCTCCCGTTAGCGGGATCAGCCGTTTACATGACTCCCTACTCTAGAGTTACAGCAGATCGAAAATGGGAAGAAGGTTTTCCCGAAAGAAAATGGTTGTATCAAACCCCCTTGGACTTGTTAATCAAAGCCTCAAACGGCGCCTCTGATTTTGGTAATAAATTTGGACAACCCCTAATTTCTGGTTCTATTTTAACTTTTGAACATCAAGAAAAAGATCAACGCTTAGGTTACGACAAGGTCATCATGATGGCAGGCGGCATTGGTTATGGAGTTCTTGATCAAGCCAAAAAAAAATCACCTTCAAAGGGCGATTTAATTGTGGTTCTAGGTGGAGATAATTACAGAATTGGTATGGGAGGAGCTGCAGTTTCCTCTTCTAATACAGGTGCTTTCAGCAATGAAATAGAACTCAACGCTGTTCAAAGATCCAACCCAGAAATGCAAAAAAGAGTAGCTAATTCCATCAGGGCTTTGGTAGAAAGTGCTAATAATCCAATCATTTCAATTCATGATCACGGAGCCGGAGGCCATCTGAATTGTCTTTCAGAATTAGTGGAAGATTCTGGAGGTGAAATATACATCAATAAACTTCCACTTGGGGATCCTACCTTATCAGCTAAAGAGATTATAGGAAACGAATCACAGGAGCGTATGGGTCTTATTCTGTCTGAAAAAGACACTAAATTGCTAAAAACGATTGCCCAACGTGAAAGGACTCCTATTTATATTGTTGGTAAAGTAACGGGAGACAAACACTTTTCGTTTATTAATAATATTAATGGTGAAAAACCAATTGATCTGGCAATTGATTCTTTATTTGGAGATGCTCCAAAGACTACCCTTTTGGATAAAAACAAAAAGATGTTTTTTAATGATCCCTCATACCATTTCTCCAATTTTGAAAATTATTTAAAAAATCTACTCATGTTAGAGGCAGTCGGTTGTAAAGATTGGCTTACGAACAAAGTAGATCGTTGTGTAACAGGTCGTGTGGCGCAGCAACAAACAGTGGGAGCCTTGCAACTTCCATTGAGTAATTGTGGGGTAATGGCTTTAGATTTCAATGGAAAACATGGCGTGGCTACTGCCATTGGTCATGCTCCAGTAATAGGACTAATTGATTCAGCTAAAGGAAGTGTAAATGCAATTGCAGAATCACTAACCAATATAGTATGGGCTCCAATGTCGGAGGGTCTCAAGTCGATCAGTTTGTCAGCCAACTGGATGTGGCCTTGCAACAACCCAGGTGAAAATGATCGATTATATCAAGCGGTAAAAGCCTGTTCAGACTTTGCTATTGATCTGGGTATTAATATTCCCACAGGTAAGGACTCCTTGTCGATGAAACAAAAATATCAGGAAGGTGATGTTTTAGCTCCGGGGACCGTTATCATCTCTTCCGCAGGACAGTGTGAGGATATTAAAAAAATTGTTACTCCAGTATCACTACCCAATAGAGGAGATCTATATTACATCAATTTATCCTCAGAAAAACATGTGTTAGGTGGGTCTTCATTGGGTCAAGTATTAAATAAAATCGGCTCTGAAGCCCCTGGAGTTTCTGATGTTAATGTTTTTAAAAACGCTTTCAATTTAATTCAAAAATTGATCTTAAATAAAAAAATTGTGGCGGGACATGATGTTTCCTCAGGTGGACTAATTACTAGCTTGCTGGAAATGTGCTTTCCTTCTCAAAATGTTGGAATGGAAATTGATTTAACATCATTGAAGGAAAAGGATACTACTGCCTTACTTTTTGCTGAAAACAGTGGTTTGATTCTTCAAAGTGAAATAGATCTTACTTCCCATTTTATAAATCATAATATTAATTGCCACCTTATAGGTAAAGTGACCGAGACCGGAAAACTAATCGCTCAAAACAATCAGGATGAACTAGAATTAGATGTCGCTCAATATCGCGAAATATGGTTTTCTACCTCAGCAGCACTCGATGCGAAGCAAAACAAATGTGCAGCAGAGCGGATTGAAAATTACAAGAAGACACCCTTACAATTCTATTTTCCTTCATCATTTAATGGAAAATTATCTTCCGAAAACAACAGTAAAATTAAAGCGGCTATTATAAGAGAAAAAGGAAGTAATTCTGAAAGAGAAATGGCCTATGCTATGTACTCCGTAGGATTTGAAGTTTATGACATTCACATGACTGACCTGATTGAGGGAAGGAAAACCCTTGAAGAATTTCAATTTATAGCGGCGGTTGGTGGTTTTTCCAACTCAGATGTTTTAGGTTCTGCCAAAGGATGGGCAGGTGCTTTTCTCTTTAACCACAAAGCTAAGAAAAGTCTGAATGATTTTTTTGCCAGAGAAGATACCCTTTCACTCGGGGTATGTAACGGCTGTCAATTGTTTGTTGAATTAGGAATGATTACATCAGAGCACAAAGAGCTTCCAAAAATGCACCTCAACGATTCGGGAAAATTTGAATGTCAATTTACTGCTGTAAGTATCCAACCTTCATCCTCGGTAATGATGCAGGGTTTAGAAGGTGCTAAACTTGGAATTTGGGCTGCTCATGGCGAAGGTAAGTTTCATTTGCCAATGGATGAATATCAATACCAAATACCAGCAAAATACCATCAAGAGGTTTACCCTGCCAATCCCAATGGTTCTGATTATAATGCTGCCATGCTTTGCAGCCAAGACGGTCGACACCTTGTCATGATGCCTCACCTAGAACGTTCTACCTTTCCGTGGAATTGGGCTTATTACCCACAAGACAGAAACGATGAGTTTTCTCCTTGGATCATTGCCTTTGAAAATGCAAAGCGTTGGCTTGACAAAAAATAAATAGATGATTTTTATTAACTAAATTTCACTAATTTAAATTCAATATTGACTATGAAGCCTTCAAGGATTTTTGATATTTTAAGTATTCAGGTTGAAACCCATCCAATAGAAAAATGCCTTAATGATAAAAGAAATGGAAACTGGAAGTCCATCTCAACCCAAAAATATTTTGAATCTGTCAATTTTATAAGTACAGCCCTTATTGAAATGGGAGTGAAACCTCAGGATAAAATTGCGCTGATTTCAACTACTAATAGATCAGAGTGGTGTATTATGGATATGGCTATTCTTCAGATTGGAGCCATTTCAGTTCCACTCTATCCCAATATAAGTTCAAAAGATTACGAATACATTCTCAATCATTCCGAGAGTGTCTTTTGTTTTGTTTCAGACCAACAGGTTTTTGATAAAATTTTTTCTATTAAATCACAAGTAAGAGGACTTTTAGAGATATTCGCTTTTGACCAAATAAAGGGCTGTAAAAACTGGTCGGAGTTGATTGAAGTGGGAAAAGAAGCTTGGAATGAAAAAAAGCTAGAGGAAATTAAATCAAATATCGAGTCTGATCATATTGCTACAATTATCTATACCTCAGGTACTACAGGTGTTCCCAAAGGTGTAATGCTAAGTCATGGCAATATTGTTTCTAATGTAATCTCCGCTACAAAAAAGTTCCCTTTTGAAGAAAGAAGCCAGACTGCATTGAGTTTTCTGCCTCTCTGTCATATTTTTGAGAGAACTTTTATCTATGGTTATCTATACAATAGCATTTCGGTATATTTTGCTGAATCATTAGATACTATCAGTGAAAATTTAAAAGAAGTGAAGCCAAATTTTATGACTGCAGTTCCAAGGCTTCTTGAAAAAGTTTATGATAAAATACATGCCAAAGGAAATGATCTGAAAGGATTAAAAAAAACATTGTTTTTTTGGGCTGTTAAGGTTGGTCTAAAATATGACCCCTATCATAAATCAGACTTCATCTATAACATAAAGCATTGGATCGCGAATAAACTTATTCTGTCTAAATGGAAAATGGCATTGGGAGGAAATCTGAAAATCATATGCTCAGGAAGTGCTCCGCTTCAAGCCAGATTAGCTAGAGTTTTTGCAGCTGCAGGCATGACCATTGCTGAGGCATACGGTTTAACAGAGACCTCTCCGGCAATTTCTATCAATGATTTAAGAAATGGTGATTTAAAAATAGGAACAGTAGGGAAAATAATTGAGGGTGTTGAGGTTGTCATAGCCGCCGATGGAGAAATTCTGTGCAAAGGTCCCAATATAATGAAAGGGTACTTCAAAGATCCTGAACAAACCAGCAAAGTAATGAAAGGAGATTTTTTTAAAACAGGAGATATTGGAACCATAGATAAGGAGGGCTTTCTTAAAATAACCGATCGTAAAAAACAGATGTTCAAAACCTCTGGAGGGAAATATGTTGCACCTCAGGTAATAGAAAACCAATTAAAACAGTCGCTTTTGATTGAACAGATTATAGTTATAGGTGAGGGGGAAAAAATGACTTCAGCACTTATCCAACCCTCTTTTGATCTAGCCAAAATTTGGCTTGAAAAACAAGGCATTTCATGTAAAAAAGATCCGAAATCAATCTGTAAAAATGAAAACTTATTTAATAAAATAAATGATGAAATCAGATTGCATGATGAGAAGTTTGGAAAGTGGGAGCAAGTAAAAACAATACGATTAACTCCTGAAATATGGTCGGTCGAAGGAGGACACCTTACTCCTACCATGAAAGTAAAGCGAAAAATCGTTATGAAAAAATTTCAGTATCTAATTGATGAAATCTACTCTTAATTTTTTTTTTTTGACAATTTTATTATGCATGCATAATATGTATTTAATATATTTGTTAAGATTAAAGAAATAAATGAAAAAAAAAACAATTGATGCAGCATTACGTTCTACTTGGAATGCGGTCAGTAAGATGTACAATAGGGAAGCCTCTAAGTTTGATTCAACTATGGCGATGGGATTTGCACTTTTAAACATTGAACCTGAGGGAACACCTTCCAGTTCTTTAGGCCCTAAATTAGGAATTGAGTCCACCAGTTTGTCTCGTTTATTGAAAAGCATGGAGGATAAAAAAATGATTAAACGCTCACCCAATCCAACAGATGGGAGAAGCGTTCTTATTTTCTTAACTCCATACGGAAAAGATAAAAGAGATGATTCACGATCAGTGGTCTTAAATTTTAATGATAAGATACAGGAGCAATTATCAGATATTCAAATCAAACATTTTTTTGAAGTATTAGATTGCATTGCAAAAGAGAGCAAAAATTTTGAACATTTTTTAATCAATTAAATCCATAAGAAACATGGAACTTGAATCAAAAACATTAATTAGAGGGGGTGAGTTCATCATCAAGCAAACACGACCTGAAAACATTTTTACTCCAGAGGATTTTTCGGAGGAGCAAATCATGATGAAAGAAAGTGTTCAAGAATTTATTGATCGTGAGATATGGCCTAATAAAGAACGTTTTGAAAAAAAGGATTACGAATTCACAAAACTTTGTATGCAAAAGGCTGGAGAACTTGGTTATCTAGGAGTCTCCATTCCTGAAAGTTATGGAGGAATGGGCATGGGTTTTGTATCCACCATGTTAGTTTGTGATTACATTTCAGGTGCAACTGGATCTTTTTCAACAGCTTTCGGAGCCCATACAGGTATTGGAACAATGCCAATCGTACTTTATGGAAATGAGGAACAAAAACAAAAGTATGTTTCTAAACTATCTAGTGGTGAGTGGTTTGGCGCATATTGCCTTACAGAACCTGATGCAGGATCTGATGCCAATTCTGGTAAAACGAAAGCAGTGCTCTCCGAAGATGGAAATCATTACTTTATTTCAGGTCAAAAAATGTGGATTTCCAATGCAGGATTTGCGAATTTGTTCATCGTTTTTGCCAGGATCGAGGATGACAAAAATATTACAGCATTTATTGTTCCCAATGACCCAGAAAATGGAATCACAATGGGAGATGAAGAAAACAAATTGGGAATCCACGCTTCCTCAACACGTCAAGTTTTTTTTAACGAAACAAAAGTACATGTTGATCATATTTTGGCCGAAAGAGGACAGGGTTTTAAAATTGCCATGAATGCTCTTAATGTTGGTCGAATAAAATTAGGTGTTGCCTGTTTAGAAGCCCAAAGAAGAGTAATTAGCGGTGCTGTTCAGTATGCCAACAAAAGGGTTCAATTCAAAACACCAATTGCTCAATTTGGAGCGATTAAGGAAAAAATAGCAAGGATGGCTACTTCATGCTATGCTGGAGAATCTGCTAATTATCGTGCTGCACATGATATTGAATTAAAAATTAAAAGTCTTCAAGAGGAAGGATTAAATCACCAAAAGGCAGAACTAAAAGGTGTTGAGGAATTTGCCATTGAATGTTCTATGATCAAAGTAGGAACCTCTGAGGATATTCAAAATTGTTCTGATGATGGCATACAAATATTTGGAGGGATGGGCTTTTCAGCTGACACTCCAATGGAATCAGCATGGAGAGATGCAAGAATTGGTCGAATTTATGAGGGAACTAATGAAATCAATAGAATGCTTAGTGTTGGCATGTTGGTCAAAAAATCTATGAAAGGTGAGTTGGATTTGATGAGTGCTGTCATGCAATTGGCAAGTAAAATGGAATCGGGAATAGTTGAGGATGAAATTAGTATAGATCAACCGCTTAATGTAGAATTAATAAAAATAAAAAACTTGAAGAGAGTGTTCTTAATGATTGCAGGAGCTTCATTTCAAAAACATGGACAGGAACTAAATAAAAATCAACAAATTTTGTTGGGATTGTCAGACATGATGATTGAAATTTATTTTGCAGAATCTTCAACTTTAAGGACAATTAAAAATTTAAACAGAGGGTTAAAAATGACCTATCAAATGGACATGAGTAAACTTTATGTTTTCAATGCCACAGAAATAGTGACAAGTAGGTCAAAAGAAATAATTGGAAATATTTCTGAGGGTACAGCAAAAATTGATTTACTTAAGAACGTCCACCATCTTTGTCGATATGAGGATTTACCAAATATAATCGCTATAAAAAATCGTATTGCTGACAAAATTATAGAGGAAAATAAATATTGTTTTTAACACACTAGTGTTTTCTACTTTTTTGAAAAGATCATAGCCTTTTTTTCTTTTAAATCCTTCAACTTAAGGTATTTATTGTCTTTTGTCATGCCAAAAATATAGATATTTTTGAAGAGAATTTGACCATTCATAATTGCACCAGACTTTAATTTTATCGTGTCATTGTTTATTAGAATTCTATATTTTGGTTCAAATTGGCTAAAAGGATAGCTTTTTAGATGAAAAAGCATTTTTTTTGTATCTATATTTAAAATCTTAAAATTAAAGTTTGTAGAATCTATAGAGAAAAATATTTTTTTTTGATTATTATCTAAAATTTCAATTTTTTTGAGTTCCCAATCACCACCTAAATAATTTTCATTTTTGTTAATAAAATTCATATTTGAACTTGAATCACATGAATTAAAAACTATTAAAATTACTACTAGAATTGAAAAATCTTTTTTTAACACAACTTTCGACTTTATTTTAATAAATTACCCTTAATATCAAATCTTTTCAGAGAATTTATAACTACGCCTGATTCATATTTAATTTCACTTTTAACATTACCATTTTGATAATAATCTGACCAAACACCATCCCTGTTTCCAAAATTATCAAATGAAATTTTCTTTCGAAGATTTGAGTTAGAATAAAAAAATAGACATTCCCCAGTTAAGACTCCTGATTTTAGTAGGGAAGACTCTTTAATACTCCCATTTCTCCAATATAATTTCCTGAACCCATCTATAAGTCCTGTTGAGTATTTTGTTCTTTCTTTAATCTTTTTGTTATCAAAATAAGAAATAAATTCTCCATTTAATTTACCATGTAAATAATTTGATTCAATTTTTCTATTACCGTTTGTATAAAACTCTAGATAATCTCCGTTAAGCGTTCCATTCTTTACTTCAAAAACGACTATTTCTCCTCCATTTTGATCCATTTTTTTAATATTACCATCAAAAAGTTTACCATTAAAATAAAAACTTGAATCTCTTGATGTTCTGACTATATCAATTTGATAATAGTCTACCCAATTACTTTTTTCTTTACAAGAAAATTGAAAAGTCATAAAAAAAAGAAATAAGGATATTGGATGTTTATAAAAAATCGACCAATGCTTCATAGTTGAAGAATTTTTTTTTTGGTAAATTTATAAAATAATACTGATCTCATAATATTAATTTCATTTACAATATTTGAATTAATATAACGTTATTGAGTTAAAGTAATATTTATCTGTGGGGGTATATAAAAAACTTTACAATTTTTACCTTTGTTTTTTTGTCCTATTCTGTTCTTTCAGTTGGGCACAACTTACAGACATTCATATTGATGAAGTAAGGGTTAATGGAAGTCTTGCCCCTCATGAGGTTTGTCAAGGAGAAGTCCCCGTTTTTGAAATCAGGTTCCGGCTAAAAGTAGGTTCTTCTACTCTTACACTTTCAGCAACAAGTACACTAGAATTTACAGCAATTGGGTCTGGAGGTAACGTTTTTACAAAAACTGTCACAAATGTTACAAATACTCTAGATGGTGGTAATATTATTACTAGTTCTGGAGCAGAAGCTTATAGATGGCCGGTTGTTGGCTCAGATGCAATTAATTTATCAAACGCTGGTTTAACTAATGTAATTTTCAAGATTTCACTTAATTCTGTAGGTTTTTCTGACCCAGATGATCCAGACTCTGCTGTTTCGTCAACGACAACAATTAACGTTAAGGCAAAACCCCCCGCAGTTTCCTTATCTACATCAATTGGTGCTTTCGATGGAGCAAGAAATATTTCAATATGTAGTGGAAATGATTTAGTTGTTCAGGCTGATACCGGTTACACTCATTACGAATTCTATAGAAGAGTAAATGGTTTAGCAGTTTTTTCATCTTTAGGAGTATCTACCTCATCATCTGCAACAATTAATAATATAAATGGTGCTGGTGAGGACATTAAAGTCAGAACATACAATGGTCTTGATTGCTATCAGGACTCACTTATTTATTCAATTAGTGTATCTCCAACTACAACAGTTTCTTTAAATGACAACCTAACAGGACATACTACATGTGAAGGTGACAATGTAATATTTTCTGCAATTGGGTCTGGAAATTGGTATCAGTTCATAAGAGTTACTGGAGGGGTTACTTCAACAGTCCAATCTTCTACAAGTGCGACTTATAGTTCAACTTCATTATCTGATCAAGACACAGTTTTAGTTAGAAACTTTACATCATCACTTACTACTTGCTATAGTGAAAAATCTATTACAGTTAGACTAAATACATTTTCTGGCACAAGTTCTATTACAGGAAATCAAAGTATTTGTGCAAATTCAACACCTACTATTTTAACTGACATCTCAGAATCTACAGCTGATAGATCTGGTGATGGAGCATCAACAAGTTATTACTGGGAAAAAAACACAGGCACAGGCTGGACAGGTGTTGGAGCTTCTAACTCAAAGAATTACCAACCACCCGCATTAACTCAAACAACTGCTTATAGACGAGTTCTTCAAAGCTCATTTAATACCAAAGCTTGTCTTAGTTCTTCCAATGTAGTTACTATAACTGTAAATGCTCTTCCGGTCGCTGGATTATCAGGTACTGGTCTTACAAGTTCGACAATTTGTTTTGGAGATAAGCCAGTTTTTAGTGCAACTCCATCAAGTGGTGTAAGTTATACTTTTTACATATCAGGTGTGCCAGTAGAAGCGGCGGCTGTCTCAGGCAGTATTTTTAATTCAGTAAGCACTACTTTAAACTTATTTAATGGAGCAATTATAGGCGTTAGGATTACAAATCCATCTGGATGCTCAGATACTGAATCAATTACATTATTCGTAAATAAAATTAGTGGAAGTGATATCGTTACAACTACAACTGTTAGTTACTGTACAAATGCAGATCCTGCTATAATTACTCATTTAGGGGCTTCATCACCTGACAATGGTGGATCTGTAGCTTATAAATGGCAGACAAGAACCTCAAGTCCTGTTGCGAGTGCATATATAGATATTAATGTTCCATCAGCAACAGCTCTCAATTATGATCCTCCCCCACTACCAGATGGAACTCACCATTTTAGGAGGCTGACAATAAATACACTTAATTCAAAAAGTTGTACTGCTACACCTTCAAATGAAATAGTTATAACTGTAGGTGATGGTTCTGCTCCTACTTTAACAGTAACATTAACAAACACTTCAACTTCACAAACAGTTACAAATAATACTGTATGTGTTGGAGATGGTATAGATTTCGACGCAACATCCTCAAGTGGTAATGGATATGAGTTTAAGCTTAATGGTGCCGCAGTTCAAGGACCAAGTGCAGATGGGACCTTAACAATTAATTCATTTTCTGATGGAGATCTAATTCTTATAAGAGTCTACGAAAATTCTGATGGCACAGGATGTTTCAGTGATTTTAATGCTCCAATTAGAGTTAATAGTATTACCGGAAATAATACAATTAGTTCTGGACCTCAAACAATTTGTAGCCTAGGAGACCCGGTTGAAATAACAAGTTTATCTTCACCTACTCATGATTTGATTGGAGGTTCTGTAGTTTTCAAGTGGCAGCAGAGGTCTCAAGGTACCATAGTTTGGTCAGACATCTCTGGGGCTAATACTAAGAATTATAACCCACTTAGTGGTCAACTTACTTCCACAACAGAATTCAGAAGACTTGCTATTGCAAGTTTTAGTTCTGTTGAGTGCAGCGGGAATACATCTCCGACATTTGTGTCTAATATTCATGTCGTTAATGTTGTTCCAAGTTTCACCGCAACACTTACAAGCTCACCTAATCCAGCAGAATTATGTGAGGGTGAACCCTTTACAATAACAGCTGCAGCAGTTCCTGGAGCTTCTTATGAGTTTTTAGTGAACGATGTTTCCCAAGGAGCAGCAAGTGCTTCAAGAACACTGGTTAAAACACTTACAAATGGTCAGGAGGTAAAAGTAATTGTTACTTCTGGAGCATGCTCAATAACTTCAAACCCTTTAACGGTTATTGTAAATTCAGATCCAATCCCTATAATTGTTGCACCTGGAGTAACAAATGGTATTTTATGTGAAGGATCATTACCAACATTAGAGGGTTTGCCTGCAGCAGGCGTAACACACACATTTTATCTAGACGGAATTGAAGCTCCTCCTGCAGCAATTACTGGAAATAAACTTGATTTAAGTCAAGTTGTACTTAGTGACGTTACAAGAATCGATTTAAAAGTCACCAATTTAGTCAATGGATGTAGTGATACAACAACTACAACAAATGGTTCATCATTAATTTTAACACTGAATAAACTCAGTGGATTTAATAACATCAATACTGCTACGGTTAGTTATTGCTCTGGAGCAGACCCTGTAAGTATTAACTCTGCAAATATTCCTACCTCATCAATTGGGGCAACCCTCAATTACTCATGGGAAAAAAGAACACTTCCTGCTACTTGGGGAGTTGTTGCCAGTGCTAGCAGTAGTAGTTTTAATCCATTAGCCTCAATTGGTGATGGTGTCCATGAGTTTAGAAGACTTATAACTGCAACAGTAAGTTCAGTAAGCTGTTCCCCTACAAGCTCAATATATTTTTCTAATACAGTAACTATTACGATTGGTGCTGGAGTTGGATCCTCGCCTCCAGTTACTCTTACCTCAAATAACTCTCCTACATTAAGTAATATAATCTGCGAGGGAGATGACTTAATATTCACAGCAACATCAAATTCATCAGCCACATTTTATGAATTTTTTGTTGGTAATGTATCTCAAGGAATTCAAGCATCCCCAACAAATACTTTTGACACATCAACAGCAAGTGTTTCATTAGTTGACAATACTGAAGTTAGAGTAAGAGTATATACTGGTGTTGATACTGGAACAGGCTGTTTTAATGATGATGTTATTACACTAAGAGTAAACTCAATGTCTAATGGTAATATAATTGCTTATACTGGATCAAATCCAATTTGTAATGGAGATAATCCACCTGCGATTAATGGAACTACTAATCCTACTTCAACTCTGGCAGCTGATGGTGGAACGATAGTTTACGAATGGGAAAGGGATATTGGAGATGGAAGTGGGTTCGTAGGAATATTATCTACAGATTCACCTAATTATGACCCAACAAATCCAACAGTTACAACAGCATATAGGAGAAAAGCGAGGGCAAGTTTTAGTGGAGATTTATGTGAAAAACCATCAATTATTCATATTTCCAATGTTGTTACAATAACTGTTCAAGCTGGCCCAGCTCCATTAGCTAGCCTAAGCTCTGGTTTAACATCAAACACAATTTGTGCTGGGACAAACTCTATTACGTTAGATGCAAGTTTAAGCTCTAATGCAAATAGTTATTTGTTTTTTGTTAATGGAAACCCAATTAACTCTCATCCTGCCGCAAACTCAACTTATACCTCTACAGCAACAATTTTAGATGGATTCGTCTATAAAGTAAGAGCATATGCTGGAGCTGGAAGAACTGGATGTTTTGATGAGGCCGACTTCACAATTACCTTAAATACAGTTTCTGGGACTAATCAAATAGGTCCTAATGTTCAAAATATTTGTAGGGTTTCAGATATTCAAATGATAAACTCCCTTCAAACTCCTACAGGTTCTGGAACAATAACCTATAGATGGGAAATCCGTCCCGCAGCTACAGGAAATTGGAGTGAAATAGTAGGTGCTGATGCTGCTACATTAACACCAACTCTTGATGGAATAAGTTCTGCATATCGAAGATCTTTTAGAAGTGATTTAAATGGCCAAATATGCAATTTGTATAGTAATGTCGTAACTGTAACTCTTAATGCTGGAACAATTCCAACCGCAGTTTTAGATTCAAATATGCCTTCTCATACTGTTTGTCAATCAGACACCGGACAAATCATATTTGAAGCAGATGCTGATGCTAATGCTACTAGATTTGACTTTTATTTTAATGGAAATTTAGTACAGAGTGATGCCGCTGACAGGACCTTTGATAGAGCTATTTTGGGAATAATTCATAATGACAGGGTTACTGTAAGGGTTTATAATGCATCAGGTTGTTATGATGAAGATGAATTATTTGTTCAGGTAAATGCACTGTATGCTGGAACAGTTTCAGGATCCACGAGTGTTTGTGAGAATTCTCCTGATATAGTCTTATTAACAAACGTGGACGCTGGGAGAATTAATGGAGTGGCAGCTGTTAATGGAGATTATCAGTGGCAATATTCAACTGATGACACCAACTGGTCTGATATTATAGTTAATGGGAATAATGCTACATACGCTGTACCACCTAATCCATCTCCTCCTAATAAATATTATAGAAGACTTGTTAAAAACACCATGAATACAGTCTCATGTACTATTCCGACGGCGTCTGTTCTTATTACAGTAACACCATTACCAAGTCCCTCTATAACAAATAACATTACTGGGGCAGCCACAAGTGTTACAATTTGTGCTACTGACACATCATTAATTTTTCAAGGTTCAGGTGGTGAATCTTTTGAATTTCTAATTAATGGCAGTGTTCAATATACAACTAACGCTAGTTTAGGTCTAAATACTGCAAACTTTGATATCATAAGTGAAAATGCAACAATTACAAATGGTGATGTTGTAAGTGTCAAGGTCTATAATAAACCGTTAGTTGCAGGAAACCCCGATCCAACAGCCTGTTCCTCAACTTCAATTGAAGTATATGTAGGAATTTTAGGTGAACCTAATGCAACTTTATCAAGTGATAAAGATGTAATTTGCGATGATGAATCATTCATATTAACTGCCACTGCCGGAGGAATTGCAGGTGCGACATATAGGTTTTCAATTAATGATGCACTGCTAAGCACAGTTACAGCTACTGCAACCCAAACCTCTGTTAATTTTTCACCTTCAGCTCCTTTTACATCTTCAATGACTGTGAAAGTAGATATTACAACACCTCAAGGGTGTACTGCTGTTGCAACAATCACTATATTAGAAAATATAATTACTCCAGGTACAATCACAGGTAGTCAAACCATCTGCTCTGGGAGAGCACCAAGTCCAATAATTAGTGCTACCACACCAACAGTTTCCTCAGGTGCTACTGTAACATATCAATGGCATAGCTCTATAGATAATTTTGTCAGTTTCAATTTAATTGGGGTTAACAGTCCTACATATAGTCCTCCAAACCTTCTACAAACAACAAGATATAGAAGAATAGATTTTTCTAATTTAAATGGAAAAACCTGCTCTTCAACTACAAATGAGATAACAATAACAGTAAATAATGGCCCTGGAGGAGACCTTTGGATGAATAACAATGGGGTTAATTCCAGTGTTGCTACTAGAACAATATGTGATGGGGATGATCCCATATTTACTATCGCAGGAGGCTCAGGTAAATCTTACCAATGGAGAATAGATGGAATCGTAGAATCAGCAACAAATACTAACACATTTAAGTTGTCTGATGTAGGTAAAGTTTTCTCAGGTATTGATATCGTTGATGTAATTGTATATGATCTTCCTCTTACTGGTGGTGGTGGAATTGATCCACTGGCATGTAAATCAACAACTCAATCAATAACTGTAACAACTGTAGGTGCTGTAAATC
>CAJWLL010000021.1 GCA_913043275.1 uncultured Flavobacteriaceae bacterium | reverse complement strand
GCAGCAATTAAGAAAACAGTTGCAACTAAGAAAACAGCAGCAACTAAGAAAACAGTAGCAACTAAGAAAACAGCAGCACCTAAGAAAACAGGATCTGCCAAAAAAACTACATTAAAACAAGCTGAAGTTTTTGATGAAATTCATCCACAAGATTTTACTGTCACCGATAAAAAAGAGGAATCAGCTTCTATAAAGTCTTATGTAAGTGATGACAGAGATGAGTTTTTAGAAAAATTTAATTGGCACAATTACCAAGAAGGAATTGACGTAATCGAAGACAAGAAATTGAAAGAGTTTGAAGCACTGGTAGCTAAGAACTTTGTTGATACTGCTGATGAAGATGTTTTGGATGGAACAATTGTTCACCTTACAGATCGTGAGGCCATTATCGACATCAATGCTAAATCAGAGGGTGTAATTTCTCTAAATGAGTTTAGATATAATCCCAATTTAAAGGTTGGAGATAAGGTTGAAGTAATAGTTGATATCCGAGAAGACAAAACGGGACAATTGATTTTATCACACAGGAAAGCTCGGGTTATCAAGGCATGGGATCGTGTTAATAATGCTCACGATAATGGAGAAATTGTAAATGGTTTTGTTAAATGCCGTACCAAAGGAGGAATGATCGTCGATGTTTTTGGAATCGAAGCCTTTTTGCCTGGTTCTCAAATTGACGTTAAACCTATTAGAGATTACGATCAGTATGTTGATAAAACGATGGAGTTCAAAGTGGTTAAAATCAATCACGAATTCAAAAATATAGTTGTATCTCACAAAGCTTTGATCGAGGCTGATCTAGAGGAACAAAAGAAAGAGATTATTGGTCAGTTGCAAAAAGGACAAGTTCTAGAGGGAACCGTAAAAAACATCACTTCATATGGAGTGTTTGTTGACCTTGGAGGTGTAGATGGATTGGTTCACATCACAGATTTGTCTTGGAGTAGAATTAATCACCCTAATGAAATACTGGAATTAGATCAAAAGATGAATGTTGTAATCCTCGATTTTGACGACGATAAGTCGAGAATTCAATTGGGCTTGAAACAACTGAGTGCTCATCCATGGGATCAATTGAGTGATGAGCTTAAAGTTGGAGACAAGGTTAAAGGAAATGTTGTTGTGATTGCTGACTATGGCGCTTTTATCGAAATAGAAGAAGGCGTAGAAGGATTGGTCCACGTTTCTGAAATGTCATGGTCAACCCATTTGAGGTCTGCACAAGATTTTGTAAAGGTTGGAGATCAATTAGAAGCCGTTTTACTTAGCCTAGATCGTGAAACTAGAAAAATGTCATTGGGGATCAAACAACTTACTCCTGACCCATGGACTGATATAACTACCAAATACCCTAAAGGATCAAAACATAAAGGAATCGTAAGAAACTTCACCAATTTTGGAGTTTTTATTGAAATGGAAGAGGGAGTTGATGGATTGGTTTATATATCCGATTTGTCTTGGACTAAAAAAGTGAAGCATCCATCAGAGCTATTGACTATTTCTGATCATATCGATGTTGTAGTACTTGAACTTGACGTAGATGGTAGAAAGCTTAGCTTAGGTCACAAACAAACTCAGGACAACCCTTGGGAAAAATATGCTAATGAGTTTGCTTTGGATTCTACCCACAAATCTGCCATTACTGAAATTGTTGATAAAGGGGCAACCATTAAATTCAATGAAGATGTGATTGCTTTTGTTCCGCAAAGGCATATGGAAAAAGAGGATGGTTCTAAACTAACTAAAGGAGAAGAAGCTGATTTTAAAATCATTGAATTTAATAAAGAGTTCAAGCGAGTGGTTGCCTCACATACTATTTTTTTTAAAGAGCAAGAAAAGATTAATTACAAAAGAGCTGCAAAGAAAGTCAAAGAAAGTAATTCTGAAAAAACTACTTTAGGAGATTTAGACGCTTTGGCAGGATTAAAGAAAAAAATAAAAGACAATAGTTAGGATTTATTTTTTCTAAAAATAAAAACCCTTCCTTTGGAAGGGTTTTTATTTGCCAATGAATTCATTTAAAAATGATACTTTTGTGAAATCAAAAATCCCTAATGTCTATTAGAGTACTGCTGTCTAATAAAAAAATAGAGATTATTCTCAAGCGACTGGCCAACCAGTTGATAGAAAAATTCGATGATTTTGATAAAGTTGTGTTGGTTGGGCTTCAGCCTAGAGGAATTCATTTACTCAATCGTTTGGTAGAAATTTTGGAAAATGATTATGGACTTAAAAAGGTCATTCATGGAAAACTAGACATTACTTTTTTTAGAGATGATTTTAGGCGATTTGACAAAACCCTCTCTCCTTCATCTTCAGAGATTGAAGTGACTATAGAGGGTAAATCTGTCGTTATCATAGACGATGTCCTCTACACAGGAAGAAGTATTAGGGCTGCATTGACAGCTTTGGATTATTACGGTCGACCCAACGATATTCAACTCTTGGTATTGATTGACCGAAGATTCAGTCGAGATCTCCCCATACAACCAGATTATACAGGCTTACAAGTTGATGCTTTGGAAGGAGATAAGGTAAGGGTTCAATGGAAAGAACAATCAGAAGATGATACAGTTTTTATTGAAAAAAAATAGCACATGAAACAGCTAAGTGTCAATCATTTGTTGGGTATTAAACACTTGATCGAAGAAGATATTCAGTTGATTTTCAAAACAGCAGATCATTTTAAAGAGGTCATTAATCGCCCCATTAAAAAAGTACCCACCCTTAGAGATATTACTATTGCCAACTTGTTTTTCGAAAACAGTACACGCACAAAGCTTTCTTTTGAATTAGCCGAAAAGAGATTGAGTGCAGATGTAATTAACTTTTCCGCCTCTCAATCATCTGTTACAAAAGGAGAGACCTTGATTGATACGGTGAACAATGTTTTGGCTATGAAAGTAGATGTTGTTGTGATGCGGCATCCCAATCCTGGAGCGTCTTTATTTCTATCCAAAAACGTAGATGCATGTATTATCAATGCTGGTGATGGTACGCATGAACATCCATCACAAGCTCTTTTGGATGCATATTCAATCAAAGAAAAATTGGGTGAGCTGAAAGGAAAAAAGATTGCTATTGTGGGAGACATTCTCCACTCTAGAGTCGCTTTATCAAATATATTTACTTTGAAAATGCTAGGGGCTGATGTAAAGCTTTGTGGACCTAGATCATTAATTCCCAAACACATTAAAGCACTTGGAGTAACGGTAAGTACAGATCTTATGAAAACCCTTAAATGGTGCGATGCTGTAAATATGCTCAGAGTTCAAAATGAAAGAATGGATTTAAATTATTTTCCTTCTAGCCGAGAATATGCTCAGCTTTACGGACTAAATTCTAAAAAATTGACAAGTCTCAAAAAGGAAATCATTTTGTTGCATCCTGGCCCTGTTAATAGGGGAGTTGAAATCACCTCAGACGTGGCGGACTCAAAAAATGCGATCATTTTGGATCAGGTTGAGAATGGAGTTGCCATTAGAATGGCCATTATTTATTTACTGGTTGCCAAACTAAATATTCCGTCCTTATGATCTCAGAAAAAAAGGAAAATCATTTATATATAAAGCTTGAAAAGAATGAAGAAAATTCTTTTCCACAAATAATTATTTCATTAGACTTTTCATCAGATTTAATTCTTGATTTGCTGTCGCTTGAAATAACAAATGAATTTCAAATATCTTCCCTAAACAAAATCAATGAACATATTATCTCTAAAGGGTTTTGTCTAGTTATTGCATTAAATGACTCCCCACAAATCTCCAAAATTGAATCTTTAAATATTGTCTTAACGCTGATTGAAGCGGAAAATTTTATACAGATGGAACAAATTCAAAGAGACCTTGGGATATAGGTATGAAACTTAATATTTTAGGCTGCCACGCTGCAACACCTCTGGATAACGCCCATACTACTTCACAGATACTGGAGGTCAAAGACCACTTATTTTTAATTGACTGTGGTGAAGGAACTCAGATTAAACTACGACATCACAAAATTAAGTTTTCCAGAATCAAACATATTTTTATTTCTCACTTACATGGAGACCACTTTTTCGGTTTGGTGGGTTTGATCAGTACATTTAGACTCCTGGGTAGAACAGCGGATCTTCACGTTTACGGACCTAAAGGAATAAAGGAAGTCCTCACACTTCAGCTTAAAATATCTAATTCGTGGACGAATTATAATTTGTTTTTTCATGAATTAGAAAATAAAGAATCAGAAATTATTTTTGAAGATGATTCAGTTACTGTTAATACCATCCCACTTGACCATCGAGTTTATACCAATGGATTTTTGTTTAAGGAGAAGCTTGGTTTAAGAAGGTTGGATAAAGAAAAAATAAAAAAATATAATATTTTCAACTACGATTTTCAGAACCTTAAGTTGGGTAAGGATTTGGTTTTAGATGATGGTACTTTACTCAAAAACGAAATGCTTACATTGGATCCAAACCCAATTAAGTGTTATGCATTTTGCAGTGATACAGCCTATAATGAATCCATCCTCCCATTGATATATAAAGTGGATCTACTTTACCATGACTCAACTTTTTTGAAAGTACACAAAAATTTGGCTGAAAAGACAAGACATAGCACCGCTTTTCAAGCTGCAAAAATCGCTCATTTGGCCCAAGTAAAGTGTTTAGTTTTAGGGCATTTCTCCTCGCGTTACCGTGACAAAAATAATTTTTTAATAGAGGCCTCTTCTTTTTTTGATGCTGTTCACTTGGCAGCAGATGGTGAAATATTTGATATTTAGTCTAAGGGATTAATCGTAAATTTGTTTTATGAACAGAAGTGAGATGAAACCCAAGTTAGCTGATTTACGGAAATCATATGAAAAGGGAACCCTTGACCTTCAACATATTAAAGGCAATCCTTTGCAGTTTTTTCAAGTCTGGTTTAATGAAGCCAAAGAGTCTGATTCAATTCATGAGGTAAATGCCATAAGCCTTTCTACTCTTGGTGATGATGGCTTTCCTATTAGTAGGGTAGTATTGCTCAAGGACTTTTCCGAGGAAGGCTTTGTATTTTTTACCAACTACAAAAGTAAAAAGGGTAAATCTATATTGAGACACCCAAAAGTTGGATTATCATTTTATTGGCCAAGCTTGGAGCGACAAATTATCATTAAAGGAGAGGCTGAAAAACTTTCTCCAGAGAAGTCTGATAAATATTTTAACTCACGTCCTAGAGGAAACCAACTTGGAGCTCATGTTTCTCCCCAAAGTGAGGTTATTCCTGATCGAAAATTTTTGGAGGACCTTCAACTATCCTTAGATAAAAAGTTTAAGTACTCGGAAATACCACGTCCAGCTCATTGGGGAGGCATTTTAGTCAGACCTCATGAAATTGAATTTTGGCAAGGTCGAAGAAACCGTCTACACGACAGAATTTGTTGTTATTTAGAAGGTATAGATTGGAAAGTAAAACGATTAGCCCCTTGATTCATGAAAGAACTCGTTATCTTAAGACATGCCAAATCAAATAGAGCTTACAGTGTTGATGACATCAATAGGCCACTTTCCCCAGAAGGTATAGATAGAATTAAAAAAATTTCTGATAAAAAGAATAACCTTTTTAGAAAGGCAGATATTATCATCTCAAGTCCAGCAATCAGAGCTTTGCACACTGCAATAATTGTGATTTATGAATTGGATCTTTCACTGGAAAAATTAAAGATTGACAATTATCTTTATACATTTTCAGGGTCTATTGCTATTGATTATGTCTATGCTTTAGACAATCATTGGAACAATGTAGTTTTGGTCGGACACAATCCTGCTTTCACCGAGGTAATCAATCATTTTTCGGATGCAGGCATCAATCATCTTAGAACTGCTGGATGTGTTAAGATTACTTTCGATGGAAATCAGTGGAGTAATCTTTCCAAGGGTGAAGTTTTATTAGGTCAAAAAAATAATAATTTTTAATTGATATGAGTAAAGCTCCTAGATACATTAATAGAGAAATCAGTTGGCTTGACTTTAATGCTCGAGTTTTACAAGAGGCAAATAATGAAAATGTACCTCTTCTGGAACGCCTTCGTTTTTTAGGTATTTTCTCCAATAATTTAGATGAGTTTTTCCAGGTCAGATATGCCACTGTAAAACGAATTTCCCAATCGACTAAAACGGGAAAAAAAGTTTTTGCAGGGAGTAGTGCAGAGGCATTGCTCAAGGAAATTACCAATAAAGTTATCGATCTTCAAAACGATAGCTTAAAGATTCTAAATGGAATTTACAAAGAGATGGTAATAGAAAACATTTTTTTTATAGATGAAAATGAAGTTAAACCAGAGCAGGAGGAATTCTTAAAAAATTATTTTATACAAAATGTTAACCCTGCATTGGTTACTATCATTTTATCTCAAACCAGCGATCAAGACTTATCTGACAACAAGGCCTTTCTAATCGTTACCATGGAGTTAGATAATACACTTGATAATAAAAACATTTATGCATTGATTGAGATGCCTAAAGACACCAAAAGATTTGTGGTTTTGCCTAAGGATAGTGATGGAAAGCAATATATAATGATGCTAGATGATTTGATCCGTTATCACTTTCATATGATATTCAGTTTTTTTAACTACAAAAATATTCAGGCGCATATGGTAAAAATTACTAGAGATGCAGAATTGGACTTGGAAGAAGATGTTTCCATCAGCTATGTTGAAAAAATAACTCTAAGTGTAAAAGATCGTATGATAAGTGATCCTGTTAGATTAGTTTACGACAAAGAAATTCCCGAGCAAACACTTCGCTTTGTAATGGAAAAACTTATCATTGACTCTACCGACAGTCTCATTCCTGGAGGTAAGTACCATCAAAGAAGGGACTATATGGATTTTCCTAGTTTGGATCGTCCAGACCTTTTATATTCTTCTTTTTCTCCACTTCCAATACCAGGCCTCAGTTTGGAGGAAAATATATTGGATGCTATTGATCAAAAGGATTATTTACTCTATGCCCCCTATCAAGACTTTTCTTATGTTATTAAGTTTTTGAGGGAAGCAGCATTAGATCCTAAGGTAAAATCTATCAAAATAACTATCTACAGATTGTCCAAGTCCTCTCACATTGCAAGTGCTCTGATTAATGCTGCAAAAAATGGTAAAAAAGTTTTAGTTCAAATTGAACTTCAGGCAAGGTTTGATGAAGAAAACAACATAAATTTTGCCGAACAACTAGAGGCAGCTGGTGTGCAATTGATTTTTGGAATTCCTGGACTAAAAGTACATTCCAAAATATGTGTTATAGAAAGAGAACACGAAAATAAAAATAGAAGATACGGATTTGTCAGTACAGGAAATTTCAATGAATCTACAGCCAAGGTATATACCGATTTCACCTTATTTACTACCAATCAAAAAATTCTCAAAGAGGTAAACAAGGTTTTTAACTTTCTTGAGGTGAGCTATAAAATTAAGAAGTATAAACACCTGATTGTTTCTCCTCATTATACTGCTTCTGCTATATCCAAACTTATAGACAACGAAATTCAAAATCACAAAAAAGGCCTTCCTTCCGGGATCTCACTAAAGCTAAATAATATTACCAATTATCCTTTGATTGATAAATTATATGAGGCTAGTCAGTCTGGGGTTAATGTTAAAATGATAGTCAGAGGGATTTGTTGTTTGATCCCTGGAATAAAAGGATTAAGTGAAAAAATCACTGTGGTAAGTGTGGTAGATAAGTTTTTAGAGCACCCTCGTGTTCTTATTTTTGAAAATGCAGGTAATAAGAAAATATATTTGTCCTCCGCTGATTTTATGACTAGAAATATTGAGAATAGGATTGAAGTGGCCTGTCCAGTATATGATAAAGAACTACAACAGCAAATTTTAGACATTTTCAACCTTTCATGGAATGACAACATTAAGTCAAGAATTGTAAATCAAAATCCGCAGAATAAAATGGTAAAACCTAAATCCGATGATGCTAAACAACGGTCTCAATGGACTACTTACGACTACTTTAAAAGCCAATTAAACAAATAGTATTTTGAACATTAAAAAATTTGCAGCCATTGATATTGGTTCCAATGCCATGAGGGTATTGATTTCTAATGTTATAGAGACCAAAGAAGGGGTGCACTTTCAGAAAAATACTTTGGTTAGGGCTCCAATTAGATTGGGTGAGGACTCTTTTACCTTGGGTGAAATATCAAAAAAAAGTATCAAACGCTTGACCAGTGCTATGAAAGCTTTTAAACTATTAATGAAAGTTCATGGTGTTTCCCATTATCAAGCCTTCGCTACCTCTGCCCTAAGAGAGGCCAATAACAGAAGTAATGTCCTAGAACATGTAAGAAGAAAATCAGGAATTAATATTGAAATCATTGATGGAATAAAGGAGGCTGAAATCATTTCCAACACTAAAATATCTGATTTACTAAATTCTCAAAAAACTTTTCTTCTTGTCGATGTTGGTGGTGGAAGTACCGAATTTACTTTTATTAATGAAGGGAAAAGGGTTTCTTCTAAGTCATTTAAAATAGGAACTGTAAGGCTTATTAATAAGCTGTTAGATGAAAGGGTTTGGGATGCCATAAGAATTTGGATAATTAATAACGCAAAACCTTATAAAAAAATAACACTAATTGGATCTGGAGGAAACATCAATAAGCTTTTCAAACTATCCAAGATTAGGGAAGGAAAACCTTTGTCCATTATCAAACTTAATCAAATTTTTATGGAGCTTGAATCACTAACTTATGAGGAGCGAATTGTAAAGTTTGAGCTAAACCCTGACCGTGCTGATGTAATTATTCCTGCGGCAAGAATCTATCTTAAAGCTCTAGAGTGGAGTGGTGGAAAAAAAATCTATGTTCCCAAGTTTGGGCTTTCTGATGGAATGATTAAGTTTATGCATAAAAATCTCATCAAAAATCACTAACCGTGAATTGTTCCCTTTTTGCCCAATTTGGTCATCAATTGAGATTCAAAATCCAATAAAGCGTGCCATTTTTCATTTACTTCTTTTTTTTTACCATATTGGTACGCAAATTTTAAAAATAGGCTATAATGATGAGCCTCGCTTATCATAAGTTTTTTGTAAAATTTCTGGAGTGCTATATCAACAATTGATTCAGACAAAAGCCTGAAACGTTCACAGCTTCTGGCTTCTATCAATGCGGCGTAAAGCAGTTGATTTAACAATTGATCTATTCTGCTTCCCCCTTTAGGAAAAAACTGTTTCAAATCCCTCACGTATTCATCCTTGCGTTCTCTGCCCAATACCCAGCCTCTTTCGCATATAAGTTGGTGAACCATTTTGAAATGAATCAATTCCTCCTGTGCCAATTTGATCATGGCCTTAACCAGATCACTTTCTTCAGGGTATCTTACCATTAAAGAAATTGCAGAACTTGCCGCCTTTTGTTCACAAAAAGCATGGTCTGTCAATATTTCATGTACATTTTTTTCAACAATATTCACCCAACGAGGATCGGTAGTTAGTTTTAGTCCAAGCATGGCATTATTTTAAATATCCAAATCAAATTCTTTTTTAAGCACTTCAATTTCGGGATTTATTTGTTTTAGGTGTTCATATTTTTCTTTGGCTCCGTATATATATTTTTCACTTTTATGACTTTCGACCTTGATTTCAAAATGGATTTTATAGTTGTTTAAAGACTTATTCAGGTATGCTCGTAGTGAAGTTAACTCCTTTTTTAATTCAACTTTACTAAGCGAACTAGAGGTTTTTAATATGATTTTATGATCTGCTTGAAGTTGGGGTTGACTCATTTCCAACAAAGCAGCAATATTGTTTTGTCCCATATTATTTTTTTCTTTTGTGTATGACTTCCAAAGCTCTGATACTTTCTCCTGGCTGAACTTATCTTCAGCTTTGTTGATAGAAATTTTTTTTGAGGATGATTTCCTTTCCGCTTCTTTTTTCATTTCAATACTCGAGAGGGACAAACTGGAAACACGATTTCCCAGACCAACTTTTTCGATTTTGATACTGGGAGGATAAAAAGGTTTGGTGTTTTCTGCTGAGGGTTTTGTTTTATGAGAGGAATTCTCATTTTTCGGAATAAATTTAGCAGGGTGCCCTTTAACCACATTGTCTTTTTGTGCCGTCACCTGTTTAGGCCTTTTGAAACGGCTTACCGGGATGATAAATTGTTTTACTTTTCCCCGAAATGGAGAGAGGCCATTTGCATAAGACATAATTCAATCAACAATCGTTTGTTTTTCGTATTTCTATAATCCAACTCACATCTACTTACTAAATCTATTGATTTTAAGAGTAAGGGCAGTTTAGCTTTTGCAGCTTGTTCCTTGAACTTTTTCTCACTTATTTTACTGACCTCCAGCAAATGAAGTGTTTTATCCTCCTTGCTGACCATCAAGTTTCTCAAATGAGAACCAACTCCTGTGACAAACTGTAACTCATCAAATCCTTTTTGTAGCACTTCGTCTAATGCCAATAATAAGCCTGGTATATCGTGCTTCAACACCAATTCCATGATAGAAAAAAAGGTCTCATTATCCAGCACATTAAGGTTTTCAGAAACGGATTTTACGGTTAGGCTGCTGTCGGTAAAACTTACCATACGGTCATAGATGGATAGGGCATCTCTAAGCGCACCATCTGCTTTTTGGGCAATCAAATTAAGAGCTTCCTCTTCAAATTCTATTTTTTGTTCATTTGCTATTTTTTGCAAATAAGCCTTGCAATCTTTAACACTGATTCTCCTAAAATCGTAGGTTTGGCATCGGGAGAGTATGGTAGGGATGATCTTCTGTTTTTCTGTGGTGGCCAGAATAAAAATGACGTGTTTCGGAGGCTCTTCCAAAGTTTTAAGAAAGGCATTAAAGGCTCCGAGTGATAACATGTGTGCCTCGTCGATGATATAAACCTTGTGGGTTCCAACCTGTGGGGGGATTCTAACTTGCTCATTCAAGCTGCGAATGTCATCTACTGAGTTATTGGAAGCTGCATCCAGTTCAAAAATATTAAAAGCGAAATCCTCATTGGCAAGATCTTTAGCTTGATTGTTGATTTTTTTGGCCAGAATTCGTGCACAAGAGGTTTTACCTACCCCCCGAGGTCCGCAAAAAAGTAAGGCCTGCGCTAATTGGTTTTTTTCTATGGCGTTGTCTAATGTCTGTGTAATGGCCTCTTGACCCACTACTTCTTCAAAGCTTTGAGGTCGGTATTTTAAGGCAGAGACAATGTAAGTTTCCATTATTGTGTAGAGTATAAACAAAGATAGAAATAGAAAAATGTCCTTGTAGTACTTAACAAATTATTTCACTCTAAATTATCAACAAAAGACTAACTTTGTATTTGGCAGGCTGTCTTATTGCTCTTGTTTCCAAGAGAGGAAAGTCCGGACACCACAGAGCAGTATAGCGGGTAATTCCCGTCGTTCGCTATTGCGAATAGGACCAGTGCAACAGAAAGCAAGTACAGTTTGGCTGTAGTGAAATCAGGTAAACTCTATGCGGTGCAACGCCAAGTATGATTGCGTTTGAGGATTGCTCGTCCGATGTAATTGGGTAGGCGGCTAGAATGTTGTAGTAATGCAACATCAAGATAAATAATAAGACTCGACAGAATCCGGCTTATAGGCCTGCCTTTTTTTATACCTCAAAAAAGCTGAATACAATGCTACCGTATTTTCTGGATTTGACAAATCGGTGGTGTTCCTTAAATTCTTTTTTTTCGCTGTGTTCTATGATCAATAGTCCATATTTGTCTAAGAGTTGGTTGGTAAAAACCTTTTCAATAATCTCAAGGTAATATTGGGTTTCCAAATCGTATGGAGGGTCTGCAAAAATAAAATTGAATTGCATTTTTACATCAGAAAGGAACTTCAACGTTTCCATCTGTGTGACTTTTATGGGTAGTTGTAAAGATTGAGAAGTCTTACGAATAAAATCAACACACATTTTGTTTTGATCTACAGCGATTATGTTTTTTACCCCACGTGAACCAAACTCATAACTTATGCTTCCCGTCCCAGAAAAAAGATCTAAAACGGTGACGTTTTCCCAATCGTATCGGTGCTGAAGGATATTGAATAAAGCTTCTTTTGACCGATCACTAGTGGGGCGAACTGGAAGTTTTTTGGGGGGACTGAGTCTTCTGCCTTTATGAGAACCGGAAATGATTCGCATCACTCAAAAAGATTGATAAAATAGGGTGCAGGATGTTCTTTCTCGTCAAACATGACAAAGCCAGATTGATCAGCAAATATTATTTTTTCGTGATAATGTTCCAATGCTTCATAACATTTTTTATATCGGGCATATTTACCAAAGAACACTATACTAAAATCTTCCGGTGATAATGAAAGTTCCTCGGCCACAGCCAACACAAAGTAAAGAAAACCATCTTCATTTTTACAGGGATAAGTGTTGAAAAGTAATAGTTTCTTACCCTTAAAGAGTAAAAGATCAAATTGATCGTCTTGCATGTGAACGTTCATCACCATCGAATTTTCTACATTGCTTGAGCTCGAACTGAGGTCGTAAAGTATTTGGGCATAGTGGGTAAAGCTAATGTTTTTAAAATAATGCATTAAGGTGTCTTCTGTTTGCTTTTTAACAGGATAAAGGATTTTGATCAGCTCATCTTGCGTTTCTTTTTCGGCAATAGTCCAACCCTCCTTTAGGGAAACATTGAAATTGAGGTAAGTTTCTTTTTGGGAAGGGTTATAGAGTTTTTTCGGAACAAAGGTTGCCCGTTCATTAAAGTGTATGCCTTTTATTTTCTCACTTTCGAGAAAAGAATGGGATTCTAGCAATTTCTGGAAAGCATCTCCTTGCTCTATGTTTTGGTTTTCAAATTTAAAATAAGGCCGAGCGTTAGTGGTACAAAAAGAAAATCCACCCCTAAAAATTTGGATGGACAGTTCTTTGTCTTGTATAATGTTTTTATTGAGTGGCATCGAAAATAGTAGGCCAGTTTCCGTTGGTACTTACCTCAGTAAGTGAGCCCAGTATGATCGAAGGACCATTGACTCCATCTACGGAAACAGTTTTGTTTTCAGCCTTTAACAGATCTTTGTTTTGATCGAAAAGAATCACGTTCTTGGCTACTTTAACTTCAAAAACGGGTACCCTATATCCATTTTTGTCTATGATGTTAGCATTGATATCGAATTTTGCTTCGATCCCATCTACAGGAACAATAGCAAATTTTTTATAGCTGTTAGAGTTTTTGAATAGAGAATCTTTCACAGGAACAAATCCCAAGGTATCGACTACTACAACTTCACGTAGCATGTCGATCCTGTAGGTTCGGTCATATTCCATATAAGAAGAATCTCTCTTTTCGATCAAAGTAAAAATACCACTTTCAACAAACTTAACCAGGCTATCGAAGTTATTACTGTATATTCCGTTAACATCTTTGTGGGCAATTTGTGCTTTACGAATCAACTTTAATTTATTGATGACTATTGCATACCGATCATTCTTAGTCTTATTGAAGTTGATCGGCCCATTGATTGAGTCATAAATCTTGTAGCTAAAAAATATTGCAAGAATCCAAAGTACAGCTTGAAGCGCTAATTTCATGGGTTATTGATTTTTACTTCCAACAAATCTACAATTTTTTTTGAATCGTAAAAGTTTTACAAATGAATTATCTTGTGATAAAATATACCATATGTCAAACCCCTCTTTCCATAAAATTCTATCAGAAAAGTTTAGGTTTGAACCGACGCCTTCTCAGGAAAAGGGATTTGAAAAAATTGCTCATTTTTTATTCGATGCTCCCCATGATTCGCTATTGCTGATTAAGGGGTATGCAGGAACAGGAAAAACAACTCTGATCGGTCATTTGGTTCAACAATTGAGTAGAATTAGAAAAAAATCCGTGTTAATGGCACCAACGGGACGCGCTGCCAAGGTTTTGTCTGCATATGCAGGTAAAAATGCACTAACTATCCATAAGAAAATTTATTTCCCTAAAGTCGACACTGGGCTAACAGGGGTTCACTTTACCTTAAAAGAAAATAAACATAGCAATACTCTATTTATTGTGGACGAGTCCTCAATGATAGGGGACAATCGTCAACAAAGCAAACTTTTTGAAAACGGATCTTTACTCCATGATTTGGTCCACTATGTCACCAATGGTGAAAAATGTAAATTGATTTTTGTAGGGGATACCGCTCAACTGCCTCCTGTTAATCTTGGACTTAGTCCAGCTCTTGATGAAGAGGAGCTTACCGAACAGTTCAATGTCACTGTATATAGTATTACTCTTGAGGATGTAGTTCGACAGCATGCTGAATCAGGGATTTTGTTAAACGCTACAAGAATTAGAGAATTGCTGGTCGAAGATCATTTTGAAGGGTTTAAATTTTATCTGGAAGGATTTAAAGATGTGAATCGCATCATTGAAGGCAACGAATTTTTAGAGTTGCTTAATAATTCCTTAGATGAAGATGGAATAGAGCAAACGGTATTGATCGTTCGTTCCAATAAAAGGGCCAATCTCTATAATAAAAGCATTCGGGAAAGAATCCTTTTTTTGGAATCCGATTTGGCGATAGGAGACCAATTGATGGTGGTCAAAAATAATTATTTTTGGTTGGGAGCCGATTCCCAACCAGGTTTTATAGCCAATGGTGACGTGATCCGTATTAACTGCATCAATAAATATGTGGATCGCTATGAAATGAAATTTGCCGAGGTGAATATCCAAATGGTGGATTATCCTGATGAACCCAGTTTTGATACAGTTCTATTATTGGAAACGCTAAGCAGTGAAACCGCCAACTTGGGCTATGAACAGTCACAATTTCTCTATGAAAAGGTGTCTCTAGATCACGCCAACGAAAAGTCAAAATACAAGCGTTTTATAAAGGTTAAAAACGATCCTTATTTTAACGCTTTACAGGTTAAATATTCCTATGCTATTACCTGTCATAAATCACAAGGCGGGCAATGGAAAAATGTTTTTGTCGAGCAACCTTATCTGCCAGAAGGTCCCAATAAAGACTATTTTAGATGGCTTTATACTGCGCTTACTCGCGCTAAAAAACGCTTGTTTTTGATAGGTTTTGAGAAAGATTATTTTTGAGGTCAATTTTTTTTAGAAAAAACTTAAAATCGGCGTCCAATTATTAAAATTTGTCCTTTCTTTTGCATTAATGAAAATAGTTTCGATTATACCAGCGCGATATGATTCCTCACGTTTTCCCGGTAAGCTGATGAAGCAGCTTGGCAATAAATCCGTTATTTTAAGAACTTATCAAAATGTTGTTTCTATGGGACTTTTTGATGAGGTAGTTGTTGCTACGGACAGTGATATAATTTATAAAGAAATTTCTAACAATGGCGGTTACGCCCTAATGACTCGTAACGATCATCAATGTGGCAGTGATCGAATTGCCGAAGCTGTTTCTGACATGGATACCGATTTGATTATCAACGTACAGGGGGACGAGCCTTTTGTGGATACTGCCAGCTTGAAACAGCTGATAGAAGTCTTTAAAGAGGATTCCGATAATGAAATCGCTATGGCTTCATTAATGACTCCAATAAAAGAATTCGATGAAGTTAAAAACCCTAGTGTCGTTAAAGTAATAGTAGATTTAAACGATTTTGCACTTTATTTTTCCCGTTTTCCCATTCCTTTTGATCGAGAGAATGAACAAGCCCCGCCTTATTTCAAGCACGTGGGGGTTTATGCATTTAGAAAGCAAGCTCTAATCGAATTCAGTGAGCAGGAGATGACTCCTTTGGAGTTGGCTGAAAAAATAGAGTGTATTCGTTATCTTGAACATGGAAAAAAAATTAAAATGGTGATGACCAAAAATCTAAATTTTGAAATAGATACTCCCAAAGATTTAGAGAGGGCAAAAACTCATTTAAATCAATTAAATTCAAAATGATTTCATATATAGCTAAGATCATATTCCTTCGCTTAATGGGTTGGAAGATTGAGGGTGATTTCCCCCAATTGAAAAAATTTATCTTGGCGATTTTTCCACATGAGCGAAACATGGACTTTGTCATTGGTGTTTTGACCCGTGCTATCCTCAATAAAAAAATCAGCTATGTGGGAAAAAAAGAATTATTTAATCCCTTTACTGCTTGGTTTTTTATGGCCTTGGGTGGAAGCCCTATCAATCGCGATTCAAGTGAAAATAAAGTATCTACAATAGCACACTTATTTAAAGAAAATGATACTTTTAGAATGGCTATTGCCCCTGAGGGAACCCGAAAAAAGGTTAAAAGATGGAAAACAGGGTTTTACTACATCTCCTTAGAGGCTGAAGTTCCAATATTATTGGTCCATTTTAACTATCCTTTAAAAAAGGTTTCTTTTTTAAGATTATTTTATCCAACTAGAGACATTGAAAAAGATTTTATGGAAATGAAAGCCTATTTCAAGCAGGCAGAGTATGGCTGATTAGGGCCAAGAGGTTTCTACATTTTTCATTTTTCCCCAGAGCCAAAACTGCCATTTGACTTTTATCCAAAACACCTTTCAATTTTATTAATGTCTTTCTAAATTTTCAATTTTTCCAAAATAAAGTTTGATTTCTTTGTGTCGCTTTTTGACTATGTGATTATGAATTATTTCACGTGACTTGGTTTTGTATTAAGACCTTACTATGAACTATAGGTCTTTATGAATGAAATTATTTTAGAATATCCATAGCGTGATATACGTTTTGTACATCATCGTTCTCTTCCATCTTGTCGATAAGTCTAAGTACTTCCTCTTGCTGTTTTCCGGAGACTTTTTTAGTTATCTTCGGAACACGTTCAAATCCAGAGTAAAGGATTTCGATTGAATAGTTTTCTAATTTTTTTTGGATGACTCCAAAGTTTTCAAAGGGGGCATAGAGGAATATTTCACTTTGATCTTCAAAGACCTCTTCTACCCCGTAGTCTATAAATTCGAGTTCCAATTCTTCTATATCAAATCCCTCCGCAGTGATTCTAAAATTACAGCTTCGCTCAAACATAAACTCTACGGAACCAGAGGTACCCAAGTTGCCATTGTATTTGTTGAAACAACTTCTTATGTTGGCCACTGTTCGATTGTTATTGTCAGTTGCGGTTTCGATCAGTATTGCAATCCCATGAGGTGCATATCCTTCAAACAAGACCTCCTTGAAGTTTTCTGTGGTCTTATCAGATGCTTTTTTAATGGCACGTTCGATATTCTCCTTGGGCATGTTGGCGGATTTGGCATTTTGCATTACTGCTCTAAGTCGAGAATTGGTGTCCGGATCCGGGCCGCCCTCTTTGACTGCTATGACAATGTCCTTACCAATGCGGGTAAAGTTTTTGGCCATAGCCGACCATCGTTTCATTTTTCTGGCTTTCCGAAATTCAAAGGCTCTTCCCATAAGGACTTATGATTCTTTATTACAAATATAAAAACAATTAAAAATCCTTTCTGACCAAGGTTAAGTCATCCAAGACTTCGGTGTAAGAAAAAAGTAAGTTGGAGGGCAGCTTATTCTCTTTAGCCAAGACGGCCAAGTAACGCATTTGATTGGTGGTGTAAACCTGTTTGAATTTAGCTTTTCTTTGGTACCTTTTTTTAACCATTAATTTGATAAAATCAAAATGATGGATTAAATCTGTACTACCCAAATGAAAAACTCCTGTTAGTTGTTGATTAATGATGTAATGAATTTGTTTACTAAGCTTGATGTCGTTGTTAACATTGATAATGGTGTTTGGGAATACTTCGATTGGCCGGTTTGTGTTAATGGCTTCGTCCAATTCTTGAATTCTGGGCGAATGGTTTCCAAATACCATTGGTAAACGGACCAAAACATACTTTGCAGGGGCAAGACGCAGGAGCTCGTTTTCGATTTTTATTTTCAATCGACCATAAATGCTTTCCGATAGAGTTTTGTCATATTCGTATGAAGGGAAGTGTTCAAAGGTGTCAAATACATTCGCAGAGGAAATAAAGATTAACCTACAGTTGGAGCGATTGATAAAATCAATCAATGATTCGTGAGTTTTTATTAAGCCTTCAAAAGGTCCTCTTAGGGCGGAGATGATCAGCTTTGGTTTGACTTCCTTGATGATACTTTTAAGGTCACCTTCTTCCATGTCGAAATGAAAATAATGATGGTTGTGGACAAAGCCCTTTTTGGTAAAATAGGTTCCAAAAGTGTCGTAATAGGAATTGAGCTCCCTGTATAGGGTATTTCCTATAAATCCACTGGCACCAAGAATCAAAATCCTCTTCACTAGGCGGTCATTTTACAAATGGTAGTTTTACGACGCTGGCGGGAACAAATTTTTCTCTGATCTTCACCGATATTTTTTGTCCGGGTTTGGAAAATTTGGTTTTGACATAGCCCAAACCGATCCCCTTGTTGAGTGAGGGGGATTGGGTTCCGGAGGTAACCCTACCGATGTGATTTTCGTCGGTGTCAAACAGAAGATAACCCAAGCGAGGAATGCCTCTTTCATCGATTTGAAAACCCACGAGCTTTTCTGTAGTCCCTTCATCGATTAATTTTTGGTGCATTGCTGCATTTAAAAAACCGGTATGTGGTTTGGTGACCCATTCCAGACCTGCGCTGATGGGGGAGCTTTGTTCGTTGATTTCATTTCCATATAGACAATAGCCCATTTCCAAACGAAGCGTATCCCGAGCGGCCAAACCTACTGGTAAAATTCCAAAATTGCTACCCGCTTCCATCACCGCCTTCCAGATTTTTTCGGCATCCGAGACGTCAAAATAGATTTCAATCCCTCCAGCACCTGTATATCCTGTTGTAGCGACCATAACGTTTTCGACCCCTGCAAAAGTGTTTGTTGTATGGCTGAAGTAGGATAATTGATGGAGTTTGGCATTGCAAATGGACTGCATGGCTGTGAGTGCTTTAGGCCCTTGAATGGATAATAGTGCCGTTTTTTCTGATACATCATAAAGCTTTACATTGAACTTTTTATTTTGTCTTACAATGTGACTCCAATCTTTTTCAACATTGGAAGCATTGACCACCAGTAAGTATTTTTCGTTTTGGAGTTGGTAAACAATAAGGTCATCGACCACTCCGCCCTGATCATTGGGCAGGTAATTGTATTGGGCTTTTCCCGGAATGAGTTTTGAGATGTCATTGCTGCAAATGAACTGTAACAAATCAAAGGCGTGGGACCCCTCGACGATAAATTCTCCCATATGGGAAACATCAAAAACACCTAGATTTTGTCTTACAGCCAGATGTTCTTGTCGGACGCCGCTGTACTGAATGGGCATTTGATAACCACCGAAAAAAGATATTTTGGCATCCAATTGGGTGTGAATTTCAAAAAATGGGGTTTTTTTCATTGAGTTCTTTTAAACAAAAATATTACTTTTAGATAATAAGTGTATTTAATATTTGACTTAAAACCCCTTTAAAATTAATTGTATGAGAAATCTTATTATATTGATTTATTTCTTCTCTTTTGTTTTTGGATATGGTCAAAAGTCAAAGTTGTCTGCCGAGCACTATCAGAAGGTGAGGAAGGCATTTCGCCAAAAGATGCCCGACAACAGTCTTGCTGTTTTGTTCAGTGCACCGATCAGGAACAGGGCAAATGACGTGAATTATATTTACCATCAAGACCCCAACTTTTTCTATTTGAGCGGATGGCATCAGCCCCACTCAGTTTTGATGATTTATAAAAATCCACAAACTGACGATGGTGGCCTTTATTATGAAAAAATTTACGTACCGGAGCGAGATGTATATATGGAAATGTGGAATGGTAAACGCTATGATCTGGAACAGGTTAAACAGTTGGGATTTGATCGGGTAGCCGAGCGGGGTGATTTTAAGAGCGAAATTCAAAGCTTAGATCGCTTTGACAAGGTATTGATGTTTGAGTTTAAAAATGACATTCGAGCTCAAAAGACCTATGTTTTTAAGGATAATGTCCGATATAAAGTAGATGACCCCAACGACCTTTTTGATCTTAAGGCGGCTTTTAGAGAAGCCATCAACTTTCCAAACGATTTCAATCGATTGGCTTACTCGGCCTATCAAAAAATCATGGAGGCCGATGAACAAACACTTGACTCAGTAATGGAGGTGGTTAAGTCCATAGTAGAGCGCGACAGTTTATTAATTGATGATGAAATCATCAAAGATTTTCTTAAAGAACCAGCACAAGGCTTCTACAAAGAAGCCAAGAGAAAAACAGTTTCTGCTTTGCGGAAGTCTAATTTTGATATTGAGACCCTAGCCCTTATTATGGCCAATTTGAGAGAGATTAAAGCCAAAAATGAAGTTGATCTCCTTAAAAAAGCAGTTGCGATTTCTGTGGTTGGGCAAATTGAAGTGATGAAAGCAATGCATCCCGAGATGGGAGAAAGAGAAATTCAAGGTATTCATGAATTTGTATATCGAAAATATGGAGCTGCTGATGAGGGTTATCCCTCCATTGTTGGGGCTGGAGAAAACGGCTGTATTTTGCACTATATCGAAAATGACAAAGAAGAAATTCACAATCAATTGGTTTTGATGGACTTGGGGGCAGAGTTCTACGGTTATACTGCCGATGTCACTCGTACCATTCCTGCTAACGGAGTTTTCAGTCCGGAGCAAAAAGCTTTGTATCAAATTGTTTACGATTCACAGGAAGCGGCCATCAACGCTGCTCTTGTAGGCAATAGTTTTAGAACGATTTACAAATTGTCCTATGATGTTGTCGCTGAGGGATTACAGCAGTTGGGGATCATCAGTGAACCTTCTGAGGCAAAAAAATACTATCCTCACGGCCTTTCACACCACATTGGATTGGATGTTCACGACCCAGGGAATTATGGGGAACTAGAGGCGGATATGGTCATTACCGTAGAACCCGGTATTTATATTCCGGAAAACAGCCCCTGTGATCCCAAATGGTGGAATATTGGTATTCGCATCGAGGATGATGTGTTGATTACAAAAGACGGCCCGGTCAATTTGTCGGCAGGTGCGCCCAGAGATTTTGAGGGGATTGAGGCCATGATGCAACAAGAGAGTGCATTAAAAGACTTTATTTTGCCTGACATCAAAACTTTAATTCATTAAATAGGCTTTCAGTTCACTGTAATCCTTGATGGGAACACTGACTTTCTGTTTGGACAGAGTTTCTTTGAGTCGTTCAGGGATTTCTACCTCCAATTTGAGGGTTTTATTTACCGAGTCTAAAAATTTGACGGGGTGGGCGGTTTCTAAAAATACACCGTATTGATCTTTACCTTGCTTTGCCAAATATTCTTTAAGTCCCAAATAGCCTACTGCACCATGAGGGTCAGCGATATATCCTTTGAGGTCGTATATTTCCTTTAGGGCTTTTCTGGTTTCTTGATCTGTAAACCGATAGCCAGAGAGGGCCTTTTTCATTTTAACAATGTCGTGGTTGAATATTTTCTGAATTCTGACGAAATTACTTGGGTCCCCCACGTCCATGGCGTTGGAGATGGTTTGTATGGTTGGCAAAGGATCATAGGTTCCAGTTTCCAGATAACGAGGAACGGCGTCGTTTACATTTGTGCTGGCAATAAAATGGTCAATGGGCAATCCCATCTGCTGTCCCATGATACCGGCACAGATATTCCCAAAATTTCCACTGGGAACAGAGAATACCAATCTTTTGTTTTTGCTTTTAAGAGCTCTGTAGGCAATAAAAAAATAAAACATTTGAGGTAACCATCGGGCAACATTGATGGAGTTGGCCGAGGTAAGGTTTACACTGGACAAAGCTGAATCTAGAAACGCGGTTTTGACCATTTCTTGGCAATCGTCAAATACACCGTCAACTTCCAAAGATGTGATGTTTTGCCCTGGAGTAGTCAGTTGTTTTTCTTGAATTTCACTGACTTTTCCTTTGGGGTATAAGATGACCACATTTACGCCTTTGACCCCCAGAAATCCGTTTGCTACTGCCCCTCCGGTGTCCCCTGAGGTGGCGACCAATACGGTTATTTCATCTTTACTGTCTTGGTTGAGATGTCCCAAGTATCGCGCCATAAAGCGTGCTCCAACATCTTTAAAGGCCAAGGTTGGGCCTTGGAATAATTCTAAGGCGGCAATATTATCAGTGATTTCTATGATGGGAAATTCAAAATCCAGTGTTTCTTTGACAATCTCCATCAGTTTGTCTTTCAATATTTGATTTCCGACATAGGGTTTAATGACCCGGTAGGCCATATCGTTAATGTTCATTTTTTCTATACCATCAAAAAAGCTTTTTGGGAGTTGGGGAATGGTTTCAGGGAAGTAGAGTCCCCTGTCCCTTGCTAAACCTTGTTTTACCGCATTGTTAAAAAGTGTACTTTTTGAGTTTTGGTTAAGACTGAGGTACTTCATTAATCTGGTAAAATTTTTATTCCTTGTTGGTTGATTTTAGAAATGTATATTTCAAAATCTATACCAATTGATGAAATAATTTCATTAATGGCTTCATAAACTTTTTCTGCTGTGTCAACACCTTTGGTTAGGGCATAAACTGATGGACCAGAACCAGAAATCCCAAAACCCAATGCACCTACATCTTTAGAGGCTTTTTTAAGCGATTCAAACTCAGGGATTAGCAGGGATCGCATAGGTTCTACAATTTCATCTTTTAGGCTTCTAGACATCAAATCATAATCTTCATCGTATAGCGCAGATACAAAAGCCCCTAGATTACCCCATTGTTGGATAGCTTTTTCCATAGTCACGTTTTTCTTGATTATTTCTCGTGCGTGGACAGTTTTTAATTCAATCTTGGGATGCATTATTACAGCAGTCAATTCTTTTGGAGTCGGTAATTGGACTACATCGATGGGGTCAGTAGTTCTGACCAATGTGATTCCACCCAAAAGAACGGGAGCTACATTATCAGCATGTACTGAACCACTTGCTAAACCTTCACCCTCCATTGCGAAATTAATTAATTCGTGGGCGGTAAAGGGTTTGTTTAGTAATTCATTGATTCCAAAAACAGCTCCGGCCGCACTTGCGGCACTGCTCCCAATACCACTTCCTGCCTTGATGTTTTTGTAGATTTCTATTTCAAAGCCTCTTTCTGTTTTGAGTTCATTGAGTAGCGCTTCTGCTGCAACACCTGCAACATTTTTTTTTACATCTAATGGGAGTTCTTGTCCTTCAATTTTGATAATTTTAACGCCGGAGGAATCTGATTTACGGATGATCATTTCGTCGCCTACAGGTCCGAGGCAAAACCCCAGAACATCAAATCCACATGAAATGTTGGCCACACTGGCGGGAGAAAAAATCTTGATTTCATCCATAATTACTGCTTTCCAATTCTAATGATGTCAGCAAAAATACCTGAGGCAGTTACGTCTGCTCCAGCTCCAGCACCCTTAACAATTAGGGGTTGATTTTTATAACGATTGGTGTAAAAAAGTATAATATTATCACTCCCCTCCAAGTTGTAAAAGTTGTGCCCTTCTTTGACTAGTTGGATGCCTACTTTGGCCTTACCGTTTTCGAATTGTGCAACATATTTCATTTTTGCTCCTTCCTTCTCAGATTTTTCAAGCATTTTTTCAAAATGATCGCTGTGTTTTACAAGCGATTTAAAAAATGATTTGTTATTATTGGTATCCAAGCATTCTTGAGGTAAAAAGGATTCATTTTCAATATCTCCTAATTCGATTTTCATTCCACTTTCACGTGCTAAAATCAATATTTTTCGGGCAACATCGACTCCACTGAGGTCGATCTTTGGATCGGGCTCAGTATAACCTTCTTGTTGTGCTTGAAGAACAACGTCGTGAAAAGAGACTCCCTTTTTGAAGTTATTGAATACAAAATTTAAACTTCCTGATAAAACCGCTTGAATTTTGATTATTTGATCTCCTGAGGCGACGAGGTTGTTTAAGGTGTCAATGATGGGTAAACCCGCTCCTACATTGGTTTCAAAAAGGTATGGGCTCCTGAATTTTCTGGAAATATTTTTAAGATTTAGGTAGTTGTTTAATTCATCTGCAGCAGCAATTTTATTGCAAGTAACTACTCCAATATTATTGTTTAAATACCTGGCATATTCTTTGGCAATGATTTCACTGGCAGTATTGTCTACAAAAATACTGTTTCTCAGGTTGAGTTTTTTGGCATGCATAAAAAACAAATCTCTGCTGGCCTTTGTTTGGCTTTGTTTTATATTTGACATCCAATCCGTTAAATCCAAAGCGCTTTCACCCAAAATCATTTTTTTGGAATTTGATAGGGCGATGACTCGAATTTTTAATCGTAGATTTTCAATCAAATATTCCTTTTGTTTTCCAATTTGTTCCAAAAGCTTACTACCTACATTTCCTACTCCTGTAACGAAAAGGTTCAATTCTTTGACTTGGGATTCAAAGAAAATTTCATGAAGAGTGTTTATGGCTTTAGTTACGTTATTTTGATTTATGATGATAGAGATATTTCTTTCCGATGCACCTTGAGCAATAGCCCTGATGTTGATATTATTAGCGCCGAGGCTGCTGAATAGTTTTCCGCTGATGCCTTGGTGGTCTTTCATTTTTTCACCTACCACAGCTATGTTTGCCATGTCATTTTCAATTTTAGCAGGAGCAACTTTATTTATAGATATTTCAAAGGCAAACTTCTCATCTATCACGTTTTTGGCTGCTATTGCTTCGCTTTCTCCTACGCCAACACAAATGGAGTGCTCAGAGGAAGCTTGGGTAATCATGATTACATTAATATTTTCATCAGATAAGGCTTCAAAAAACCTTTTGGAAAAACCAGTAATTCCAATCATTCCACTTCCTTCCATATTGATTAATGCAACGTTTTCAATATGGCTGATTCCCTTGACGATTTCACTATTTTCTTGAGAAGGAGTATTGTCTATGAGTGTACCAGAATCCTGAGGAGCAAAGGTGTTTTTGATTACAACCGGTATGTTCTTCTCAATTAAGGGTTGAAGAGTAGGGGGAAAAATCACTTTGGCTCCAAAGTGAGAAAGTTCCATGGCCTCGTAAAAACTTAACTTTTCGATAGGCTTGGCTTGAGAAACGATTTTTGGATGCGCAGTAAACATACCACTTACATCAGTCCAGATTTCTAAAACTTCTGATTCGGTAGCATTGGCTATGAGTGCAGCTGAATAGTCCGATCCCCCTCTGCCCAAAGTAGTAGTTTCTCCTGATGCGTTACTGGAAATAAAGCCGGGAAGCAAGACTACATTAGATTTGTTTTTTTTGAAATAATTTTGAATAAGGTTCTGGCTAAGTTCCAGATCTACAATTTCTGAGCCGTTGTGAGACAATGTCTTAATGAGCTCCCTACTATCCTTTAGAGCTGAATCTACATTATTGAAACGTAAGATCTCTTGGATAATATTACTTGCGAGTATTTCTCCATATGAAGATATGGTTGCATTGTTTTTTGGGGTAGCCTCCTCTAAAACATGAACAGCATCCAGTCGAGATTCCAATTCATTGAGGTGTTTTTTTAGAAAACTGATGATGGCACTTTGATTCTGAATGGGCACACAGTTTTTGATGATCTCCAGATGACGTTTCTCGATCACAGCAAGATTGTCTTTATATTGATCTTTCCCGGATTGTGCCAATGAAAGCATTTTAAGGAGTAGGTCAGTAACCTCACCCAAAGCAGATACTACAACTGCGATAGGACCTTTTTGTTTTTGAATAATTTTGAGAACACTGGATAGACTTTTCGGGTTAGCTACCGATGTTCCTCCAAATTTTAAAACTTTCATTTTATTTTTTTTTCTGTTTAACCTGAGAATTTAATGTTTCTAGGGTAAAAGATTAGATGATTGAAATGATTTGAATTTAAATCAAATTCTTGAGGATATTTAGCCATATCGTTATATGTGTTGAACTATCCCCATTGGGTTATTCATTGTCAAATTAGAATGGGTAACAACAATAACTTTTGAGCTTAAAATGGAAGCACTGATTTTTATATTATCGATATTATCCAATACGTAGGCAAAAATATTATAAAACCATCAGCTTTAAAATTTTTTGGAAAATATTTTTATCCTTGAAATTTTGAGAATAAAGAACACCCTGATCAAATAGAATTGATAAGGTTTGATAGTTTATTATTGTTATTTGACTTTAGTAGTTGGTTTAATACAGAGTTCTTCAGCGCCTTTTTTATGGTCAAGCGTTATATGAATTCCTTCCTCAATGTTGTTATTGACAACATTCTCGGCTAACAAATCCTCTATATACCTCTGAATAGCTCTGTTGAGGGGTCTGGCTCCATATTTCTTGTCAAAACCTTTATCTATTAAAAAAACCTTTGCAGCTTTGGTCAGTGATATTCCATAACCGAGGTTTTTAATTCTCTTTGAGAGTTTGATTAATTCAATATCAACAATTTTTTCAATATCTTTCTTTTCAAGTGTGTTAAAAATGATCACATCGTCGATACGATTTAAAAATTCGGGCGCAAAGGTTTTCTTTAAAGCATTTCGTATAACACCTTTCTCGATATCACTGGCTTGAGATTTCAAATTGGAGGTTTCGAAACCTACACCGGTCCCAAAATCTTTTAACTGTTTTGCTCCAATGTTAGATGTCATAATTATGATGGTGTTTTGGAAATTGATTTTCCTACCCAAGCTGTCTGTTAAGAATCCTTCATCAAAAACTTGTAGCAGCATGTTAAAAATATCAGGGTGGGCTTTTTCAACTTCATCCAACAATATGACCGAGTATGGACGGCGTCTAACTTTTTCACTTAATTGACCACCTTCTTCATAACCAACATATCCTGGGGGTGCTCCTATCAATCTGGAAGTTGTAAATTTTTCCATGTATTCACTCATATCGATGCGAATAAGGTTTTCTTCGGAATCAAAAATTTCTTTGGCGAGGATTTTAGCCAGTTGGGTTTTACCAACACCGGTTTGTCCAAGGAAAATAAAGGACCCTATGGGTCGGTCTGGATTTTTTAGACCTGCTCTGTTTCGTTGTATCGCTTTTACCACTTTTTTAACGGCTTCTTTTTGTCCAATGACTTTTTCTCCTATAATGTTGAAGAGGTGAGCCAATTTGTTCTTTTCGCTCTTCACAATTTTATTTACCGGAATGTTGGTCATCATGGATACAACATCAGCGATATGGCTTTCATTGACAGTTACCCTATTGAGTTTGGATTCTTCACGCCATCTTTCTTGAGCTTCAAGGAGTCTTCTTTCCACCCTCTTTTCATCATCTCTGAGTTTCGCGGCTTCCTCGTATTTTTGTTTTTTGACAACAGAATTTTTTAATTTTTTGACTTTTTCAAGCTCTTCTTCAAGTTTTATGACTTCATCTGGGACGTTCATGTTGTTTATGTGAACTCTTGATCCGGCTTCATCTAGGGCGTCAATAGCCTTGTCTGGAAGATAACGATCGGTCATGTATCTGGAGGTGAGTTCCGAACAGGCTTTAAGTGCTTCATCCGTATACATGACATTATGATGATTCTCATATTTTTCTTTGATGTTCCTTAATATTTCAAGTGTTTCTTCTTCAGAGGTTTCTTCGATCAAGACCTTTTGGAAACGTCTTTCCAATGCACCATCTTTCTCGATATTTTGACGATACTCATCTAGTGTTGTTGCACCTATACATTGAATTTCCCCTCGTGCCAAAGCGGGTTTGAACATATTGGAGGCATCTAGACTTCCAGTAGCCCCACCTGCACCTACTATGGTGTGAATTTCGTCTATAAAGAGAATTATGTTATCATTTTTTTCTAATTCATTCATTACAGCTTTCATCCGTTCTTCAAATTGACCTCTATATTTTGTTCCTGCTACTAAACTAGCTAAGTCAAGGGAAACCACCCGCTTTCCGTATAGTACTCTGGAAACTTTTTTTTGTATTATACGCAGTGCAAGTCCTTCTGCGATTGCAGATTTACCGACTCCTGGTTCTCCAATTAAAAGGGGGTTGTTTTTCTTTCTTCTACTAAGAATTTGTGAAACTCTTTCGATTTCTTTATCTCTACCCACTACAGGGTCCAACTTGTTTTTCTCTGCTAATGCAGTCACATCACGACCAAAATTATCTAAAACTGGTGTTTTTGATTTAACATTGACCCTTGATTCAGTCGTGGGAACAAAAGGGTTCGCTTTACCTGATTCATTCTCATCGTCTTTTTCGTCCGGAAATGAGGATGAGTCTGATATTTCCAAATAGTTTTGGTTCTCACTTGTGATCATCAATTTGAATTTTTCTTTAACAATGTCATAATCGATATTCAAGTTTAGTAATAACTTGGTGGTAGGGTCATTTTCATTTCTCAAAATGCAAAGCAACAAGTGTGCTGTGTTGATGATGTCACTTTGAAAAAGTTTAGCTTCCAAGAATGTTGTTTTCAGTGCTCGTTCAGCTTGACGGGTAAGGTGCAGATTTTTTTTGTTGTTGATCACCCCCGTTTCAATTAAAGCAGGATTGAGAATTTCGACTCTTCGCCTTAATTCATTGAGGTCAACTTCTATAGAGTTGAGAATTGATATGGCTTTTCCTTCACCGTCACGTAAAATCCCCAACATTAAATGTTCCGTTCCTATAGATCCGTGCCCTAATCTTAGAGCTTCTTCTTTGCTGTAGGAAATTACATCTTTTACTCTAGGTGAAAAATTATCATCCATATATAAAAATTAATATTCTTTTAGAGAATTATCAAAAAGTATTCCAGTTATAATTTTAAAGCTAATAGACAAAAAAAATATCATTTAGCAAAATTGGAAAAGTATAATTTTATAAGCAAAAAGAATTAATATGATGTTGATAAGTAGATTAAAAAATATAATTATAATCCTTATAGAACCTATCCTATAAGTGTATTTTAGCTAATACATTAAAGAAAAATAAATGGTTGAAGGAGAAAAATTAATTCCTATAAATATAGAGGATGAAATGAAGTCTGCTTACATTGATTATTCAATGTCTGTCATTGTGTCACGTGCACTTCCTGATGTTCGAGACGGATTAAAGCCTGTACATCGAAGGGTTCTCTATGGAATGCATGAGCTGGGTATTAGGGCGAACACTACTTATAAAAAATCTGCTCGTATCGTAGGAGAGGTTTTGGGTAAATATCATCCACATGGAGACAGCTCTGTATATGATACAATGGTTCGTATGGCACAGGAATGGAGTTTGCGTTACCTATTAGTTGATGGGCAAGGAAACTTTGGCTCCATTGATGGTGATAGCCCTGCCGCCATGAGGTATACTGAGGCAAGGATGAAGAAAATGTCAGAGGATTTATTGGCCGACATTGAAAAAGATACAGTAGATCACCAACTCAATTTTGACGACACCTTAAAAGAGCCTAAAGTATTGCCTACTCGGGTACCCAATTTATTGATTAATGGAGCTTCTGGAATTGCAGTAGGTATGGCAACTAACATGCCTCCTCACAATTTAACTGAGGTGATAGATGGTACTATTAAATATATTGAAAACCAAGATATAACCATAGATGAATTGATCCAGATCATAAAAGCTCCAGATTTTCCCACTGGAGGTATCATTTACGGTTATGATGGTATTAAAGAAGCCTTTATGACTGGGAGGGGTCGTGTTGTCATTAGAGGGAATGCAAATATTGAAATGGTTAAGGATAGAGAGTGCATTGTTGTGAAAGAAATACCTTACCAAGTAAACAAAGCAGAGATGATCAGAAAAACTGCCGAGTTGGTTAATGATAAAAAAATAGAGGGTATTACTAACATCAGAGATGAGTCTGACAGGACTGGGATGCGGATTGTTTATGTCCTTAAGCGTGATGCGATTCCCAATATTGTTCTTAATAAATTGTACAAATATACTGCGCTACAGTCATCATTCAGCGTCAACAATATTGCATTAGTTGAGGGTCGTCCTCAGTTGCTTAATTTAAAACAGTTAATTCACTATTTTGTTGAACACCGTCATGAGGTTGTAGTTCGCAGAACAAAATTTGAATTGAGGAAAGCAGAAGAACGAGCTCATATTTTAGAGGGCTTAATAATAGCTTCGGACAATATAGATGAGGTTATATCGATCATTCGAGGATCCACCAATGCAGAAGAAGCCAAAGAAAACTTGATTTCCAAATTTGAACTTTCCGAACTCCAGGCTAAAGCCATCGTCGAAATGCGATTGAGACAGTTAACTGGGCTAGAGCAAGAGAAACTCCGAAATGAATACGGCCAGTTGTTAAAAACCATCACTGACTTGAAGGACATTCTCCATAAAAAAGATCGTAGGATGGAAATAATCAAAACTGAATTACTTGAAACCAAGGAAAAATACGGTGATGAAAGAAGGTCTCAAATAGAATATGCAGGAGGGAATTTTAGTATAGAAGATATGATTCCTGATGATAAAATGGTGATTACTATTTCTCATGCAGGATACATTAAAAGAACTCCTCTATCAGATTACAAGACACAAAATAGGGGAGGTGTTGGACAAAAAGCTTCTACCACAAGGAATGAAGACTTCCTTGAATACCTTTTTGTGGGGACCAATCACCAATACATGTTGTTTTTTACCCAAAAAGGAAAATGTTTTTGGATGCGTGTTTATGAAATTCCGGAGGGATCGAGAACTTCCAAAGGTCGTGCTATTCAAAACTTGATTAATATTGACCAAGAAGATCGGGTGAAGGCCTTTATATGTACTCAAGATTTGAAGGATGAAGACTACATAAACAACCACTTTGTGATTATGGCCACAAAAAAAGGTCAGGTCAAAAAAACGTGCCTTGAACAGTACTCTCGTCCTAGGGCCAATGGAATCAACGCCATTACAATCAAAGATGAGGATGAATTGCTAGAGGCCAAGTTGACTAATGGTAACAGTCAAATTTTATTAGCAGTAAAATCTGGTAAAGCAATTCGTTTCGAAGAGAGCAAAACCCGACCTATGGGTAGGGGTGCCTCTGGAGTTAGAGGTATTACCCTGGCCGATGGTAATGATGAGGTCGTAGGAATGGTGTCGGTAAACGACATGGATACTAATATACTAGTTGTTTCCGAAAATGGTTTTGGGAAACGTTCTGACCTGGATAACTACAGAATTACAAATAGAGGAGGTAAAGGCGTAAAAACCATTTCAATTACCGATAAAACCGGGTCCCTTGTTACCCTTAAAAATGTTACCGATCAAGATGATTTGATGATCATCAACAAATCCGGCATCGCAATTAGAATGGCCGTTTCAGACTTGAGGGTAATGGGACGTGCTACACAGGGGGTAAAATTGATCAACCTCAGAGAGGGTGATTCGATTGCAGCAGTAGCTAAAGTGATGAAGGATGAAGATGAAGTTGAAGATATTTCTGATATTGAAATAGAAGGTGGAACTATTGTTGATTAATAAAAAACTAATCTTATTTTTGCATTTGCAAAATGTAATATTTTACAGGATAATTATTCTAAAAAAGATGAAACGAATTGCTTTACTAACTTTTATTTTCATTTTTAATTTTTCTTTCTCACAAAAAAAGGAATTAAGAAAAGCCCTTAAGGCTTATGATAATGGGAATATTGAGATAGCCTCACAGATATTGTCGGAAAACGAATCCGTTTTTGAAAATGCAGATCAAAAAGTCAAATTGAACTATGATTTTTTACTTGCAAAAATTTCCCGAGACAACAAAAACTTTCAATTAGCATTTGATCTCTTAAATTCTATCAAAGAGGCGACATCAATAAAAGAAGAGGTTGCTGAGCAGTTGACCCTTCTATCCAATGAAATTGTCAACAGTGCCATTGACGACAATGAAATGGGCGATTTTAAATCTTCTACAGAGAAATTGCATATGGCCTATTTGATTGATCCCGAATTCAATATAGACTACCTTTACTTTGCCGCTTCTAGTGCTGTAAATGATGAGTCTTTTGATGTTGCGCTGGATTATTACAATCAGTTAAAAGAAATGGATTATACAGGAGTAGTAACCAAGTACTATGTTACTGAAATTGAATCTAAGGTTGAAACGGAAGTGACAGAATCGGAATTCAAATTATATCAAAAATCCAAGGATTATGAAAATCCAAGAAAAGAAGACACACCATCAAAATACCCTGAAATTGTCAAAAATATTGCGCTGATTCATGCTCAGATGGGCGATAATGATAAAGCGATTTCTGCTGTAAAAGAAGCCAGAATGTCTAATCCCACTGATCTAAATTTGATTCTTACTGAGGCCAATATTTATATTCAGTTGGATGAAAAAGAAAAGTTTCAAAGTTTGATGAATGAGGCTATCACTCAAGACCCCAGAAATGCTACCCTATATTATAATATTGCAGTTGTTTCTTCAGATTTGGGAGATAAAGAGGCTGCCAAAGATTATTACGAAAAAGCTATAGAAATTGATCCTAGTTATCAGAATTCTTATTTGAACCTCGTTGCTTTGATTCTAGAGGGTGAACAGCCAATCGTAGAGCAAATGAACAGTTTGGGAACTTCAGCTGCTGACAACGCTAAATACGATGCTCTAAAGTTAGATCGCGAGAAACTTTATATTGAATGTATTCCTATCCTAAAATCTTTGATAGAAATCGGACAAAATGAAGATGCTATTAAAACCCTGATGAATATTTATGGTACTCTCGGAGACAACGAGGGCTATAAAGAGATGAAACTGCTACTTGAACAATAGTTCAATTCTCAGCTAATAAAACCTTTGTAAGGAATTTTCAAATCAATTTTTTGATATATCGCAATTTATGGGTGTGGCTTTGGCTTTCTAGGTTAAAAATCCCTGATTGGTCAATTCTATCAATTCTAACGGTTCCAGTGGCATGTATAATGTGGTGATTTTCTAGCAATAAACCAACATGGACGATTTCACCTTCAGCATTGTCAAAAAAAGCTAAATCTCCGGCTTCACTTTCTTCGATAAAACTAAGTGTTTGGCCTTCTAGAGCCTGTTGGCTTGCATCGCGACTCAATTTAACACCATTGATTTTATAAACCATCTGAGTAAAACCAGAGCAATCTATCCCTAATAGTGTTTTACCACCCCAGAGATATGGTGTATTAAGAAAAAGATAGGCGGTATCTTTCAATTCCGTTTTTGATTTTTTGGGTCGGAGAAATTCGCCCTCAAATTGGTGCTCAAGTATATCTAAAGCCCTTAGGTCACTACCCATCAAAACCGGGAATAAAAGATCATCTTTAGTCGTTATATAGTTTACCAATTCTGAGGATATTTTTAGGTCTGATTGTACCATTTTATCAAAATTAGCTAGGGATATTTCATGTACTTGATTGCAATCAATCCACCCATTATAACCATCCCATTCCAAAAGGATTTTAGCCCATTTTTTTCTTTTTTCTATTATCTTGTAACATTCGCCATAAAGAAGTTGAGAAACCATTTCACTTTTGTGGCTATTTTCTTTTCTCATGGGAATAATTCCCAAATGGCAGATACCGTATTCCAAATTTGTTATTTTAAAAAAAGTTGTTTTTTGTAAATAAATGGTTGTAATATGTAGACAAAAATAATCAAATTGCTGGCATATTTTTCTAAATACATTTTTAAATTCACTATCACAAACTCATATTTCCTTAAATTTGAAATACTGAATTCACTATAGCATTGAAAAACATTTACCGCTTTATATTGACCAATCAAAAGCTTATTTACAAGGTTATATTGTTGTCTATATGCAGTTTCTTGATTGTTTATTTATTTCCCAAAGGAGCAAAATTTAAATATGAATTTCAAAAGGGAAAGCCCTGGCAGTATACTACTCTATATTCTCCTTTTGATTTTTCTATTCTTAAATCATCCACTGAGCTTGAGGCAGAAAAAAAAGTTATATTGGATTCCCAATTTTTTTATTTTCGGGTAGATACAACGGTATATAAATCGGTAAAAAAATCTTATGTATTACAATTTTCCAATTTCTTTAGTTTACCTGCTTCTAACAAAAAATATTATGATTTATATGATTTTGGTCTTTCTCTTTTGGATCATATCTACCGCAATGGTGTGTTGCCTTTTAACCTAGTTAAAAAAGGTGGCGAGAGTGTTTTTTTAATTAAGGGTAATGTTGAATCTACAATAGAAAAGGATCAATTCTCCAATATAGAAGCCCTTAAAGAAATTATTCATCAGTTCCTTCAAAAAACGCCTTATCAAAGCTATACGTCTTTATTTTATAATCTCTTTTTTGAAATAGTTCAGCCTAATATTTCTTTGGATGAGAAGTTTACTTCAAATGCTTTAAATCAATCCTTTAGTGATATTTCTCTCTATCGAGGATTAATTCAAGAAAACTCCATGATCATCAAACAAGGTGAAGTGGTCGAGGGTGAAAAATTACAGATGTTGATTTCCTTAAGAGATGAATATGCATCCCAAGTATGGAATGAGTTGAACTATTATTGGATTATTTTTGGATATACCATTTTAGTGGTTTTGACTTTTATGTCACTGTTTCTGTTCATCAAGAATTATAGACCTTTTATTTTTGAAGACAACAGAGAAATCACATTTATTTTTCTCAATATGGTTGGAATTATTGCACTGACAACTATAGTGGTGAATTTTGATGTAAGATTTTTATACGCTGTCCCTATTTGTATCCTTCCTCTAATTTTAAAAACATTTTTTGATCCAAGACTGGCTCTTTTTACTCATGTCATTATAGTGTTAAATCTCGGTTTTGTTGTACCCAATAGTTTTGAGTTTGTATTCTTACAGATGATAGCGGGCATCGTTACAATCTTATCTATAACACAATTACAGAACCGTGCAAATCTGTTTATCACTGTAGGCAGAATCGTTTTGGTTTATCTGCTGGGTTATATTGCCTTCACAATAACGCATGATGGTGGGATTGCTAAAATCGATTTCCTAGTTATCGGATTGTTCTTACTCAATGGCTTATTGACTCTGTTTGCACAACCTTTAATATATCTATATGAGCGCCTGTTTAAACTTGTTTCTGACGTTTCACTTCTTGAACTGTCAGATACCAACACTAAATTATTGAAGGAGCTGTCTGATCGTGCTCCAGGAACTTTTCATCATTCTCTTGAGGTAGCCAATTTAGCTGAAACTGCGGCGAATGAAATAGGAGCTAATACTTTGTTGGTCAGGGTAGGGGCACTGTATCATGATATTGGGAAGATGAATGCACCTACATATTTTTCGGAAAATCAAAAAGGTAGTGTTTCTCCACATGAGGAGATGCCTCCAGATCAAAGTGCGAAAATCATCATTAATCATGTCGCGGAAGGCATTGAAATGGCGAAGAAATATAAACTTCCAGATCGAATCATAGACTTTATTCGTACCCATCACGGTAACTCCCTGGTGTATTTTTTCTATAAAAAAGCACAAGAAATAGGAGAGAATATAGATCAAAATGATTTTCGATATTTAGGCCCAAGACCTTTTTCAAAAGAAACAGCAATTTTAATGATTACTGATGCTATTGAGGCCGCCTCAAAGAGCCTTAGAGAACCTACTGTAGATAAAATTCAACATTTTGTAGACACAATTGTCAACAAGCAAATTGATGAAAAACAATTTAACGATTGTAATATTACACTTTCGGAGATAGAAACTGTCAAAAAAGTACTGTCAAAAAAGTTGATAAATATATACCACCTGAGAGTAGAATACCCCGAATAGTCAACTTTAAATTTAAATAAAACTGTTGTTTTGTTGATTCTTAACAATTACATTTACACCCGCAATACAGGAGAGGTGCCAGAGTGGTAATGGAGCAGATTGCTAATCTGTCAACGGGTAACCGTTGCCAGGGTTCGAATCCCTGTCTCTCCGCTTAATAGTCCTGAAGACTCATTGTTTTCGGGGCTTCTTTTTTTTAGTTGCCTGTAGATTTGCCTTTTCCTCTGTTTTACAACCTTCACTCTAATATCTCAAATTTAGCAGTTTATTTTTTGATAACCTTAGGGTATTCAAATAAAATAATAACCCTATTCACATGAAAATCATTATAAACAGGCATAGCGTACCTTAATCCCTGCTATTGTCTAAACTTAAACGAAAATGAAAATAACAAAACATTACTCAGACTTCCTCCAGCAGTTAAACTGGAACTACTTCATCACTTGTAGAACACCCTAAAAGATCCATCATGTAGGCCTCAAGGTGAATCTTAGGAAACTTCTTTTTGAACTTTTTCATTAAAGGCTGAAGATCTGGGTGTTTGATTAATTCTAAGGAATGCATAACCTTTAAACATTCCAAATTTCTAATGCTTTATGAAAAAGCTGATTTGCACGATCTGATATTGATTCCTCATCCCAATTATCCAGCTCTAGAAATGAGGTAGTCATCTTAAGACTCGAATATTCTTTATGAGTTTGTTTTTTAGTGTAAGGTTTTGTGTAAGGTTTAGCTAAAAGTTAGCTCTATTTTAGAGCTGCATCATGCAGTTAATTGCAGTATGACCTCCTAATAAGGTATATAGAAGTGCTGCCTGAACTTAATGATTGTTATTCAGTTTTCATAGAGACTCATATCCAGTTTTAGTGAATCTAAATATTTTATTCTATTAAAATTACAGCTTAAAATTTTATTTCTTATC
>CAJWLL010000020.1 GCA_913043275.1 uncultured Flavobacteriaceae bacterium | reverse complement strand
TGCTTTTGGTGGAGGTTTCACCTGGGGAGCAGGCTATTTGACATGGGCCTATTAATTATTTTAATTATGAAAATAAAAGAAATTCAAAACTTAATCAAATTTGTCGCAAAATCAGGAGCTCACGAGGTGAAGCTTGAAACAGATAATTTTAAAATCACTATCAAAACTAATGCTGAAATTCCTTCAGCAGAAACACAAACTATTGCGCAAACTTTACCAAGTATGGTGGCACCTGCACCACAGCCAACCCTAGCAGGTACCCTAGCGGAGAACCCTATAGAAACAGAAGAACATCCTGTTCAAGATGAGGCCGATAATCTGATTATAATAAAATCTCCTATGATTGGAACTTTTTACAGAAAGTCCTCTCCAGACAAAGATGTTTTTGTCGAAGTTGGAGATATCATCAAAGAAGGAGATGTATTATGTGTGGTTGAAGCCATGAAATTATTCAACGAGATTGAATCCGAAGTCAGCGGCAAGATTATTAAAATATTAGTTGATGATTCTTCTCCAGTTGAATTCGATCAACCACTCCTTTTAGTTGAACAGGTTTAAACCTCTTACCAATGTTTAAAAAGATATTAATTGCCAATCGTGGTGAGATTGCCATGCGATTGATCAGAACTTGCAAAGAGATGGGCATTAAAACTGTTGCAGTTTATTCTACTGCTGACGAGGAAAGCCTTCACGTTCGTTTTGCCGATGAAGCAGTTTGTATAGGCCCTCCACCCAGTTCGGAATCCTATTTGAAAATGGCTAACATCATGGCGGCTGCAGAAATTTGTAACGCGGATGCCATTCATCCGGGTTATGGATTTTTGTCAGAAAACGCTAAATTTTCAAAAATTTGTAAAGAACACGGGATTAAATTTATTGGCGCATCGTCGGAGATGATAGAAAAAATGGGAGATAAAGCCACTGCAAAAGCTACAATGAAAGCTGCAGGGATTCCTACCATACCAGGATCCGATGGTATATTAGAATCTTTTGAAGAAGCCAAAAAAACTGCAAAAAAAACGGGCTATCCGATCATGTTAAAAGCCACTTCCGGTGGAGGAGGTAAAGGCATGCGTGAGGTATGGAAAGAAAAAGATTTACAGAAAGCCTGGGAAAGCTCTCGTCAAGAAGCCTTTGTTTCTTTTGGCAACGACGGAATGTACATAGAAAAACTAATTGAAGAACCTCACCACATTGAAATTCAAATCTTAGGAGATTCAAAGGGCAAAGCCTGTCATTTATCTGAACGTGATTGTTCCATTCAAAGGAGACATCAAAAACTGACCGAAGAAACACCGTCGCCATTTATGACTCCTGAGTTGAGGAAAAAAATGGGAGCTGCCGCTGTCAAAGCTGTTGAGTACATAAAATATGAAGGTGCAGGAACAATAGAGTTTTTGGTAGACAAGCATCGCAATTTCTACTTTATGGAGATGAATACTCGTATTCAAGTAGAACACCCCATTACAGAGCAAGTCATTAATTTTGATCTTATAAGAGAGCAGATTATGGTTGCTGCTGGGGTACTCATATCAGGAGATAATTATTTTCCAAGCATGCACTCTATTGAATGTAGAATTAATGCCGAGGATCCTTATAATGATTTCAGACCCAGTCCAGGAAAAATATCAACCCTTCACTTTCCAGGTGGACATGGAGTCAGACTTGACACTCATGTTTATGGAGGCTACATCATCCCATCCCAATATGATTCTATGATCGCCAAGTTGATTACTACAGCTCAAACAAGAGAAGAGGCTATCAATAAGATGAGGCGCGCATTGGATGAATTTGTGATTGAGGGGGTTAAAACCACTATCCCTTTCCATCGCAAACTCATGGATGACTCCGATTATATTTCTGGAAACTATACCACCAAATTCATGGAGGCTTTTTCGATGGATGATTAGTAGTAGTTTTTTTTCTTCAATTGATCCGCTGAATTTTTTAGTCCGACCAGAAAATTCCTCTTTTATGTTTTTGTTCTCTTTTTTTAATTCATATTACAAATAGATTTGTTCACCATTGCAAAAAATATAACTCATTTCTGTAAATAGATTTAATCCACGAACCTCTATAAGAGATTATATTAAATTTTCTTGGAGTAAATATTCGGCAATTTGAATGGTGTTTGTTGCTGCTCCTTTTCTCAGGTTGTCTGCAACCACCCATAGGTTCAGTGTTTTGTTTTGGGATTCATCTTTTCTGATTCTTCCCACAAAAACTTCATCTTTACCTGCAGCATAAATTGGCATAGGGTAAGTGTTGGTTTCGGGATTGTCTTGTACAATCAAACCAGGGCTTTCGTTCAGCAGTTTTCTAATGGCATCTAATTCGAAATCTTTTTTCAATTGGACATTGATCGATTCACTGTGTCCTCCTAACACAGGAATTCTGATCGCTGTGGCAGAGACCCCTATAGTGGCATCGTTTAGAATCTTATGGGTTTCATTAACTAATTTCATTTCTTCTTTCGTGTAGCCATTGTCCATAAAAACATCGCAGTGAGGGATAGCATTGCGGTGAATGGGATAAGGATAAGCCATTTCTCCATTTTCCTCTTTGTATTCATTTTTCAATTGTTGTACCGCCTTTACTCCGGTTCCAGTAATCGACTGATAGGTCGACACTATTATACGTTCAATTCCAAAATGCTCTTGCAAAGGGGCTAGTGCCAACAACATTTGAATAGTTGAGCAGTTGGGATTGGCAATGATTTTATCTGCGGAGGTTAATTTATCTGCATTTATTTCAGGGATGATTAATTTTTTGGAGGGGTCCATTCGCCAAGCAGATGAATTATCGATCACTACAGTTCCCACCTCGGCAAATTTGGGCGCCCATTCTAATGATGTTGCTCCACCAGCAGAGAACAAAGCAATGTCTGGTTTCATTGATACTGCTTTTTTCAGCCCAACCACTTCGTATGAATTACCGCCACAAACTACTTTTTTCCCTACAGATCTTTCTGAGGCTGCAGGAATCAGTTCCGAAAACGGGAAATGTCTTTCTGACAAAACCTGGAGCATCACTTCTCCAACCATTCCTGTTGCACCTATAACTGCTAGTTTCATGGATTAAATTTTTCCAAAATTAAGCTTTATGCCATTGTCTACAACTTCAACTTGTCTTTTTTTAGATTTCAAACAAAATGTTTGATATATAAAAGTAGTTGTTGATTTAGTTTATAAGGATTCTTGGGATTCGATTTCCTAGGGAAGCAAGTAGCTCATAAGAAATGGTTCCTGCATTTTCTGCAAGCTCATCCGCTCTAATTCCATCTCCAATAACCACCACTTCACTTTCTTCGTTGCAGGGAATATCCCCAATGTCTACCATTACCATGTCCATACAGACATTACCCACCACATGGGCTTTTTGTCCGTTGATCAATACCCAGCCTTTTCCATGCCCATATTGTCTCGAGAAACCATCTGCATGTCCAAGGGGTAATACCGCAATACGCGTATTTTTGAACGCTTTCCAGCCACAATTGTATCCTACGGTTTCACCCGACTTAATTTCGTGAATTTGAGTAATCCTCGTTTTCAGTTGTGAAATAGGTTTTAGGGCATCGTTCCATTCAGGGTGGTTGGCAAAGCCGTAAAATCCAATACCAATCCTTACCCAATCCAAATGATAATTGGGATAGTTGAAAACCCCAGAAGTATTCAAGAGATGATATTCTGGCTTTTGCTTTAAGGCCTGGTTGTGTTTTTGCATAATTTGCTCGAATAGCAAGATTTGATTTTCTGTTTCCTTGTTGGGTTTTGGGGTTTCTGTTTGACCCAGATGTGTGAAAACGGATTTTACTTTAAAATAAGATTTTTTCATTTGTTCCAGAACCCACACCACTTCGTCAGTTTGAAATCCAATGCGGTTCAAACCTGTGTTGTATTTGATATGGATCGGGTAGGCGGATTTTTTTTCTTCCTTTACTGCCTTTTTAAACATTTCCCAACTTCTCTTACTGTACAATACAGGCTCAAGATTATGTAGGATGATATCCCTAAAATTTTCAATTTGAGGGTAAAACACCAATAAGGGGACCTTAATTCCAAATTGTCTTAATTTGATACCTTCTTTCACATAAGCTACGGCTAAGGCCTCTGTCCCCAATTCAACCAATTTTTCGGCAATTGACTCAGAGACCGCTCCATAAGCATTAGCCTTGATAACCCCTATCATTTTAGACTTGGGATTTAATATCTTTCTAAGGGAATGATAGTTGTGTTCTAACTTTTTTAAATCAATTTCAAGAAGGGTCAAGATCTTTTATTTTTAGCACTCTTTTTTTCCAATTTTGTTTTGTCACGCTTTGTATAAATCTCATAAAATGAACCTCTACTCAGCGGCTCGTAATCACCTTTTTTGCCTAAAAGGACCAACCCTTTTATATCTGATTTTCTGTGGCTGTAATGGGCTAAATTGCCCGTTTGAGCACAAATGGCATGGACTTTGGTAACATACTCAGCCGTGGCCATTAATGCTGGCATAGGTCCAAAAGGGTTTCCTTGATAATCCATATCCAGTCCTGCAACAATCACCCGTATTCCACGGTTTGCCATATCATTGCAAACCTCTACAATCTCATCATCAAAAAATTGAGCCTCATCAATTCCTACTACATGGCAGTCATTACTCAAAATTGAAATGTTTGCCGCGGAAGGCACCGAAGTTGAAGGGATCTGATTTGAATCGTGAGAAGTAACCATCTGATTATCGTTTCGCTGGTCAATGGCAGGTTTGAAAACCTTTATCTTTTGATTGGCATATTGGGAACGTTTAAGACGCCTAATAAGTTCTTCTGTTTTTCCTGAAAACATAGACCCACAAATGACTTCGATCCATCCAAATTGTTCTTCTTGGTTTAAGGGATTTTCTAAAAACATTTTGTAATTTACAGTCAAACAAAGGTATTAAAACAAAGCTTTGCAATAGGATAATTTATGCCCAATAAAATTCAACAAAAACTTAAACAACTAGCAAAAAAAATTCTAGAGGTGCAAGAGCCTTATGATTATCAAAAGGTTTATGATGCTACTTTGTTACTCTTTGAACACCTGATTTTAATAAAAAATGCGGAGGGATTTAATAAAGGTTTATTGAAAGATTTTGAAACCAAACTTGATCAGTCGTTGGATTTTATAAAAGTTCAACAGGATTCTGAAACAACAAAGGAAAACTTCAATGAAGGCGAAGAATTGCCCCCCAAAGTGGAAATTAAAAAGGAAATTGTCAAAGAAATCGTCGAATCAAAGCCTTTTGTCGCCGAATTATTCCAAGAAAGCACTAAAGAGTTATCATTTGAGCGAAAAGAAGATACTATTAGTATCCAAAAGGAATCACAAAAAAGGTTGAATGATAAATTTTCAAAAGGACTTCAGGTAGGTTTGAATGACCGATTGGCATTTATTAAGCACCTTTTTCATCAAAATACGGAAGACTATCAGCGCGCAATTTCTCAGATTGCGACTCTCGAGACATGGGAGCACGCACAAAAATTCATATTGGAAATGATCAAGCCTGATTATAACCAATGGGAAGGTAAGGAGCAATATGAAATTCGTTTTTTGAAAATTGTGGAGAATAATTTTCAGTAGTTTTTTAATTTTATAAAAGACAAAAAAGTATGGGGGAGCTTTTTTTAGTGCCAACACCGATTGGTAATTTGGGGGACATGACATACAGAGCTGTAGATACCCTAAAAGAGGTCGATTTGATTCTAGCAGAAGACACTAGAACAAGTGTTAAACTAATGAATCATTATCAAATTAACACTCCAATGCAGGCTTTCCACATGCACAATGAACATAGAAAATTAGATGAGGTTGGTTCAAAATTGATTTCTGGAATGCACATAGCACTTATATCTGATGCTGGCACTCCAGGCATTTCTGATCCCGGTTTTCTATTGGTTAGAGAGGTATTGTCACTCAATTTGAAAGTTACATGCTTGCCTGGGCCTACCGCCATGATTCCCGCTTTGGCACAAAGTGGTTTGGCATGCGATCGTTTTGTTTTCGAAGGGTTTTTACCCCCAAAAAAAGGGAGAAATAAACGTTTGGAAAAGCTTTCAGATGAAATGCGAACCCTTATTTTTTACGAATCTCCGCACAAACTTCTCAAAACTATAAACCAGTTTTCTGAAATTTTTGGTCCAGAGCGAGGGGTCTCTATTTCCCGAGAAATATCAAAAATGTTTGAAGAAACTTTTAGAGGAACTTTAAATGAAGCTTTGAACCATTTTAACGCCAAATCACCTAAAGGGGAATTTGTCATTTGCGTGGCTGGATCTAAATAGAAATAATAAAGATGCATTGGAGACCCAAACCGATTCCAGATAAGGATAAAGTGAAGCAGATTCAAAAAGAAATAGGAGTTCCCTTTGAAATTGCGTGTCTTTTGATACAAAGAGGCATCGAAGATTATGATACCGCCAAATCCTTTTTTCGACCTGAACTTTCAGATTTACATGACCCTTTTTTGATGTCTGGTATGAAAGAGGCAGTAGATCGGATTTTTCAGGCAATCAATAAGGGAGAGAAAATAATGGTATACGGAGACTATGATGTAGATGGAACCACTTCCGTAGCCTTAGTATATTCCTTTTTAATGCAAAACCACCCCCACTGTATTTTTTATATCCCCGATCGACACGAAGAAGGTTATGGCATATCGATCAAAGGAATCGATAACGCCAAAGCAGAAGATGTAAGTCTGATTATAGCAATGGATTGCGGTATTAAAGCCATGGATAAAGTTTCTTATGCTCAAACTTTAGGAATAGATTTTATAATCTGCGATCACCATTTACCTGATGAAGATCTTCCAAAGGCAATTGCCATTTTGGATCCCAAACAAGCTATTTGTTCCTATCCTTTCAAAGATTTATGTGGTTGTGGTATAGGATTTAAGCTCATTCAAGCCCTTACTCAAAAACAGGGGGGGATACTAGAGGACATTATTCCCTTTGTGGATCTAGTTGCCATGGCGATTGCGGCAGACATCGTTCCTATTACAGGAGAGAACAGAATCTTGACCTATTTTGGAATCCAACAAATTCAAAAAAAACCTAGACTCGGAATTCGTTTCTTTATCAATAAGATTAAAAGAAGAATCAACGTTTCTGATTTGGTGTTTGTTCTTGCTCCAAGAATCAATGGGGCAGGAAGGATAAAACACGGTAGTCATGCCGTTTCATTGCTTTTGTCAGAAGAAAAGGAAGAGGCGATTTCAAGATCCAGGGCCATCGAATTATTTAATAGCGAGAGAAAAGAGTTAGACCAAAAAATCACTGCCCAAGCATTGGATCAAATCAAAGAAAATCAAGAGGAAGAATTGTATTCAACAGTTGTTTTTCAACCCGATTGGCACAAAGGAGTTTTGGGGATTGTGGCCTCTCGTTTAATAGAAACCCATTATCGCCCTACAGTTGTTTTTACTTTATCTGGAGAATATTTTACAGGTTCGGTTCGTTCGGTAAAAGGAGTAGATGTCTATCAGGTTTTAGATGCCTGCAAGGAGCATATCTTTCAGTTTGGAGGACACCAATATGCTGCAGGATTGACCATTAAGCCCAATGATTACCTTCCTTTTAAAAAAGCCTTTGAATTGTCTGTTTCCAAAACAATTCAACCCGAACAAATGACTCCCTCTATCTCTTATGACCTGGAAATGACCTTGGATAAAATCACTCCAAAATTTTACAGGATTATGGAACAAATGGCCCCATTTGGACCAGGTAATCTTCGTCCTTTATTTTTGACCAAAAACTGTCTAGATGGAGGCGTAACAAAGGCTGTAGGAAGTAATCAAAATCATTTGAAACTCGATGTAACAGATTCTTCAAAATCTAACCTTTCGGGAATTGGTTTTGACATGGCAAATCACATCATTAAAATCAAAAGCAGAGAACTATTTCAGATTTTATATACTTTAGACGAAAACGAATTCAGGGGGGTGAAGAGTTTAGAGCTTAAGCTCAGTGATCTAAGATTCTCTAATTAATTTCTGAATTTTTTGTAATATTCAATTAGTCCTTGAGTTGAGGGATCGTGGTGATCAATTTGTTTTTTATCGAAATCTTTTAGGATATTGTTGGCCAACTGCTTACCCAACTCTACACCCCACTGGTCGTAGCTAAAGATATTCCAGATGATTCCTTGAACAAAAATTTTGTGTTCGTAAAGGGAGATAAGAGATCCTAAGTTGGCAGGTGTAAGCTGTTCGATTAAAATTGTGTTGGAGGGACGGTTACCTTCAAAAACCTTAAAGGGGAGTAGCATCTCAATTTCTTTTCGAGATTTACCTTGATTGATTAGATCTTCTCTAACATTCTCAATATTTTTACCTTGCATCAGCGCCTGTGTTTGGGCGAAAAAATTAGACATCAATTTATCCTGGTGATCGTTCCCTTCATAAAGGGGTTTAGCAAAGCCTATGAAGTCTGCAGGAATCATCCTTGTTCCTTGATGCATTAATTGGAAGAATGCATGTTGGGCGTTGGTTCCGGAAGCTCCCCAAATGATATTTCCGGTCTCATAATTTACCGGTTTACCATTTCGGTCTACTCCTTTTCCGTTACTCTCCATGAAAGCTTGTTGGAGGTAGGCGGGAAGATTTCTCAGGTATTGAGAATAGGGAATGATGGCTTCTGTTTCTACTTTCCAAAAGTTATTGTACCAAAAGGTAATCAACGCTAAAATAACAGGAATATTTTCCTTAAAATCGGCCGTTCTAAAATGTTGATCCATTTTTCCGGCACCTTGGAGTAAATCTTCATAATTCTTTGGCCCTATGGCCAAACAAATCGCCAGTCCAACAGAACTCCATAAAGAAAAACGCCCTCCGACCCAATCGTTAATCGGGAAAATATTTTCGGTAATAATACCAAAATCGGTCACTTTTTCTAAGTTGGCAGAAACAGCAATAAAATGATTACTGATGGCTGATTCAGGCGCATGATTTAAAAACCAGTTCTTAATTGTTTTCCCGTTACTTATAGTTTCTTGGGTGGTGAAGCTCTTTGAAACGATTACAAAAAGTGTTGTCTCAGAATCAATTTTTTTGATTACCTCTTCCACATGGTCACCATCTAAATTGGAGACAAAAGTCAATTTGAGGTGATTACTGTAAAACTCAAGTGCTTCCGTCACCATTGCAGGTCCTAGGTCTGAACCACCAATTCCAATATTGACCACATGGGTAATGGATTTACCTGTATGTCCTTTCCACTTTCCCGAGATCACTCGGTCGGCAAAATCAAACATTTGTTTTTTGACTTCTTCAATTTTTGGAGAAATATTTTCCCCATCAATCATAATTGTTGAGGGAATGATCTGTCTTAGTGCTGTATGGAGGACAGCCCTACCTTCGGTTTCATTGATCCTTCCTCCTTGAAAATAGGCGTCAATGGCTTTATATAGACCAGATTCTTCTGCCATTGTGATGAGAAGGTCCAGGGTCCCTTTATCTAGCAGATTTTTAGAATAATCCACATAAAAAGATTCCCATTGCAAAGAGAATTTTTTTATTCGATTGGGGTCCTCAGAGAAATAGTCTGTAATTTTTTTTTGTGCGTTTTTTTTGAAGTGAGACCCCAGTAATTTCCATGATTTGAGGGACAATGGGTTATGCTTATTGAATGTCACTATTTGATAGGGCTATAACTGAGTTAATGTATGTTGATTCTGGGGTGAAAGATATGCAATCGAGTTGGGCTTTCAAATCGACAATTGAATTTAAATAATTAATTTTTAATTCGCTGGAAATGGGCTTGGCATTGGGTAGTTTTTGTCTAAATGGGTCAACTTGTCTACCATTTTTCCAGAATCGATAGCATACATGGGGTCCTGATGTGAAGCCAGTCATACCTACTAAGCCTATAACTTGTCCCTGATCAACCCATTCTCCAACTTTTACCTTTCTACGTTTCATGTGGAGGTATTGAGTGCTGTAGGTATTATTGTGTTTGATTGTAATATAGTTTCCATTCCCTTTGGAGTAGGATGATTTAACCACTATCCCTTTGGCAGTGGCTAGGATTGGGGTTCCAATATTGGCAGCAAAATCTGTACCGCGATGGGGCTTGATGCGGTTGCCATAATAGGCGATTCTGCGCTTAAGGTTGTAACGTGAAGTAACAGGACCAAATTTAACGGGTGCTTTAAGAAATGCTCTTCTTAGATTTTTTGCCGTATCATCAAAGTATTCTACAATCCCTTTTAGGGAGTCGGGTTTATATTCGAAGGCATAAAAATCTTTTCCAGCATGTTCGAAAATCGCTGCTTTGATGCGTTCAATTCCAATCGAAACTGTGTCATCGACAAATTTTTCTGTATAGATGATTTTAAATCGATCACCTTTGTGGAGTCTGTAAAAATCAATATTCCAGGCATATACATCGGCCAGGTAATAGGTCAATTGGTCGTTTAACCCACTGTTCAACATGGTTTCATAGAGTGAATTTTCAATCAGACCATTTCCTTCCTTGGAAATAATTTTGATTTGCTTGAACACCTTTTTGCCATAAATACTGTCTCTGAGTTGTACAAGCGTATAGCTATCAATTTGAGGCTTGTAAATAAAGACTTTGGGTGTTGGTATACTGTCTTTCGAAAAGAAAAGACTGTAGGGCTTTCCCACCACCAGCCTTTTGACGCTAACCTCATTTTTGATGATTTTTAATATGTTATGTACCTCTGGGTAGTCAATGCCATTATCCTCAAGAATAGATCCAAAAGTATCTCCTCTTCTGATTTTCTTCTCTACAACTCTAAACTGATCCAAGTCAAAGCCGTATTTAAGGTTTTTAGTTTTGACTTCAATTCTTGCAACGGGAGAGTCAGTCAACGGAGGTTTTTTTGTGATCTCACATGAGGAAAACAAAATAATAATTCCTATAAAATATATTATAACAAAAACCTTATTCAAATCGCACGAATGTATTTTTTGTTCTTCACAAATTTCTTGATTTATGCCTTAAATCCCAATTCATTTAACAAAAAGTTATTCAGAGAGTAATAAACAATCAGAAAGTCTAATTGAATTGGATTTTAAATGGAGCCACAAGATTTTTAAATTTTTCTAGGTCAACTTTGATGGAGCCAATGGCTAGATCGGCCTGTAATCGTATAGGAATTTTATTATCGTCGTCTGTTATCCAAAGAGAAACACTTTCCTGTTCTCTAAAAACTCTTCCAGATTGAACGTAGGGTCTGAACTTCATACATTGGATTTTACCAAATTTGGTATTGAGGTTTTCTTTCCCCAAAAATTTCATTTTAAAAACATAGTTTTCTTTGTCGAAAAACATGTTGATGCTAAAGGCTTCATTGAGCTTTAACTTATTGTTTGGGTAAAATGCCCTTAGGTAGTAGAAGGCAGAGATGAGGTCTTGAGCACTATCAGTAATTTTAAATGTCTGCTTTTTTTTATTTTTTAGGTCATTGACATGTGCTAAATTTTGATTGTGATCAAAATTAATCTCTAAATTTTTGGTATAACCTCCCTCATAGATATCACGGATAAACCAATAAGGGATTATCTCTTTTTCATCAAAGTAGGTGTCATAGTGATCTTCTAACTTAAAAAACCATCGGGCCAGCCCTGTTGTTTTCCCATATCCTTTGGAATGCAAAACGGGTATGTCGTTCAGCGTATCTTGAGAGAGTTCCAAGGTTGCATAGCTGGCATTGAAAAAACCGTAGTGTATTCTAAACTCAAACCACTCTCCTGCTTTAAAGGGAAGTTTTACTTCAGTGGTAGCATTTTTTTTAATCGATTGGGCAAGGCATAATTGGCCTATGCTACAAAGTAAAAGAATGAGCAATTGTTTTTTTTTCATGGACATTTGTTGGTAAAATTAATAATTGATTGTAAAACCATTTTTATAAGACCCAAGAAAAAGCAAAAAAGCTAAAGACCCTGTAATTTTTTAAAAATTTTGGCTCCTTTCACTTTTCCTAGTAAGTCAATGATTTCATGCTCTGGAATGGCTTTGATTCTTTTGAGCGATTTAAACTTTTTGAGCAAAACTTCTTTTGTCTTTGGGCCAATTCCTTCTATCATTTCTAGGGGGGATTTTAGAGAATTTTTACTTCTGATGTTAAGATGTAGTTTCAATCCAAAGCGGTGCGCTTCGTTACGCAGTTGCTGAATGACCCTTAAAGTCTCTGATTTTTTATCCAAAAACATCGGAATACTGTCTCCTGGATAATAGATCTCCTCGAGTCTTTTGGCTATACCGATGATAGCAATTTGACCCCTGAGACTAAGTCGTTCTAGGCTTTTTACGGCAGAAGAAAGCTGTCCCTTTCCCCCATCAATTACTATTAGTTGGGGAAGTGACTTTCCATCATCGGAAAGGCGTTTATAACGGCGGTGCACTACTTCTTCCATAGAAGCATAATCATTAGGTCCTTCTACGGTTTTGATTTTAAAATGGCGGTAGTCCTTCTTGAAGGGTTTACCGTTTCTAAAAACAACACAGGCTGCGGTGGGATTGGTTCCTTGGATGTTAGAATTGTCAAAACACTCAATGTGAACGGGATCCTCTTGGAGATGTAGGTCTTTTTTCATCTGTTGCATCAACCTTTTAAAGTGGCGTTCGGGATCGACTATTTTCATTCGTTTAAAACGTTCCAATCGAAAGAACTTGGCATTTCTTTGGGAAAGCTCAATCAGCTTTTTTTTATCACCTAGTTTGGGCACTTTTACTTTGATTTTAGGGCCCAAGTCTATTTCAAAAGGGAGGCATATTTCTTTAGATTTTGAGTTGAAACGCTGTCTTAGATCAACAATGGCTAGTGGCAAAATATCTGCGTCGGTCTCCTCAAGTTTTTTTTTGATTTCTACCGTATGGGAACGGATAATGGAACCAAAAGCCACTTGGAAAAAATTGACATAGCCATAGCTCTCGTCGGAGATGATGGTAAACACGTCCAAATTGGTGATTTTGGAGTTGACCACTGTAGACTTGGCTTGATAATGTTCCAATGACTCCAGCTTTTCTTTTATCTTTTGAGCCTTTTCAAACTCCATTTTTTTGGAGTGGCTTTTCATTTGAACTTTGAGCTTTTCTATTGAAGTTTTAAAATTTCCATTTATAAGGTGTCTAATTGAAGTTTTGTTTTCCTCAAACATTTTTATTATTTCATCGTCATTATTAACTTTTATTAAATGATTTAGTTCATGATTTAAAAAAGGATAAATGTCTTTAATAAGTTCAAGTAATGTATATACAGTTTTCACGTTAGGATAGGGGCCAAAATATTCAGATCCGTCTTTGATCATATTTCGGGTACTAAATACCCTAGGGAAAGGTTCTTTTTTGATGCAAATCCATGGGTAGGTCTTGTCGTCTTTTAAAAGAATATTGTAGCGAGGGCGGTGTTTCTTAATCAGATTATTTTCTAGTAACAAAGCATCTATCTCTGTGGGCACAACGATGTGCTCCATCCGGTGGATTTTCTTTACAAGAATTCGGGTTTTAGCGTTGTCTTGTACTTTAGTAAAATAGGAGTTCACCCTTCGCTTTAAGTTTCTTGCTTTACCCACATAAATCACAGTATCATTTTTGTCAAAATAAAGATAGACCCCGGGGCCGGTAGGTAATGTTTTAAACTGTATTTTAATAGGCGCTTGATCCATAGTATAAAGTTACGTTTTTCTCAAAGCATTAGAAAAAAGTCCATTGAGGTAAGGGACGCTCAAATATGTTTAATTTTATGGATAAAATAAATGGATTTGAACACTAAGGCTGCTTTAAGAACTGAATATCAAATGCGGAGAGATGCCTTAATGGAAAGTCAAATCGCTGATTGGAGTATTGAGATTTCAAATCGCTGCTTGAAAGTGGATTTATGGGAACACTCGATATACCATATTTTTATGACTACTGAAATCAAAAAAGAGGTAGACACCTCTTATCTACTTTTCATTCTTCAGGGAAAAGATAAACAGCCCGTTATTCCCAAAATAGTCGATGACAATGGTTTGGAACATTGCTTACTCACGGATCAAACCCCTTTAAAATTAAACTGCTGGGGCATCCCGGAGCCGATTTCATGTGTTGCTATTACCCCACAACAAATTCAGGTAGTTTTTGTTCCACTTTTGGCTTTTGACCAATATGGTCACCGAGTTGGCTATGGCAAAGGTTATTATGATCGTTTTTTGGCACAATGTCCTAAAAGCACCCTTAAAGTGGGCTTATCTTTCTTTGATCCGGTTTCTAAAGTTGAGGATATCGACGCCAGTGATATTGCTTTGGATTATGCAATTACACCTAAAGAGGTTTACACTTTTTGATCAAAATTCTGCTGAAGTGTATCCTACCCAAAAATTCTTTTGTTAAAAATGATTAAAATACCAACTCCCAGGCTGATGGCGGAATCGGAAATATTAAAGACATATTGAAAAAAAGTATAGTGCTTACCTCCCACCCATGGCATCCAGTCCGGCCAATTCCAGCTTGCAAGGGGAAATTGTAACATGTCCACCACATGGCCTTGAAATATGGGAGCATATCCTCCACCATCGGGAAATAATGTAGCTACCTGTCCGTAACTGTGGGAAAAAATCATTCCGTAAAAAACCGAGTCTATAATGTTCCCTAAAGCTCCTGCAAATATCAAACACAGGGCCCAACGAAACAGATTAGAGCTTTGTTTTCGAATGTTGTCCCACAACCAATAACCAATTCCTAAGATGGCTACCAAACGAAAAATAGTTAAAACCAGTTTGGCTGTTTTGTCAGACAAAAAAGGAAAAAAATCATTGAGTTTGGCCCCCATGGCCATTCCTTTGTTTTCCACAAATAGGAGTTTAAAAAAACCCCAGTCGATGATCGCGCCATTCCCATAGAGTGAAATTGGATAATTCAGTTTGATCAAAAACTTAGATGCCTGATCTACAAGGAGCAAGCCCAATATAATTACTATGGCTGTTGGAAGGTTGATATTGGAGAACTTAAATTTCAAGAGCTAACTTTGCATGTTTTTGGCCTCAATGCTTAAAGTAGCGTGGGGCACCAGAAAGAGTCTCTTCTTATTGATCAATTTTCCAGTAATACGACACACACCGTAGGTCTTATTTTCAATTCGAACCATGGCGTTTTTTAGATCACGAATGAACTTTTCTTGACGAATAGCTAATTGAGTATTGGCCTCTTTGGACATGGTTTCTGAACCTTCCTCAAAGGCCTTAAAAGTGGGGGAGGTGTCATTTGTGCCATTATTTCCGTTATTCATATAGGCACTCCTCAACAGTTCTAAATCTGATTGGGCTTTGACGACCTTTCCTTCAATTAATTTTCTGAAACCTTCCAACTCTTCATCTGAAAATCGAGTTTTTTTTTGTTTAGACATCTTAATTTTTTTTAATTGTTATCAGTGTTGTAATATTGTCAAAGACAACCTTGGTCCCATCGACTATTTTCTGGGGAAAATTAATCTTTTCTCCTAGGGTCTCTGAGCATATATAAGCACTATTAATTTCGATTCTTTCTTTTAAATCATCGTCGGCCAAAAAACTGATGTCAATTTTATCAGTTACTTCAAGTCCGGCGTCTTTTCTTATATTTTGAATGCGATTGACCAGTTCCCTTGCAATACCTTCGTTTATCAAATCTTCAGTTAGTGAAATATCTAGGGCTACTGTTGAACCATTACCATGAGCAACCAGCCAACCTTCGATATCTTTGGAGGTGATTTCCACCTCGCTAAGGTCTAAAATAATATTTTTTTCATTAAGACGGATATTGATCTTTCCTTCCTGCTCTAGGATTTTTATTTCTGCCTCCCCAAACGCATTGATACTATCAACTACTCCTGCCATATCCTTCCCAAAGCGGGGGCCCAGTAGTTTAAAGTTAGGTTTGATCTTTTTGACCAAGATATCACTGTCGTCATCTATCAGCTTGATAGATTTAACATTGATTTCAGAACGCAATTGTTCTTGAATTTTTTTGATTTCACTTTTCTCTTCAGGACCATTTACTGCAATCATAAGGGTTTGTAGAGGCTGTCTAACTTTGATTTGTTCTTTTTTGCGAAGCGAAAGTGCCAAGGAAGTGATGCTTCGGGATTTGTTAATACGATTTTCCAAGGCTGAATCGATAACATTGGGATTGATTTTGGGGAAGGTCGACAAATGAACTGATATTGGTTTTTTTTGGGGGGTATTCTTAGTCAAATCTTGATACAAACGGTCACTGTAAAATGGAGCGACTGGGGCAGCTAATTGGGCAACTGTTAGCAGGCACTCCCATAGGGTTTGATAGGCTGCAATTTTATCTTTTTGATACTCTCCTCTCCAAAAACGTCTTCTGCACAACCTAACATACCAATTGCTCAATTTTTCCTGAACAAATTCTGAGATTGATCGAGTTGCTTTAGTAGGCTCATAGTCTTCATAAAAAGCATCCACTTTTCCAATCAAACTATTTAGTTCAGATAAAATCCAGCGATCTAATTCGGAGCGTTCGTTAAGTTCAATGGGATACCCTTCATTTTTAAAATTGTCAATATTGGCATAAAGGCTGAAGAAGGAGTAGGTGTTGTGCAAGGTGCCAAAAAACTTGCGTTTTACTTCGCCTATTCCGTCCAAGTCAAATTTGAGGTTATCCCAGGGGTTAGCGTTCGAAATCAAATACCAGCGAGTGGCATCAGCCCCATATTTATCAATCGTTTCGAAGGGATCTACAGCATTGCCTAGGCGTTTTGACATTTTCTGTCCGTTTTTGTCCAAGACCAATCCATTAGAAACTACATTTTTATAGGATATAGAATCAAAAACGAGTGTGCTGATGGTATGTAGTGTGTAGAACCATCCGCGTGTTTGATCCACTCCCTCGGCAATATAATCGGCGGGGAAGGCTGATCCTTCATCAATTTTTTCTTTGTTTTCAAATGGATAGTGCCATTGGGCATAAGGCATTGAACCAGAGTCAAACCAAACATCGATCAAGTCTTTTTCACGTTGCATAGGAGCACCTTGAGTCGATGTCAGTATAATTTCATCAACGATGTGTTTGTGGAGGTCTATTTTATTGTAGTTCGCTTTACTCATATTTCCTACTTCAAAATTGGCTAGCGGATTTTCATCCATATTACCGCTTTGAATGGATTTTTCAATTTCTTCATACAACTCTGCAACTGATCCAATTACTTTGGTTTCCTCCCCCTCTTCAGTCCTCCATATGGGAAGCGGGATACCCCAAAATCGAGATCTTGATAGATTCCAGTCATTAGCACTGGCCAACCAGTTGCCAAACCTTCCCTCGCCTGTAGCTTTGGGTTTCCAGTTGATTTCTTGATTCAAGGATGTGAGTCGGTCTCTGACTTCTGTAACCTTGATAAACCAAGAGTCAAGTGGGTAGTAAAGTATGGGTTTATCTGTTCTCCAGCAGTTGGGATAAGAGTGAACGTATTTTTCTACTTTAAATGCGGCATTCTCTTCTTTCAGTCGAATGGCGATTTGCACATCGCTGGATTTTTCGGGAGCCTTGCCTTCTTCGTAGTATTCGTTTTTGACGTATTGTCCAGCCAAACTTCCTATTTCCGGACGGAATTTGCCCTTTAAATCCACAAGAGGAACCTTCTTTTTGTTTTCATCTAAAATCAAAAGTGGAGGAACTTCGGGCGTTGCCTCTTTGGCAACTTTAGCATCATCAGCCCCAAATGTTGGAGCTGTATGAACAATTCCCGTCCCATTTTCGGTGGTTACAAAATCTCCTAAAATTACCCGATAAGCATTTTCAGGATGATCTACGGGATCTGGTGCTTCCTGCCATATTTTTTCATAGCGAATGTTGAGGAGTTCTTTACCTTTGATTTCCTTTTCAAGGAAAAAAGGTATTTTTTTTGCTCCTTCAGTATAGCCTTCCAATGCCGATAGAGCCCCAACTGCTTCATATTTTCCGAAAAACTGTTTGACTACCAAGGCTTTTGCCAGTATTACCCGAATAGGTTGAAAAGTATACTGGTTGAAAGTGTGTACTACTACATAGTCAATTTTTGGTCCTACGGTCAATGCAGTATTGGAAGGTAGCGTCCATGGTGTAGTGGTCCATGCCAAAAGGTATATGGGGGTATTATCCTTAAGGAAATCGGGTAATGAATCCTTTTTGGTTTTGAACTGAGCCGTTACGGTGGTATCACTTATGTCCTGATAGGTACCAGGTTGGTTCAACTCGTGTGAACTTAATCCCGTTCCTGCCTTAGGGGAGTATGGTTGAATGGTATAACCCTTGTACAAAAGGCCTTTTTCATGAATCTGTTTGATAAGCCACCATACGGTTTCCATGTATTTGGAGGTATAGGTTACATAGGGATTTTTCATGTCAACCCAATAGGCCATCTTATGAGTTAGTTGGGACCAAACATCGGTATGTTTCATAACCGCTTCCTTACATGCGGCATTGTATTGCTCTACAGAAATGGATTTTCCAATGGCGTCTTTGGTTATGCCCAATTCCTTTTCAACTCCAAGTTCAACAGGAAGTCCATGGGTATCCCAGCCAGCTTTTCGATTTACTTGAAAGCCTTTTTGGGTTTTGTAGCGGCAAAAAACATCTTTTATGGTTCGCGCCATGACATGATGAATTCCTGGAATTCCATTAGCTGAAGGAGGTCCTTCATAAAAAATATAAGAAGGGTGGTTATCTCTTTCGGAGATGCTTTTTTCAAAAATCTGCTCCTCTTCCCAGTAGTTAAGTATCTCCGATGAGATTGCAGGCAAATCCAGTTTTTTGTACTCCTTGAAAACCATGACAGGCAGCGTTAATTAAAGATGCGAAATTAAGGATTTTAGGTAACAAAAAAGGATTTTAGATTTTAACCTTTAATCCTAATTGTATACTCCTTCCTTCTGCAGAGATACCAGAAGCAAAAGTTCTGTAATGTAGATCAAAAATGTTTTTAAGTGCTACATTCAAAATGATGTTTTTTTGAAATTGATATTGGGATAAAATAGACCATACATTCCAAGAAGGCATACCGTAATATTTATTCATATCATTAATAGAATTAGCATTTACAACAGGGGTTTCGTTCAACCCGTCTTCCCCTCCCCAACTATAATCAATGGGGTGTTTTTGGTCACTGAATTTCCAAATCAGTAAAGTCTTCCAATTTTTAATTTTATGAGAAAGTGTAAAGGTTCCGAATAAGGGAGCTATAGACGGCATAGGTCCATAATCAGGGTTTTCATTAGCTGTTGTGAAGGTTATTCCTCCCATAATTTCGAATGGATAAATGAGCACCCATTTCCCCTGGACGGAACCACCATAGATAAAACGATTTCCTAAATTTTTATTTGCTTGGGTATAGACTTCTTCCCCATTGTAAATAATAGTGTTTTCATCGGGGGTGCTGGTGTCGGAAAAAACAATAAAATCCGACCTAACAATGTGTCGAGAGACCAGAGTGCTATAGGCCCTTAAGTCAATAAAATTGGTTTTGTTTGGAGTAGTAAACGTTATTCCAGATTCTAAAGTATAGGCGTATTCTGGTTTTAAAAAGGAATTGGGGACTAACAGAATACCATTGCTCTCTCTTATTTTTCCAATATCATCAATATTGGGATTTCTGAACCCACTGGAAATTAAACTGTTGATTTGCCATTTTTCGCTGGGTCGATAGGTCATTGCTAAAGTATAGGTCATTGCTTCAGATTGCAAATCAACTGAAGATAAAAGTTTGTCGACTTGAGCAGAGTCATTCCATCGGGCAATAATCTTCGATCCAGTCAGTCTTAATCCTCCATTAAGGGTCAAACGATCATTAGTCCTATAGATCCAATTCAAATAACCTGCAAAACTGGATGCGCTACTCCCATCGCTGGGGTAACGGGAGGGGATCATGATTCGATCGGTGTAACCGATGATATTCTCCAAATTCAGAATCAAGTCTAAGGCATATCCATCGGATCTAATTTTGTTATGGGTCCATTCCAAACCATAGGCTAGTGAATGTCCTTGGGCGATATTTCCATAAAAATCGGCATTAATGCTATAAACATCAACATTTTCAATTTGGTGTGAACGGGTAAGGCTTCCAAACCTTCTATTGATCCTAGATTCCTCTACATTTTGATATGCAGCAGTTAGTGTTCCTTTCTTTAACCAATTCTTACCCAAGAAAAACTTGAGCTGCGGGGAGAAAAAAAATCTCTTTTGGGGCCCGTAATACCATTCGCTAAAGCGGAGACTTCCATTACGTTCCTCCATCAATTTATCGTATCGGTCAATATCGGAAGATTCCGAATATTGGAGATTTACATTTAAAAGCATGTCGCTGGGAAGGCGAAAAAGAAATTTTTGAAAAACATCTAATTGTTCATAACCTGTGTTTTTTTGGAGGTTAGGGCTAGAACTGGTAGTGGGGGTCCCATTGTATTCATTTCGACTGTTCATTGAATAGTAAGGAGTCAATCCCCATTTCGAAAAACCGTGTTTTCTTTTTTTACCAATTCTGATGTCATCAAAATTAGAATAACTCATACTGGTAAGACTCCCCCAATTTTTATAACTCAATTCGATTTTAGAATTATTTACAAAAGAAAGATTGGCGGAATTAAAGGCAGATGAAAACTCCGAGCTTACAGTTTTTTTATTGTTCAACTTTGGAGATTTGGTGTAATAGTGAATAACTCCTCCCAACGCATCGGAACCATACCCTACGGAGGAAGACCCAAAAGTGACTTCCACCCTTTCTATGTTATGAGGGTCGATGGTAATAGCATTTTGTAAATGACCTGATCTGTAGATTGCATTATTCATTCTGACTCCATCGATCACGATTAAGACTCGATTAGCTTCAAATCCCCTTAGAATAGGACTCCCCCCTCCACCTTGAGATTTTTGAATCCTAATGTTAGGATTGATTTCCAAAAGGTCTGCTCCGTTGGCCACTGCGCTGATTTCAATTTCTTTTTGAGAGATAACACCTACTTGCTCAGCTATTTTGTCTCTAGTGGATTGAGATCTGGCTACAGAAAGTACTACTTCTTTTAAAACTTCATCTTCAGAAGTCAATTGGATGACTTTTTTCCCTTGCAAAACTTCAAGAATTGAAATTGTCAGGGTTTGATATCCCATAAGACTAAATTTGATTTGTCCCTCACTAGGAAAGTCATCAAGAACTGCTTTTCCTATGGCATTGGTCAGTAGGTTATGACTCCCGTTTTCTGAAAAAACAACTACATTCTCTAAAGGTTCACCTGACACACCATCTTCCACCCAAACTTCTTGACCACAAAGACTGTGGAAGAATGAAAACGAAGCTATTAACAAGAAAAAAATTTTTTTAGCGAAAAATTTCATGGAGTATATTGACTGATTTTATTTTTCCAAAACCTTGTAAATGTAAATTAAAATAATCTATCAATACGCTTAACACCTTTGTTCTGAGCAAATTGGGAATTATTAAATCATTAAATTTCTCAGAATTAGTGCCAAGTAATTTCTTAAATGCAATGACGGTCTCACCTCCGATAGCATATTTGGAGGAGGATGAACTGCAAAAACAACCACTTTCTAAATCAAAATAGTCCTCTCTTAAATTGGACTGATTGGGATAGAAGCCGAGATGATGACTGAGATCCATCATAAATTTTAAATGAAAAAGGGGAGAAAACCTTTTTTCCTCCAAGTGAATAACGTTTTTTTGAATAAAATTGTATAAGGTTGCATTAGGTGCGCCCTCTTCAGTAATGACATTTGTTATCACCTCTGATAAAAAAAGAGCTACAGCGTTTTTTTTGATGTCCGATGGAATTTCGATTAGAGGAACATGGACTCTGGCTTCTTTGATAAAATGAAGCCCCTCTCTGCTTACGTTTTTTATTCGGGTAATAAGGTTGATGATGCTTAGGGGTTGAAAAAGAGACTTTTTTAAGGAGCCTTTTTTGGAGGATAATATGCCTTTGAGCATAAAAGACTTTAATCCTAAATCTTTACAGTAGCAACGTGCTATTAGGCTGGAATCACCGTATTTCAATATGCTTATAACAATGGCATCGGTTTCAATCAACATGTTAGAAAGTAGATTTAAACCACTCCTTGAGCAAGCATGGCATCGGCTACTTTAACAAAACCAGCAATGTTGGCTCCTTTCACATAATTGACATAGCCGTCTTCTTTTCCAAAATCCAAGCAAGATTTGTGGATATCGGCCATAATGGATTGTAACTTGGCATCTACTTCTTCACGTGACCAATTATACCTAAGAGAGTTTTGTGCCATTTCTAATCCAGAAACAGCAACTCCTCCCGCATTGGAGGCCTTACCTGGAGCATAAAGAATTTTATGATTAGTGAATTGGTGAATGGCCTCTGGAGTGGAAGGCATATTGGCACCCTCACCAACACAAACACAGCCATTACTGATTAGTAAAGCTGCATCTTTTTCGTTTAATTCATTTTGGGTAGCACAAGGTAAAGCTACCTCACAGGCGACTTCCCAGGGGGATTTTTCAGAAACGAACTTTGCTTTGGGGTATTTTTCTATATAGGCACTGATTCGGGCTCTTTTTATATTTTTTAGCTGCATCACGTGAGCCAATTTTTCTTCGTCTATGCCCTCTGCATCATAAATGTATCCTGAGGAATCGGACAATGTCAATACTTTACTTCCCAATTGAATGGCTTTCTCTGCTGCGTACTGGGCAACATTTCCACTTCCTGAAATCACTACTTTTTTTCCTTTTAGACCGGTTTCGTTGTATTCCATCATCTTTTGAACAAAATAAACCACTCCGTAGCCTGTGGCTTCCGGCCTGATCAGAGAACCTCCCCAAGATATTCCTTTTCCGGTCAAAACTCCTGTAAATTCGTTTTTCAATCTTTTGTATTGTCCAAACATGTAGCCAATTTCTCTACTTCCCACCCCAATGTCTCCGGCAGGGATATCCCGATTTGGACCTATGTGACGAAACAATTCCGTCATAAAACTTTGGCAAAAACGCATCACCTCTGTGTCCGTTCTTCCTTTGGGGTTAAAATCTGAACCTCCTTTTCCACCTCCCATTGGAAGGGTAGTCAAGCTATTTTTGAAGATTTGCTCAAAAGCCAAAAACTTCAGAACGCTCAAGTTCACACTGGGATGAAAACGCAAGCCTCCCTTGTAGGGGCCAATCGCAGAATTCATTTCTATTCTGTAACCCCGGTTTACCTGAATTTCCTCTTGATCATCAATCCAAGCAACTCTAAAGGAGACTACGCGCTCAGGTTCTACCATACGCATCAAAATATTTTGGCCGTAGTAAAAATCATTTTTAACGATATAAGGAATAACCGTTTCGGCGACTTCTGTTACTGCCTGCATAAATTCAGGTTCATTTTGATTTCTTTTATTGACTTCATTAAGAAATTCTTTGATTATTTTATCCATGGAATTGATTTTTGATCAATTAAATTTACATCTTTATAATGAAAATTAATTTAAATGTCAATCAAAAAGCGCTTTAATCAGTGCTTCAATTTTGGAAACGTAAAGCACTTTGATGGATTCATTTTGTTTGCCAATTTTGGCAAACTTAGAGATTACGATAGTGTCAAACCCCAATTTTGATGCTTCTTGTATTCGCTGATCTGTTTTCGGAACGGGTCTAATATCCCCCGATAGTCCCACCTCTGCAGCAAAACAAAAGCCTTCAGAGATATCTATATCGTGATAACTTGATAAAATGGAGACGATGACTGCCAAATCAATAGCTGGATCAGCAATTGAAACTCCTCCCGTAATATTTACAAAAACATCTTTTGTGCCTAGGACAAATCCCGCCCTTTTTTCCAAAACAGCCAAAAGCATATTGAGTCTTTTGGAATTGTAACCGGTAGTAGTTCTTTGTGGAGTGCTATATACTGCGGTACTGACCAAGGCCTGAATTTCAATCATTAAGGGACGTATGCCCTCAACGGTTGCTGCTACGGCATGTCCACTTAATTTTTCATCTTTCTCTGAAATCAAAAGTTCACTTGGATTACTTACTGCCCTTAAACCGTTTGATTGCATTTCGTAAATTCCAATTTCTGAAGTCGCTCCAAAACGATTTTTTTGAGTTCTTAAGATGCGGTAGATGTGATTGCGGTCTCCTTCGAAATGCAATACTACATCTACCATATGTTCCAGTATCTTTGGCCCTGCAATTTGACCATCTTTGGTGATGTGACCAACTAAAAACACAGGCACATGGGTCTCCTTAGCAAACCTGATGAATTCTGCGGTACATTCTTTAATTTGAGAAACACTCCCGGGACTGCTATAAATATAATCTGTGTTTAAAGTTTGGATAGAATCAATGACTACCAATTCAGGAGCTAAGGTTTCAATTTGTGAGAATATATTTTGGGTTTTTGTTTCACTGAGCACGTAACATTGGTCCGAGGATGTATCCATTCTGTCGGAACGGATTTTGATTTGATGTTGGCTTTCTTCTCCAGAGACATAAAGTACTTTACAACACACAGTCATGGCAATTTGTAAAAGTAGTGTTGACTTTCCGATACCAGGCTCTCCTCCCAAAAGTATTAGTGATCCGGGAATGATTCCACCTCCTAACACGCGATTTAATTCGAAATCTCCTGTATCTATTCTTGATTCTGATGAAACTTCAATCTGATTAATTTTAAGGGGCTTTGAAACGGAACTGGCTTTTTTTTTGCTTTTCCAATTTTTTTTATCTGGCTTTTCCACTACCTCTTCTCTCAGGGTATTCCATTTTTTACAGGAGTTGCACTGGCCTTGCCACTGGGCGTGTTGTGTCCCGCAGCTTTGACAAAAGAAAGAGTATTTGACTTTACTCATAATGATAACAGGAAAAAATGAGTTTTATTTTTGGTGATTAACCAAAGGTAAAGCAAAAAATGCCATTGCACCGAAAGTAACCAACATTAGCGTTTGACATGTCCAGCTGATCCATCCAAAAGCCAAGCTAGATTCTTTAGAAATTCCAAAAGCAATCAATACTAAAGAAACAGAATATGGGTAAATGCCTACACCGCCATTGGTTGCAGAGATAGACAATCCTCCCACTACAAAAGCAGGAATTATAGCATTCATCTCAAGACTTATCGTCTCGGGAATGGAAAACTTGACGACCCAAAACATCAATATGTACATCAGCCAGATAAAAATGGTATGGGTAATAAAAAGTCCTTTGTTTTTAATGTGTTTGATGGACATCATTCCCTCCCATATGCCTTGGAAAAAATGTTTAATTTTATTTGTAAACGGGTGGGTGGATTGAAGAAAAAACTTTCGAAACAAGATAACTCCTAAGATTAAAATGATCACGCTGATAAACATTTGATAAAAGTTCAAATTCTCTAGGCTTAAATAATCGGCTATTAAATCATGTTGTAAAACTAATGCCAAAAGAATGCAAAGCATCAGTAAAGCAAGATCTATAACTCGTTCCACGATGACTGTACCAAAGCCTTTATGAAAAGGGATATTTTCATATCGATTCATGGTAGTAGCCCGTAATAATTCTCCCGAACGGGGAATGCCAAGATTTGAGAAATACCCGATTAATACAGCTAAAATGGAATTGATTGTTTTGGGGCGGTAACCCAGTGGTTCAAGAAGATATTGCCATCGCACTGCTCTGGAAATATGACTTAATATCCCAAAAAAAGCAGAAAGAAAGACAAAAAAATAATCCGCGTTTTGGATGTATTTTATAATGCTAATTCGGTCTTCAGGGGTTGTATTTTGATAACTTAAATTAATAAAAAAAACCCCTATTACTAATGGAATAACTTTTTTTGAAAGTGAAAGGACTTTCTTCAATCTTTTAATTTAAGCGGTTGGTATTTTCGTTAGGAAAAATAATGGTAGGCTTAAAATTTTTAGCCTCTTCAAATTCCATTTGTGCATATCCAACAATGATGACGATGTCTCCTTTTTGAGCTTTCCTCGCTGCAGGGCCATTTAGGGTTACTTCTCCACTTCCTCTTTTACCTTCGATAATATAGGTTTCTAGTCGTTCACCATTGTTAATATTTAGCACATGTACTTTTTCGCCCACTACCAAATTAGCAGCATCTATCAAGTCTCTGTCTATGGTGATGCTTCCAATATAGCTTAGGTCCGCATCGGTAACCTTGACTCTGTGTATTTTCGATTTTATTACTTCTACAAACACAAAGCAAATTTAGTAATTTAAGACATATCCAAATTATCTATTAACCTTATTTTCCCCAAATAGGCTGCGATAAACCCGTGACCTTGATCAACGGGTCTTTCCAAATGAATTTCTTTTAATGTTTTTGGGTCTGCTATTCTAAAATAGTCCAAAGTCAATTCATTGTGATTTTCAAAAAAACCACCAACCATATTTTTGAGAGTGCGGTAGGTCATTTTTTTGGCGTTTGACTTTGCAAATTGTAATGTCTCGAACAATTTTGAAGCCAATTTCCGCTCATTACTATTCAACAAGCTGTTCCGGGAACTCATAGCAAGTCCATTGCTTTCTCTTATGATGGGGCATCCAATAATTCTAGTTTTTATTTTCATGGATCTGGTTATATGATCTATAATCAGTAGCTGTTGAAAATCTTTTTCTCCAAAATAGGCATTGTCAGGGTAGAATGTTTTTAGAAAATGAGCAATTACTGTAACCACACCTTGAAAATGTCCTGGCCTTTTTTCACCTTCCATAACCTCATCTAATCCTCCTAGCTCAAATGATTTGGACTCCACTTTTCTACCATATATATCATCTACCTTGGGAACGTACACCAAGACATTTTTACTTATCTTTTTTATTATACGCAGATCTTCATCAATATTGATAGGGTAGCTGTTTAGATCCATTTTGTTATCAAATTGAGTAGGGTTGATGAAAATACTGATTAAAACGGTTTGATTTTCCTTCACAGCCCTTTCAATCAAAGACAAGTGTCCAGGGTGAAGAGTGCCCATGGTGGGAACCATCCCAAATGGTCGAATTTCGTCTGACAAATACTCAACCAAGGAATGGGAAGTTTGGAAAACCTTCATTTAGTAGGAAATTAACAAGCGTAAATATACAGAATTCAACATATTCCGTTTAATTTTCGTAATTTCGCAAAGCTTTATCTCCTTGATTATTTATAGAGAGTTTATGAAAGATAAAAAGGTTCTAAATATCTCGTCTGAAGTGGTGCCCTATCTCCCACAGACTAATCTAGCAATCAATTCATTTAAAATTCCAAAAAACATTAATGATCACGGTGGTCAAACTCGGATTTTTATGCCTAGATATGGTTTGATCAACGAAAGAAGACATCAGTTACATGAGGTAATTCGACTTTCTGGAATGAATTTGGTAATCAACGATGTTGATATGCCTTTGATTATCAAGGTAGCCTCAATTCCCAAGGAAAGAATGCAAGTCTATTTTATTGATAATGAGGAATATTTTAAAAGAAGAGCAGTACTAAGAGATGAAAAGCAAACACTTTTTACTGACAATGATGAAAGGATGATTTTCTTCACCAAAGGGGTAATTGAAACCGTCAAAAAATTGAATTGGTCTCCTGACATTATCCATTTACATGGTTGGTTTACCAGTCTTTTTCCACTCTATCTAAATACCTATTACAAAGATGAACCCATCTTTGCCCAAAGCAAAATTGTAACTTCTGTTTACGCCAAAGAATTTGAAGGAGTTATTTCTGATAAATTTCTTAAGAAAGTCGCTTTTGATGGCATATCTCAAGAATTGATTGAAAATTTGAAAAATGCTAGTTTTGAAAATTTACTGCAATTAAGTTTAAACTTTTCAGATGGTTATGTTTTTGCCGATGCCGAAATCCCTGAGACTATTCAAGAATTTTCGAAGGAAAAACTGATTCCTGGGCTCAATTACCAAGAATCTCAAAATGAGGATGCCCTAGTTCAATTCTATACTAATCATATTTTAAAATAAGGGATGTATTTTTTGAGGATGTTCATCAATCGTGTGACTATTCTTTTGGTAATATCCAATATAATTCTTTCTTGCGATAAGGAATATCACTCTTCTGGTTCTGAACTTTTACTTTCTTCGGCCCTTAAGTCAAAATCATTTGTCGCTCCGGTATACTCATTCCAGGGTAAGGTCAATTATTTTCAAACTGACGGTCTGCCCTTATTGCAACTAGGTAAAATTTACCTACCTGGCCTGGGCACTACCGAAGCTAATATCACTGCCAAGTTTGCGCTTTCCCAAAACCCCGTATTTGGGAATTATACCCAAAACAGAGAAGATAATGTAGACGAAAACCTTGTTCCTGTAATTGATGAGAAAGAAACTGTAACTCAGGTGTATCTCGAGATACCATTTTTCAACAACACTGATGATAAGGATGGCGATGGCGTTATTGATGCCTTAGACCTTGACCCTGAAGATAGAGATAGCGATACAGATGGTGATGGAATTAGTGATTACAATGAAACCAACAACAATCTCAACCCTTTGAGTGATGACAGTGATGGAGATGGTATTTTGGATGACGTTGATCAAGACAACAAGACCTACGAGCACGAAAATAGAGTTTATGAAATCGATTCAATCTATGGAAACCCTAATGCCCATTTTGACCTAAAAGTTTATGAGCTTAAGTATTTTTTATCTCAGTATGATCCCGCCACTGACTTTGAAAAAAATTCAAGATTTTTTTCTAATACCGATTATTTTGAAAATGGATTTTTTGGAGAAACTCTGCACGATGGGCCTTATCAACTCAATTTTGAGGAGCTGCGATTCAATAATAAAGAAGACGACCCTGAGACTGAAGATGTAGACGAACGTGAAACGATAGGGACCCGTTTAACACCAAGAATCAGAGTTCCCTTGGACAAAACTTTTTTTCAGAAAAAAATACTTGATCTAGAGGGTGAAACTTTTCTTTCGAATGATGATAATTTTTCTAAACACTTGAGAGGACTTATTATTAAAGCTGAAAATTTTGATGATGATTTGTATATGCTATTAGACATAAGTAATGCCATAATCAGAATTGAATATGACTATGACCAAGTATTGGACAATAACGGCACTGCTAATGACACTTCTGACGATACTACAGAAAAGAAGTCAAAAAATTTTCTGTTGAGTTTTGGGTTGAATTTCAATACCATTAAAAATAATAATATAAATGCCCAGGTTGATCAGGAGATTCTTGCCAGTCAAAGTAATAAACCATCCCAGAATATTTACCTCAGTGGAAATGGATTGTTTTCCACTTTGAGATTATTTGAAGAAGAAGGTCAAGGAGATCAAGTATTGGATAAAATAAGGAGCAATCAATGGGTGATAAATGAGGCGAATTTGGTCCTTTATATTGATCAAGACAAATACAATCCACTTAAAAAATCTCTATTTCCAGATAGACTTTATTTGTACAAATACGAGTATGGAGCTCCTATTACCGACTTTAGTATTGACAATACCATAAATAATACAGAAAAGAACAGAAACAAATCCATCTACGGAGGAATCTTAGAACTTGATGCTTTAGACATGCCTTATCGTTATAAATTTAGAATTACAGATCACGTCAATCGTCTTATAAAAAAAGACTCCACAAACGTTACACTGGGACTGGTCCCCTCCAATGGCATAAACATCATAAATAATAGAAGGGCAGAAACAGTTGGCCAAGATTTCATAAATTATCCGACTACAGCAATTCTAAATCCAAGGGGTGTCATTCTACATGGTTCTGAAAGTGAAGACAGCCCTGAGGGTGGCTTGAAGTTTGAGATTTTTTACACGGAGTACTAGTCTAAAGAATCTTATCAAATCAATCTATACTTCCTAACACCAGACACTAATAGTAAATCATTATTATTTTATAAATAATAGATTTTTACTATTTATATAAAAAAAATAATTTTTTTATTGATAATATTTTATTGATAGTATTTGTCTAACATATAAAAGTCCTATAAAACTTATTGTTATACAAAATGCGACTTTCCATTCCCACAATACTTCACCGCATAAAAAAACAGTTACCCACCATAAAAGAAATAAGATTGATCCTGCACTCATTTTGATAGAACTATAGAATACTACATCTTCAAATAGTCCTAGTAATTTTTTTATAATTATAAGTGGAGGCAGATTGGGTAGCGAAAATAAACCGATCATCAGTTTTTGCCATTTTTGTCTTTTTACCTTTTTTTTTATGGGTAGACTCTGTTCTTCAATTCCTCTTTTTAGGTCTTGAAATGACCTTTTGGTATTTTCACTATGAATCAACCTTTTTCGATTTTCATAATTTTCATCTTCTTCTGGGAGCCACATGCATTTTTTCATGCCTACTTTTAAGAAATCCTTGATCTCATTGATTCTATCCACTTTTTCACTGGTTAATTTGGTGAAAGACTTTATTAGAATTGCCTCCCCAAAAACCAAATGCAGATCACAATATGGATTTTTGTTGTTGCCGTAATTAATACCTACCGGAACAATGTAAATTGAATTTTTTGAATTTTCCTGGGCTTCATAGGCCAATCGGCTGCTTCCTTTTGATAAATGCTGTAGGAAAAATTCGTCATGATGAGCAGCCTCTGAAAACATCATGATCCACTGATTATTTGAAAGTAGATTCTTACACTTATCAAAAACAGCTTCATTTTTCTTTAGGTTGGCAAAGCCATTTCGGATTCTGTAAACAGGAAGCATCTTTAAGGCATCCATAAACCATTGCAGTGGGCCACCAAAAACATCACTTCGAGTCAAAGATGTTATGGGCCTCTGTATATTGCACCCTACTATGAGGGGATCCAGAAAGGCTCCCTGATGATTGGGAGAAAATAAAACCCCTCCATTTTTGGGAATATTCTCAAGACCGTAAATATCAATTTTTCTGAAATAACAATTAGTGGTAAATTTAATAGCATACTTAACGAAGTAGTAAAACAGCTTCTTCATTTATTTTAGTGGGAGTTATCGAGTTAGGGAACTACAATTTAGGAAAATAAATTTAAAGTTTTATAAACCGCCGAAGAGATTATGGCCTGATTATTTTTTTTTATTTATCTTGAATAACTCTGGTAATTTGACAATGTATATAAGTTGTCTGTTCCATTGTTAAAAAAAGAAATAAAAAACCTTATAAAATGAGCAAGACTGAACTATTTGATTTTAAATTTTATGAGTGGGAAAAGAAGTTCCATGATCGTCCTTTTCTGAGACAACCTTTTGGAGATCAGTGGGAGGAATATACATGGGCAGATGCAGGACAAATGGCCAGAAAGTTAGCTGCTGGATTAAAGTCATTGGGCCTTAGGAATGAAGCACATATTGGCCTGATTTCAAAAAATTGTAGAGAATGGATTATTGCTGATATGGCCATTATGATGGCTGGCTATGTTTCTGTGCCTTTTTTTCCATCTTTAAAGGGGGAAGAGTTGGAATTTCTAATCGACTTTGGTGATGTTGACCTTCTGTTTGTAGGGAAAATTGAAACTTGGAATGATATAGGAAGTCATATTCCAAATGACTTTCCCATGATAAAATTTCCCCATTATGAAGGTTGCTCTGCTGTTGATAGAGGAGAGGAGTGGTTTGATTTTATTAAAAGACACCAACCTTTGCATGAACTGCATGTTCCTAAACTATCTGATTTATGGACCATTATATTTACCTCTGGCACCACGGGCAATCCTAAAGGAGTAGAATTGTCTTATTTGGCTCTGGATTCGACAAAAATCATTACCGAGCAGGTTAATCCTCTAAAGGTTGATTTTTCAGGAAATAATGATTTTATTTCCTATCTCCCCCTAAATCATATTGCTGAACGGGTAGTAGTAGAACATGTATGTATGCGTTTTGGAGGATCACTCTCTTTTGTTGAATCGATAGATAGCTTTGCAAAAAATTTAAAGGATATACAGCCGCATGTGTTTTTTGCAGCCCCCCGAATATGGACAAAATTCCAGTTAGGGATTCTGTCAAAAGTGCCACAAAAAAAATTAGATATATTAATTAAAATACCTGTAATTTCTAGTTTAATTAAAAGAAAGCTAAAAAAGAATCTAGGATTGACACGTGCCAGATCTACTATTTCTGGCTCTGCACCTATACCAGTTTCTCAGATCGAATGGTTTAGAAAACTTGGTATTTATATTACCAATGGCTATGGTATGACTGAAAATTGCGCCATTTGTACCCAAGTAGATGGTAGAGACTTCGAAAAATTAGATTCTGTGGGAAAACCTCAGTGTGGAGTAGAGGTTAAAATAGATCAAAAAACCGAGGAGGTTCTCATGAGAGGTCCTTTTGTCATGGATGGATATTATAAAAATGAAAAAATGACAAAAGCCACTCTTGTTGATGGCTGGCTTCACACAGGAGATAAAGGCTATTTGGATAATGATAACTATCTTTTCATTACCGGTAGGGTTGCCGACAGTTTTAAAACCTCTAAAGGAGAATTTATTGAACCGCTAACCTTGGAAAATTATTTTGGAGACATCAAGGAATTGGAAGAAGTATGTATTACAGGTTTGGGATTACCCCAACCCATTGCCTTAGCTCAATTGTCAGAAATAGGCAAAGCCCTCCCAAAAGATGAGCTTATTGGTCTATTAGAAGAAAAATTGGCAGAAATTAATGCAGAATTGCAAGGTTATAAAAAAATTTCTACAATAGTACTAGTAAGAGAGCAATGGACTGAGCAAAACAAGATTTTAGGACCCACTTTAAAAATTAAAAGGGGTAATGTAGAAAAAATGTACTCAGTTAGCTATAAGACTTGGCATGAGCAATTTGAAACCGTTTTATTCGAAAAGTAGTATATTTATAAATTAAAATTAATAATTGGGGTTATTTGTGCCTTTAATACTGCTATTGACTAAATTAAATCAAAAAAAAAACTTAATGAAAACAAAAACATTATTTAATAGAATAATTTTAATGAGTGCTTTGCTCTTGTTGAATATTATTTATGCTCAGACAACGATCAATGGAAATATTGTAGATAATGAAGATGGAACACCCATCCCCGGGGCAAGTGTTTTCATTTTAGGATCTTCAAACGGATCTGCAACAGACTTTGACGGAAATTTTTCGATTATCACATCAGAAGATTTGCCAATAGAGATAGAAATTAGCTCTTTGGGTTATACAAGCCAAGTTGTTAATATAACTTCATTAGATCAAGAATTATCTATAAAATTAAAAATGGGGAGCGATTTTTTAGATGAGATTATCATTTCTGCGTCTAGAAGACCAGAGAAAATTGTTGACGCACCCGCTTCGGTGTCTGTAATAAGTTCGAGAAAAATTCAAAATTCAGCGGAGGCTATTGACCCTATGAGGCATTTAATGAATGTCCCGGGTGTAACTGTCCAGCAACAAACAGCGAACTCCATGAATATTGAAATGAGAGCTGGAAATGGCCTTTTTGGTACAGCTGTTCTTCCTCTTCTTGATTACAGAATTATTTCTACACCAGCGGCTCGATCTAATTTTAGTTATCAATATGGTATTTCAAATCTTGACCTTGAGAGAATTGAGGTAATAAGGGGAACAAACTCAGCCCTATATGGACCTGGGGTTGAAGGCGGAGTAGTTCATTTCATTACTAAGAAGGCAATTGACCATCCTGGGACCTCTGCTGAGCTGTATACAGGTAATTTAAGTTCAAGGGGGGGGGCAGTCAGACATGCTTTTGCGAGTGAATCCAAAAAATTTGGTTACAAATTAAATGTTAAATACAATCAAGGAAATGATTTTGGACTTGATCCTGTTGAAGATGCAACTAGAATTAATTCTTTCTATAAATCCATTGTAATGCCAAATATTAAGAATAATGTTGTTGATGCCACTCAGACAGGGACAAGACTGCTCAGTATGAGTGATCTGGATACTGATGGAGATGGTAATCCTCTAGCAAGTGAATATGAAAATTTAGCAATGAATGCTCATCTGGAATTCAGACCAAGTGAAAAGACCACTGCTACCATTTCTGGAGGGTTTTCAGATGCGGGAGGTATTTTTATTCAAGATCAAGGATATTCATATAATCAAGGGCTTGACTATTGGGTACACGGTAGATTAACATCAGGGAATTTATTTGTACAAGCCTCATACAATGCCAATGATGGTGGAGACGAAAATTCTCCTACTTTTTTATATGAGACTGGTAACAGGGTAGTTGGGGATAGAAAGTTTATGATTTTTAATGCTCAATATGACTTTGATGCTCCATCTTTTTTAAATTCAAAATTTAATATAGGGCTTGATTATCAGGACACAGCATCTGACTCTCAGTATACTCTTTATGGACGTAATGAGAATAATGACCCATACAACATATCTGGGGTATATGCTCAAGGAACATCAAAATTATCTAGTAACCTTAGCTTAACTTATGCAGCCAGATATGACAAATTAAACTTTATTGATGATGGAGCATTTGCTCCGAAACTTGCACTTGTATATAAACTTAATGAGTCAAGTTCTATAAGGGCCTCTTACAGTCGGGGAACCTATGGACCATCATCCCTTGAGACATATATAGATTTCCCAGTAAGGACACTTAGTCCTGGTGTCCTAGACGTTTGGTTATCTGGACAAATTGAGCCTCATATTTACGATCAGAATGCCCAAATTGAAGTTACTGGAATGGGTGGATATACTATTCCAAGAAATGAAACCGAGCTTAAGTACAGTCATTTGTACAATATTGCACAAGGCTTAACATTACCTGGTGTATATTCTCAGTTAGGTGATAATGCTACATTAGCTCCATTATTACCCCCTATCCAAAACTTTTTTAACTCTTATGCAGGACCATCTGGTGCCACTGGACAAATTATTGGTTATAATGTATTTAACCCATCGGAAATGGTTACAGAGCTTACTGATGTAGGAACTGCCCAAATAGGTACTATTGATAACATAGAAATCGGTTATAAAGGAAGAATTGGAAAAAAATTATCAGTGGGGATTGATTTTTATTCAACTGCTAGAAAAGGATTCACTGAATTTACCTCCGTTGGTCCTACATATATGCTTATGGGAGGAGACCTTGCAAGTACATGGCCAGGTTTAGTTGGACAAGATTTAATTTCTGATCCAACAATTCAAGCCACCGCTAAAGCTTTTGTAGCTGGTGCATATGCAGCAAATATGCTACCTCCTACCGGACTTCCAGCTGCAACCTCTATCGCTCTTGGATTACCATCATCCCCTTTGGCAGTTCTTTTAGCGCCTGACGGAGCTTTACCTCCACAAAGCTTTGCCGAATTAGGACTTTTACAATTATTAAGTTCTCAAATCGCTGGAGGGTTTGGCCAGGCTGCTGCTTTTTTACAGGGAGCGGTTAATCCACAGGTTTTTGGAACAATTTCCTCCGATAGGGCTCCCAATGACAGTGTGACTCATATCCCTGCAGGATATAGACAGTATCCCGAAGTAACAAGAAGTCATTGGGGAACTGATATGTCAGCTGAATATTATCATAATGAGAATATTTCACTTTGGCTTAATTATTCACACATTAGTCAAAATGAATGGATACCTGGCCAAGAGGACGATGATGATTTACCCTTTCCTAGTCATTTGAATACTCCGCTTAATAAATATAGAGCTGGTATTAGGCTAAATTATGACTCGTTTCGAGCAAGTTTAGCTTATCAACATGATAACTCATTTACATCAGTTTTTGGTGCAGGACTTGGTGGATTTACTCCTGAGAGACACCTTTTTGATGCGAATTTTGGATTTCCAATTATTGACGGAGTATATTTCGATATTCAAGCTACAAATTTATTAGATCGTAAGTATCGTCAATATCCTGGATTACCCATAATAGGAAGAAGAGTCTTATTTAAAACAACAATTAATTTTTAATGACTCAAATTATTATAAACTAATCAAAAAAAGGCATTCAAATTGAATGCCTTTTTTTTGTAAATATTAGTCTGGTCATTTTCACTTTTTGCTCTATATTTACATCCTAAAATTTTAGTATCTATTCACTCAAAACTATTAACTTTTAAGCATGTCAAATTCAGTAGGAACCGTTTCACAAATCATTGGCCCTGTCGTAGATGTATTATTTTCTGGTGAAGGTAATCCGCTTCCTAAAATTTACGATTCCCTTGAAATTTCTCGGGAAGACGGCACCAAATTGGTGCTTGAAGTTCAATCTCATATTGGAGAAAATACCGTAAGAACGGTATCGATGGATTCTACAGATGGTTTGAGTCGAGGTACTGAAGCCAAAGCTACAGGAAGTCCAATACAGATGCCTATTGGTGAAGAGGTCTACGGAAGACTTTTTAACGTAATTGGAGATGCAATTGATGGACTGGGAAATCTACCCAAAAAAAGTGATAATGGGCTACCTATTCATCGACAAGCACCTGCCTTTGAAGATCTTTCTACTTCCACTGAAGTTCTTTTTACTGGGATCAAAGTAATTGATTTGATAGAACCCTATGCAAAAGGAGGAAAAATTGGATTGTTTGGTGGAGCTGGAGTAGGCAAAACAGTTTTGATTCAGGAATTGATAAATAATATTGCCAAAGGTCATGGTGGACTCTCAGTATTTGCAGGGGTAGGAGAAAGAACAAGAGAAGGAAATGATCTTTTGAGAGAGATGTTAGAATCAGGGATTATAAAATATGGAGATGACTTTTTACACTCAATGGAACAAGGCGGTTGGGATTTGAACAAAGTGAACAAAAAGACCATGCTTGATTCCAAAGCTACTTTTGTTTTTGGACAGATGAATGAGCCTCCCGGAGCAAGAGCACGTGTAGCACTTTCCGGCTTGACTATTGCAGAATACTTTAGGGATGGTGCTGGAGACGGACAGGGGAAAGATGTACTTTTCTTCGTCGATAACATTTTCCGATTCACACAGGCCGGTTCTGAGGTTTCAGCCCTTTTGGGACGAATGCCCTCTGCGGTTGGTTATCAACCCACATTGGCTACTGAAATGGGGGCCATGCAAGAAAGAATTACTTCCACTAAAAAAGGGTCAATTACATCTGTACAAGCAGTATATGTTCCTGCAGATGACTTGACAGATCCCGCACCTGCT
>CAJWLL010000019.1 GCA_913043275.1 uncultured Flavobacteriaceae bacterium | reverse complement strand
TAGGAAGTTTTTAGCTTATCTCTTTGAATACAATGTCGTAGTCAACGTTCTTTCCTATATGCTTGGATACATACTTACAAACCTCATCCTCGTAACTTATAGGAAATATCTCTAAATGAGACTTCAATGGGTTTTAATCATTTATCCTTCTAATAAATTGACCACCTGTATTTTCCCAATACAAATCTGAAACAAAGTCATATTCGCTCCCATAACAACAAAAAACCTTTACATCTTTGGGAACTAGATCATAATCTCCATCCCCATCTTTGTCAATTGTCATCATTTCTCCCATATCACTTAAATGTTCTGTTTCAAAATGATAATATCCGTCAATCTTATTTAAAGCAGTATTACTAGAAACAAATCTTCGCTTAGTAAAAATTTTTGATGTGCTGTTTTGTAAAAGTTCCATCATTGTTTTCCCACCAAAGTTGGTCTCGCCCATGATTAAATGAATCCCCGTAAAGGCCATCTGCGTATAGATCTAAATCACCATCATCGTCAAAATCAATAACGTATAGCCATTTCCACCACATGTTATTACCATCAAACTCATATGAGTCGAAATAATCCGATGTTCTATTAACGAAATTACCTTCTTGATTCTGAATTAAAATATCGATCCTAGAACCTTGGTAAAAATTTTTTTGACTAGAAACAATAATATCAATAAGATCATCATTATTTAGGTTTATGAAATCAAAGTCTAATGCACCAATTTCTGAGTTTAATGGCAGAGAAATTCTGTCATTCCAATTAAATTTATTTTCAGTATTTTGAGTAATTAAAAATCTCCCCGTTAAGAGATCTAATTTTCCATCACCATTGATATCAAACAATTCATCAGTATAACCCCATGAATCCTCATTACTAAAATCAGGAGAATTGACAATCAAATTATCAATTAAATTAAAATTAAAATTTCCTTGATTAATATAAAATACAGGTGATGACCTTCCGTTATGACTAGAATAGATATCAATCAAACCATCATTATTGATATCTCCAGTTGCTCCCGAATGAAAAAATTTAATTTGATCTGCTAAGAAAATATATTTTCTCCTGCTTGGGATAAATATCCCTAAAGAGTCTCCAGGAAAAGGCTCTGCATCTAACCCACTTGAAAATAACATCATTTCATTAAATCCATCATTATCAAAGTCCGTTAATACTTGTTTTCTTATTTGAGTTAATGAGTTGTAAATACTATCAATATCTTTATCATTTCCATAGTATGAACTAAAAAAAACATCCTTACCGTTAGTATTAGCAGGCCATGGATTTTTCATAAAATGATGCCATAAGTCAAGATAACCATCAGAATTAAAATCACTAAAAATATATCCGCCTGTCTCTCTAAAGTAACCTTCTGTTCCAACACAAGACTCTATTACTTCGTCAAACCCGTTAGTATTTCTATAACAGTTAAAATTGTTGAATTGATTTCTTTCAAACTTATTGAAGTTTACATTTGTTTTAAACCACGAGGTATTTTTATTCAAATCACTCATATTATTGAAAAAAACATTATTTTGTTTTTTTATGGTACGATAAACAATAGGTCCGAATATGGCTTTATAACTTGGGAGGTTAGGTAAAGAAGTAATTGATAATGGATTTATTTTGTCTCCGGTTGGTTCCCATTCTACAAACATGTAATGTTCGTCAGCAATAGCTTCTACAGTTATTACTTCTCCTGAAGCATAAGACCCACCCGAAGATGAAACTGATCCGTTTGCTCCAGCTGAAATGGTTAAGTTGTATTGAGTAGTTGTCTCTTCAGGTTCAGGGGTTGTAGTTTGAATCACACTTGGAGGAGCTGAGTCATCATCACCTGATGAACAAGAATAGATTAATACTGATAATATGGTGATTAAAGTTATGGGTAATAAAGCTTTTTTCATTGAATGATTTATTAAGAGATTGAAAATAATGAATATTTGGGTTATATCTAAAAATACACCCAATTGACTCTAGGAAAAAACCATTCTACAAAACGCACCCCACCCTCAGGTAATCAGATAAGTTAGAAAGTTTTTAGGTTTTAAAATATTGTAGCCGTACAAATACCGTACATTAATAAAATAATAAATCCCTAAAACATTTATTTAAAACGTAATAGGGATTATTAAAGCAGAGAGGAAGGGATTCGAACCCTCGATTCCGCGATAACGGAATACACACTTTCCAGGCGTGCGCCTTCGACCACTCGGCCACCTCTCTATTGGTTTTAAAATCGACACTAATAAACAAAAAAAAAACTATTTAATTTTATAACTAATAATATAAGCACTTGTTAATTGGATCATAATATAGAGTATAAATCTAGAGGGACAATTGGTTTAGTTTAAGATACTCGTTATAAATGATCGATGGTAGTTTAAAATTTAAATATGGAAAGAGCGTTATGAGTTGTCATCGCAGCAAGCTCTTTTTCACTTCTTTGATGGATTTCTGACAGTTTTCTTAGAATGTAAATCAGATATTCACTTTGATTCCGCTTACCTCTATAAGGGGAGGGACTTAAATAAGGAGCATCAGTTTCCAAAACGATATGATCTATAGGAATTTGATCCAAAAACTGATCGATTTCACCATTCTTAAAAGTAACTACCCCTCCAATGCCCAATTTAAGGTTAAAATCTATGGCCCTTTCGGCTTGTTCTTTAGTTCCAGTAAAACAGTGGAAAATCCCGGACAAATTATTACTTCTATGTCCCTCCAAAATCTCAAAAACCTCATCAAAAGCATTGCGACAATGAATCACGATCGGCATTCCTTTTTTTTTAGCCCAACAAATCTGGATATCAAAAGCCTCTTGTTGCTGCTTTAAAAAAGTTTGATCCCAATAGAGATCAATACCTATCTCTCCCACGGCTGCAAAATCATGTATTGTCAAGTATTTATTGACATGACTGAGTTCGTCCTTAAAATTCTCTTTGACATAGGTAGGGTGCAAACCCATCATCAAGCGAATTCGGTCAGGATATTTTTTTTCCAAAGCAAGCATCCTATCAGTATATCTACTATTGATAGCTGGAAGGTAAAAACGGTCTACCCCAATTTCTATTGCCCTTTGAATGGTTTCATCTCTATCCTTATCAAAAACCTCTAAATAAAGATGGGTATGAGTGTCAATCAATTTCATTAATAGTAAAATTAAGGTTTCGTTTTTTTACATTTGTAAAAATTATCCTCTTTATTTAAAAATTTTGTGATTAAGCAAATAAAATTTAAAGTTACCAAAACTAGACATTTAGTCTGCCTGGCCAGAGTCAATGGGGTTAAGGCTGTGTTACTGATTGATACGGGTGCCTCGAACAGTTGCATTGCACTTTCCGAAAAAGAAAATTTCAACATTAGGGAAAAAGGTGCAACTTTTGAGGCATCTGGTACGGGAAAAGATAAGCTCAAAGCCGTATTAGGTAATCAATGTGATCTAATTTTGGGACGTTATAATTTTGGGAAACACGCCTTTGTTTTGCTAGATATGCAACACATCAACGCTACGCTAATAAAAGAAACTACAAAACCTATCGATGGGATTTTAGGGAGTGATTTTCTAAAGAATAATCGAGCAATCATCGATTACAGAAACAAAACTCTGAGCCTATAACTCCAGGGCTTTTTCTATATCATTGTCCATCAAAAATTCCACAGGGCTTTCTAGCGCATCTTTAAGTGCTACCAAAAATCCTACCGACTCCTTCCCGTCTATAATGCGATGATCATAGGATAAGGCTAGATACATCATGGGACGAATTACTACTTTGCCATCTATAGCAACTGGACGTTCGACTATGTTATGCATTCCTAAAATACCCGATTGAGGTGGATTGATTATTGGAGTAGACAGCATTGAGCCAAAAACGCCTCCATTGGAAATGGTAAAAGTTCCTCCTGTCATATCATCCACTGTGATTTGGCCATCTCTAGCACGAATGGCTAATCGTTTGATTTCTTGTTCGATTTCTCTAAATGATAAATCATCAGCACTTCTCACAACAGGAACCATTAATCCTTTTGGACCAGATACGGCAACACTAATGTCACAGTAATCGTATGCAATTTTATAATCGCCGTCAATCATAGAGTTTACATCGGGATAAATTTTCAAAGCCCTTACAACTGCTTTGGTGAAGAAACTCATAAAGCCTAAACTAACCCCATGTTTTTCAATAAAAAATTCCTTATATTTTTTTCGCAAAGCAAAAATAGGAGCCATATCTGCTTCGTTGAAAGTGGTCAACATTGCTGTTTCATTTTTAACAGCAACCAACCTTTCGGCCACCTTTCTACGTAACATCGAGAGTTTCTTTCGTTCTTCACCTCTATTACTTCCCAAAGGAGCAGTACCCATACTGGGTAGAGCCTTAATAGCATCCTCTTTAGTAACCCTTCCATTCCTTCCGGTGCCGATTACACTTTCAAAATCCATTCCTTTTTCAGTAATTATTTTTTTAGCGGCAGGAGAGGCAGAGCCAGTGGCATAATTTTGGTCTGCTTGAGCTTCGACTACTTCTTCTTCAGCTGCAGGAACATTCTCTACAACAGGTGGAGGAGTGTTTTGTCCATCTTTTGGTGTTCCTTCTGTATCGATAAGGCAAACCACTTGACCTACCGATACAGCCTCACCCTCTTCGGCTTTAAGGGTAATGATTCCACTAACTTCAGCGGGTAGCTCTAAAGTAGCCTTGTCAGAATCTACTTCAGCTATGGCTTGATCTTTTTCAACATAGTCACCATCAGCGACAAGCCATTGAGCAATTTCAACCTCGGTTATCGACTCTCCCGGTGAGGGAACTTTCATCTCTAAAATCATAATTTACAAAGATTTACTTTTTTTTCTAATAAAATTATCCAACTTAGGATCAAACACATAGTCGATCACTTGTTGATGTCTGTTTTTAAATCTAACGCTACTACCAGCAGCTGGGGAACCATAATATCTTCTGGTGGCTGGTCGCATTTGTTGTGCTTCTGGTAAATGGAGTAACAAATAGCCCCAAGGACCCATATTACGAGGTTCCTCTTGGGCCCATACCAAATCCTCAAGATTATTATAGCGCTGGATCTGAGCTTTAATTTCTTTATGAGGCAAGGGAAATAATTGTTCCAACCTGACAATTGCCACATCTATTCTTTCTTTTTTAGCTCGGGCATCGATCAAATCATAATAAAATTTACCGGAACAAAAAACCAATGTTTTGACTTGTTTAGCGTTTACCTCATCATCAGCAATTAGTCTTTGAAAACGACCTTTCGTAAAAGCTTCAACTTTTGAAACGGCCTTAGGGTGTCTCAATAGGCTTTTGGGTGTAAAAACAATTAAAGGCTTTCTAAAATTGCCTCTCATTTGTCTTCTCAGTAAGTGAAAGAAGTTAGCAGGGGTTGTACAATTAGCAACAAACATATTATCCTTGGCACACAGTTGTAAATAACGCTCCATCCTAGCCGAAGAATGCTCAGCACCTTGACCCTCGTATCCGTGAGGCAGGAGCAATACAATACCATTTTGGGTTTTCCATTTGTCTTCTGCTGCTGATATGTATTGGTCTATCATGATTTGAGCACCATTGGAAAAATCTCCAAACTGTGCCTCCCAAATGGTTAGGCAGTTGGGACTAGCCATTGCATAACCATAGTCAAATCCCAAAACACCATATTCTGATAGAAAGGAGTTATAAACGTTAAATTTCCCTTGGTTCTCAGGATCAATCAGATTAAGTAATATGACTTCCTCCTCAGAGGATTCTGATTTTAAAACAGCATGACGATGCGAAAAAGTTCCTCTTTCAACATCTTGACCTGAGAGTCGAACATTGAAGCCCTCATAAAGAAGAGTAGCATAAGCAAGAAGTTCTCCCATGGCCCAATCGAGCTTATCGGTTTTGAAGAACATCTTATTTCGATCCGCGATCAGACGCTCAATTTTTCTCAAAAACTTCTTGTCCATTGGGACATTGGTAATGATTTTGGCTATTGCAGTGAGTAATTCCAAATCAACAGCTGTAGTCACATCAGGATGCATGCCTTTTTCGTCTACTAACTTATATCCCAGCCACTCATCTTCCATAAAAGGAGTGATGACAGTGGTTTCCTCCATTCTAGAAACTTTAAGGTTTTGCTCTAACTTGGTTTTATAAGCAACCTCTTCCCTATCAACGTAATTCACATCAATGATACCCTGATCAATCAACTTTTCCGCATAAATATCTCTTGGATTTTTGTGAGCCGCAATGGTCTTATATAGTTTAGGTTGGGTAAATCTCGGCTCATCACCTTCATTATGACCATATTTTCGATAACCCAAAAGGTCGATAAAAACATCGGCATTGAAACGCATTCTAAAGTCAAGTGCAAAAAGCACGGAGTGGACCACAGCCTCAACATCATCTGAATTCACATGCATCACGGGTGACAAAGTAACTTTTCCCACATCGGTACAATAGGTACTGGATCTGGCATCAAGATAATTGGTCGTAAATCCTATTTGATTGTTGACCACTATATGGATAGTTCCTCCAGTAGAATAGCCATTCAATCGGGCCATTTGAACAATTTCGTAAACTATACCCTGTCCGGCAATGGCAGCGTCACCATGAACAATGATAGGCAAAACTTTTGAGGTATCACCATTGAATTTATTCTCCAATTTCGCCCTGGTGATTCCTTCTACAACAGACCCTACTGTTTCTAAGTGAGAGGGATTAGGCGCTAAATTGATATTAATCTTTTTTCCATCATTATTGGGATCTATCTTAGCGGTCCAACCCATATGGTACTTAACATCTCCATCAAAAACCACATCGTCATAGTCCTTTCCATCAAACTCACTAAAAATATCTTTTGGGGATTTTCCAAATATATTGGTCAAGGTATTGAGTCTTCCCCGGTGGGCCATTCCCATTATAAACTCCTCTACTCCTTTCTCATCGGCAGCTAAAACAAGTGCGTCTAATGCGGGAATAAGAGACTCCCCTCCTTCCAGGGAAAATCGTTTTTGCCCAACATACTTGGTATGCAAAAAGTTTTCAAAACTAACAGCTTGATTCAATTTGTAGAGTATGTCTTTCTTTTGCTCAGGGCTAAAATTCGGATGATTTTCATTTTGATGTAATCGCTCTTTGATCCAATCTTTTTTCTCTACATTCCTTATGTACATGTATTCTACACCAATGGAACCACAATAGGTTCTTTGCAAATTTTCGATGATAGCGGACAAGGTGCTAGGGCCAATTCCAACTATGGTTCCAGCATTAAAAACACTAGACAAATCCTCCTTAGACAATCCAAAATTTTCTACCTCCAAATTGGGACTATAAGTTCTTCTCTCACGTACGGGGTTGGTTTTGGTAAATAAATGACCACGGGTGCGATAACCTTCAATAAGCTTTACAACCTGAAATTCTTTCTTGACCGAATCGGGCACTACTACCTCTGCTACATCTGCTGGCCATTCACCGTGCTCCATCCCAAAATCAAAGCCTTGAAAGAATGCTCTCCAACTGGGTTCTACAGCATCTGGATTTTGCAAATATTGGTCGTATAATTCAGCAAAATAAGCGGTGTGAGCTGAATTTAAAAATGAAAAATTGTCCATTAAATGATATTACTACTCATCCTAAAAACAAAATTACAATTTTTGCCCAAAGAGGTTATATTTTGTCTATAAAACAATCCAATTATTATTAAATTTGTGTTGAGTCAGTGTTGATGACAAAGTTGTTTTTAGGTTAAAAATTAAGCTGTTTATACAGCCGTTCCTTTCAAAATTTAATTTTATAGATGTTTGCTTTAATTGATTGCAACAATTTTTATGCTTCTTGTGAAAGGGTTTTTCAACCTCAGCACGAAGGCAAGGCAGTGGTTATTCTTTCCAACAACGACGGTTGTGTTATTGCCAGAAGTAATGAAGCCAAGGCCTTGGGGATTCCTATGGGAGCTCCTGCCTTCAAATTTCGAAACGAATTCAAAAAGCACAACATCAAGGTTTTTTCTTCTAACTATCCCCTTTATGGAGACATGAGCCTTCGAGTGATGAAAATCTTGGAAACCTACACCCCCAATGTAGAAATTTACAGCATAGACGAAGCCTTTTTAAAATTTGAGGGCTTTAATTATTTCGACCTTAGCACAATGGGCTTGAAAATGCGCAAGCAAGTAAAGCGTTGGACCGGAATACCAGTATCAGTAGGCCTATCCCATTCCAAAGCTTTGGCCAAAATCGCCAACAAAATTGCTAAAAAATTTGACAAAAAAACCCAGGGAGTTTACTTTATCGATAGTGAGGAAAAACGAATGAAAGCACTGAAATGGACCCCCATAGAAGACGTTTGGGGTGTGGGCAGGCAACACACTAAACGACTCCAAGCTATGGGTGTAACAACCGCCATGGATTTTGTGAATTTACCCGACCAATGGGTCAAAAAAAAAATGAGTATACTAGGGCTCAGGTTGAAAAGAGACCTAGAAGGCATTCCCTCCATACAATTGGAAGAGGTGACCTCTACAAATAAATCCATTGCTGTTACACGAAGTTTTAAAAATCTGCTTACTATATTTAATAATCTCGAAGAACGCATCACCACCTACACACTCTTGGGGGCTGAAAAACTGCGAAAGCAAAAAAGTTGTGCTACTGCCCTTCATGTTTTTATAAGTAGCAATCCCTTTGATCCCAATGCAGCAGAATACCGAAACGGCTGTACCCTTACTTTGCCCCACGCTACAGATTCCAATTTTGTATTAAATCGTTATGCATTGATGGGGTTGAAGAGCATTTTCAAACCGAGAATTGAATACAAAAAAGCAGGGGTTATACTACTGGGGCTAACGCCTTCTTCTTCCAGACAAATCACCTTATTCGAACAGAATACCTTAAAACACAAGGTATTAATGCAAACGCTGGACAAAATTCATCGCCGTTATGGACCACATCGAATGAAGTTGGCGAATCAGGATCTAAAACAAACATGGAAGATGAAACGGGAGCATATTTCCAACCGGTTTACTACAGAAATAAACGAAATCATCAGAGTAAAATGAGTGATAAAGAGAATAAAATTATCTTTTTTCAACCTGATCAAGGATTGGGTAAGTCTTCCTTTTTGGTACAAGAAGGGATTTCAGCAGGCTTCCCCTCTCCTGCAGATGATTTTAAGGAGTTGCGTATCAGTATTGACCGTGAGGTGGTCAAAAATAGGGAGGCAACTTTCTACGCCCGTGTATCGGGAGAATCCATGCAAGGTGCCGGACTGGATGACGGAGACTTGTTAGTCATCGATCGCAGTTTAGAACCTCAAGACAATAAAATAGCAGTTTGCTTTATCGACGGGGAATTCACAGTAAAACGACTAAAAATTGAAAAAGACTGTGTCTATCTCATGCCTGAAAACCCCAAATACCAACCAATAAAGGTAACAGAGGGCAATGAGTTGGTCGTCTGGGGAGTGGTTACTTATGTCGTCAAAAAAGTTTAATCTATAGTCTTTCAAAAATCCCAGCAATTCCCTGTCCCCCACCAACACAGGCAGTCACCATCCCATATTTTTGATTACGGCGTTGCATTTCGTTCAACAGTTGAATAGTGAGCTTGGCCCCTGTACAACCTAGGGGGTGGCCCATGGCAACGGCTCCTCCGTTTACGTTGACTGTGTCCGGATCCAGGCCACTTTCTTGAATCACGGCCAAAGCTTGAGCAGCAAATGCTTCGTTAAGCTCAGTTTGCTCTATATTAGACAATTTGAGTCCCGCTTGATGCAATGCTTTGGGGATGGCTTCGCAAGGTCCAATACCCATAAATAATGGATCAACCCCTCCTACTGAACAGGCAGCCATCCTGGCTTGAGGTTCTAAGCCCAGTTCTTTAACTTTTTCTTCACTCATAACCAGGGTAAAGGCGGCTCCATCGGAAGTTTGTGAGGCATTTCCTGCCGTAATAATTCCACCTTGTTTAAATACGGCCCTCAATTTGGCTAGACCTTCAATAGTGGTGTCTCGCCTCACGCCCTCGTCCACCGCGACAGTATGAGAGCTATTCACTTTTTTTCCATCGTTGACATATACATCCTCAACGGTAATGGGTACAATTTCTTCTTCAAAATAACCTTCATCTATTGCATGGGCCGCTTTTTGATGAGAGGCAAAAGAAAAGGCATCGGCAGCCTCACGGGTAATGTTGAATTTTTCAGCTATAGCCTCGGCGGTTGCCCCCATACTGACATGGTAATTAATATTTTCCATATTGGCTTTGTAGCTTGGCGACAATTTATAACCCGTCATAGGAATGAGACTCATGCTTTCCGTTCCGCCGGCAATATAAATATGTCCCATACCTGCTTTAATTTTCGCCACTGCCATAGAAATGGCTTCTAGTCCAGAAGCACAATATCGGTTTATAGTAATTCCTGGTACTTCAATACCTAAAGCCCTTGCGGAAATGAGTCTTCCTACTTGAAGGCCTTGCTCTCCCTCAGGATTTGCACAACCTACAATGACATCATCAACAGTGGTTGGGTCCAAAGTTGGCACTTGACTGACCAGATGTTTCAAAACATCAACAGACATGTCATCAGATCGGTAGTTCTTAAAACCTCCTTTTTTGGCTTTTCCAACTGCTGTTCTGTATCCTTTTACAATATATGCTTCCATATGCTACTAGTTTCTTAAAGGCTTGTTATTCATTAATAAGTATTGAATCCTTTCTAAGGTTTTGGGTTTACCCAATAAACTCATGAAAGCTTCTCTTTCTATATCGAGTAAATATTGTTCACTGACTTTTTGAGGACTGGTTAAGTCACCACCACAAACAACATAGGCTAGCTTTTGAGCAATTTCCTTATCATAGTCTGACATATAACCTCCCAATCGATATTCATTAATTGCTGAATAGAGTACTCCCAAACCTGATCTTCCTAATACCTCAATATCTTCTCTGGGAGCAGGAGGTATATAATCTTTAGCGAGTTCCAGTATTTTTTCTTTTGCCAAACTAATGTTTCTTTGGACATTGTAGGAAATGGCGTCCCGGTTTTCCAAAAGATAATGCAAATCGAAAGCTTCAGAGGCTGAAGTGGAAACGGCAGCAGTTGCGATGGACTTAAAGTGATCAATTAACATGGGCATTTTAACGTCTCCTTCGTAAAAACCATCTGAAACCCTTAAGGCAAACTCCTTACTTCCTCCACCTCCGGGGATGAGACCTACCCCGACCTCGACAAGCCCGATATAAGACTCTGCAGCACATACTGCAGCATCGCAGTGCATGGTGATTTCACAACCCCCACCAAAGACGTAGCCTTGAGTAGCACCAACCACTGGAATTTTAGAAGTTCTGATTCGCATATTGATCGATTGGAAATCGGCCACCATTTGATTCAGAGTGTCAAATTGTTTTTGCATAGCCAGCATCCCAATATTCATAAGGTTGGCTCCCACACTAAATTGTTTGGCATTGTTGCCAATCACTATTCCACTCCAACCTTCATTTTCGGCCAAGTCAATCGCTTCTGCAATCGCTTTTCCAATCCCTTCGCCTATAGAATTGCTTTTACTTTGAAATTCCAAACACATTACACCGTCTCCTATATCGTGAACAGCACACTCGCTGTTTTTAATTATGGGTGTATTTTCCCGAAAACTTTCTAAAATGATGAAAGCATTAGAACCGGGAACTGTTTTGTATGAATGACTATCGAAATCAAAATATTTCTTTTCTCCTTTTTCGTATTTGTAAAATTGCTCGGCTCCAGCTTTTTGCATCTGCTTAACCCAATCGGGGACTTTCTCACCGGCAGCTTCAATCATATCGAGTCCATTCTGAAATCCAATCAAATCCCAGTATTCAAAAGGACCAAAATCCCAAACATATCCTGCTCTCATGGCATCATCAACAGGATAATATTGATCGGAAATTTCAGGAACTTTTTGGGCGGAATAGGCAAAAATAGCTGTAAAATATTCCTTTAGGAAAAGACTTTCTTTGTCTTCCTTACCAATCAAAAAAGATATTCTTTTTTGCATTTTCTCAATTGCCTTAGCTTCTTTAATGATTGGGTTTTTTGGGCGAACACTGGGTTTGTATTGCAATGTTTTCAGATCCAATGCATTGATGACCGTTTTACCTTTTGCGTCTTTTTGATTAGTTTTTTCATAAAACCCTTTCCCCGTTTTATTACCTAAAAAATTACTTTTCAAAAGAAAGGTTATGAATTTTGTTTCTGGAGCTTTACCCAATGATTCAAAAAAAGAATCGTTTTTGACATTATTGATGACAAACTGGGTGACTTTTTCACCAGTATCAAGACCTACCAAGTCCTGCAATCTATAAGTCCCAGTATTGGGTCTTCCAATTAGAGCACCTGTCAGAGCATCAACCTCCTCAATGGAAAGATCGTATTTCTGTGTCAGATCAAATACTTTAACACCCGACATAACTCCAATTCTATTGGCAATAAAAGCAGGGGTGTCTTTACACAATACAGTCTGTTTTCCTAAATTGATTTCTCCAAAATGCATGAAGAAATCAACCAATTCTGCCTGGGTTTCAGCAATAGGGATTATTTCAAGTAACCTCAGGTATCTAGGCGGATTGAAAAAATGAGTGCCACAAAAATGTTTTTTAAAATCCTCTGATCTCCCCTCTGACAGTTGATGGATAGGTATACTGGAAGTATTCGAACTAACAATACTGCCGGGTTTTCTATGTTTTTCAACTTTTTCGAAAATCTGCTGTTTTATATCCAATCTTTCAACGACCACTTCGATGATCCAATCAGCATCTTTGATTTTTTCAAAATCATCATCAAAATTCCCAACCTTTATCCTACTGGCGTATTCTTTTTTGAATAGGGGAGCGGGCTTTGATTTGATGGATTTGTTTAGTGCGTTTTCAGCAACGCTACTTCTTTTAGTTTTGTTGTCAGATAGTCCTTTGGGTAAAATGTCTAGCATCAATACTTCAAGTCCTACATTTGCCAATTGACAAGCTATTCCAGAACCCATCACACCAGAACCTAAAACGGCAACATTCTTTATTCTGTACTGCATTGTTTGGTTTTTAACAAAACTATTAAAAAACTGGGAGGGATACATTTTTTTATACATTTGTTGAAAATATATTTTTATGAGTCATCAAAAAGTATTTGATCAGTTTAAAGAAAGAGCGGAAAATGCCTCCCCTTTAGGAGGTACCCTAAAATTTATCGTCGATGGTAATGCAGTATTTATTAATGGTAATGGCGAGCAAAATACTGTTTCTATGGAAGACTTAGAGGCAGATTGTACGATAAGTGTTTCTACTGAAGTATTAGAGAAACTTAGGGACGGAGAACTCAACCCAATGATGGCGGTTATGGGTGGTCAGATTAAAATTGATGGAGATATGGGATTAGCAATGAAAGTCCAATCTTTAATGGGATAAAATATTGATTTTTTTTAAATTCCATCAATATCTGGGGGTAACCTTAAATGAATATTTTAAAAATTTAACCTTTATACAAAGACATATAAACATATCTTATCCTAGTATAAAGTTAAATGGTTTCAAATCATTTTATAGTCTTAATTTTTATCTAATTTTATCTTATTCGATCAAAATAATGATTGTTACTAAAAAGTAAATTTTATGAAAATTTTGGTATGCATCAGTCATGTACCTGATACCACCTCTAAAATAAATTTTGTTGATGATGCAACAGCCTTTGACAAAAACGGCGTGCAATTCATTATCAACCCCAACGATGAATTTGGGCTTACGCGAGCGATTTGGTATCAACAAAAACAACAAGCAGAAGTAACTGTAATCACTGTTGGAGATGCCAGTTGTGAACCCACACTGAGAAAGTGCTTGGCCATAGGAGCCAATAAAGCTATCAGGGTTGATCTCAACCCTATAGACGGCTTTCAAGTAGCACAGCAGTTGAGTGCCCATTGCAAAGAGGAAAACTATGATTTGATCATAGCGGGAAGAGAGTCCATCGATTACAACGGAGCCATGGTGCCGGGGATGCTTTCTGCCATGATGGAATATAATTTTGTAACCAATTGTATGGCACTTGAAATAGAAGGCAATACTGCCAAAGCCTCACGAGAAATTGACGGTGGAATTGAATCCGTTTCTTGTCAGCTTCCACTGGTTATCGGAGCTCAAAAAGGACTAGTAGAAGAAAAGGATTTAATCATTCCCAACATGAGAGGTATCATGCAAGCCCGACAAAAAAGTTTGACGTTACAGCCTGCGGTTGACAGCCAGATCAAGTCTTCCATATCAAAGTTTGAAAAACCTGCCCTTAAAGGAGCGGTAAAAATGGTTGACCCCGATCAAATTGACCAACTCATCGATTTACTTCACAACGAGGCCAAAGTAATTTAGAAAACACATTATGGGTATTTTAATCTATACAGAATCCGAAAACGGAAAGTTTAAAAAGTCTGCGCTTGAATTGGCATCCTATGGCAGGTCCATCGCCGACCAGTTGGAAGTTGAATTGATTGCTGCCAGTTTCAACCACAGCGATACCAAAACACTGGGGACTTATGGTGTTGACAGGGTCATTCAAATTAGTGACCCTTCATTGGAAAATTTCACCGCCCAGCAGTATGCTGCGAATCTAACTTCGGTTGCACAAGAAAATGGAGTAAAGCTGGTGGTTTTAAGTTCAAGTGCGAATGCAAAATACTTGGCCCCTTTATTGACAGTTTCCCTTTCGGCAGGCTATGCTTCCAATGTTGTAGGACTGCCTGAATCACTTAAACCCCTTACCGTAAAACGATCTTGTTTTACTAATAAAGCTTTCAACATTTGCGTTCTTGATAACGAAGTAAACATTATCGGCTTATCAAACAATTCCTTTGGACTTAGAGAAAATCACAAAGAAATTACCACTGAGGATAAGTCAGCTAACAATTTAGAAACTGACTTTAAGGTCGATAAAATCGAAAAAACAAGTGGTCAAGTGAGTATTGCTGATGCTGATGTAGTTGTCTCTGGTGGTCGAGGTTTAAAAGGTCCTGAAAATTGGCACCTTATCGAAGAATTGGCTGAAACATTGGGTGCAGCGACAGCTTGTTCAAAACCTGTTTCTGATATGGGGTGGCGTCCTCATAGTGAACATGTCGGACAAACAGGTAAACCCGTTGCATCAAACCTTTACATAGCAGTTGGTATATCTGGAGCTATTCAACATTTGGCGGGTATCAACTCCTCTAAGGTAAAGGTTGTCATCAATAATGATCCTGAAGCACCTTTCTTCAAAGCCGCAGACTATGGAGTAGTTGGAGATGCCTTTGAAGTAGTTCCCGAATTAATCAAAAAATTAAATACTTTCAAGAGTTCTTAAATTTATTAAAAAGATAGTTCTCAAATTATATAAGATGTTTTTTACTTATAAACTTTTATAAAATGAAAAAACTCATATTCCTTCTGCTCTTCACTTTTTCTGTCCATTTGAGTGGTCAAGAAATCATCACCCTAGAATATGACAATAGTGGACTGGACTACAGAGAACCCGAGATCAAAACCAAAGGTTATTCGGGCGATCAATACAAATTTCAAAATATCTCCATTCCAACTATACAGGTGTTTTTACCAGAGGGAAGTTCCAAATCCACTACGGCCATGGTGGTATGTCCCGGTGGGGGGATGAGATCCAATGCGTTTTTCCATGAAGGCTTGGATGTCGCAAAAGCTTTAAATGAAAAAGGAATTGCTGCTTTTGTTTTAAAATACCGTTTGGTTCCCGCTCATCTGATTGGTGAAAATGAAGGACTGAATGAACCCTACTTAAAAGAAAAAAAGCAGTTGACCTACGGGCATCTGGATGCATTGAATGCCATTGCTCATGTTAGGGAAAATGCCGCCAAATACATTATCGATCCTAACAAAATAGGGATTATGGGATTCTCTGCCGGGGGTGCAGTGAGCATTGAAGCGACCTATAAATCTGAAGAAAAAGACAGACCTAATTTTTTGGTTCCCATTTACCCATGGATGGTGATCTTAGAGGACCAAGAGCCTCCCGCTTATGGCCCTCCTCTATTTGTAGCTTGCACCACAGCTGATAAATTAAATCTGGCCATACCTAGTGCTAAACTCTATATCGATTGGGCAGAAAAAGGTTTTGTGAGCGAACTACACAATTATCATCATGGGGATCATGGTTTCGGGATAAGAAAAACGGGTCATCCCGTGGATAATTGGTTTAACAATATGATAGATTGGATAACGGCCATTGGGATGCTAAATTAATTACTTCTTCTTTTTTTCATTGCTTTTACCTCCTATGGCTGTCAGATCATATGTAATTTGAAACACAACATACCTTGGCTGAATAATATATGAGTTGGTCGTAAAGGAAAATTGATTGAAACTATCCCTATTAATCTGTGTGTCATTGAGTAAATTATTAGCACTAATGCCAAACTCCCATTTGGAGCCTTGAGGTGTGTAAGATAAATCTGCTTCTAAAAAACGATATTCGTTAAGGGTTTGTTCCTGATTACGGTAAAAGTTGTAGGTGTATTTTGCATTAAACACAAATCCCTTTAAAAAATATGCATCAACGCGAACATAAGGCGCATCGGTATAAAATTTACTAGCAATATTTCCCGTTTTATAATCCCTGACACTATATGTATAACCGATTTCTATATTTGGTTTGGTTCTGAAATTAGTAGCTATATTCAATCGGTATCGCTGAGTAAAATTACTTGAGGCAGTTGGATTGTTATTGATTACATTATTAAAATCACTATAATTATAATTGATACTCGCTCCACCCTTTACATTCTTTGATCTTTTGTCAATTCGACCTGAAGCAGTATAGGTCTCTTGAGAAAAGTTCGAATTAGAAGCAGACCTTACGCTATTAATACCTGCAACAGAGGTAGTACTTTGAATAGCATTGTCTCTTATCGAATAACTTAGATTCCCAAATATATTAGTGAAATTAAAAATATTGATGCTTTGGTAATTCAAATTGACCACATTGAAAAAGGCTGCTTCCAAATTGGAATTTCCCTGAAAAAAGGAGTTATAGTTTCTGAAAATATATCCTTCGGCCAATTGATTGATGTCCCTAAATTGTCGTGTAGAGCGATAAACAAGTCTTAAAGTCTCAGAATCTTTTAGTTTTAGTAAAATGCGTAAATCGGGTCGAAAAAAGGCAAAACTATTATCAACAGAACTCTCTAATTGCCTGGCAACTGTCCTATAAGAATGTAATGTAACACCTGGATCTAAAGTGAAAATTCCAGATATAAAACGGTAATGGATGGCTGCATAAGCATCCTGAAAATGAAAAGAAACATCATTATTGAGATTTGTTTGTGAAAAAAATTGATTGGAATTGTTATCTAAAATCTGAAAAATAGAGGAATTAAAATTTTGTTTTACATCGGTAATACCGAACGTAAAATTAAGATTGGCTTTGGGAGAAAGAATGTAAAAATAGTCCAATTTAACCTCAATTTTATCAGTTTTAGCTTGTCGATTCTGATTGATGTTGAAATTTTCTTGATCAACATTTAAATTCAATAAACCTCCAAAAGGTTCAAACTGTTTGATAGCACGATAAAAAGGATCCTCTTCTTGAGTCAAATGTTGAAATTCAAATGAGAAGATGTTATCTTCATTGTAGGTGAAATACATACGTAACTCTTGATTGAGGTAATAAGGAGTCTGAATCCTATACTGTCCAATTTGTTCGGGAACCCTTAATCCTTGTCTTCCAGAAATGGTAGTCAAATCAGAAAGTTCATTTTGATTCGAAGTTTTATAGAGTAAATTGTATTCTGTTTGAAGATTTTCATTGGGGTTAAATTCTGTGGTAAATTTATACAACTGTTGTTCGGTCTCTTGCGTTGTGTACTCCGAAGTTTCTTCAAGAGCATTAGAAACGATGTATCTTCGAGTATTTCTTTCCTCCAATATATTCTCTGCTCGAGAATATATTGCAAAACCACTAAACTCAAAAGCTTCTGAAGGAGTATAACTAAAGTTGTAGGCGCCAAACTGCGAGTCGATGGATTTGGCTCTATTGTTTTGCAAATCGGTAATTCCAGCGTCATCAGAACTGATATCTATAGAGGTTCCCGTTCTAGCGTTGAGATTGTTGAAGCCTCCTCCAAAACGATAAAAATCTCTTCGCGAAAGCGGCGGCTCTCCAATATTGTTGCTATTCCCCAATAGATTTACACTGAGGTCCATGGAGTAATAAAATATTTTGGGAGCAGCAACGAACCTATCATTATTTCCAACTCCACCCCCCAACTCTCCAAACCAAAATTTATCCTTACCACTTTTTAAGCTTATGTTAATGGCTACATTATCTTCGTTGTTGGTAACACTTCTCAATTGATTAACCTCAGAAAAATTCCTTAAAACCTCCACTTTACCCACAACATTAGAGGGCAGATTTTGGGTGGCTAATTTTGAATCCCCATCAAAAAAATCTTTTCCCTCTACCGTGATTTTTGTCACTTCTTTTCCTTCCACTTCTATACGCCCCTCATCATTGACTTCAATTCCTGGCATATTTTTTAGAACATCTTCCAGCTTTCTTTCCGAGCCGGTATTAAATGAATCAGCATTATAAATAATCGTATCTCCTTTGATGGTTACAGGCATCTCATAAACCAATTCTACCTCATCCAAGGATTCTGGTTGATCTTCTAAAACAAAGTTTTTTTCTATATTATTTTTTTCATTGAATATAAATGCTATTTCTTTCAGCCCTATAAATGATATTTTGATTTCATAATCTGTTGCTTTTTTTAAGATCAATCTGTAAAAGCCCATTTCATTTGAAATTCCAAAACCATCGAGAATTTGAGTTTCTTTTTCAATAGCAACAATATTGGCCCCCATAATAGGATTACCATCAGCGTCTTTAATAACTCCCTCTAGATCAATATTTTGAGCAAAAGTATTCAAGGTGGTAATTAGAAAAAGTCCTATTAGATATAATTTTCTCAAATTTTACTAGTTAAAATTAACGAGATCTGAAGCGTCCGCCACCTCCACCTTGTCCACGGTTTCTGCCATACATCTCACGCATTTCTGCTATCTTATGTGCACGGATTTTATTGTACTCTTCAGAGTTTACGACAGTTCCTTTGTTAGGAACCTTGATTTTCATTTTTTCTTTAGGATTAATGACTACTTTGGTACAGAGTACGGTGGTATTATTACTGTTAACCTCAAGAATAAGCCCTGGTAAACCACCGTGTTTAGCAGGACCTGTTGAAACAGGAATCTGAGGGGTAAACCAAGCAGTGATATTGACCGTCTTCATTTTGGGTTTACTTTCTCCAGCACTTTGCCTGCCAAACTGAAAAACCTCTTGGATCACCTCCCTACTCATTGTCGCTTTATAAGCGGTATAATTACCTATTTTCTTTGAATCCCCTGAAAGCACCCACTTACTCTTTAGGAGACTGTCTTTAATCAAGAAAATTTTTCCAAAAAGCTCCAGTCGATTGGTAAAAGTTTTTGTCGCAAATTCTTTGTGTAAAACGCCTTGAAAAGGATTCATAAAGGACATAAAATTAAATCGCCCGTTCCGCTCAGAGTTATCTAGACTTTCCTCCTCGTAGAACAGGGAAGCAGTACTGTTAAAATCCAATTCAAAATTCTTTTCCATATTGGAATTCATACGATCCATAAACCTTTTTTTTCTCTCTGGCGGGATATTTTCCCAAGTTTTTGGATCCATTTTGGTTTTTGACAAATAGTACGCTTTACCTTGGAACTCTTGAGCAAATATTGTTGTTATAGTCACAATGAAAAGCAATAGGAAAGTGAAAATTTTCATTAATTATTTTTATTTAACAGTATCGTATGAATGGTTTACAAAGTTATGATTTAATCTGATTTTTATTTAAAATTTTTAATTCTATATTAGATAACGATCAATTTGTTGAAAATGTTTCACAGGTCTTATTATAAACCGATTGAAAATTAGGATACCCCCTACCTATCGAAAAATAAAATTTTATGAAAAAAATAAATAATAAAGAGAACAAAAACCGAAGAGACTTTATTAAAAAAACTACTATATCCATTGGATCACTAATTGTTCTCCCTAGCAATGTTCTTTTTGCCAAGAAAGAAATTCGAGATTCCTCCGGAAAAGTTATTCAAAAGGCAGTAGTCCTTCCTAATGATAAAGTCAATTTGGCCTGTTGTGGCATTGGAAATAGGGGGACAAGTGTAGTGAGAGACCTTTATGCTACTGGTGCTGCGAATGTGATCGCACTTTGTGATATCAATATGGGAGGAAAAAAGACACTCAAAACGATGGGTATCCATAAAAAAGCAAATCGATATCAGGATTTTAGAGCCATGTTTAATGAAATGGGAGATCAGATTGATGCTGTAAGTGTTGCTACTCCAGATTTTTCACATTTTCCGATCACTGTTCTTGCCATGTCTCTAGGAAAGCACGTATATGTAGAAAAGCCTCTAACTAGAACTTTTGATGAATCGGAAATGTTAATTAGAGCGGCTAAAAAATTCAATGTAGCTACCCAAATGGGTAATCAAGGGCATTGTCAAGACAATTATTACCAGTTTAAAACATGGGTTGAAAAGGGAGTGATTAAGGACGTTAAAAAAATCACTGCGCACATGAATGGGCGTCGCCGATGGCATGGATGGAACACTCAGATGAAGAAATTCCCAGTAGGAGGTAAAGTCCCAAAAACTTTGGATTGGGATGCTTGGCATGTGGCTTATCCCTACCATGATTTTCACAAGGATTTTATAGATGGCCAATGGAGATGTTGGTATGCCTTTGGAAACGGTGCCCTAGGTGATTGGGGTGCTCATATTATGGACGGCTTTCATCAGTTTCTCGATCTTGGACTCCCAGAAAAAATTCAACCCAAGCAATTATTAGGACACAACAATTTATTTTATCCCCAATCCTCTACATTGGCCTTTTATTTTCCCAAGAGGGGGGAAATGCCTAAGGTAAAAGTCACTTGGCAAGACGGTGTGGAAAACCTGCCAGAAGTACCTGAGAATTACCAAGATATTGAGGTTGATACTGGAGCAAAAACCAATAAAGGAATGGTAATCCCCAAAAAAATCAAGCCTGGAAAAGTGATCTATGGTAAAGACCTTACCTTTAAGGGTGGCTCCCACAGTAGGACATTGAGCATACTTCCCGATGAAAATGCAAAAGACGTTCAAAATAACTTGCCGGAATACCACAAAAGTGAAACCAATCACTTTATGAATTTTATAAATGCATGCCGTGGATTAGAAAATACATTATCTCCCTTCGAGGTGTCTGCTCCTTTAAGTCAAGTTTTTTGCCTTGGTACGATTGCCCAACAGCTCAACCAAACCATTCTGTTTGACAGACAAACAAAAACCATCACAAATAACGATTTAGCCAATCAACTTTTAAAAGGTTATCCCCCAAGAAATGGATGGGAAGAATTTTATAAATTGGCTTGATGCAAAAAAAACAATATTTAAAAAATCTAATTCAACTTAATTTTGCTGTCTTAATAATCAGCACATCGGGAACCTTAGGAAGGTATATCGACCTCCCCGTTCCCTTGATCATTCTTCTAAGGGCGTTGATAGGAGGTGTTTTTTTATACCTTTTCTGTAGGTGGAAAAAATTGAGTTTTAAAATTCATAAAAAAGACCAGAGAACTGTTTTTTTAAGTGGAGTTTTGATGGGAATCCATTGGATCGCCTATTTCATTTCCTTAAAACTTTCGAGTGTGGCCATTGGAATGCTTTCTGTATTTACTTACCCAATTATTACTGCTTTTCTAGAACCCCTGATGCTAAATATTAAATTCAAAAAATCAAATCTTCTTTTGGGATTGATGGTTTTGACGGGTATTTATTTTTTGGTCCCAGAATTTAGTTTGAAAAACGATGAATTTAAAGCCATAGGTTTTGGAGTTTTTTCAGCATTATGTTATTCTATCAGGAACATCTACATGAAATCTAAGTCAACCGAATATGAGGGATCTATTTTGATGGTTTACCAATTGATCATTGTTTCTGTATTGCTCTCCCCGGTATTTTTCGTTTACGATATAACAGGCTTGCAGTCGTCTCTTCCTGCAATTTTAATTCTTGCATTGCTGACCACCGCTACAGGTCACACATTATTTATTTACAGTTTTAGGAATTTTACAATTAGTACTGCTAGCATAATAAGTAGTATACAGCCAGTTTATGGGATCATCATAGGAATGATTGTCCTAGGAGAATATCCTGCTTTAAATACAATTTTTGGAGGTGTACTGATTTTAGGCACGGTATTAATCGAGAGCATCCGAAGCTTTAAAGAATAATTGACATATGAGATTTATAACTTTTACACTGGTTTTGTTTACTTTTTGGAGTTGTAAAAAAACTGCACCTCCTCCTAATTTTCTGTTCATTGTAGTAGATGATTTAGGCCATAAGGATTTGAGTGTTACGGGGAGTGATTTTTATGAAACACCGAACATCGACAAAATCGCCTATGATGGAACGCACTTTACACAAGGACATGCCAATGCCTCGGTTTGCAGTCCCTCTAGAGCAAGCTTATTGACTGGCATGTACCCAACGGTTCATGGCATAACCGATTGGATTGGTGCAAAATACGGAACAGAATGGAGGGCAGTGGGACGTAAGACCATATTGTTGCCCAGTGAATATATAAAGCACCTCCCATTTGAGATGACAACACTAGCTGAAGTGTTTAAAACGCAGCAGTACAGAACTTTTTTTGCCGGCAAATGGCACCTGGGTTCTGAAGAACAGCAATCACTTCCTACCGATCACGGTTTTGAAATCAACAAGGGGGGATACCACAGGGGGGGGCCCTATTCAGGTGGATACTTTTCTCCTTTTAACAACCCTTTTTTAGAAGATAAAACAGAGGAAAAAGGAATGACACTCTCCATGAAATTGGCCCAAGAGACAGCTGATTTTATAAAGGGAAGCAAAGACAAACCTTTCTTTGCGTATTTGAGTTTTTATGCCGTTCACGCACCCATTCAAACCACTAAAGAAAAATGGATCAAATACCAAAAAAAGGCTGTAAGTCAAGGGGTTTTGGAAGAAGGGTTTAAAATGGAAAAAAGGTTGCCTATTAGAATCAAACAAGATAATCCTGTTTATGCTGGTCTATTGGAGCAAACGGATGAAGCTGTGGGTCATGTTTTAAACACCTTGGATACACTGAACCTGGATAAAAATACGGTTATTGTTTTTGTATCCGACAATGGGGGTGTGTCGGCTGGCGATGATTATGCAACGAGTAATTTTCCATTGCGCGGTGGTAAAGGCTATCAGTGGGAAGCAGGCACCCGTATCCCATTCTTTATCAAAGCCCCCCAAATCAAAAATCCCGTAAAAATAGTGGATACACCTGTAACTGGAGCGGATTTGTTCCCCACATTATTGGAATTGGCGGGGATCGAAAACCCCACTAGTGTAGATGGAAAAAGTCTGGTACCACTTTTAAAGAATAAAGATTTTAAGGAGCGTTCTATTTTTTGGCATTATCCTCATTACGGAAATCAGGGAGGGGATCCCAGTGCCATTATTCGAAAAGGAGGCTGGAAACTGATCCACTATTTTGAAGATGGAAAAAACGAGTTATATGAACTTAATGAAGACATGGGAGAAACAAAAAATATTATTGATCAATTTCCGGAACATGGAATGGCTTTAAAAAGTGAATTGGAAAATTGGCTCAGCTCAACAGGGGCAAAAATTCCTAAGATAGATCCACTTCACGATGATAAGCAGGAGAAAGAATGGGTCCTTCAAAACAAACAAAAAATGAAATTAAAAGTTGAAAAAAGAAGGGCATTTCAACTTAATCCAAATTATCTTCCCAATGAGGACTGGTGGGGAAGCACCATTGACTAATTTGATTCGAAGTGCATATTAGCAAACTCAATGTATTGCTGCCAGTCGAAGTCAGTAACATCATGTTTTCCATTTCTCAAATGATACCCTATAGCTCCGTGAAAAGGGGTGTTAACGGGTGGTAATTTTTCACTTTCAATACCCTTTTTTCCATAGAGTCGATAGATGGGTGATGCCGCTTTGGCCGCCAAAAATTCACCTTTCGGATCTGCCCATGCATCTTGACTTGCACTGGCCACATAGACTGGCCTTGGAGCTATTAGTGCAATGAGCATATGTTGGTCGACCGCCAATGCGGCTTCGTTTTCATTAAAGTTGTGAAAGTTTTTGGCAAACCAATGGGGGTAGTTGGTATTGATGTCTGAAACCTTTTCACCAAATCTCCTTCTGGATAGTGCTGCCCCACCGCATCCGGAATTATTCGAAATCACAATACTAAAACGATGGTCATTTGCCCCTGCCCACAATGCAGTTTTTCCCAAACGAGAATGTCCGAAAAGTATCACTTTTTTGTGGTCTATCATTGATTCAGTCTCCAAAAAATCCATTATCCTAGACATTCCCCATGCCCATGCCGAGAGTGAGCCCCATTCGTTTTTAGCAGGTGCCAATTGTCCAGGTTTGTAAAAAAGCGAATGAATCCCATCGGAAAAATCATTTTGATCGGGATCTACATTGTTATAATCTACCGTCACCAAACCGTAACCCGCATCAATCATTTTCTCTATAGCCCATCTAGAGCTTCGCCCTCCTCTATCACTTACATTAAATTTTTTGAGTTCTTCCTTACTCAATTCAGTTTCTTTTTTTCCATTGATTAAAATAGCTGGGTCGGTATTCACAGAATAATTTCCTTTAAAATTATAAGCCAAAAATACCGGCGATTTAATTTTTTTATTAGGTAAATAGATTAACAAGGATATGCTAATGGATTTATTTCCCTTTTTAAAATTTAAGTTTACTTGCTTACGGATGGCCTTACCACCCAATGCAGCTGGCTCATTATCTAAGACATCCACTTCTTGAAAATTAAGTTTATCTGGAGATACTCCATAAACCTGATTTGCAAAATAGGAAAGGATCTCAGGACGTCTCAGACGCTCCCATTCCAAAGAAGTATCTATTTGTTTTTCATTCTCTGTAGTGAGTAGCTGGGGTAATTCATATAAGGGGACATCTGCCTCATTTTTGATAGTTGGAGTAGTTTTTTGAGCAGAAAGATGGTAAACAAATACGAAAGCTATAACACCAAATAGGATTTTTTGAATCATGATACAACCGTTTATAATTCTAAATATACGAAAATGAAAAAGTAGTCTTTTTCTTCCCAACAATAGGCTGAAATAAACTCTTCGCATAAAAGGCAGCATGAATGGGAATTAATTGGACTTTCATGCTCGAAAAAATTAAAAAAATCGTATTTTTTGTATGGATAGTTATGTCAAGATTAATAGACTTGCTACTTCTAACTGTCATAAAATTATTTGATTATGAAGATTTTGAATGTTTAGGCTGTGGGAGGATTTATCAAACCTTAAATAAAAAATGAAGCAGAAATTTAAATTAAGTATTTTATTTATAAGTATTCTGTTACTTATAAACTGCAAAATTTCCAAAACAAATAAACCTCTCAACATTCTATGGTTGGTAGCAGAAGACTTAAGTCCCTATTACCTTAATGCTTATGGAGACTCTAGAGCCAATACCCCCAACTTGGACCGCTTGGCCAGAGAGGGTGTAGTTTATACTCACAATTTCTCTGTATCGGGAGTTTGTTCCCCCAGCCGTGCTACTTTGGCCACCGGATTATATCCGAACTCCTTTGGGGCCCAAAATATGCGCACCCTTAATCAACAACCTGCTGCCAGAGAAGCTGGAATTATAGACTATCAAGCTGTCCCACCTCCAGAGGTGAAAATGGTCAGTGAAATCATGCGAGAAAATGGATATTACACCACTAATAATGCCAAAGAAGATTATCAGTTTTTCAAATCAGAGCTAGCATGGGACGAGTCTAGTATCTATGCACATTGGAGGAATAGACCCAACAAAGAAACCCCCTTTTTTTCCATATTTAATTTTGGAGTAAGTCACGAATCAAAAATGTGGGATTTTAAAAAGCAAATTTTTGATGGGGTTGAATTCCCCCCCCAAAGAAGTGTTAAGATATCGGATTCCAAATACAAAAATTCCCATGTACCTATTATGGTTCCAAAGGATTTAAAGGTTGAAGTCCCTCCCTACCTCCCACAAAACGAAATTGGACAGAACGCTATGAGGCGAATGTACACCAATATCATAAGAATGGACAAAGGGGTTGGGAAAATTCTAGAACAATTGGAAGAGGATGGGCTTTTGGACCAAACCATTATTGTTTGGTACTCAGATCACGGAGGACCACTCCCAAGACAAAAAAGGTTGCTGTATGATTCTGGACTTCATGTTCCTCTCATCATCCGCTACCCTGAAGGCTCTAGGGCCGGTGAAAGGGATAGTCGATTGATCAGTTTTGTTGATTTCCCTCCCACCCTTTTGTCAATGGCAGGAATTCAAATACCAAGCTACATGCAAGGACAAGCTTTTGAAGGTGTATTTATTTCCAAAACCCCTAGAACTTTTATTCACGGTCATGCCGATCGTTTTGATGAAAGCGTGGATATGATTCGTGCGGTAAGAAACAAGCGGTTTAAATATTTGAAAAACTTTCACCCCCACCGCCCTTACTACCTTCCACTGGCTTATCGTGAAAAAATGGAAGTCATGCAAGAGCTCCTTCGTATGCGAAATGCCGGAACCTTGGATGAGAACCAAGCCCAATGGTTTAGAAAATCAAAAGTGGAAGAAGAACTTTTTGATATAGAAAATGATCCCCACGAATTGAGTAACATTTCAGATGACCCTCTCTTTGCTGATGTTTTAGCCTCACTAAGAACAGAATGTGATCGTTGGATAAAAGCCATTGATGACAAAGGATTTATAAAAGAAGTAGATTTGATCAAGACTTTTTATCCAAATGGCAAAGCCCAATTGACTAGAGCCCCCACAATTGATATCAAAAAGGGTAAAGTAACCTTAAGTTGTCCAACTCCAGGAGGACGAATTGGTTACCGCTATTCTTCAGAAAAGGCTCCCTACAAGGGTTGGAAGATTTATACTGGACCCATAGAAGAAAAACCAAATGATACTTTAGAAATTATCACCCACCGTTTGGGTTATAAATATGGAATAACATCTCTAGCCAATGGAATTATAGGGAAAACCTTTTACCCTCCCAATAGACATGACAAAAAAATAAAACCAGGTGGTTTTTAAGGATAATTACTATCTTAAATTGGGATAATTCTCAGTATTATATTATTTATTTTTGGAATCTATGTTTTTTTTAGAAATTTAAACTTTAATTCCTTTTTAAAAACCAGATAATCATGATCCGATTTTTATTGATTTTGACCCTTGCATTATTTAAACAGACTCAACCAATCAAAGCCATTTCCTATAATATACGCTACAACAACCCAAAGGATGGCATGAATGTCTGGGAAAACCGAAAGGAGACTGTGGCTTCTTTATTGAAGGATGAAAATGCTGATTTTATGGGGTTGCAAGAAGTGGTTTACCCCCAATTGCAAGATTTGATTGGAGCATTAAAAAGCTATAAACATATCGGTGTAGGTAGAAAAGATGGAAAAACAAAAGGTGAATACAGTCCAATTTTCTACAAAAAAGAAAAATACAAGCTTTTGGAATCCAATACTTTTTGGTTGTCCGAAACTCCAGATACTGTCTCTAAAGGCTGGGACGCCTCTTTGGAACGGATCTGCACTTACGGTCTGTTTCAAAACAGAGTGACCCAAGATAAAATATGGGTTTTCAATACTCATTTTGACCACCGAGGTGTATTGGCTAGAGCAAAATCAATTGATTTAATCACCAGAAAGGTAAAAGCACTGAATCAAGAAAATTTGCCACTTATAATCACGGGAGATTTCAACTTGACCCCAAATCAAGCTCCCATCCAAAAAATGCAATCTGATTTTGAAGATGTACAAAAAAATCTTGCAGTATCAGACCCTTATTATGGTACCTCCAATGGCTTTAATGTCGAAAAAATAAGTGAAAGGAGAATTGATTATATCTTCATTAAGGGTTTAAAAGCCTTCCAAGCCAGGCACCTTTACAAGAAAACTCCCATGGGAGGCTGGGCCTCCGACCATCATCCTGTGATCGTTCTTCTCAATAAATGAAAATTCATAAATCGATTTATCTGAATTGAGATATTTTATAACCAAAGACAAACCAATTGGGGAATTAGTTTAGACTATAAAGAATTTTATAAGTTCCCCCTGTAAGTTTGATCAAATTATATTGATCATCATTCTTTTTTGAATTTTTGGCTTTGCCGTTGATGTAAACTTTTTTATATAATATGGGAACATATAAATGTGCTTCACTTTGATTTGGAACGGTTAATTTAATTTCCATCCCTGTGTTGATTTTATTTAGGCCAATCGCAACCTTTCCTGCCATGGTAATATTTCCTGTTTCTGCATAGCATAACCCAGCAAGATTCGGTTTGACCATGAATTTCTTCCATCCAGGTTCCAAAGGATAAAGACCACATACATATTGAGACAAAATCGTCAAGCCACCTCCACTCCAGGCATGATTGCTAGAGCCGCCACCAAAACCATCTTTACCGGTACCCCAGCCCTCAAAGAGGGTTGAATGTTTCTCATTCTCGACCATAAACTTAAAACGTTTTTTTAATCGTTCAAGGGCATATTCCCCTTGACCCATTTGAAATAGGGCCTCACAAACATACTTTTCCATATAGGGGCTAGCAAATTCCTGAGAAAGAAAAATATTGCTCAAAACATCATACTTATCCACCTCGGCAAGACCGGAGACGACTGCTAAAGCTTGGGCACGGTCATCTACCTCAGCAAAATTATTGGGGGACTTGTATTTATCTTCATCCCAAAAAAATTGATTAAAAGCCTCCTTAAAATTTGACATGGCTTGTTGAGACCAACTGACCTCATTTTGATTTCCTATTGCTAATGACATCAGGTGATACCCTTTCAGTGCAAGAAAATACCATGCATTTATAAGTAATTTTTTATCAACATTAACTCCCCAATCTCCCCAATACCATGCTTTTTTTGTGTTTTTTGTAATTCTGTCAATGAGTATTCCATTTTTATCCAACTTCCAAACATCAATATATTTTTTTACTGCCGGATAAACTTTTTTAAGGGTTTCTAAATCCCCCGTATTCAAAAAGTAATTCCAGAAACCGAAATATCCCACACTTGCCAACATTTGACCCGGCAGTTCTTTTTCCCAATTACCACTAGGAACAGGGGAATAAATGGTGTTGTCTGCCCTTTGCCAAGCCATCAATTCCAAAATTGCTTTTTTGGTTAGCAATTGACCTTTGAGATCTAAGGCATAAAAGGCCTCTCCACTTTCATTGACAACATCACCCCACCATTGGGATCGCTCTCTGTCCGGGCAATCCATATAAGTATCTCGCATGGTGACATAAAGTGTTCTTTTGGCTTTTTGCCAAAGTGTATTGAAGAATACGTCGTCTGATTTAAAATATCCCGAAAATTCGGTATCATAACCGGTCTCCCTGTACAATAGATCGATCACCTTTACTCCTTTGGGAATGATGTAATAAACCTCTTCACCATTCATCCAACCAAAATTTTCATAGGCTTGCTCCCCATTAGTAGTTATGTATTCACTTCTTACATTGATCTCTCCTCCTCCTTTATAATGATCAGTTTTAACAGTAATCAGTTGACCCTCTTGAGCTTCAATCCTAAAAAATGGCGTGATCTGGGCATTGTAAGGAAGTTCGCAAACTATCTTGTCTCCGGTGCTTATGAAAGGAAACTCCATAGAGTTTTCATATTGCTTTAAGCCATAGTTTTTCCACTGGGGTATAGGACGTTTGACCAAATTGTTCCAAGGAGAAACTGGGTAAGACCCTAAAGATATAGTATTATCCCACTTTTGGGTTTTTTGATGATTTTTGATGAATTCAAAATTACCCATTCGAGCATCGTACTTTATACTTGACTCGGGTAATCTCCAATTGGGAAGTGGAGGGCCAGCGGTTTGAAATTCAGGTCTAATGACTGCCCTCCAACTACTATCTGAAATCAATTCAAAATCTGGAGTCTGGCAGTCAAAAATCAATCCGGCTTTACCACTGCTCTTATGTGAAAAACCTTCCTTTCCAAAATACCAAACCAAGAGGGAAATGTTGTTGTCACCTACTTTTAAAAATGGACTGATATCTACTTCGTCATAGTAGGTATCGTTGGGATTGGGCCCTCTTTTGAGTTGCCCCTCAAATACAGCCAATATGCCATTGATCCACATCCAATATTTTGAATCACAAGCAATATTGGCCATGGCCTTGGCAGGGACTTTTTTAACCTCAAAGGTTTTCCCGAATGCAGTCCAATTGTTGGGCTCGTTTTTTTGCCCAACAGCAGTTATCCAATGCCCCTTCCATTCGATTGGTTTTGTCTTGATAGGAATATAAGACTGGGCAAATAAAAGATAGGGTAAAAAAAATAAGCATATTATTTTATTGATCTGAGGTAGTAAAAGACGAGGCAGGTAACCCCTCTCGATTAAACAAAGTAGCCTCGAAATAATTTTTCCATCCATATCTAACATCTTTTGGTTTTTTTACTTCCGATGAATAAACTTTTAATATATCATTTTTAATTTCAGCATCGGCAGTATAGAAAATACCATCTTGACCTGAAATTTCAAAGCCAAGTAATGGTTTTTTTGCAATTAATCCAGATCCTAAATTATCAAATGATATCTCAATGTATTCATCTTTTACATTATGATTTGAATAAAGTGGACCTGAGTCCACTAGGTCAAATCCATAGTCTTTATTTAATGCCAAAAGAGCCAATCTTTTTCCAACATCTTGTTTGTTATGAGGGTGAATATCATTCTCCTCTCCAATATCTAATAAGATTGCCATACCCGTTTTGGGAGTCACATTCAAAATTTTTCTTTGGGCATCTCTTAGACCTTGAGAAATTTCTGAAGTGGAATAAATAAATGGAGCAATCTGAGCAAAGTAAAATGAAAAGTCATCATTCCAATGGGATCTCCAATCGTTTATCATTCCATCTAAAAGAACAGTATATTCTTTATAATTTCGGACATTAGACTCTCCCTGATACCAGATAACACCTTTGATCCCGTAGGGTATTGTTGGCTTTAACATTCTATGATAAAGAATAGAATATTCATTTGGATCATTAAGGTTATATGCTTTTAAAAATTTATTTTCACCATTGACAATTTTTTTTTGAAGATCCTCTTCATTATAGTCGTGAACCATCAAATAACCATTGGAAATGATTGCCTGGTGTTTGTATCTGAAATCCTTAAACGGCAAGCCAATCGAATCAGAATCTGAAAGCACATAGGCAGGGCCTCTAAAACCTCCGCCTAGCATAAAATCTGTTAATCGAACTGCTAATACGTTATTTTTCTTTTTTAATAGTCCCAATGGGATGGTATAATTTCGTTCATCAAGATTTAGAAAAGTATTTCCAATATTTTGTCCATTAATGAATGTCTGATCAAAATCATCAATTCCTATAGAAAAGATTAAATTATGTTTAGCAGTAGGATTTATTACATCAAATTTTGTTCTGAACCATACGGTTCCGTCTTCAAGTATAGATTGATTCCCGAAATATAAATTTTCGAAAAATAAGCTATCCTCAAAGTCTGGATCTAAATTAATTTTATTCCATTGAGTATCATTAAAATCAATCTCAGAAAATTTTTGGTCTTTAAAATCGTATTCATGCCATTTTTTTTTAACATCTTCCTTATTCGTTGGAAATTCAATAATTTTAAATCCAAAGTTCTTCTCATTAACTGATATTAAAGAATCATTATACCTTTTGTACTCTTCTTGATTGTCATTAAATCTATCCACCGCTTGATGCTCTATATGATTAGTAGGACCTAGCTCATTGAGTTTTTTTGGACTTGTCCATGCCTCTACTCTTGTGCCTCCCCAGCTAGTATTAATGATTCCAATAGGGGTGTCCATATTTTGGTGTAATTCTCGAGCAAAAAAATAGGCCGTAGCACTAAAATTAACGATATTTTTAGAGTTGGTTTCTTCCCATTTCTGATTTTTTAATTTTTCTCCGGATAGATCCATAGGGACATTAAACATTCTTATGGCTGGATAGTTGGCATTTGCGATTTCTTTGTCTTGGTTGTCTATGCACCCGCTACAATGATTCATTTTCCATTCCATATTTGATTGGCCTGATGCTAACCATACTTCACCTATGAGAACTTCTTTCAACTGTATTTTGTCATCTCCGGATTCAATACTAATAAAATAAGGCCCACCATAGGCTGGAGTATTGAGTTTTGTCTGCCATTTTCCATTAGTATTTGCCGTAGTTTTGGCGGTTTCTCCCCAGCTGGTTGTAACTTTGATTTCTGCACCGCCTTTAGCCATTCCCCAAATAGGGTTCAGATTTTTTTGTTGTAGTACCATATGATCAGTAAATAGAGGGCTAAGTGAGAGTTCTTTTGTTGAATTCTGTGCGGAAATCTTTGAATTAATGCATAGAACCAATAAAATGAAGAGTTTGGTTAATTTTTTGATGGTATTCATTATTGAAGTTTTTTAGTTATTAGTTTTTTTATTACAAATCAAAATGAATCAATTATTAAGTTTTGTATAGAGGGAGATTTGGTCACGAGTTTGTCATTGATAAAAACCATCAGACCTTTCCCTATTTTGTAATGGTCACCACGCTTGTCCCAAACCACTCTTAACTCCCTTCCATTGAAAAGCACTTTATCTAGGCAAAACCAATCCCAGTTTTCGGGGACCAGAGGTTGAATTTTAATGCTTCCATCAATTTGTGGTTTTAGTCCAAGAAGATCTGATATTACCAAATCACAATATCCTGAGTGATTGTAGTCTTTACCTCTTTCAACACCGCCTTTTTCCAAACTCCATGTTCCATTTTCCCATGTTTTTAACCGAGTTCTTGAAATCCAGTCTCCTGTAAAAGGATTGAGGTTTTCATCAATCCAATTAAGAGTTTCTCCCTTCTGATTAGTTCGTTTATGACTTTTGGCGTATTGTAACAATAGTTCGTAATAGTCTTTTTTGGAAACCATTTGATGATTAGTGTAGTTATTTATATGGTTTGCCAAAGCTTTCAGGGTTTGTGTAGTAGCGAAAGGCCAGGAAGGACCATTCCATTGACACTCATGACCCTCATAACTAATTTGAAAATAGGGGTGTGAGCGTTCCGTAACTGTCAAACCTATTGGAGCAGCAAAACCAAGGGTGTCTTTTACTTTTTGCCAAGCAGAAGCATACTCTATTTTATCATCGGGTAAATTGAAGTACCATGGTACATAACCTATAAGCTCTCTAATGTTTACAGGTTTTTCATCCTGATCATAATCTTTGGGTAATACGGTAAAAAAGTTAAGCTCTTTGTTCCATAGACGTTGTTGAACATTTTGTTTAATTTTCTTTGCATTTTCTAAAAAGGATGATGATAATGATGGTTTATTGAGTATTTGAGCCATTTGAGCAATTGCCATTGCGTCACCATACATATAGCTATTAATAGTCGGTCGAGTTGCAGTAACTGTAAATGTATCTATACCATTGTTAAGTATTCGACCACTTGCAGTATGTTCCATTCCGTCAGCTGTGTCATATTGCCAGAAAAGTGTATTGTTTTTCTCCCGTCTCTCCGCTTCCCATTTTTCGTAATTTTTCAAAAGAAATGGTAACTGATCATTGATCAGAGAATCATTACGATGAATCTTGTGAAATGAAAGTGTGGCATCTGCCACCCAAAAACTGTATTGTCTGATACCATCCTCGGATTTTTTTAACCAAAAATCGATATAATCAGAGACGTATTTCGGGTCCCTAAGCCATCTACCCTCATAGATATGATGGGCAGCAGGACAATTTATTGTATTGTGTTTCTTTGACCAATTTACTTCTGGAAGAAACTCGGTAATCACAAAACCATCTTCTGTTTCTTTTAGATGTTTTCGATAGGTCCACCATCTAAAATAATATATCTCTTCAATTTCTTTATCAGGGATTTCAATCAAGGGTACATTATCTAGTAAAAAAGATTTTACAGCATCGTTCGGTATGAATTGTTGATACAATTCTATATCATTTTTATTAAAATCATCAATGTATTGGCCTACAACATTTTCATCAATGATTTGTGAATTAGGATCATTTTGGCAACACATTAATAGTGTTAAACTAAAAAATGAAAAAAGAAAGTTTTTCATCATTTATTAAAAAAAGATAAACTAAAATTAAAAGCATTTATTCCGATATCCTCCCCTATTAATCTTCCAGGAAGGTCGTCTACAGGTGGATGAATTCCTCCCCATATTCTGGAAAGACTACATTGGTTACTAGCGTCTCTAAAGGTACCCCATTGAATTTGAATATTTTGACTGGGCCCTTCTTCAAAAACAAGAAATTTATTTTTGGTTGCTTTGAAACCTCCTAGTCCTCCTGGGAAATACTCACACCCTGTAACTAGAGTAAGAACTTCTGCTGCAGCTCTTGAATAAGTAGAATGGCCTGACACGTATCCTGCAAAATTTGGAGTGACAAAGGTAGGGCGTTGATAGGGCCACCAGTTTTCTGCTAATATCCATCCCACTTTTGCATAATCCGTGTTTATGTTTTTAATATATTCATGACCACGCCAGGTAAAAACCTTGATCTTATTTAGGTTTTGGTTTTCTATTCCAACAAGAGGATCATCTTTGTCAACTAGTTCAATCCTACCCTTTATAAGTCGAATTCCATTAGGATGAAAATTGGGTTTATTGGGGTCTGTCGATTGACCAAGATCAGCCATGTACCTTATTGCAGTTATTGGTCTTACATAATCATAAAAACCTTTAATCCCCCAAGCCGCTATTGCAGCATCGTGCATGGCCCCTCCAAGAATAAAATAAGATTTAATATCCCATTCGAGTCGATTCATGGGGTAGATACCTTCAAATTTAATTTCGAAATCCTCATGATCTGAAACATAATTGAGTATAGTAAACCAATGTCCAGGAGGTGTTTCTGAGTCTGGTCCATCAGCCCAAAACTCTGCAATTACTCGTGTATAATCTCCACGCGGTACTAAATTTTCGAGATAGGCTTTCCCTGTAAATGGATTATATGGATGTCCGGTAGAATTGTCTCCACCATCGATATCGTAAATTTTTTGTAAAACCTCTAAATCGTAATTTTTATTTTTAAAATCCAAATTCCCTATACCTTTAGGCGAAATATCCCAGACAACACCATCATCAGGATCAAGGTGGGAACCCCAAACAGAGACCAGACTATGATTCCATACAAATTCTTCATTTAATGAACCATCGGCCCTTAAAAAAAGTGGAGGGTGACCAGGATCAAAATAAACGGGATATGTTTGACCATCCCTTTTTAAGGTTTTTAGATTAGATAATTTAAGACTAAATGGTAAAACTTTACCCCACTCTGGTCCCAAAAATTCTGGAACATTTCCGGCCAATTCATTGCCAGATTGATCGATGAATTTTTCGAAAGCCAACGGTTGCCAACGATTTATATCTGTAATTCCCTTTACACCGGAATTTTTTAAAATCAAAGGTTTGTTTACAGGTTCATAATAAAGATTTGTATAGAAATACTCCTCATTTGAACCATCTTGCCAACCATAATCTATGATGCTGTTAGCAATATAATTACCTAAAGCAGCTGGATTTCCTGACGTATAGTCAATAGAATTAAAATTGGGATCATAACCCAGTGATGAAAATGCTTCATCTATTATGACTTTGGATTTTTTATAACCCGGCGATACTTCATAACGGTGATTCAAAATCCTAAAGGCTGCGTAGCTGATTGCTACTTCCCTATTTTTTTCTTTGTCTCCAGGATAATGTGTTTTTTGATAAGGAATGTGGTAACCATGATTAGATTTGTTGAGGAAGTAGGTTTCAGATTGCTCATCAAAAACAGCCCATGCATCATACATTGCCGCAGAGAGATGAAAAAGATTTCTCGCATGAACGGTGGGCCTTGCAAAATCTTTTCTAATGGATTCCAATATCACCTCGTTCCAAATTCTGGCAACGCTTTGATACTGAGAATTACAATACGAAAAGTCAAAAAGACTAATCGCAATAAGTGATAAGTGGATTAATTTTCGCATAAAATTATAAATTAATCCAATTACAAATATTTAATACTAGTTTTTGGCTCTAATAGGTAATCCATTGCCATCATCAATAATATTAAAGCCAATTAAAAGGCTGTCTTGTTTATTATTATTAATTAGAATAGATAATTTTTGGTCTGTTTTATCTAAGTTATCATAAAATCGTTTAAAAGGGATCTTATATTCAGTATTCCAAATTCTTTCTACGAAAGGGGGAATTCTTCTTCGTAAACTTGGTATTTCACCCTCATCTGTTTGCTCCCATGCACACATTTGAGCTCCAATTACAAGAGGGGTTCTATCTAACTGAATCGGTTTTTTAGAGGAAGGAGATTTGTGGTACCAATTTTCAAACTGCCACATATTCCATGAGTAGATTTTTTTTGGTTCCCATTTACGAGGAATCCACCCTCCCTCAATTCCAGTTCCAACAACATATAGGGGCTCCCAAGAGGTATTGACTAAGGTATATCCATCTTCGACTAGATGATTAGGAAGGTTGTAGAGCGATTCAAACTCAAAAACAATTAGATCTTTGGGAATCTGAACTTTACCATCTCGCTTAAATCCCTCCCAAATACACATGGTTTTATTTTTACTTTTAACCAGATCATTCATTCTAACGATAAAGTGTCTATAGAGCTCATGAACATCTCCATCTAAATTTTCTTTTTTCATCATGGCCTCAGCCTCTGGATCTCCCTTTAAATTATTGATGGTCGCTTCATCTGCACCTATGTGTATATATGGAGAAGTGTCGAAAATTTCTATGACTTCGTCTAATATAACATTTATTGCGTCATATACCTTTTCACTACCTATATTGACAACATTATTAATGGCATCTCCTCCCCACATGTTTTTCCCCCAATCTTTTAATTTTGGAGAAAAAATCTCAGGGTAGGCCTCAATAAATTTTTTGGCGTGACCTGGTATTTCAATTTCAGGAATCAAGGTTATTCCTCTCAGATCTGCATAATTAACTAAATCTACTAACTCCTCTTTTGAGTAATGTCTGTCCTTAGTGGCCAATTTCGGATATGCCTTTGAGGGGAAAGTAAAGGATTGATCATCAGTCAAATGTAATTGCATATAATTCAACTTGTAAAAAGCTGACATATC